>CAZXRU010000006.1:0-181109 GCA_964643345.1 uncultured Fluviicola sp.
TTTTGACGGACAACCTGTGCGTTTTTGTGTTGCAAATCCGAATTGATGAGTTGGTATTCTTTTTCAGCGTGCTTAGTTGTGTCAACAAACTGCTTGATAAAATAGCCTATGATTAGGGAAACCACAATGTAGTTTATAGCGAGACCAATGGTGTCTACCTCGCTAATTTCATCGAGTTGTTGGATATTTTTTTTCACAACAAATAGTATGAAATAAAATACCCCAAAAACTTTCATCACAATGATTATGTTTCCTTTTTTTTTACCCAGTGAGAAATACGTAAATAAAACGACCATAATGATCCACAGCACATCTACAAAATGGAGAAGGTTCTGATAGTAAATCAACGTGAACTGACAGAGTAAAGTTCCCGAAAAAGTGAAGAAATAAGCCGCCAGGATATGACTTTTAGTTACGGTCATGATGACCAGTAAAAGGAATGTAACTAAAGATCCTAGAAGAGTGGGGACGGTTGCCCCGTTATTTAATAAAAGAAAGGTAGCACCAAGCAGTGTGAGTACAATGAATAAAAATGCACTTACGTTCCAAGTAAGGTTGAAACGCGCGATGTGATAATAGTCCTTAAACTTTGATTTTGGTATAAAAAACATTTAGCAAAAAAAAAAGGAAATTTAAGAAACTCTAATGAATACAGAACGAGCATTCGATTTTAAATTATTCCTTTGCTCGCCAGAAACTGATCCAGGCTTATTTCATCTGAATACAAAACATCACGTGCTTTACTGCCCTTAAACGGACCAATAATTCCCATTCCTTCCAGCTGATCGACAATTCTACCTGCTCTGTTGTATCCGAGTTTTAACTTTCGTTGAAGCAAACTCGCAGATCCTTGTTGGTGCATTACGACGATTCTAGCAGCGTCTGCAAACATTGCATCAAGTTCATCATCATCCATATTTCCACTTCCTTCTCCAGTTTCTCCTACGTATTCTGGTAACAACATTGCTTCAGGATAACCACGTTGATCTCCAATAAAAGCACAGATGTCATCCACTTCTGGTGTATCCACGAATCCGCACTGCAACCGCACTACGTCTTGTCCCATGCTCACTAACATATCACCACGCCCAATTAATTGATCAGCACCTGAAGTGTCCAGAATGGTACGTGAATCTATTTTTGACAATACTCTAAATGCAATACGAGCTGGGAAGTTGGCCTTGATCATTCCAGTAATTACGTTTACCGAAGGACGCTGCGTCGCAACGATTAAATGTATCCCGATTGCTCGAGCTAACTGTGCAATTCTGGCGATGGGCTGCTCCACTTCTTTTCCGGCAGTCATAATTAAATCTGCAAACTCATCAATTAAAACTACAATGTATGGAAGGTATTGATGTCCGTTCTCTGGATTTAATTTTCGCGCAATAAATTTTTGGTTGTACTCGACAATGTTGCGTACGTGAGCTGCTTTCAGTAACTCATAACGATTGTCCATTTCAATGCACAATGAATTTAGCGTGTTTACCACTTTACTTGTATCGGTGATAATCGCTTCTTCTTCTCCGGGTAATTTTGCTAAGAAATGGCGTTCAATCCGGTTGTACAACGTTAACTCTACTTTTTTTGGATCGACTAAGACAAATTTAACCTGAGCTGGATGTTTTTTGTAGAGCAAAGAGATGAGGATGGCATTTAACCCGACAGATTTTCCTTGTCCTGTTGCACCGGCGACAAGCAGGTGAGGTAGTTTGGCTAAATCAAACGTAAAGATTTCGTTGGTAATCGTTTTTCCCATCACCACCGGTAATTCGAAATCGTTTTGCTGGAATTTTTTGGAAGCGATTAAGGAACGCATGCTGACCATCTCTGGTTTGCTGTTTGGTACCTCAATACCTATTGTTCCTTTCCCTGGAATTGGTGCAATGATGCGAATTCCCAATGCAGCTAGACTCAAGGCAATATCGTCCTCAAGGTTCTTGATTTTTGAAATCCGAACCCCAGGTGCAGGAACAATTTCATACAAAGTAACTGTTGGACCTACCGTCGCTCTGATTTTATCAATCTCGATTTTATAATTGGAAAGCGTCGAAACGATTTTGTTTTTATTGGCTTCCAACTCTGCTTTATCGACTTGACCTAAGGATGAACCATAATCCTTTAGCAGATCAATAGGAGGGAGGGCGTAACTCGAAAGGTCTAATTTTGGATCGTAGTCGCCATATTCTTGACGTTTACTTTCCACCTCCTCGTCACTCAATTCAATATCGTCTTCTTTTTGCTTGGCAACTTCGACTTCAAAGGCTTCATCGTCAGATTCAAAATCATTTAAATCTTCAACCTCCTTGTTCATCTCATCAATAATTTCGGACTCTTCTTCTTCTTCGGATGCAATCTCCTCATCGATGGTCAACTCGTTGTCTTCAAAATGAACAGTTCGCGCAATTAACTCATCGGTCGTTTTATTTGGATCGAGCGTATTGGTAACAGCAAGGTCGTCAGCGCTTAAAACGGTTGATAAATCGTTATTTTCTTCAGATGTACTCCGTTTGAACCAGCTTAAGATTTTTGACAAATTAACGTTGAACACGATGAGACTGATCAAATAACCTGTCGCTAAAATAAACATCAGCGCTCCAAATTTTCCAAGTGACAACTGCAACCACTGATTGGTTTGGAATCCGAATGTTCCACCCGCGTAGCTTACGTGTTGAGAGAAAAGTCCCAAAAACAAACTGAACCAAACCATGCTTAAAATGGAAGCACCTATTGTTTTTCCAATTGGGAGCAGGTCGATGTTGAAGAGAAACTTAAATCCAATTACAAAGCTGACAACTGGGATGGCAAAGGACGCTAATCCAAACCAGCGGTACATAAATAAGTGCGATGTCCATGCGCCAAATTTCCCAAGCCAATTTGCAACAGGTTCTTCATTTCCATCAAATAAAAATTCAAAGAGGCCTTTTGACAATACACGATTTTGATCTTGTTGCCAAGTCAATAAATAAGAAAAATTGGCTAGAAACAGGTAAACAGAGAGCACAAGCAAAATCGTTCCAATGGTTGATTTCACCTTCTTTTGACTGAAACGATCTCGAAGTAGCTGAAATTTATTATCCTTTTTGGCAGTCTTATTTGTGCCAGTTTTGGTTTGTTTTTCTGCCTGCTTTTCCTTCGCTCCTTTCTCTATAAACTCATTGTCTGTTACCATTTAAAAAATATATCCTACGAAGATAAGAAGGATTGCCGACTATGGAATCCCTGTCATGTTTAAGTTTACACAGTCAAGTGTTCAAATTGCGAACAGCAGTTTTATTTATTCTGGGCTGCTACTTTTTGAGCTGATATATTTCTCAAGAAATTCGTCAAAAGTCACCAGCTGATAGTCGCTTGGCACGCCGAATAAGTCGCGATTTGGTGTGTATTCATTCATTTTTACCAATTCATAATCAATGATGCCATCGGCAGTTGGAACACTGAATCGAACCGGTAGCCCTGGCATTTCTTGGTAAAACGTACCGTATTTTGAAGGAATTTTCTTGAAATACAGAAATTCTATCGGTGTCTTAAAGTCTGGATGGGTGACCAGCATTCGGTTTGCTTTACGTCCAACAATTACCTTTTTGAACATCTTCTTTTTAAAGGTGAATTGTGATTCTGATTTAACTGAATCCGATGCAGTTTCATCGGTTCGGATGGAGTATTTGCCAATCGGTGTGTCAAGAAGTAAATACGATTTTTGCATTTCCATGTGTCGTATCACGACTTGTTTTCCCAACTGATTGGTAAAGTTTTCGACGCGAAGGATGGTGTCATTCGTGTAAATGAACATCGAATTGTCTGGAAATAGTGAGCGCAATGCAGTATCACGCACTGAGATCTTGTATTCCAACATTCCTGAAAAGGATGATTGCTTCTGTGCCATCACATCTGCTGGACAAGAAAACACAAAGATCATTAGCATCCAAGCGCTAAAAATTGATTTAAAACCAGAAAGTCGGTATTGCTTATTCATATGCTTAGTTTTCAACGTTCAGAATGAATTAAGTTACAAAACTGCTAAAATTATTGCTTCAAAAACTAAAATCAATTCAATCCCAAAAAGTTCTAATGTCAAAATAATGAAAAGTCGTTTGACGAGTGCTTATTATATTATTTTTGTTTCTGAATTGAATATTTATGAGAAGAGACATAACGCTTTTAATCAATAAATCAGAAATCACAGCTGGAACAAGAGGATCATCTTTGGGACCAGAGGCTATAATGGCAGCAGCACGCAAGAAAAACAGCGATTTTTTCGGTGAGTTTGAAATTGAATATGTAGAAGAGTGTAATTATCTATTAGACAGTGCGATTAAGTACCCTTTTGCGAAAAGAGTAGGAGGATTGGTGAAGGTATTTGCATCAGTTTCATCGAAAGTGAAAGCAATTTTAGAGCGCAATGAGTTTCCATTGTTGTTGGCAGCAGATCATGGTTCTGCAGGAGGAACGATAGCAGGTATTAAAGCGGCGTACCCAACAAAACGTTTGGGAGTAATTTGGATTGATGCACATGCAGATTTACACACGCCATACACAACACCGTCTGGAAACATGCACGGAATGCCATTGGCTACGGCTTTGGGGATTGACAATATTGAGGAACAGGTGAATGAGCTCTCTTCGGACGTAATTTGCATGTGGAGTGAACTGAAAAACACTGGAATTATTGGACCAAAAATATTACCAGAGGACATCGTTTTTATCGGAGTTAGAGATACAGAAGAACAAGAAGATGCCTTGATGGAGCGACTGAATCTTACCAATCATACAGTAGATAAGTTACGTGATGAAGGTGTGGAAGCAATTGTAAAAGAAACACTGGACCAATTGAGTAATTGTGATATCATTTACGTATCTTTTGATGTGGATTCCATGGATCCAGAGTTGACTTCGCACGGCACTGGTACACCAGTAGAAGATGGACTGACACCTGCAGAAGCCGAAATGTTTCTAAAAGGATTTGCAAAGGAAGAAAAAACCGTATGCATAGAGTTTGTGGAAGTGAATCCATGTTTGGATGAGAAAAAGAATAAAATGGCTCAAATTACATTTGAACTGTTAAAGGAAACCGTTGAGGTGCTAGAGGAAAAATAAGATGGAGAAAGAAATTAAGGAGTTGCTGTTGAAGCATGGAGTTGAATTGTTCGGAACACCGATCGATGAGAATATTATTCAATTTCAAAAAACTCGTAAGGAAATAGAAGGAGATTTAACCTTGGTTATTTTTCCCTTTGTGAAGTTGCTGAAGACCTCTCCAGTTGAAACAGGGGAGAGACTAGGTGAATTTATCAAAGGAGTTATCGAAGATATTGAATCCTACAACGTAGTTAGCGGATTTTTGAATTTTACTATTTCTGGAGCCTATTGGTTAAAGCAACTGAATGAGGTTTCCAAAGATGAAAATTACGGATTTGCGCGACCAAATTCACGACCAATGATCATGGTTGAATATTCATCGCCGAACACGAATAAACCTCTGCACCTGGGACATCTAAGAAACAATTTTTTAGGTTATTCTGTTGCAGAAATATTGAAGGCGTATGGACATGAGGTGATAAAAACCCAAATCATCAACGATCGTGGGATTCACATCTGCAAAAGTATGCTGGCTTGGGAGAAATTTTCACCTCTCAATGAAAAAGGAGAACGCGAAACTCCTGCAAATACTGGATTAAAAGGAGATAAATTAGTAGGGAATTATTACGTTGCTTTTGACAGAGAATTTAACAAGGAAGCCAACGAAATAATTGCTGCATGGGAAAAAGGTGAATTTGATAATTATCCTTCTGATATAATTGCTGAATTCAAACGATTGAGTGACTCTAAGGTTGGAAAGGATGAAAAAGCAATCGCAGGAATCGATGCGAAAATTAAGGATCTTGCGAAAAATCAAACGTCGCTGCTACTAGAAGCGAAAGAAATGCTTGTCAAGTGGGAAGCGAGAGATCCACAGGTTTATTTGCTCTGGTCGACAATGAACAGCTGGGTGTACGAAGGATTTAAGCAGACGTACGATGCAATGGGGGTTGATTTTGATAAACTCTATTTTGAATCGGATACGTTTTTGCTTGGAAAGGACATCGTAGCGCAGGGTATGAAGTCAGGTGTCTTTTATCAAAAGGAAGATGGTTCTGTTTGGATTGACTTGACAGAAGATGGGCTGGATGAAAAACTCGTATTGAGATCGGATGGAACGGCTGTCTACATGACACAAGATGTCGGAACTGCTGTAGACCGTTTTCATGATTATCCCACCCTGACTGGAATTATCTACACGGTTGGAAATGAGCAGGATTATCATTTTAAAGTATTGTTTTTGATCCTTAAAAAATTAGGTTTCGAATGGTCAAACAACTGCAGTCACTTGTCCTACGGTATGGTGGATTTACCAACAGGTAAAATGAAATCTCGTGAAGGTACGGTGGTTGATGCCGACGATTTAATGGCGGAAGTCGTTTCTCAAGCTGAAGAAATGACTCAGGAACGTGGACACATTGATGGATTTACTCCCGAAGAAAAAAATGAACTTTACAAGTTGATCGGAATGGGTGGATTGAAATACTACCTACTCAAAGTCGATCCGAAAAAGAGAATGTTGTTTAATCCTGAAGAATCCATTGAACTCAATGGAAATACAGGTCCATTTATTCAGTATGCGCACGCACGGATCAAATCATTGTTGAAAAAGGCTGGAACATATGGGGCATTGACAGAAACAACTTTACGCTCAGAAGAAAAGGAAATCATCAAGCATTTGGTCACTTTCCCTGCAGTGGTGGAAGAAGCGGCACTAAATCATTCACCAGCAGTAATAGCGAATTATTCATACGAACTAGTCAAATTGTACAATCATTTTTACCAAAGCATTCCTATTTTGATCGAGGAAGACGAGGAGCTAAAAAATACGCGATTGGTGTTGAGTGAAAACGTAGCAAAGGTGATTAGATTGGCGATGTACCTTCTCGGTGTAAAGGTACCAGAACGTATGTAGCATGTTTTACATTTCATAATTAAAAAGTATGACTGACTTTTTTCAGCACTTAATGCACGAATTTGAGCTACCACTAGGAAATCCAGTACTGATCTTTTCATTGATTTTATTTATCATTTTACTTTCCCCAATTCTACTAAGAAAACTGAATATCCCTGGGATTATTGGTTTGATTATCGCAGGTGTTGTCGTTGGTCCGCACGGATTAAATATCCTTGAAAAAACTTCGGCGGTTGAACTTTTTTCGACCATTGGACTGTTGTATATAATGTTTATTGCGGGACTTGAACTGGACATGAACGATTTTAAATCGAATCGAAACAAAAGTCTTTTATTTGGATTTTTTACGTTTATTTTTCCTTTATCTATTGGGTTTCCTGTATGTTATTACTTTCTTGGATATGATTTCAATGCCAGTTTTTTGACAGCCAGTATGTTTGCAACACATACACTGGTGGCCTATCCGATTGTTAGTAAATTGGGTGTTTCTAAAAACCAAGCGGTCGCCATTACAGTTGGTGGAACAATTTTGACTGATACTGCTGTACTGATCATTTTGGCGGTAATTATGGGGAACAGCGAGGGCAATTTGAACCAGGAGTTCTGGATCCGACTCGGAGTTTCGTTGGCCATTTTCTCGGCGATCATGTTTTTAATAATTCCACGAATCGCCAAGTGGTTTTTCAGAAAACTGGAAAGTGAAAAACACTCACACTATATTTTCGTATTGTCCATCGTTTTTTTGGCGGCCTTCTTAGCTGAAGTTGCAGGTGTTGAACCAATCATTGGAGCTTTCGTAGCAGGACTTGCGTTAAACAAACTCATTCCTCATTCCTCGGCACTTATGAATCGAATAGAGTTTATTGGAAACTCTTTGTTCATTCCATTCTTCCTAATAAGTGTGGGAATGTTGGTCGATGTCAGCGTAATTTTTAGTGGACCAACAGCGCTTATAATCGCTGGAACGCTTTCAGTAGTTGCGTTGTTTGGAAAATGGGTTGCTGCTTTTTTTGCGCAAATAGTATTCAAATATACGAAGACCCAAAGACAGCTTATTTTTGGGCTCAGTAGCGCACATGCTGCAGCCACACTTGCAGTAATTTTAGTCGGTTACAAAGCTGAAATTCTAGACGATAATATTCTCAACGGAACTATTGTACTTATTTTAATAACATGTATTGTAGCATCATTTGCCACTGAAAAAGCGGCTAAAAAGATGATTATTGAGTCTGAAAATGATGATGAAGGGCTTATGAAAGCAAATGGAGCGCACAGTGAGCACATATTGTTACCGATTGAAAATATCGGTAGCATTGAGAAATTATTAGAACTGGCAACTTTCATTAAGGACAGGAAATCAGCTAATCCACTTTCAATACTTTCAGTAGTTTCCAATAATGACGAGGCCGAAATTAACATTATCAGAGCAAGAAATAAACTAGAGGAATTTGTAAAACAAGCTTCAGCTTCCGAAACAAAAGTCAATATTATTACTACGATTGACCATAATCCAGCCAGCGGTATAGGTCGTATTTCGAGAGAAATTATGGCAGATATTATTGTATTAGAATGGCCCCAGAAATCTGGTCTGATAGATAAAATAATTGGAGAAAAGGTAGAAAGCATATTGAGTACTACAGATAAGACGACCTTTATTTGTAATTTGAAGAAGCCGCTCATCTTACACAAACGAATTGTTATAGTTGTTCCCCCTTTGGCAGAGCATGAAAATGGATTCGGTGTATGGTTTGCAAAAATGGCGAAGTTGGCTCAGGAGTTAAGTATTCCAATGCTTGTTTATTGTAACGAACCTACTGAGAGGGCTGTTGAGAGATTAGTTGAAAAGACAAAACTGACCGCTTCGATTACAATAAAGGCATTTACAGAGTGGGAGGATTTTCTTGTACTTTCGAGGGGCGTTCGAGAAGAAGACTTGTTTGTGTTGGTCTCCGCAAGAAAAGGAGCAACGTCGTATTTGGGAACTTTGGATAATCTTCCTTCCAAACTCGAAAAGCACTTTGCTAAAAACAGCAAATTCATCATTTACCCGCAACAATATGCTGATAACATAAGCATTGGACAGTACAGAGACGTTTCAGCAGAACCATTAAACAAGGGAATTGAAGCGGTTCAAAAATTAGGAAAGGGAATCGGAACCATTTTCAAGAATAAGGACAATGAATGATTAGGGTCAAGTAATATACATTCACTCTGTAATTGTAAATTGTTAACTTAGCTGGATTTTAGTACATTTGGATCATACCATTTAACTGAAAAAATAATTTTATCGGATGATATTAGATTTAATTCAAAAACTTTTTCAATTTCTACGTCTGACGCATGAGCAAGAAGATCCTGCCATCATTAAAGATGTGATTGAAAAGGGCATTGTCGTGCGTGGCACGAACGTTTGGATTTTAATCTTTGCAATTCTCGTCGCATCTGTAGGATTAAACATGAACTCTACTGCGGTAATTATTGGAGCCATGTTGATTTCACCGCTAATGGGACCAATCAATGGTATTGGTTATAGTGTAGCGACCTACAATTTCTTATTGTTTCGCAAGTCGCTAAAGAATTTCGCTTTTTCTACAGTTGCTGCCTTGGTAACGTCAACAATGTATTTTATTTTAACGCCAATCAGTACAGAGCATTCTGAACTATTAGCGAGAACAAGTCCAACAATATTTGATGTGTTAATTGCCCTTTTTGGAGGGTTAGCGGGAATTGTCGCTATCAGTAGTAAAAACAAAGGAAACGTAATTCCAGGGGTCGCAATTGCAACTGCTTTAATGCCTCCTTTGTGCACCGCCGGATATGGAATTTCCATTGGTAATTTTTCCTACTTTTTTGGAGCTTTGTACTTGTTCACCATCAATTCGGTGTTTATAGCGCTTTCGGCAATGGTTGTTTCGCAATTGTTAAAGTTACCCAAACAATCACACTTGCTTTCAAGAGAAATCAAAAACAAGAACATTGCAGTGATTGCGGTTATTGCATTGACAGTAGTACCGAGTGTCTACTTAGGTTATACACTTGTAACGAAAGAGAAATTTCAAGGAAAAGCTGATCTTTTTGTAAAAAAGGTAGGGATTTGGGATGGAAACTTCCTATTAAACAGCAATATTGACGCTAATGAGAGAACTATAAAATTGGTCTATGGAGGGAGTGAATTTGATAAGAATACCGTGCTTCAGCTGGAAGAAAAAGCGAAGGATCTAGGACTAGATGATGCGAAGTTGATCGTTGAACAAGGATGGAAGATCAAAGATTACGACGGTGCACTGAAGCAAAATAACCAACATCGACAATTGACCGCTGAAATAAGTCGATTAAAAAGCAGTCTTGACCAAAGCACTCATAAGCTTGATAGCCTACAAACGATTTCTGGAACTGGGGAGTTGTTACTGAAGGAAATTAGACCGCTTTACCCCGCTATCGTGTCATGTTCTTACGCGATTTCGAAACAGTATGTGAGCTCATCGAGTAAGTCCAAAATAGTTTCTCTTGTTGTTTTTGATACCAAAGAGGAACTGACCGCAGAAGAAAAACTGAAAATCTTAAATTGGCTCAAAAATCGATTAAAAACGGATGAAGTAATTCTTCGATTTTAGCGAATTTCACAAAATTCGTTAAAACCAGTTTTTAATCCAACGTAGTACTAACAAATACTGGCGTTTTCAATTATTTTTAATCGCTTCAAATGAAACAATAGATGCTAAGATCACTAGAAGAAAGTAAATTTATTCGATTTTTTTGGTTTTGCCTCATGTTGCATATCTTAAATTGCAGTGTTGATATTCCAGATCCTCATGGACAACACATCAGCGAGAATTTGTCGTTTAACGATCAAGAAAGTATTGTGGAAATTTTCGTGGAGAAAATATTGGGCTATGGAAATGTAATTGCTGAATACGATGACGTTGATGGGAGAAGGCATGATAAAATGCAGATGAACTACACACTTGATTTGATTTTCTTTGGTAATATAAAGTTATATGCGTACGAAGAAACCGATTTTAAAGAGCAAGGGCGTAGTTCCTTTTTTTACCTGAAACATTATAGCTTAGAACATATTAAAAACTTTCTTCACCCGCCCGAGTTGTTATAGTCTACAAAAGTGACCTCCAGTCATTTTTTCAAATCAAATTTGAAATTTAACACAGATTTAATTACGGATTATAACAATAAAACAAATGAAAATTTTTAATTTTTTGTTCTTCTTGCTATTGGCAAGTTGTGGCGTTTTTGCACAACAAGAAGAGGACAGTAGAAAAACCAAAAAAGACAGACTAGATAGTTTGTATATTGAAGAAGTGGAAAACAAACAATCACCCGATAAGGTACTGCACGCAGAACCACTATACATCGACCTAATTCGTGACTTAGGAGCGAGAAAGGGAGAAAAGGAGTGGAACGTTGGACTCGGACTTACGGACAATAACTTGTATGATTCTTACGAAGCGCTAATTGAATACGAATGGGCGCCAGTTAATCGACTGGGTCTTGAGGTCGAGCTACCTTTTACGTTCTATTATGCAGCCAACGGCAATGGCGGTGCACCGCAAAGCAGGTTGAATGCTTTAAAACTTGCGGCTCAGTATACCTTTTTGGTATCGGAAAAGGCAAAAACATCTTTGGCCATTGGTTATTTGCACGAATTTGAGATGATCGAGTTTAGTAATTACGGAAAGGCAGATCCATTTCATGGCAACCTATACAGTCCATTCTTCGTAGGTGCAAAAAGGTGGGGAGATAATTACCACACGCTGGTATACGCAGGACCAATGATTGATCATCAATTTTCAAACGGAGTTGTGCATGTAAACTGGCAAATAAACAGTAACTTTCATTACATGATCCCAGGAACAAGAAACTTTCTAGGTGTTGAGTTTAACAAAACCATTGATCATTTGGGAGATTTTGACATGACAATTCGACCACAAATGCGCGTAGCAGTTACCGATAATTTATTGATTGGAATTGTTACAGGAATCCCCGTTAGTAGAGAAAATGAGCGATTCAGTAGTTTTTTAAGACTCATCTACGAACCTCCACATAAAAAACATTAAATATTTTTACGCATGAAGCATTTCTTATTCATTGTTGTCTTTTTTCCATTCATTGCAATATCGCAAAATAGCGATTTTGGAAATTGGATGATATTTCTTGGAAACAAGGAATTTAAAGACAAATTTAATTGGCACAGCGAACTTCAATACCGCAACTACAATGCCATTGGAGACTTAGAACAATTACTTGTAAGAACAGGTGTCGGAATGAATCTTACCGAGAAAAACAATAATGCTTTATTGGGCTATGCCTATGTTCGTGGCGAAAATTACGACCAGACGAACACAAATAAGTTGGTCACAGAAGAGCACCGCGTTTTTCAACAATTTATCACAAAACAATCGTTTGGTCGATTTAATTTTCAACACCGATACAGATTTGAACAACGTTTCATCAAGCACAGTTTTAGGATGCGTCTGCGTTATTTCTTAGCATTTCAGATTCCAATAAATAATAAAGAAATGACAGATAAAACGAGCTATATTGCAGCGTATAATGAGGTTTTTCTAAATACCAACCATGCCATTTTTGATAGAAATCGATTGTATGTTGGTGCCGGCTATAAATTCAATAACCTTATTAGGGTGGAAGTAGGCTATATGAATCAAGTATTGATGGATTTTAATCGCGACCAGCTAAATATCTTTGCGTATATCTCTATTTGATTAAATAGTTACACCAAACTCGTCTCTTAGCACTGAGTAAATTTTATTGACAGGAAGCCCCATGACGTTGTAGTAACACCCTTCAATTTTGTGGATTCCAATGGCACCGATCCATTCTTGAATGCCGTAAGAACCAGCTTTGTCAAAAGGTTGATACTTTTCAATGTAATAGTTGATTTCTCTTTCTGTCAAGGTGGAAAAGTGAACAATAGTTGTTTCAGCGAATGAAACGGAATGTGAATTACTGGTGAGACAAACACCCGTAACGACTTTATGCGATGTACCAGAAAGTATTTGTAACATGCGTTGCGCATCGGCTTTATCTTTTGGCTTACCTAAAATTGTATCGTTGTGAATAACAACGGTATCGGAGGTAAGCAAAATTTCACGTTCCCTGAGCGATGACAAAAGCGGCGTAGATTTCAGTTCCGCTAGGTAAACTGGAACTTGTTCCACTGGAATATCAGCTGGGTAATTTTCTTCCACTTCTTTTATCCGCACTTCAAACGGAAAGCCCATTTCTTCCACAAGCGATTGCCTCCGTGGTGATTTAGAAGCAAGAACAATGGTTATCCTATCCATAAATCATCAAAATTCGCCAGTACACAGGAATCAATAGACCAGATATCATTGCCAATTTAATCAAGTGATTGATCGTTCTGTAGTGGGATTTTTCCTTGGCTATAATTAATAGAATAAAACACAGTACGACTAGTGCTGCGGAAATAAAAATTGGAAGAACGGATGTCCATGTGAGATGTTCATAGACACTCCATATTATCAATGAGAAAACGATGGTAAAGAATAAAATAAGTCCCACAACACGTTTTGTTTTCTTGTAACCTAGAACGATAGGTAGCGTTTTTGCGTGTAGCTTTTTGTCTCCTTCAACGTCTTCCATGTCCTTCACAATCTCGCGTGCAAGATTCAGTACAAAAGCAAATCCTGAAATGGCAAAGGTCAGGAGCAATGTGAAATCAATAATCGGCTCTTCACCAAAAGGAAAGAATGTGTTGGTTTCAATTTCGCCGGCACCCACTAACTGGATGTGGTAGAAGTAATAACCCACCAACAAAGGAACGATTGCAGTCAATCCGGCAATCAAAAAGTTCCCAATGAAAAACTTTCGCTTTAATTTGAGTGAATAGTACCACAATAAATTAATGGTCAATAAGTGAATAAAAAGATACCAATACGTTTGCAAACGCCAGCTGAGGTAGAGCGCAATCGCAAAGGCAATGAAGTTAATTATCCAATGAGAAAAAATGGCGACTCTTCTGCTGATAAATTTGCCTATTACGACTCTATTGGGTTTGTTGATGAGATCCGCCTTGATATCAAAATAGTCATTGATGATGTTCCCTGCTGCTGCAATCATTACGGTTGAAATAACCAACAAGAAAAAAGTAAATGATTGAACACCCAGCGATGACTGAATATCGTAAACGCCTTCAAAATACCAACCAATGCCGTACATCGTAACGACAATAATCAGCAGATTTAACGGGCGCGTAAGTTTTATAAAATGCATCAGTTCGAAACGATTTTATACTCAGTTCTTCTGTTTGCTTGATGTGCCTTTTCTTGTTCTTTTTCGGTGTTCATTTTTGAGATATTTTCATCCGAGTAAACAGGTTTTGTAGAGCCATATCCCTTGAAAGTTAATCTTTTTTTGTCAATTCCTTTTGCGATCACATAGTCGTACACAGCTTTTGCTCTGTCGTTGGAGAGCGTTAAGTTCTGTTGTTTGTCACCACGCGAATCTGTATGACCACCTATTTCAATGTTAACAGTTGGATTCTCATTCAGGAAATGAACAAGCTTATCGAGTTCTACAAATGATTCCTTACGCAACGTGGATTTTGCAAGATCAAAGAAAACATTTGCCAAAACAATTGTTGGATCTCCACCGCTGTTCAGTGGAATTAATGGAACATCCATGTGGATCGCCTCTAAATTGTCGGGATTGATCATATCGAAATTCTCAGAGAAAAATGCGTAGCCGGGGTAAGTGACGTTCAATGCATACGATTTATTGACAGGCAACGAAACCATGAACTCACCACTCAATTTATCCGCTTCCGAATAGATCACTTCTTTTCCTGTTTCTAGGTCGATCAACTGGAATTTACCTGGTACTGGTCGTTTTGTGGTGACATCAAACACAATTCCTTCGAAGTACAATGTTTTTGTCGGACGCAGTTTTTCGGGCATTTCAAAGTAGTAAATATCCAAATCACCGTAACCGCCTTCTCTGTTGGAGGCGAAAAATGCAATCTCTCCATCGGGAGAAACCATCAATGAGTTTTCATCGTACTTGGTGTTGATTGGATAGCCTAAATTTTCAGGGGTACTCCAGCTTCCATTTTCGTTCATACGGGTGACGAATAAGTCTGATCCTCCCATTCCCACATGTCCACGCGAAGCAAAATACAACGTTTTTCCATCAGGGTGAATGAGCACCGATTCTTCTTTGTAAGGCGTGTTGATATGATCTGGCAAGCGCTCTGGTGTTCCCCAAAGTCCATTTTCCCCTAGTCGTGCCACATAAATATCGGTGTCTTCCGTACGGTCAATTCCTCGGATTCCACGAATAAAGTAGAGCGTTTTTCCATCTGCAGATAACGAGGGTTGACTCTCCCAGTGGTAGGAATTAACATTTCCAGGCAGGTTGACTGGATTCATCCATTTCGATCCTAGTTTTTTTGTGTAGAATAAGTCGCAACTTCCATTACCCGACCTGTTCTCGCCATAATTGGTTCCTGTGGCATCAGGACAAGCGACAAAAACCAACGAGCGACCATCAGCAGCAATTGTAGGTGCACCTTCGTTGTTAACGGTGTTGATATTGGGAGGCATCGCAACCGCCGTTCCCCATAAATTGTTTTCATTGAGCTCAGAAACGAAAAAATCCTCTTGTTCTTTGACTGGTCCAGGAACACGATTGTCCTTTATTCTTCGCGTAAAAAGTATCGTTTTTCCATCTACTGTAATGGTAGGGAAGTATTCAGGGTTCGCAGTATTTATTCCCGGTCCAATATTGATTGGATTAAAGCTCAATGGATTTTTCATTGCGTGAATCGCAAAGGCACAGTTGTTACGAATGCGCATGGCTTCGGTCACCAATTCCGGATTGGCATTTCTGAACTGCACGAATACATCAATGTTTTTAATCGCTCCTTCATAATCACCAGTAGATTGTTGAAGATTCGCCAAATAAAAATAAGTACTTCCAGTACTGTTTTGCTGTGGATTGATAGCTAGCGCTTTTTTGTAATGTTCAATCGCAGGTTCATATTCACGCAGGATTTCATGGAATTCACCAGCGAGCATGTGTGCTTCCCAGAAGGATGGATCTTTCTCTAGTGCCTGTTCCAGATACTTGATTCCACCTCTGTAATTAGGCATGTTGGTGGTATAGTCAACTGATAAATTGGGTTCCGCCTTACCTTGTTGATATAGCTTGATGGCCTTTTTGTTACTGGAAGAAAAGCCTATTTGCGCTGTTGAGCAAGAAGTGAAAATAATAAGCGAAAAAAGAATGAGGGTATACTTCATAATTATGGAATGTTCATTATTTTATGTGTTTGCAGCGAAACATTCCATTTAGGATTGTTTTTGACATACGCTATGATCAGTGGCAAAAATCGTTCCCGTTTCGACCATTCAGGTTGAAGGTACAACTTACATGAATCATTTACTCTTGTTGCATGCTCTTCTGCCCAAGCAAAATCAGAGGGGTGACTAATAACCACTTTCAACTCATTCGCTTTCGAATAAGCTTCGTCATATGGTGCTTTGAATTTTTTTGGTGAGAAACAATACCAATCTACATTTCCGATCAACGGGTAGCATCCTGATGTTTCAATTGCGGTGTAAATTCCTTTTTCTTTGAGTGCTTGCGTTAATGCTGTTAAGTCGTACATGGCAGGTTCACCACCAGTAATCACGCAGAAATCCGTTCCAGATTTCACTACTTCGTCGACTAAAAACTGAATTGACTGCTCTTTATGCAACGCCGCATCCCAACTTTCTTTCACATCGCACCAGACACAACCGACATCGCAGCCAGCAACGCGAATAAAGTAAGCAGCACGTCCACTGTGAAACCCTTCACCTTGAATGGTGTAGAATTGCTCCATAATTGGCAACAAGTCGATAGAAGGTGCTGTTTTTGTCATTACTACAAAAATAGCCTTTAATCGAAAGTAGGCAATACCTTCTCTAGAATATGTATATTTATTTGTGGGTAGAGTGGGATTAATTGGCTTCAACCGTTTCCCAAACATCAATTAATCGGTCTCTCTCGTAGAGAAAGTGGTCGAGATAGAGTTTTCGTTCGATGTTCTTTTTGCGCTGCGCATCTAAAATGTTTTCAAAGGTCTTTTGAATTAGCTCTAAGATATTGGAATCGATGAGCTGCACCGAGGTATTGACATCAAATCTATAACGACTATATACCGATACAATTTTTTGAATACTATGTTTTTCTTCTTCGGTGGGATTTCGTTTTTGGGTAAGTTCGTTTAAAAGAGGTAACAATCGCGCACTTAAATCAACGAAATGCCGAAGGATAAAATTGGCTGTATTGATGTTGTTTATATCCGATGAAGTCATACTACAAAACTTTTAGCGTTCCTATTCTACAAACGATTTTAACGTTCAGAAGGTTGATAATTAGTTGTTATAAATGAATATTTTAGATCTTCTAGTGAATAAAATATATGAATCATTGATACTTTAATTTTATCTTTGCTGGACAAAAACCTAAATTATATGAAAAGAATATTACTTATTACATTGATTTTTAGCGGGATGAATTTCTCGTTTGGACAGCAACAAATTGGAAACAGTGATTTTGAAAACTGGGAAGCAGTTGCAGGAGAAGAAGAACCAGTTAACTGGAACAGTTTTTTAACAGCGCAAGGTGACTTAAATGGGTTTGCAGCTAATCAAATAGAATCGTCAAGTGATGTTCGTCCAGGATCTGCTGGCACGAAGAGTTGTCGAATTTGGTCAAGAAGTGCTTTTACTATTATCGCCAATGGTAATGTTACTTTGGGTAGAATTAATATGGGAAGTGTAACTCCGACAAGCACTTCAAATTACAATATTTCGTTAACAGGAAATCCAGACTATTCTCAAGCATTGACTGATCAGCCAGATTCTATCGTCTTTTGGGCAAAATTCACACCAAATGGTGGTTCTGGTAATGCGCGTATGAAAGCAACTTTGCATGATGCGTATGATTACCGCGATCCTGAAGATACACCAGCAGCAGCACATGTTGTCGCAACAGCGGTTCTTAATTATCCTTCAACTGGTGGTAACTGGGTACGATTTGCAGTTCCTTTTGTGTATTCTGGACCAGCTTCTGGAAACACGCACATTTTAGTAACGTTTACTACGAATATGACACCAGGTGGTGGAGATGCTGATGATGAAGTATTAGTCGATGATGTTGAACTGATTTATAATCCAGTTGGAGTTACTGAGTTATCTAAAGGTGGATTTATCGTGTCAATGGACAATGTATCGAACTTCATCAATGTGTATGGAAAAGATGAGTTGACTGGTAGCTATGCTGTCTACAATGCAGTTGGTCAAGAAGTACAAACTGGAGATCTTGCTTCTAAAATTGAGTTTGACAAAGAATTTGGAATCTACTATGTGCACTTAACGACAGAAAAAGGTGTCTATACATTTGAAATTTTAAAGAACTAATTATTTCAAAAAAGTTATTTTTGATGCCGTTCGCCATTGGCGAACGGTTTTTTTATTTTGAGCGATGAGGTATTTATTTTTATTTTCTGTCCTGGTATTTAGTCTTTCTGCTGCTGCACAACGTGGTAAAATTACAGGAAGGGTAATCGACGAGAAGGGAGAAGCTATTATGGGAGCTTCTGTGATTTACAAGTCTGATGTTACAATAGGTGCCGTCAGTGATGACAATGGGAATTACTTATTGGAATTACCTGCAGGAAATGTGCGCATCGTTTGTCGCTATACTTCCATGATAACGGATACCATGGATATCACCATAATTGAAGGTGCTACAATTTCTCGTGACATTATTTTGAAAGCCTATGTTCAGGAGCTGGATGGTGTTGAGGTGAAAGTAGGAAGATTCGATAAACCGATCGAAGATCAGACGGTTTCCATGGAAATAATTCGCCCAGAATTAATAGAAAACAAAAATACCCGAAGCATTGAAACAGCATTGGATCAAACGCCAGGACTGAACATTTTGGACGGTGAACCTCAGATTCGCGGAGGTTCTGGTTTTACATTTGGTGTGGGCTCTAAAGTCGCTGTCATAGTAGATGATATGCCTATGCTTTCTGGTGACGCCGGTCGACCCGAATGGGGATTTATTCCAGTGGAGAATATTCATCAGATTGAAGTCACTAAAGGTGCTGCATCTGTGCTTTCAGGAAGTTCTGCACTTTCAGGATCAATTCATATTCGAACGGCTTACCCTAAAGCGAAACCAAAGACGAAGGTCAATGTCTACACAGGTTTTTATTCTGAACCAAGCATTGAAGGTGCAACGTGGTGGAACGAATTTCCACTCATCACAGGAGTAAATTTCTTGCATTCACGACAGATTAAAAATTTCGACCTAGTAATTGGAGGGAATGTAAACTACGATCATGGATACATTGGTCCACCAGTGATTCAGGGATTTGTCTATCCCGATACTATTTCTAATTTTAGCGAGAGCCAGATGTCCTCCAAACGAGCGCGAATTAACTTTAACACACGACACAGATCCAAAAAACACAAGGGATTGAGTTATGGAATAAACGGAAATGCAATGTACTCACAAACAAATATGGCATTTGCATGGCTGGATGATTCATCAGGACTGTACAGTGCATACCCAGGAGCAGTGTTTCTACAAGAGCAATTCATTTTCAATGTAGACCCGTACATCAATTTAATTACTTCAACCAGTGGAAAACACAGCTTAAGAGGTCGCATTTTACATTCTGACAATGAAATGACAGCCAATCAATCGAATCGATCAACGACCTATTATGGAGATTATTTGTTCCAAAAAGAGTATAAAAATGTATTTGAGTTTGATTTTGCAGGAGGATTAACATCAACATTTACCAATTCATTTGCGAACATGTACATTGGTTCGGGAAGTCCCAACAATCAATTACTCAATATTTCGGCGTATACCCAACTGGAGAAGAAAGTCAAGAATATATTGAATCTTTCAGTCGGCGGTCGCTTGGAATATTTTCAATTGAATGATTCTATCACGGCGCTAAAACCAATTTTTAGAGCAGGATCTAGCATCAAATTGTATCAAGAAACGTATTTAAGAGCGTCGTATGGACAAGGATACCGTTTTCCAACCATTACTGAAAGGTATATTCGCACAGGCGTTGGGAATTTTGGAGTTTTTGCAAATCCTGGATTACTGCCAGAGTCGAGTTGGAACGCTGAGGTTGGATTGAAACAAGGATTAAAATTCGGTAAACTCTTCGGCTATATTGATGTCGCTGCGTTTTGGCAGGAATATGAGAATACCATCGAGTACTTATTTGGTTTTTGGGGCGATCCTATGGTTGATGCAAATCAAATTTTTGGATTTAAATTCGTGAACACGGGAGCTTCACGCGTACTAGGAATTGATGCATCGTTTTCCGGAATAGCAAAATTGGGTAAAAAGGTGGACATGACTTTCATGACTGGTTACAATTACATTCAACCTGAAACGTTAAATCCTGATCTGGTGTATGCTATTGATGGGATAGGTCGAGAATACAGCTATAACAGTACGTCACTCGATTCTTCCAGTCGGATCTTAAAATACCGTTTTTTACACAATGTGAAAGCAGATGTAGAATTCGTGTTTTGGAAGAAACTAGCGATTGGTGGTAGCGCAAAATATTTCAGTAAAATGATCAACATGGATGGTGTGATTGAAGAGTTTGAAAACGCGACGTCAGGACCTTTTGTACAGGATATTCGCTACATGGATTACTTTATAGAACATCAATACGGTAACTGGATTTTCGACGCACGAATTTCCTATGCAATCTCTGAAAAGCATAAAATTGCAGTAATTAGTGCCAATTTGATGAATCGATCATATTCTTTACGTCCATTGAAAATAGAGCCTCCGCGCACCATCATGCTGCAATACACGCTTAATTTGGACAAAAACTAATCGGTTAAAATTATTCTCGTACATTTGTCGTGACTTTGGTTCACGTTGTGATTAAGTCTAAGTTCTAACTAATACTAGAACTCGGATTGAAAGGAATCTGGTGAAAATCCAGAACTGTAACTGCAGCTGTAAGTACTAAAAGTTTGTTTCAAAATGCCACTGTTAGCCTCAGGCTGATGGGAAGGCGAAACAAAAATGGTGCGAGTCAGAATACTTGCCTTAGTCATTTTAAAGAAGACTTCAGATTAAAGTCGGATTTAGTATATGTCTATAGGCACATGCCATTTCTCTTAACTGATTTCTTCAACGTTTATTTTATTAATTATTTAATCTTTAACGATGAAGAAAATTTATCTATTAGCAAGCGCTTTGTTTATCGGAGCAACAATTCAAGCACAACAAGTAATTGACTTTGAGTCAGTTTCATTAAGTCCAGAATCGTATGATAACGGTTCAGCGGGACCTGACAATTTTGATTTTGGAGACATCAATTTGTCCAATTTTTATGAGGATACCTGGGGTTCATGGTCAGGATTTTCCATTTCAAACATCACGGATAACACAACAGCAGGACATGGGAATCAATACAGTGCCTACACGGGTGGAGGAAACAATTCTGAAAACTATGGTGTCTTTTATCCAAGCGGTGAAATTACAGGTGAAAACATGATGATTGGTATTATGAGTATTTCCATCACAAATGCTACTTATCCGGCTATTTCTATGCGTGACGGTGACGCGTTCGCAAAGCAATTTGGTTCTGTAAACGGTCCTGACGGGAATCCTGATGGAACAAATGGCGAAGACTTTTTTAAAGTGTGGATCATTGGATGGGATTATACTGGAACTATGAGTGATTCAGTTGAGTTTTACCTAGCCGATTATCGATTCGCAGATGATTTAGATGATTACATTGTGGACGAATGGAACACCATCGACTTAATGAGTTTTCCGTTCTTGGTGAATAAAGTGACTTTTCGATTCGAATCTTCTGATGTTGGAGCTTGGGGGATGAATACTCCAGCTTATTTTGCGATAGATGATATCGTTTTCGATCAGTTTTCAAGTGTAAATGAAGCACTATTGACGAATGTAGATGTCTACCCAAATCCAGTGCAAGATAGAATTACTGTCCGCGGTGAACACGGGGAGTTAGTCGTGCGTGATATGAGCGGACGGACGTTGATAACCCAGCATCACGATCAATTGAGCACCATCGATTTTTCTTCTTTCTGCGCTGGCACTTACTTTCTAACGCTTAGCAACGACAAAGGAACGTTCACTGAGAAAATCAGCAAGTAATCTAGGGACGCACGTCTTAGCGCCATGCGATTGATCATTGTACCATTTTTAGTGTTAACCTTTACTTCATTTGCTCAAGTGGATTCTGTCCAACGGGTGAATGAGGTAGTGGTTTCGTATTCGCTAATGACAATCCGCAGGCTCCAACCAAGGCACTCGTCAATTTCAAAAAATGAGATCGACGAGATGGCACCAGAAGATGCAGGAGAACTGATTCGAAAGTTTGCAGGTGTGAGTTTGAAATCGTACGGTGGACTCGGTGGATTAAAAACCGTTTCCATGAGAGGTCTAGGAGCTAATCATACAGCAATTGTTTCGGATGGATTTTCACTTTCAAATGCGCAGACGGGACAAATTAATTTGGGGCAGATTCAAGCAGAAAACATCATGAATATTGTCAGTATTGTCGGTGCGTCAGGAAGTTTTTATCAACCTATTTCAGCGCAAATTTCAGGCAGTTCATTTCTGTTGGAGACTTTTGAGAATTCGTTTTCGCGCGATACATTGCAAATTCGTTCGAGCGTGAGATACGGCTCGTTTCAACAAAAGAACGGTTACTTCGGTGTAAAATACACACCAAATCGCTTTTTTATCAGCGTATCTGGATCGTATCGAGATGCAGCAGGCAACTATCCGTACACAGTGCAGAATGGCGTGAATGAACTCAACTTTGAGCGCACGAACAACGATTACCAGGATTGGTACTATGGAGTTTCTGCTGGATTCAAAGGAAAGAAAACTGTCGGACGATTGGGGTACAAGCGCAAACAATTTGATCAAGGATTGCCCGGAGCTGTCATTTTGTACAATCAAACGCAAGATGAACGGTTAACGACAAAAGAAGAGTTGGCCTTTGGTGATTTTTCACTCAATTACGATAGACTTCAACTACGCATCTATGGGAATGGAAGTCTCAATGCGATGAATTATATCGATCCTACATATTTCAACAGTGCTGGGGAGATTGACGTCACTTACGACAACCGAAGTCTGACCGCAGGAATTTCTGTTCGTGCAGATTTGCATCAAAACTTGGAACTGTTTGGAGGAATGGAAGAAGTCCTAAGTGATTTAAAAACCAACGATTCTACTTTTGCACAACCTGTGCGTTTTCACAATTTCGGGCTGTTGGGACTTCGTTTTAGAAAAGGTCGCTTCGGAGCTGAGGTTCACGCTTCTTCGCAATATGTCGATGAGCAAAACAGGCAAGGAAATAGCGCACAGAATCGTTTTCGGGTCAACCCATTTGCTTCGGCGTCAATCCGTTTTATGAAGGACATAGCAACTGTCGAAGGCTGGTACAGAAATTCCTTCCGCATGCCGAACTTCAACGAATTGTACTACAATAACATTGGAAATAATCAACTAGAGCCAGAAGATGCGCATCAATTCAACCTTGGAATTAGGACAATGCCAACTGTGAAAAACATGAAGTTTCAGGCACGTGTCAATGGATTTTACAACCGTGTGCAGAACAAGATTGTTGCCATTCCCACGCAGAATTTATTTGTTTGGTCGATGCAAAACATTGGTGAAGTGGAAATTTATGGAGGAGAAGCTATCGTCTCTGCACAAAAGAGATTCGGAAAACACTGGAGTATAGTAGCTGACATGAATTACACCCTTCAACGCACGATTGACATCACAGATAGCGAAAGTCCAACGTATCAGCATCAAGTGGCGTATATTCCGCTACATTCTGCAAATGGTGATGTGTCCATTCATTACAAACAAACAGGAATGCGCATTTCATCGAATTTTGTATCAGAACGATATGCACTGAATGAGAACAATTCAGCAAACCGTATCGACGGATTTTATACCATCGATGCAAGTGTTTTTCACAAAGTAAAGGTAGCAACGAAGAATAGTATTCAGTTGCAATTGACGGTGAAGAATGTCACCAACAATTCCTACGCATACATTCGTTCGTTTGTCATGCCGGGAATTAATTACTTAATTTCATTGAGTTATGCGTTTAATTAGTCTAATTTTTAGTGTGATGTTGATCGTTTCCTGCAAAAAGGACGAGCCTATCGATCCACCAGTGAGTGAAAACTTGTCCAACGGAATGGTCGTTTTGTGTGAAGGGCTTTTTCAGCACAACAATTCAACAGTTTCCTGGGTGGACTTTAGCAATGGAACCATCGCCAATAATTTGTTCGCAACCAAAACTGGTCGACAATTAGGTGATACAGGCAACGACATGAAGCGTTACGGTGGAAAAATCTACATTGTCGTCACTGTTTCCAGCACGGTTGAGGTGATGAATGCAACGTCGTTTTCTTCGATCAAGCAAATTTCAATGATCCAGAATGGTATCGCCAAACAACCGCGTTCACTCGCATTTCACAACGGAAAAGCTTACGTGACTTGCTACGATGGTTTTGTGGATGTGATTGACACGACAAGTCTGACGGTTACACAGCGCATTCCAGTCGGAGCGAACCCAGAAGGATTGTCCGTTTCCAACAATAAATTGTACGTCGCAAATTCGGGTGGCTTGAACTTTCCAGTGCCCGATTCCACTGTTTCTGTGATTGATCTAGCAACGAATATTGAAGTGGAGCGCATCACCGTTGGTATGAATCCAGGAGGAGTCATTACCGATGCACAAGGCGATATTTACGTCATTGCACGTGGCGATTACGGAGCGGAACCTTCACGCATGGTGCGAATTGATACACAATTGGACGAAGTTGCTGAAACCTTTGCGTTTGATGCATCGGGAATGTATCCCATGAACGACAAATTCCTTGTGACCTATTTCAATCACAGCACACAGGCGAGTACCATTGGACTTTTTAACCCGTTGACAGAAAGTATGGAAGTTCCAAATTACATCAGCACGGCAGGCATTACGACATTGTACGGTTTGCACTACCGACAGAGTTCAAATACACTTTTTCTATTGGATGTCATGAACTACACCAACAGCGGTTATGTGCGAGAATATTCTCCCACAGGCAGTTTAATTCAGAGTTTTCACGTCGGATTGAATCCAACAAAAATTATATTTCTATGAAATTATCTTTTATTATTTTGATCAGTTGTGGAATTGTCGCTCAGAGTTTTGGACAATCCTTTGCGCCTTTGCCAGGAGAGCCTGGATCGACAGCGATGCATAAAGACTCATCGGCGTTTATTACTTGGGCGACGAGCGTCGTTGTCGAGCGAGGTCCGATGGATATTCAATTCCCGTTGGATGGAGATGTCAGTCACGGAAGTGAAAGCGATGCTGTTGGTCCAGCAAATGGAGTATCCGTTATTTCCTTGGGAGATGGGGGAGTGGCAACGGTGAGTTTCGCTCTTCCGATTGCTAACGGTCCGGGCTACGATTTTGCCGTTTTCGAAAACGGATTTGCCGACAACTTCATTGAATTGGCGTTTGTGGAGGTCAGTTCAGACGGTGTCAATTTTGTGCGTTTTCCTGCGATCAGCGAGGCACCAACGGATGTGCAATATTGGAACGGAAGCTACTCGGATTGCCGTTATTACAACAATCTGGCAGGAAAGTACCGCGCTAACTACGGAACACCCTTCGATTTAGAAGAACTAAGCGATTCAACAAGCGTAGATATCACAGCCATCTCGCATGTCCGCATCATTGACGTGGTTGGGAGTATCAATCCACTTTACGGAACGTTTGACAGTCAAGGGAACATCATCAATGATCCCTATCCAACGGCTTTTCACACAGGTGGATTTGATTTGGATGGCATTGGCGTAATTCACCAAGGAGCGCTTGGATTGGATGAATCGAATTCTGCCCAAGTAACTGTCTTTCCAAATCCTTCTTCGGGAAAATTTTATATCCAAAGTGAGCAAGAAGCAGAATGCTCGGTAGTCGACATCCACGGAAAAATAATATATTCGGGAACCGTGAACGCATCGAAATCCATTGATATTTCTTTTGCTCCGCAAGGCGTTTATTTTTTGAAAATTGAAACGGAGCAAGGTGTAACGGTGCAAAAATTAAACAAGTTGTAAATGGACGAAGCATTATCTCCTGCGTTTTGGAGTGATAGATACAAAACCTGCGCAACAGGTTGGGATTTGGGACAAGTCTCTCCGCCATTGGCTGCCTATTTTAACCAATTGGAAAACAAAGACCTAAAAATCTTGATTCCCGGTTGTGGCAGTGGTTACGAAGCGGAATATTTACATTCCCTTGGTTTTACACAAGTACACCTATTGGATTTCGCGGCTGAACCTTTGGAAGCATTTGCACTGCGCGTTCCTGATTTCCCTCCAGTACATTTGCATCAAGAAGACTTTTTCACACACGATGGACAATACGATCTCATCATAGAACAAACGCTTTTCTGTGCTATTGATCCAAAATTACGACCAGATTATGCGAAGAATGTCAAACGTTTATTAAAACCCAGTGGAAAATTGGTAGGATTGCTTTTTAACCGTGATTTTGACGGCGGTCCACCGTTTGGCGGAACAAAAGAAGAATACATGACCTATTTCCGTCCGTATTTTTCATCGATTTCGATGGAGGAGTGTTATAATTCAGTTGCCCCTAGACAGGGAACGGAGTTGTTTGTGGTGGTGAACAATTGACGTTTTTGTCGGAAAGTTGTTTACTGGTCACGAGTTGAGTCCTCCTACGTTTATTTCCACTCGGATTCATCATAATTATCTAACATATAATAAAAATCGCGTGTGAGAAGGCCTTTTTGAATTTCCCTGTTTATTAAAGGAATAATGCGTTGCCACTGATCTGAATTGGGATATTCTTCACCTCTGTGATGCCAGAGTAAAAGCCATGCATAACTTTCACCATAGCCAACTTTTGGAAAAGTGGGGAAACCTCTTTCTTCGGAGAGCTGAATGAGAGCTTCAAAATTTAAACTATCGTTGTACATCATTTCTTTACTTCCATCCCTCAAACGTTGATCACTTTCGACGAGTTTAGAGAGAACGTTATACGAAACCGTATCAATCCCACTAAAATGTTGTAGAAGGAGTGAATCTTTGGTACTTAGATATTTCTTTCCCCGATCTGTCGCTAGGAACGATTCAAGCTCGTCAGCAAACCAGCCAGATATATCAAGTCCTTTTAGCGCACCTTGAGTCAGATAATTTTCTGCTTTACTGGGATTTTGCTGTTTCCATGCTGAAACAAAGGCGTCAAAATAATTGTACGGGTAGAAATCAATGGTCAGTAACATGGAATCATAGTAGTTTACCGCACCTTGATAATCTCCGATTGAATCGTGGAGTTGAGCCTGCTTTTGATAGGACTCATACTTTTTGAAATCATACCCCTGACTATAAGCGATATGTGACGCAAGAAATAGAATTATTAGTGTTTTGTTTTTCATGGGTTTTCAATCGTGCAGTTGAATGGCTTAAAGGAATACGTTAAATCCTGAACAAAGAAAAATATGTTCTGCCTCATCAAGGAATCAAGTAAATATCTATGATTACCGTGTTTCCTATTCGCCACTGAATCCAACCCGTTGCGGAGTCCTCACAGTCGTTGATGTATTCAGCACATGGTGTCCCTTCGTAGGGATTGTCATCCCTGTTGTAAAAGCAGTCATACTTCACTTTAATCCATTCACCTTGCACTTCCATAACACAGAGTAATTCGTAGGGTTCATCTGGCAATTCAACTACTGTAGAACCTGGTTTAGGAAGTTGTCGAACAAACTGATTCTTCTCTTCACCGATTTCAACTATACGCGTCACTCCGAGCGCTTGCGTTAAGTATTTTTCCCACGAGTAGAAAATATACTCAGCAGTTTTAGGAACATATTTGATGTCAGACATGTTCACCATGACTTGATAAGAATTAGTCAACGTGTCTAGAACAGCGACTTGAACGATGCTATAGTCAGGTTTATGATAAGCTGCACAAAAAGGTGCAGGATCGGTATCGTCATAAATGTTCCACGTGCAAAATTTATCTGTTAGTTCAGGATCGTTATACACCTCAAAGATGGGATTTTCATTCGTGTAGGTGTCGTATTCAAGTATTCCAATTCCTAGTTTCGCGGGAGGATTGGAATATTCACATTGTCCTAATGCCATGACAGCATTAAATAGTAAAGTAAGTGTGATTAGAATCGGTGTTTGCATGGATATCTAATTTATCTCCATTAAAAATAACAAATTTCTGTGAGAAATGTAGACCATTGTTCTTGCTATGAGTGCGTTCCCTTAATCCTATTTATTTCAGCTTCAAGTATAGGAATGTCCTTATGGATAATTCCCCAGATCATTTCAGGTTCAATCGAATCATAAGCGTGA
This sequence comes from uncultured Fluviicola sp., assembly GCA_964643345.1. GTDB lineage: Bacteria > Bacteroidota > Bacteroidia > Flavobacteriales_D > Crocinitomicaceae > UBA4466. Next base: position 28,490 of record CAZXRU010000006.1, read on the forward strand.
GAAATAATATTTCTTAAGCCGATAATATTCTTGACTGATGTTATGGAAATCGAAGGTTCAACTTCGGTAATTCTCTTGATTGCTTCACCCAATATTTCTAAATCGCGTTCAATTGCTCGCTGTAAAATGATATCAGATTGAAAAAGGTTGAAATTATTTTGTGTTTTCGACTTTATGGATTCAATCTCTTGAATGACACTTTCAATGTCAAGTATGTATTTTAACACCTTAGGCTGCATATAAATCTACCTTAGAACGGTCAATTTCTTCAATGAGAATTGGGTTTTTGAGGGATTTTTTGGATACAAGGTCAATTTTCTTACCGAGCAATTTTTCTAGTTTTTCCAGAAAGGCGAAATAATTGTCGGCATAATCGAGGACATCAATATCATCTGAAAATTGTACAAGAAAGTCAATATCACTATGCTCGTTCATCGTTTCCTTGGCAGCAGAACCAAAGAGCGCAATAGACTCTACGCTATGCAATTTGCACAGTGTAATTATTTCATCTAGTCTATTTTCGATTAGTTGTATCATATCTATTCAAAGATAATTCTTTTTTTTAACTCTCTGTATCTGCTTGCCTTAACTGTTGAACAAGTATTAAAACGTCATGTGTCGTTCCTTCTTCTCCTCGTAAATATCAGCCAGCGTGACCAAAATCCCAGTTTCTTCTACATTTCCAAATTCAGGATTCACTGCGGTACCAAAAGTTTTCATGGTAGGAGAGAGGTTCATGTAGATATTGACTAAAGGCGGAATGAACTCACCACGTTCGCGGACAAAGCTGTTGAGGACTTTGAACCCTTCTTTGAAATCTAAGCCTTCAAGCAAAGCATCATACGCTTCACGGTCGTAGTTTTGAACCAGCGGATGAAACGGTCGCATCAATCGGTCTTTGTCTGGAAAGTAATAATGCATGAAGTGCAGCAAGAAATCACGTGCTTCTTGGTTGTAACTAGGATACATGGTCACCTTTCCAAAGAAGTAACTGATCTCTGGATGCGAAACCGTAATTGCCCCAAGTCCATCCCAAATGTTATCCAATGCAAATAAGCCTTTTCTTGGATTAACAGCAGGTTGAAAATTCGGTTGCACCCAGCTTCGACCTAATTCAATGGTATTTTTAAAATAACGATCGATGAACTTATCCGAAAAATCGAAGTAATGCGTTGTTGAAAGTTCAATTTCGCCTTTTTCGTTCATTGCATCTTTACACAAGATAAAACGGTAACCACCAATAATTTCTTCGTCTTCAGGCGACCAAACGATGAGCTGTTTGTAGCAATTAGCTGAGGTGTCAAAATCATCCAGGTCAATTGAAAGTCCTGTTCCTCCGCCACCACCACGGAAGGAAACTTCGCGCAATCGTCCAATTTCACGCAGGACATTTGGTGAGTTATGATAATCTACACAGTAGATCTCATTTCCGCCTTTTCGCGTTAAACGAAGAAAACGGTCTTTGTTCAATTCCTTTTTTAAAAGAGCAACAGGAACGGGATCTATTATTTTTTCCATTTTATAGGTGCTTTCTTAATTTATACACTTCATCTTTTATTTGCTGTGCGATTGCAAAGTCATTCGTTTCAGTGTCAATATACGTTTTATCTATAGGTTTTCCTACAACAAAATTAAAATGCTTGTCGCGTTGTTTAAATAGCTCGTTGGACAAATACAACATTTCAATGTTCGCTTTGATACCAATGAATTTACGAAATTTATACAGGTTGTAAAAAAAGTTCGACAATCCACCATCAATGTATATGGGGATGATGGTACGGTCATTTTCACGGGAAAGCGTCACAAATGTTTTTTTCCATTCCAAATCCCGCACTTCACCTTTTATCTTTCGACTGACCAATCCCGCCGGGAAAATACACACCGCATTGTCAGAAGCAAACAAGTTTTTGATCGTTGCTCGTGTCGATTCTTTGTTTTTTCCATGTTTATTCACTCCGACAAACATATCTCTCATGCTTTCAATGTTGAGCAGAAGGTCATTCACGATGAATTTTAAATCGTCACGGTGTCCATGCAATGCAGAAACCAAGATCATCGCATCCATTCCACCCAAAGGGTGATTCAACACCAAGACAATTTTCCCCTGTTTGGGAATGTTTTCGATGTTTTTTACGGTAAAGGTGATATTTAAATAATCAACTACTTCTTTGCACCACGCAGCACTTTTCTTGTCCTGATGCTTCGCAATAAACTTGTTGATTTCTTTTTGATGAAGAATCCGTTTCAAGTACCTAATCACAAAGCGTGGCAACCACTTTAACAATCGTGGATTCTTGCTCTTTATTAGTTTTTCGATATCAATAAACTTCTCATCTCCCATACGGCGAACGAATTTAGTTTAAATTTTTTAAAGTTTGGTGCTAGTTATTTGTAGATTTTTTTGATTTTAGTTTTGCGCTGGTCCTCCCCCTGCACCCCCTCCAAAGAGGGAAACGGAGCCGAGACTATCTCTTTTCGAACTTTCTAGCTAATACTATAAAAAAACAGAAAGTTTAAAATTTGGAGTGAAATTAGGAATTCCCCTTCGGAGGGGGTGCAGGGGGAGGACCAATGATTATGATTTGGAGTAACTCGGATAGGATAAGTAATTTTAATAATCAAAGCAACCACCATCCAACTTTTTCCCACATTATCCACCCTCCTATGTTTCTTTATTTTAAATTTGTTCTTTCTAAATTTAGCATTGAATAACTATGATTGAATTATCAGATCGATTGAACGCGATGGAGGAGTCAGCCACCATTGCTATGTCACGTAAAAGCAGAGAGTTAAAGCTCGCCGGAAAGGACATTATTTCTTTGAGTTTGGGTGAGCCTGACTTCCACACGCCAGAGTTTATTAAAGACGCTGCCGTTCAAGCGATGAAGGATAATTTCACGACATATACACCCGTACCTGGTTACGAGGATTTACGTGAAGCAATTTCGCGCAAGTTTAAACGTGACAATGGGTTGGATTACCGTCCAGATCAGATTGTGACGTCGACTGGTGCAAAACAATCTATTGCGAATGTAGTACTGAGCATTGTCAACAATGGCGATGAGGTAATTATTCCAGCTCCGTACTGGGTTTCGTACATCGAAATTGTAAAAGTGGCTGAAGGGATTCCAGTGATTGTAAATGCTGGAATTGAAAGCGATTTTAAAATCACACCAGCGCAGTTGGAAGCAGCGATTACACCAAAAACGAAAATGCTGGTTTTTTCCACGCCTTGCAATCCAACAGGTTCGGTTTACAACAAAGAAGAATTAAGAGGTTTAGCTGACGTATTGAAGAAATACCCACACATCGTGGTAATCAGCGATGAAATCTATGAACATATCAATTTCGGAACGCGTCACGAAAGTTTGGCGCAGTTTCCAGAGGTCTACGATCAAGTCGTTACAGTGAATGGTGTTTCTAAAGCGTGGGCAATGACAGGTTGGCGTTTGGGATACATAGGAGCAAGCAAGCAAATTGCAGACGCATGTACGAAAGTGCAAGGACAATTTACCTCTGGAACAAGCTCGATTACACAAAAAGCAACAATTGCAGCATTAGATGCAGATCCTGTGATATTGAAAGATATGATTCAAGCATTTTCTAACAGAAGAACGTTGGTTTTGGATGCACTAAACACGATTGAAGGCGTTAAAACTAACATGCCAGGTGGTGCGTTTTATGTTTTTCCTGATGTTTCTTATTTTTATGGGAAGTCATACAATGGAAAAACCATCGAAAATGGAAGCGATTTGTGCTTGTATTTGTTAGATGAGGCATTGGTTGCATTAGTGACTGGTGAAGCATTTGGCGATAACAATTGTATTCGAATTTCGTACGCAGCTTCTGAAGAAACGCTTACCGAAGCAATGAAGCGTATTAAAAACGCATTGGAAAAATTGACGTAAATGGACATAGAAGCAGTCTTCGAGGAATTTAAGCAAAAACGTATTCTCGTCATTGGCGATGTAATGGTTGATGCCTACATACGTGGAAAAGTCACGCGTGTGAGCCCCGAAGCGCCAGTTCCAATCATCAATTTAAAAGAGCGTGAAAACAGACTGGGTGGTGCAGCAAACGTTGCACTTAACTTGTTAGCACTTGGAGCAACACCCATTTTGTGCGCCGTTATCGGACAAGACAGCGGAGGTGAGACATTTTCGGAATTATTGAAAAAACGCAATTTAAGCGACGAAGGAATTATAAAAAGTCCGAGTAGAATTACGACTGTAAAAACGAGAATCGTTGGTAATCATCAGCAGCTAGTTCGAATCGACGACGAACAAACCAACGATTTAACATTTGCTGAAGAAAACGATTTAATCGCTCACGTAAAGGCGATTATAGCGACAAAAATCGATGCAATCATCTTGGAAGATTATAACAAAGGTCTTTTGACGGAAAGAGTTATCCAGACCATTATAGAGATTGCGAATGAGAACAATATCATCGTTTCAGTCGACCCTAAAAAGGAGAATTTCTTTGCTTACAAAAACGTTACGCTTTTCAAACCGAATTTAAAGGAGTTAAAGGAAGGCTTGAATATTGATTTTGATTTCTCAACCGATAAAGATGCATTTGAAAAAGCTGTAAGCGAGCTGGAAGGAGTACTCAATAATCAAATTAGTTTTGTCACCCTTTCTGAGCACGGTGTATTCATCAAAAACAACTCAAGCAAGAACTACATTCCAGCGCATTTGCGCACGATTTCTGATGTCAGCGGAGCAGGAGATACAGTAATTTCCGTTGCAACATTGGCGCTCACAGTAGGAATGTCTATCATTGATGTTGCCGAAATAGCGAATCTATCAGGCGGATTGGTGTGCGAAATGAATGGAGTTGTCCCGATTGACCGTCAGCGCTTGAAAGAAGAAATGCTGAAACTAAAACAAGGATGAGTTTAAAGGAGTTTCGCGAGAATGTCAATCTAAAAATATACGACGCTAAACCAAAAGTGCTTGCATTTTTGATGGTGCTCAACGTTATTGTTTCATTTGCGGCAGTCGGAACGCTTGTTTTTTACTACGGATTTCAATTGTCGGAGTTTTCTAAGGAACTTTGTTTTAAAATTCTGGAAACGAGCTTCGCATTTTACATTTTCCGTTTCTTAGTATTGATTTTCTTTGATTTTCATCCACCTACATTCATTCGGAACAATTGGTTTGAAACCATAATTATCGCCTTACTTCTCATAGAAGGAATCAGCTATAATGTCTTCGGAACGATGATCATTGAACCTATCTTCAGGGCCATTGGATTCAAAGATTTTGGAGCATTTTCCATGGTATTTGTCCAGTTATTCATTTTCATCATCCTACTTCAAAAGGTGTTCAAACAGCGCAACTTTCGCCCATGGATGAAAATTCACCCAGGGTGGTTGTTTACCATTTCAATTGCTTTGATGACATTAATCGGGGCTGGATTACTCATGCTTCCTGAGATGTCACGACTCGAGAATGGTCTTGGTTTTATTGATTCGCTTTTCTTGTCCATGTCGTCGGTGAGTGTGACAGGATTAACAACTGTTGATGTATCGCATGCCCTGACTTTCAAAGGTCAAATGATTGTAATGATTCTGATCAAGCTGGGAGGACTGAATACCATAGCCTTTGGAGCACTCATGCTGATTGTCGCTAAGTTTGGGGTTGGAATCAAATACCACGAGGTGATCGAAGATTTTGTGAACAGTGACTCTATTTTGAATGCGAAATCCATGTTGACCAAAATTGTAATTTGGGCTACTGCAATAGAGTTTGTGGGCATTGTTTTACTATTTATTGGTTTCGGGAATGACGGTGTTTTTGCAGACACTGGAAACCGATTTTTTCAGTCGGTATTTCATGGAATATCTGGCTTTAACAACGCTGGAATTTCTACGCTTCACGGTGGCTATATGCACCCAGATGTTATAAGTAATACCTTCGTTCATACTGTAACGATGGTGTTGTTCTTTTTAGGCGGATTTGGAATGATCTATCTATTTGACCTATTTGAAGTGAAGCGACTGAGGGAGCGCATGCGTCAACCTTGGAAAACGATAGAGTTTGGAACAAAAATCTCTTTGTATTTTACCATTGGTTTGCTTTTGTTGGGAGCAATTGTCTTTCTTGCGTTCGAATGGAATAGTTCATTAAACGGCAAAAGTACGTTCGATATGGTTATTACAGCGTTGTTTCAGTCCATGACGACTAGAAACGCTGGATTTAATGTTGTGGATACTGCAGCACTGGCAATGCCCGTTATCATTATTTTTCTTTTCTTGATGTTTGTTGGAGCATCATCAGGTTCAGCAGGTGGTGGAATTAGAACATCGACATTTGCGATCATGTGGGCTTCTGTCACTTCGACAATTAGAGGAAAAGCACACACGGAACTTTTTAGAAGAACAATTTCAAATGAGACTGTTTTAAAGGCTTATGCAATCTTCTTGTTCTTCGTAATCGGGAATATTATTGGTCCATTTGTTTTGGCAATAACCGAAGCAGATCTATTGGCATCAGGAAAATATACATTTATGGATTTGGTCTTCGAACATGTTTCAGCTGCCAGCACGGTAGGACTTTCGACGGGAATTACAGCGGAGCTAAGTTCAGCAGGAAAGGTTGTTCTCGTCATTGCCATGTTTATTGGTCGTGTTGGAACATTGACATTGGCGTATTTAGTGGGTAAAAAAGTATTGAGTAAAAATTATAAGTATCCGAGTGGACACACAATGGTGGGATAAGTGAGTATGGTAGAATCGAAAAATGTAAAACCTTATTACAAGGAAGAGGCGTCAAAAAAGGAAGAAGTCGCAGAAATGTTCAACAATATTTCCAAGCGGTATGATTTTTTAAATCATTTTTTATCGTTGGGGATAGACAAGATTTGGAGAAAGAAGGCGATTAAGAAGTTGATGAAAATTTCTCCAAAGCGTATTTTGGATATTGCAACGGGAACAGGAGATTTTGCAATCGCAGCGCTGAAATTGAATCCAGAAGAAATTGTTGGTGTGGATATTTCTCAAGGAATGTTGGATGTAGGCATTGAAAAAATGAGAAAGAAAAACTACGATCACATCATTAAAATGCAATTGGGAGATTCTGAAAATCTACCTTTTGAAACAGATTATTTTGACGCATTGACTGTTGGATTTGGTGTTCGGAATTACGAGAATTTAGAGAAGGGACTTGCAGACATGCTCAGAGTATTGCGTCCCGATGGAATGGCTGTGATATTAGAATTTTCGAAACCCAAAAAATTCCCAATCAAACAGCTGTTTGGATTCTACTCGAAGCGATTAATTCCATTTTTCGGTAAGTTGATTTCGAAAGACAAACGCGCGTATGCTTATTTGCCCGAATCGGTGGAAGCATTTCCAGAAGGAGAAGCGTTTAAAGCTATCATGGCAAAAGTAGGTTATAAGAATATTGAATCAAAACTCGTATCTGGTGGAATAGCCACCATTTATTCAGGAACAAAGTAATGCTAAAGTGTAACCAAGGCAATATCGGAAAGATGAAATCGTTCTTAGCTTCTATGAAGCTTGTAGCGATTTTAATGGTTCTTTGTACTTTTCCTGTCTTTGGGCAAAAGGAGAAGCCACAGAATTACCGAAAATTTGACGAACGTTTAATACACTTTGGTTTTATGCTGGGTGCCAACACATCCAATTTTAACGTGATCTTAAAGCCGAATGTGTACGAGAATTACGGTTTAAAATCATTGACGGCTAAATCATCTCCTGGTGGACAAGTAGGTATTGTCAGTACGTTGAAACTTGGAACACCAGTGGTTCGGTTACGTTTGTTACCAACATTATCATTTCAAGAACGCGTACTTACATATCAGTTCGAGAACACTGATCCAGATGCATCCACTGATTTTTTCAATGAGGAGCGAATCAACTCAACGAATATTGACATACCTCTAATGTTTCAGTTCAGAACGTTACGTGTGAATAATTTTGCTGCTTATGCACTTGTGGGTGCTCAATATTCGATTGATTTACAGTCACAAGAGGAAGCTAGTCAAGATTATTTAGATCCATTTATCAAGATTAAGAAACACGATTTCCAAGGGCAGGTTGGGGCAGGAGTAGAATTTTTTGCGCCGTATTTCAAATTTGGAATGGAGATCAAGTATTCTCATGGGCTGGTTAACTCATTCGTTCCTGAAAACACGTTTATTGCCGCACCAATAGAAAGAATTTATAATCGTGGGTGGTGGTTTTCAATAATTTTCGAAGGATAGATGTCACTTAAAATTCAGTTTCAGACGACTCCTGAGCAAGCCAAAGATCAAACGTATTTAGAAGATCAAATTCGGAAGGAGTTAAACTTAAAGGATGCTCGGTTTTCGTTTAAATGGAACAGAAGATCTATTGATGCACGCAAGAAACAAATTAAAATCAATTGCTCGTTTGAGGTTTTTCTGGAAGGAGAAGTAGTCCCACAGTTGGTGTCATTTTCACCGAAAAATGTCCATACCGAAAAAGCTGTAGCTATTATAGGAAGTGGACCAGCGGGAATTTTCGCAGCGCTTCGAGCGTTAGAATTGGGACTGAAGCCAATTATTTTTGAGCGAGGAAAAGACGTGCGAAGCAGAAGAAGGGATTTAGCCACGCTGAACAAAGAGTCGATTGTCAATCCAGAATCCAACTATTGTTTTGGTGAAGGAGGAGCTGGAACTTATTCGGATGGAAAGTTATACACCCGTTCGAAGAAAAGAGGAGATATTCAACGTGCGTTGGAGTGGTTTGTTCACTTTGGAGCGACAGAAGACATTTTAGTCGATGCGCATCCGCATATTGGTACGAACAAGTTGCCTCAAATCATTGTCGCGATGCGCGAAGAAATTTTGCGTTGTGGTGGAGAAGTTCATTTCAATTCAAAGGTCACGGATCTTATTGCTACCAACGGGAAAATTTCAGCAATTGAGATCAATGGAACGGAAAAACATTCATTTGAACATGTGATATTGGCCACTGGGCATTCAGCACGCGATATTTTCGAGTTGTTCGAAACAAAGAAGTGGGCATTGGAAGCTAAACCATTTGCACTTGGTGTTAGAATAGAGCATTCTCAGGCATTAATTGACAAAATTCAGTACAGTGGTCGATTGAGTGATGAGTTTTTACCCCCCGCTTCATACAGTCTTGTCACCCAAGTAAACGGAAGGGGAGTATACTCGTTTTGTATGTGTCCTGGTGGAATTATAGCCCCGTGCGCAACGAGCGATGGAGAAGTCGTTACAAACGGCTGGTCACCTTCAAAGCGCAACAATCCATACGCTAATTCCGGTATTGTGGTTAGTGTGGGACCTGAAGATTTCCCGAACGATTCTTCACCGCTGGCTTGTCTTAACTTTCAGCGAGAAGTCGAACAGAAATGCTGGGAGGTAGCTGGAAAGAATCAGCGCGTTCCTGCCCAGCGTCTCATCGATTTTATTGAAGGTAGGCAATCGAAGGATTTACCAGAAACCTCTTATCAACCTGGATTAACTAGCGTTGATTTGAATACGATTTTACCTCCGTTAATTGCCGATAATTTGCGGGTTGCACTGTTAGATTTCGGGAAGAAGTTGAATGGTTTTATGACAAATGATGCTGTTCTGCACGCGCCAGAGTCGAGGACATCTTCACCTGTTCAAATTCCTAGAAATGAAGATTTACAGCACCCAGAAATTGAGAATTTATATCCTTGTGCAGAAGGTGCAGGTTATGCCGGAGGTATTATTTCAGCCGCAATTGATGGGATGAAATGCATGGATCAAATTCACAAAAGTCGAACGTAAAATTTTGGACATAAAAAAAGGATCTGCCTGAGACAAATCCTTTTTTAATTTCAAGAGTTGAATTATTTCGTAGAAACAGTTCCTCCAGAAAGAGCACAAGAATTATTAAATGCAGTTTTTTGCGCTTTACCACAACCATTGCATTCCATGTAAGTCTCTCCATCAATTGTACATTTGTAATCTTTTTTACAAGATGCCAATGCCACTACTCCTAATACTGCAATTGCAGCTACTCCTAATACCTTTTTCATAATAAATTTGTTTTTGTTTTGCGCAAATATAGTACAATTAGATGAACTGCATTATACGGCATTTGCCCTATTTAAGCAAAAAAAAAAGGACTCACCGAGGTGAATCCTTTCAATAATGATTTTCGTAGTTGGAATTACTTTGTAGTAACTGTTCCACCAGAAAGTTTACAGTTTGCTTCAAAAGCCTCTTTTTGAGTTTTGTTACATCCTGTACATTCGTTTGTGTACTCAGTTCCACTGAAAGTGTATTTACATACGTAATCTTTTTTACAAGATGCCAATGCTACTACTCCTAATACTGCGATTGCAGCTACTCCTAATACTTTTTTCATAATAAATTAGATTTGTTTAATAATAAGTTTCGGTGACAAAACTAATCTTAATTTTTAGCTCTGCAAATAAAACGATATAATATTATTGATTTTATTTCGTCGGATACTACATATGGGGTTTATTCGCCCTATCGAAATTGGTAATTGTTTTAATTTCGCTTAAACTCAGAAAGTAAGATCCCTGTAGCTATTGAAACATTTAGAGATTCAGCAGCACCGAAGTTTGGGATGTTTAACGTATTTGTAATAAGTGACTTAACGTCTTCCGTGATGCCGTTCCCTTCATTTCCAACAATGAGAACGGCATCCTTTTTAAGCTCAGTAGTATACACATTATCCCCTTCCAGCAACGCACCGTAAATAGGGAGATCGGTTTTTTTTAGATAATCGACTAGATCAGTATAGATGATCGGAATTCGAAAAATGGAGCCCATACTCGACTGAATTACCTTTGGATTAAATAGGTCCACCGTACCTTTTGAGCATACAATTTGATCTACCCCAAACCAGTCAGCAGTTCTTATGATGGTTCCTAAATTTCCCGGATCCTGAATTTCATCTAGCGCTAAAACAAATTTTGCTGAAGAAGGCTGGAAATCTGGTTTTTTAACAATGGCGAGTATTTTACTTGGTGTAGCTAGTGAACTTAACTCTTTAATGGTTTTTTCATCGGTTTGGTAAACTAAACCATTAAACGCTGGGGTTGAACCAGAAGCACAAATAAATTCTATGCTTTTTGGCCAAAATGTGATAAGTTCTTCCACCATTTTTTGACCCTCAACCACAAAAACATCCGCTTCACTTCGGTTTTTCTTTAATCGAAGCGATTTAATCCACTTAATCTTATTTTTAGAAAGAGTTTCCACCAATGGTTTTATTACTTTTGTTACTTATAACGTGGCGTGCTAAAGTTCAAACTTACATATATTCTTTTGATTTTTGTTGCAGGATTGTTTTCTTGTAAGCAAACGAAGTATGTACCTGAGGGTAAGTATTTGCTAAAAAAAAATAAGATTGAAATTGAGGGCGATAAAATCTCTAAAGAGGATGTTTCCTCGATCATACGCCAACAGCCAAATTACAAACGTTTTGGAGTGAAGTGGAAACTCATGGCGTTTAATCTGATTGATTCCACAAAAGTTGCGAATAAACGTTTTGAGAAGAATGAAAAGTTGCGACTTAAGAATACAAAAAAGCTTGCTAAGCAGAATAGAATTAACCAGGAAAGGGTTGAAAAAGCCAAAAGAAAAGGAAGAAGTCACTACACTCAAAAAATTATTCCGCTTAAGGATACGCTGGAACCAAGAAAGTTCTTTCGAGAATGGTACAAGTACAAAATTGGTAGACCTCCAGTAGTTTTTGATACTATTCCATACAACAAGTCACTTGAGCAGCTGGAGGTTTTTCTTAGAAAGAAGGGATATTACTATGGAAGCGTTTCCGGAAGTTTAGATTTTGGTGATAACAAAAAATGTGTTGTTACTTACTCAATCGTAACAGGTGAACAGTACAGAATTGATAGTGTTTATATTATTGAGAACAATCCTTTAGTTCGTGAGAAGTATGTTGAATTTTTAGATAAATCGGAATCGAATAACATGGTGAACAAACCATTCGATTCAGACTTATTGGATAATCATCGGTACCGAGTTGCAAAGCATATGCGAAATAGCGGCATTTATGGTTTTAGTACAAGTCACATGACTTTTCATGTTGATACGACCAAGTCCACAATGCGCGTTAAAATGGGGATTCAGTTCAGCGATCGTGTCATGATCTCTGAGGATGACAAAGACTCTGTTGTGCGTGTAAAGCACCAAGAGGCATTTATTATGAATGTCTATTTTCATATAGCAGATACGATGAATGCCAATGGTCAATTTAATCGAAGAATTCAAGAACAGGGTTTGACTGTAATGGATGGTCAATTTATACGAACACTGGATACGACCTATTTCACGCGCTACAAGAATAAGGAAACAGGTGGAATTGATATTTCTAGAATGGCGATTTTCATGCACAACGGAAAATTGATGGTCAAGCCGAAAATTCTTGAAGCTCAGAACTACTTAGAAATTGACAGTAGGTATTCTGAACGGCATTTGGAGAAAACTTACCTCAGCTTACTTCAACTTGATTTGTTCGAAATTGTTAAAACTGAACTAAATGAACAAGAAGATCTCGGTTGTCTTGATGCGCATTACTACCTAGTACCAGCAAAGAAACAAAGTTTTAGTTTTGAGCCACGCGCGACGAATTCAAATGGATTTCTTGGTGTTGCAGCAACGGTGAATTACGTCAATAAGAACTTGTTCAGGGCAGCGGAAAAACTAACGCTGTCATTTTCTGGTGGATTTGAGTCGCAACCACCAGTTTTTGATAAAACCGTTGATGGAGAAAAAAATCAGTCCGCTGGAAGAAGCTTTAACACATTTGAAGTTGGACCGAGCAGTCAATTAGAACTTCCGGGTTTATTTCCGTTGAGAGTGTCAAATTTTTCAAAGAAATTACGCCCAAAAACGATAATTTCTGCAGCTTACAATTTTCAACGTCGAGATGATTTCACACGTGGAACTTTTCAAATGGGCTATTTGTGGAAGTTTTTCCTTAGTAAAACAATGATTTTTCAGAGTGGTTTTCCTGGTGCATCGGTGGTTAAGTTTGTCGGGATTGATAATACACCTGAATTTGAAGAGAGGTTGAATAGCTTGAATGATCTCTTTTTGATAAATGCGTACAGTGATCAGTTTATTTGGCAAGATTGGAAACTAACCTTTGAGTATAATATTCGTGAAAAAGAGAATAGAAAAGGGGATGCTCAAGTGTATTTTAAATCTTCTTTTGATCCAGCTGGAAATTTGTTCTCTTTGTTTAGAAAGTATCAAGACACTACAGAAAACGGTCAGCATGCCATCTTTGGGATTGGGTATTCACAATTTTCACGTTTGGACAACGAGTTCATTTTTTCGAAACCGCTGAAAAAGGACAAAAGTCTTAATTTTAGATTAGACGTTGGTGCGGGAATCCCCTATGGAAACACAACGACATCCTTACCTTATGATTACAGTTTTTTTGCTGGTGGAGCCAACGATAATAGAGGTTGGAGAGCGAGAGCTTTAGGTCCAGGATCATACAAATATTACCTTGATACAAACAGAACTGCTACGCAAATCGGTGATATTGGGTTAGGAGCATCCGTTGAATATCGTTTTGCCATTTCTTCACTTTTCAAAGGAGCTGTTTTTATGGATGCAGGGAATATTTGGACAATTTTCCAAGACGATAACCGTGATGGAGGGAAGTTTTCTGGAAGCTGGTTTAGAGAAATAGCCGTTGCTGCAGGCGTTGGTCTGCGAATGGATCTTGACTTTTTCATCATTCGTGTCGATCTAGGCATGCCGATTATGAATCCAGCATTACCGCAAGGGGCACGCTGGGTATTTCAATCAAGAGAACCTTATTATGACGAAGGAAAAGCTGTGTTTGGTGATCCTTACTACAAAGAGGTGATGCCATTGCCTTTTATTCCGACATTGCATTTTGGGATAGGATATCCGTTTTAAAAGAGTAAAGACAGATAAGATTCAAGATGTTAAGACTGATCTATTAAACCGTCTTTTTTTTGAATATCGCAATTTCGACATATTGCGATATTACAATTCATTCCTTCCTTGCGAATGAGAGGGGGAATAATATTTCGATGTCGACATATCGCAATATCGCGAAATTGCAAATTTTAGAAATTTTTGGATCTCTAAACTAAAAAAATGTGAAACCCCTAGTAAATACTGTAAATTTCTAATGATTTTTCCTACTCCGATTCAAGCACCTTCAAGTTCGCAAATCTTAACAAGACTGTCTTTGCTCCATGATGTGGGAAGAAAATCGTAGCTTTTTTGTCGCCACCATCTCCTGTTAATTGCGTTATTTTTCCTTTTCCAAAACGGTCGTGTTCGACATTGTATCCAACCTTTAAATGGACATCAGCCATGTTTGCTGTGTTGGACGATGGTGCACTTGTAGCTTTGTTGATGGGGGTTAATGAACGCGAGGTAAATGATTTGTTGAGTCCACCAGTGAACGGCTGTTCGTACGATGCTGCTCTTCCTGACAAAGATCTTCCTTGTCCGCTGCGTTCAGGACTTTCATGCGTGACGAAATTCTCATGAATTTCAGAAATAAAACGACTCGCTTCAGAAGAAATTAAGTTCCCCCACTGAAAGCGCGAAGTCGCATACGAAAGCGTACACGTTTCTTTAGCTCGGGTAATAGCAACGTAGAATAATCGGCGTTCTTCTTCTAATTCCGAACGGGTATTCAACGCCATTTGTGATGGAAACAGGTTCTCTTCCAATCCTACCAAATAGACATGCGGAAATTCCAGTCCTTTGCTTGAGTGGATGGTCATTAAGGTGACGTGATTTTTATCATCTCCTTTGTTTTCATCGGCATCGGTGAGTAAGGCGACATCCAACATAAATTCTGCCAGCGATTTAGAAGCATCCTCAGGTTGATTGTCGACAAAAGATTTTATTCCCGAAAGCAACTCTTCGATGTTTTGATAGCGCTCAATTTCTTCGGGGCCTTTGTCCTTGTCGGTATGGAGTTCTTTCAAAATTCCCGACGATTTAGCAATTTCTTGTCCCAATGAGTAAGCATCCAGCGATTCCAATTGTGCCTTAAAGCTTTTAATCATCGTCACGAAATCCGAGATTTTACTCTTAGCAGAAGCATTAATCGCGACAGGAAAACTATTGAAATTGGAAATGATATCCCACGGACTGACATTGTACTGATTCGCAGCAATGATGATATTTTCAATGGTTGTTTTTCCAATTCCTCGCTTCGGATAGTTAATCACACGTTTCAAAGCTTCTTCATCGTTGTGATTGGCCGTTAAACGAAAATAAGCCAGTAAATCCTTGATTTCTTTACGTTGGTAAAATGACAATCCGCCGTAAATCTTATACGGGACATTGAGTTTTCGTAGCGATTCCTCAAAGGATCTCGATTGGCGATTGGTGCGGTAAAGAATCACGAAATCACTGTAGTTTAATCCTTCAGCACGCGATTTGTCGTAGATTTTATTGGTAATCGTTTTTCCTTCTTCATTATCCGTAAGCGTGCGAATTACGCTAATTTTCTGTCCTTCCTTGTTGTCCGTCCAAACCGTTTTTTTGATTTGATCTTTGTTTCTGGCAATCACTCCATTCGCCGCCTCAACAATATTTTTGGTACTTCGGTAATTTTGCTCGAGTTTGAACAATTTAAAATCAGGATAATCCTTCTTGAAGTTCAAAATATTCTGAATATTGGCTCCACGGAAGGAATAGATACTCTGCGCATCATCGCCAACAACACAGATATTCTCGTAAACTGCTGCCAATTTTTTGACGATCAAGTACTGCGCATAATTCGTATCCTGGTACTCGTCGACTAAGATGTATTTGAATTTTTGCTGATAATAATTCAACACATCAGGAAAATCACGCAGCAAGATATTTGTTTGGTACAACAAATCGTCAAAATCCATTGCGCCAGCGTTGAAACAACGATTAGCATAGGTTTTATAAATACGTGCCAATTCAGGGCGTTTTGCCATTTTATCTTCCTGTTGGATATCAGGATTTTGTTCGTATGCTTCTGGTGAAATCAGGTTGTTCTTTGCAGATGAAATTCGACCAAAAACATTGCTTGGTTTGTACGCTTTTTCATCCAAGCTAAATCCCTTAATGATATCTTTCAATAAGCTTTTTGAATCTTGTGTATCGTAAATGGTGAAGTTGGTAGGGTAACCTAAACGATCGGCATTGTAACGCAAAATACGTGAAAAAACCGAGTGAAAAGTCCCCATGGTGATGTTACGCGCTTCGCCATTTCCAACGATTTCCGCAATTCGCTCGGTCATTTCCTTGGCAGCCTTGTTCGTAAACGTCAGCGCCATGATATTGAAAGGATCAATTCCTTCATGCATCATGTGAGCGATTCGAAAAGTGAGTACACGTGTTTTTCCCGATCCAGCACCAGCAATCACCATGGTTGGACCGTGAATATTTTTTACTGCCAAAATTTGACGCTCGTTTAATTCATCAAGATAGCTCATTTAATGGTGTTGTTGCGTTGTTTTTTGTGGTGAAGGAAAGAAAAACCTTCTTAATCTGCTCTTACACAAAAATAGAGATTATACCTGTGAAAAAGTAATCATTGTTCAGAAAAGAATTCACAAAAAAAGGAGAAAGTATATTTATCAGAGAAAATTTAAATTTATTACATTTGCGAGGTTTAAGTAAAATAACAAAACATGGGTCACGGAATAAAATCTGGAGTTGCTACGGGCGATGA
Organism: uncultured Fluviicola sp.; assembly: GCA_964643345.1. Classification (GTDB taxonomy): domain Bacteria; phylum Bacteroidota; class Bacteroidia; order Flavobacteriales_D; family Crocinitomicaceae; genus UBA4466. Next base: position 45,189 of record CAZXRU010000006.1, read on the forward strand.
TGTGCAAAAGATTTTTGCATATGCAAAGCAGAAGGGGTTTGCACTTCCTGCAGTAAACGTCACAACAACGAGCACTGTCAACGCGGTAATGGAAACAGCATCCATGATGAATTCGCCTGTCATTATTCAATTCTCCAATGGAGGAGCGCAGTTTTTTGCAGGAAAGGGACTCATCGACGATAATTTTCAAGCAAGTATTCTTGGAGCAGTTTCAGGTGCACGACATATTCACGCTTTAGCTGAGTTGTACGGAGCAACAGTGATTTTACATACAGATCATGCAGCAAAAAACTTGTTGCCTTGGATCGATGGATTGCTTGATGCTAGCGAAAAGTTTTATGCAGAAACAGGCAAACCTTTGTACAGTTCGCACATGCTTGACCTTTCTGAAGAACCATTGGAAGAAAATATAGCGATTTGCAAGAAATACCTTGAGCGTATGAGCAAAATGGGGATGACATTGGAAATCGAGCTTGGAATTACAGGCGGTGAAGAAGATGGCGTAGATAACAGCGATGTTGATTCATCTAAATTGTATACACAACCAGAAGAAGTTGCGTACGCGTATGAGGAATTGATGAAAGTCAGTCCTCGTTTTACCGTTGCAGCAGCATTTGGAAACGTGCACGGAGTGTACAAGCCAGGAAATGTCCAGTTGACACCAAAAATATTATTGAATTCACAGAATTACATCCAAGAAAAGTTTAAAACGGGACATAATCCTGTTGATTTTGTATTTCATGGTGGATCTGGGTCATCAGTTGAAGAAATCAGAGAAGCAATAGGGTACGGAGTAATAAAAATGAACATCGATACTGATTTGCAGTTCGCATTTACGGAAGGTGTTCGAAATTACATCGCTGGGAAAATGGAATACCTGAAAACGCAAATTGGTAATCCAGAGGGAGAAGATTTGCCGAATAAGAAGTATTACGACCCAAGAAAGTGGTTGCGTGAAGGAGAAATGACATTTATTAAGCGATTGGAGCAATCGTTTCAAGATTTGAATAATGTAAATACATTAGCAGAATAAAATTAGAGAGGATATGAGTAGTTGGTTTAAAAGAAGTAAAGAAGGAATTACCACGTCGACAAAGGAGAAGAAAGAAACTCCAGAAGGTTTGTGGCAAAAATGTTCGAACTGTAAGACCATTTTCTCGGCAGACGATCTTTTGAAAAACGCCTATGTGTGCGATCGTTGTAATCACCACGAGAGAATTGGCTCAGAAGAATATTTTCAACTCATTTTTGACGACGGAAAGTACAAAGAATTGGATGCGAAGTTAACTTCTGGCGATCCGTTAAAATTCGAGGATACTAAAAAATATGTAGATCGTTTAAAAGCGACACAAGCTGCAACTGGACTAAAAGATGCAATTCGCACAGCGCAAGGAAAGGTAGACGGACACGATTTTATCATCGCAGCGATGGATTTTTCATTCATTGGTGGATCCATGGGATCTGTGATGGGAGAAAAAATTGCGCGTGCAATTGATCAAGCTATCAAGGTGAAATGTCCATTCATGATTATTTCAAAATCAGGTGGTGCGCGTATGATGGAAGCAGGATTCTCGTTGATGCAAATGGCGAAAGTTTCAGGAAAACTAGGACAATTGTCCGAAGCAAAATTACCGTACATTTCATTTTTAACCGATCCTACAACTGGTGGTGTTACGGCTTCTTTCGCAATGTTAGGAGATATTAATATCGCTGAGCCTGATGCTTTAATTGCTTTTGCAGGACCTCGTGTCGTTAAAGAAACAATCGGACGTGATTTACCAGATGGTTTTCAGACTTCAGAATTTGTGCTTGAACATGGCTTCTTGGATTATATTGTTGAACGTCCGCATCTGAGAGAAACGCTCGCGTTATCATTGAAGCTATTTAGGAGTTAGAGACTAGTTTCCAGTAACTAGTGACTAGTCTCTAATCACTAAAAACTAATCACTAGTTACTCCAAATCCCGAAGTAATTAATTTTCGCACATCATTATTGCCATTCAAAATAACTTTCCTATCTTTGCACCGTTGAATTCCGAAAGGTATCGGGACAACTACATAAAAATTATTTAAACAATATTGGAATGTATATTGATTCAGAGATTAAAAAAGAGATTTTCAAAAAGCACGGTGGTGCTGAAGCAAACACAGGTTCGGCTGAAGGTCAAATCGCGTTGTTTACATTTAGAATTTCTCATTTGACAGAGCATTTGAAGAAGAATCGTAAAGATTACGGAACTCAAAGAGCACTTCAACTTTTAGTAGGTAAGCGTAGAAGCTTATTGGATTACTTGAAAGGAAAAGATATTGAAAGATATCGTGCAATTGTTAAGGAACTAGGCTTACGTCGTTAAGAACTAGACTTAGCAAGATAATTTTATTGAAGGGGGGACATTCGACGTTGGTCGGCTGTCCTTTTTTGTTATATGAGCCAAGACTTTAAGAGTCAAGAAATCCCTTCGGGATAAAGACTTAAATTGTATGAATGATTAAGTCTTTTGGTCTTGACTCTTGTTATCTTGACTCTATTTAAAAATGTAAATAAATAAATATGAATATAGGAATAAAAAAGTCCATCATTACAGGCGGAAAAGAGATCTCAATTGAGACAGGAAAGTTGGCGAAACAAGCTGACGGCGCGGTAGTGTTACGAATGGGCGACACAATGATTTTAGCTACCGTAGTGGCGGCTAGAGAAGCAAAAGAAGGAGTAGATTTCCTTCCTTTAACAGTAGATTACAAAGAGAAATTTGCTGCAGACGGAAGAATCCCAGGAGGATTTTTCAGAAGAGAAGCGAGACCATCAGAAAGAGAAATCTTGGTGATGCGTATCGTGGATAGAGCACTTCGTCCATTGTTTCCAGATGATTACCATGCGGAAGTACAATTGATGATGCAATTGATTGCGTATGATGGTGTGAATAGCCCAGATGCGTTAGTAGGTTTTGCGGCATCGGCGGCAATCGCAGTATCAGACATTCCATTTAATGGACCAATGTCAGAAGTACGTGTTGGTAGAGTTGACGGTCAATTTATCATCAATCCAACATTGGAAGAGATGAAACAATCTGATATCGATTGTATCATTGCAGGAACAAAAGAAAACATCGTGATGGTGGAAGGTGAGATGCAACAGATCGCCGAAGCTGACATGGTTGAAATTATAAAAGTAGCGCACGAATCTATCAAGGAACAATGTCAGTTCCAGTTGGATTTAGCGGCTGAGGTGCCTAAATCTTCTCCAAAGAGAGAATACAATCACGAAGATCACAACGAAGATGTACGTGCGAAAGTGTTTGAATTTGCTTACGAAAAATGTAAAGCAGTTGCACGTCAAGGTAATGCTTCAAAAGAAAAGAGAGCAGAACTTTTTGGTGAGATAAAAGAAGAATTGAAAGCATCGTATTCAGAAGAAGAGTTAGCAGAATTTGGAAAATTCATTTCTGTGTACTTCAAAGAAACGATGAAAAAAGCAGTACGCGATGTGATGTTGAACGAAGGAATTCGTTTGGATGGACGTAAGTTTGATGAAATTCGTCCAATTTGGTCGGAAGTTGATTACTTGCCAACAGCGCACGGATCTGCGATCTTTACACGTGGTGAAACACAAGCGTTGATGTCATTGACACTTGGTGGAAAAATGGACGAGCAAATGATTGATGATGTTACCTTCCATGGTACTGAAAAATTCATGTTGCACTATAACTTCCCACCATTCTCTACTGGAGAGGCGCGTATGTTAAGAGGAACATCTCGTCGTGAGATTGGACACGGTAACTTGGCGTTGAGAGCATTGAAACCAGTGCTTCCAGACGACAATTCATACACAATTCGATTGGTTTCTGAGATTTTAGAGTCTAACGGTTCATCTTCGATGGCGACAGTTTGTTCAGGAACTTTGGCATTGATGGACGGTGGTATTCAAATCAAAGCACCTGTTTCAGGAATTGCAATGGGATTAGTTGCTGACGGTGGTAAATTTGCTGTATTGTCTGACATTCTTGGAGATGAAGATCACCTAGGAGATATGGACTTCAAAATTACAGGAACAGCGGCTGGAATTACTGCTTGTCAAATGGACATTAAAGTTGATGGTTTACCATACGATGTTTTGATTCAAGCATTGAACCAAGCGAGAGAAGGACGTTTACACATCTTAGATAAGATTTTGGAAACACTTCCTGCTCCAAATAAAGAATTGAAACCGCAAACTCCACGTATCGAAGCATTCAATGTGCCTAATGATATGATTGGAGCAATTATCGGACCTGGTGGAAAGATTATCCAACAAATGCAAAAAGACACGAATACGAACATTACAATTGAAGAATTGCCAACAGGTGAGGGTAAAGTTCAAATCATGTCTAACAATGCAGACGATATGGCAAATGCGGTTAGAATGATTAAACAAATCGCTTTCCCTCCAGTAGTGGAAGAAGGTGCTGAATACGAAGGAAAAATTAAGTCGCTTCAAGCGTACGGAGTTTTTGTTGAGATTCTGCCAGGAACAGATGGTTTAATTCACATTTCTGAATTTGCACATGAACGTCTTACTAAAATGGAAGATGTGTGTAAAGAAGGTGACATTGTTAAATTTAAAGTAATTGGAAAAGATCCAAAAACGAAGAAATTTAAACTTTCAAGAAAAGTGTTGTTGCCAAAACCGGAAACAGAAAAAACAGCTGAATAAGCAAAATAATTTGTATATTGAAGGGCTAATCATCTATTGATTAGCCCTTTTTTATTTATACCAAACTTACAATGAAACTGCGTCACTATCTTATAATTCTAGGTTTATGTAGCTTTTCGAGCTTTTCACAAACGATTAAATTAACGGTTGTTGATATTGATAACACTCCTATAGCAGATGTGCTTATCGTTGACAATAACAAGAATAAAATTGATGAAACCAATGAAAATGGAGTCGTCGTAATCGATAAATCAAAAGGTATTATTGGTTTAGTTAAACAAGGTTTTGAAGACCGCTGGTTGAAAATTTCTGATTCTGATCAAAAAGAAGTGGTGATTGTTATGGATTACTATTACAAAGAATTTGATGTTGTAAACGTTGAACAAGCTAGACCTGAAGAAGCTTTGTCAATAGATGCAGTGAATATTCTTGATTACTTCCCCTTTAATGAGTCAATTCTGACATTAAAGCGTTTCAAATCATCCTATTACATCAGCGTTGATAGTGTTGGAAATGAAGGGAAACGCTATGAGTTTAAACGTGATAGACCGAAAGAATTTTTTATGGATTGCATTGGAAATATGCATGTCATTTGCCCAGAGAGAGTATATCAAATAGCAATTTCTAATGATGAACTTGTTATAATAGATGAAATTTCTAAAGACTTATTTAATATCCTGTTAGAGCCATGTGTAGCAAAGTTCGACGAAAAATATGTAATGAAATCACTTTCTTTTGGTAATCAGGCGTATAGTTTGGCGCTGTATGATAAAATGAAGGATCCTGAAATGTTTTATTATCAAATTGATATTCTTAGTGCTAGAGTGGCGTTAGAAGAAGAGTTGAAACTTGAGTTTTCTGTGCGATCAGATGTTCTAAATGATTCCATGGAAGCTCATATTTTGGATCTCCGCAGATTTGTGCGTGAACTCTATGCAGGTCAGAATCCAGATGTGAATTTAGCTTTTATTATGAATGATATTAAGGACTCAGAAGGAAACACGAGAAGGTGGACAGAACAAATGGCACTTTACAAGATTTTTACTTATCCAATTGATATTCGTTCATTCAGAGTTGGCAATAATGTGGCTGTTGTCGATTACGAAGTTGATTCTTTGTCCATCTTTAGTGCTCAAGGAAAACGATTGAATCAAGTACCATTTAAAGTTGAAGGTGATATAAAACAGATTTGGCAAGATGTTTCAAATGATAATATTTATTTCTACACACGTAATAACGGCAACTATTTGATCTATTACCTGAATGATGAAACAGGCGAAACAGTTTTCTTAAAAACCACCAGAGATCTAGGATTCTCCAAAAATCATCGTGTTCACAGTGGATATTTGTACTATTTAAAGATAGAAAATGGTTATCATAAAATTCACAGAGTGCAATTACCTAAGCATACGTCTTAACAGTTTTGAGTTTAGAGTTTAGAATGATCCCAACTCTAAATTCTAAACTCAAAACTCTAAATTAAAGTGTATATTTGAAGTCAAAATAGAAAATTAGAAACATGGCAAGTAAAAGAAATATAAAGAAAGACGTAAAGCAAATGGTGTACGATCTCATGGATGAATGCGATTATGTAATTGTATCCGGAGATAAAAATGGACCAGCTGCAACAAAGTTGATGGATGAGGTAGTTGCGTTTTACGATAACATGGTTCCGAGAATCAATGCTGCAAAAAACAATGCTGACTTTAAAACTGTTCGTGAGGAAATCGAAGCAAAGGCAATTGACTTTGTAGATAAAGTGAACAAATTGTAAGTCGACGAAAGAACTTAAGTTTCTTTACTAGATAAAAAATATTATTTTAGAAGCGTCAGTTCGCCTTAGGTGAATGGGCGCTTTTTTTTTACACTATGAACAACCAGAATTTAAAACATCTGATCATTGGATTTGGCCTGTTTGCGTTTATTGCAATTGTGCTCATGGCTCCCTCAAAAGATGCTTCATTTTGGAATTCAATTGCCCTCGGAGGACTAATGGTGTTCTTTTGGTTGTTTGAGGTATTGCCGATCTACGTTACCGCACTTTTTCCACTAATGTTTGGGATTCCGCTCGGAGTCATTGATAATTCCGGTCTAGCGGCTAGCTATGGACATACGACGATTTACCTGTTCTTAGGTGGATTCATTCTAGCACTTGCGTTGGAAAAACACGATGTCCACAAGCAAATTGCAAAGCGGATCATTATGGTCGTTGGAAATTCAAAAGCACGCCTTTTACTCGGATTTATTCTCAGTACTTCGTTTTTAAGTATGTGGATTTCAAACACTGCCACCGCGTTGATGATGCTTCCAATGGCATTGGCGATAATCACTGCCATTCCTAAGAAGAAAGGGAAATCAAAGTTTTCATTGTTTTTAATGCTGTCGATTGCGTATGCGTCGAGTGTTGGTGGAATGGCTACGATTGTCGGTTCTCCACCAAATGGTTCCATGCAATCCATTTTAGCGCAGAATTACGACATTCACATCAGTTTTGCGGAGTGGATGGCTTTTGGAATTCCAGTCAGTTATGTGATGCAGTTTATTCTCTTCGGATTCTTTTACTTATTCCTCGGAAAGGATCGAAATGAAAAGGTAATCGTTGAACTGGAAAAGAATAAGTGGACAGCCCCTCAAATAAAAGTCTTGTTGTTGTTTTTGGCGGTTGTCATGGCGTGGTCGTTTAAAAGTTTGATTGTGAAGTACTGGGGAATCCCATTGGAAGATTTTGGACCAGCATTATTGGGAGCAGCGTTATTGTTTGTAATTCCAGAAAAGAAGTCGACAATGTTGTTGGAGTGGAAGGACACGCGCAGTCTACCGTGGGGAATTTTAATCCTCTTCGGTGGCGGTTTGGCTTTGGCTAAAATGTTTGAAATCAACGGTGTGATTACGGAATTCTCATCCCTATTTTTAGAGTTCAAGACGGCTGGCATCTTCCTGATTTTATTGGTGATTGTCACCGTGGCAATTTTTGGAACGGAACTGATGTCCAACACTGCCCTTGTTGCCGTATTTATTCCAGTCATTGCACAGTTTGCGTTGCAATCAGATTATTCCATCATTCAACTGTGTGTTCCCGTGACATTGGCGGCAAGTTGTGCCTTTATGTTACCCGTTGGAACGCCACCCAATGCAATTGTCTTTTCGTCAGGTGAAGTTCAAATCAATCAAATGGCGCGTTATGGATTCTTGCTGAATGTGATTGCCGTGTTGTTGATTGTATTTTTCGCCTCACTTTATTTTTAACGATTTAAATCATTCTCCATGAAAGTTCTTCTCTCTCCAGCAAAAGCCATTGACATGTCAAAAACCCTTCAAACGAAGGAAGGTTCAGTGCCAGTTTTTATGACTGAAGCAGAAACACTGATTGGGAAATTGAAAAAGCTATCGCCGAAGAAAATCGGGAAGATGATGGACTTGTCGGATGACCTAGCAGAATTGAACCATCAACGTTACCAAGACTGGAAAGTGAGTACTGAAATGAATTCAGACAATGGACATGTCGCTGCGATTTTCAACGGAGAAGTCTACCGAGGACTGGATGCAACGTCATTTTCAGCAAAAGAACTCGCAATTGCACAGGACAAAGTTCGAATTCTGTCAGGCGTTTATGGTATTTTAAAGCCGCTAGACGTCATTTACCCTTATCGACTTGAAATGGGAACAAAGTGGGCGGTTACTCCCGCTAAGAAGAACTTGTATCAGTTTTGGGGAAAGAAGATCGCCGAACAATTGAATTCAGAAAACGAAACAGGAATTACGATCAATTTGGCTTCCACTGAATATTTTAAGGCGGTTGACAAGAAAACGCTCAAAGGAAGAGTGATTACACCAACGTTTAAAGAGTTCAAGAACGGCGAATACAAAGTCATCATGGTTTTTGCCAAACAAGCACGTGGATCAATGGCAAAATACATCGTTAAGAAGAATATCAACGATCCAGAACAGCTGAAATTATTTGATACAGATGGATACAGTTTTGATGTCAATCAGTCTACCGAGAACGATTGGGTGTTTGTGAGGTGATATAATAGATTATGATGTATATAAAGAAAAAATGGAATCCTCTTAATGTCGTTGTCATAGCTGTTTTTTCAGGGATTCTAATTTTTTCAATCGCTTATAAACTGTATGAGAGTAGAATGCTTGAAAACTCTGCGTTTGTTTCAGGTAGATTAAAAGAAAAATCATCAACTTCAAAAGGTGGGCCTTTCGCAGTTTTCGGCTATTCAGTTAATGGAGTTTATTATGACCTTGAGGTTTGGGGTAATTTTACTGATAGTACTAATCATGATTATTACTGCATAGAATATTCTATAGACAATCCTTCCGTTGCTCAATTAGCCGAGAGGTCAGATTGTTGGTAAAGTAACCTACAAATCCCTTCTTTTCACCACAAAATATCCAAGAAGAATAAAACTTAAAATCCACCCGAGGGCTACAAGCGATCGAACAGTTTGAGAAATAATTACCGGTGCGACAAAATTCGGGTCTTGTTCGGCTGCCATCTTAAAAATTTCTTTAAAAAATGGAAAGGGTGTTAAGTCCGCGATGACATTGATCGGCATGTACTGTGAAATAGTATCTCCCAATGCAAGTACAAAAACGAACTTAAAGAAGAAAATTAAGATGTAAAAAATGATTGCAAGCGCAGATCGTTTAACTAGGACAGCAAACAAAAATGCAAATGAAAAATAGCCAATTGTTTGAATGAAATAGACACCAACATACTCTATTCCTGAAAAGACATTATTAAATCCTGAATAAATCATCCCGAAAATAAACCCTATTAAAAAGGTGTATAGTGTTACAAACGCCGCCAACGCAGTAAAGAAGTAAAACTTCGAAAGGATCATTTGTTTGCGACTTAGCCCATCGATGATATTTTGGCGTTGAGTCCTGTACGTGATTTCATTACATGTGATTGTCACAATCAAAACCCCGAGCAATAGATTTAACCAACTTGCCGTCCATGTGATATAATTCCAAACGGTTGGAAAACCAAACATTTCTTCTTTCTCAGGAAAAAATGGAATCTGGAAGCTACTCAGTCCCAAAAACACCAAGGGTACCAATGCAATATAGATGAGTAACATGACCCAAAAAGTGCGGTAATTTTTGACTTTTAAAAATTCTATTTTAAGTAGATGTATCATTCTTTCGTAATTTCTAGGAATTGATCTTCAAGACTTTTTCTAATTTCTCTGAGTTCTGAAAGTACAACTCCATTGTCGAAAAAGAATTTATTAATTTGCTGGGTGTCAATATCTCCATGTACATCAAGTACAATTGAATTGTCCTTTCTAGCGTTTAAAGTCACTCCTTCAATAGAATGTAGCAGAGATTCCACTTTGGAAGGATCATTCGTTCCAAGGATAAACTGTCTGTTACTGCCTATAATATTTTGAATGGCGCTCTGGCGTATTGCAACGCCATGTTTTAGAATAACGACATCGGTGCAGACCTTTTCAATTTCATCTAATTGATGTGAGGCAATAATAATCGTCCTTCCACCTTTTGCTACGTCTAAAATTAGATTTCGCATCTCTGCAATTCCTTGGGGATCTAAACCATTTGTAGGTTCATCTAGAACTAAAACTTCAGGATCATTCAAGAGCGCTGATGCAATTGCAAGCCGTTGTTTCATTCCTAGCGAAAAAGTTCTGAATTTTGAAGTTCTTCGTTCAAAAAGATTTACTGCTTTGAGTACTTTTTCTACGCGATCATCTACGTTGTCAAGTCTTTTTATCCGCGCAACGATGTGAAGATTTTTAACAGCGCTCAGGTATGGATAAAAATTGGGTGTTTCTAATAGCGCTCCGATACGCTTTCTATTCGCATCACTTTCTCCATTTCCGAACCAGGAAAAGGTACCTCCAGATGAATTGATGACACCCAACAAAATTCCTAAAGTGGTGGTTTTACCACTACCATTGGGACCCAGAATGCCAAAAATCTGCCCTTTTTCAATCGTGAGATTCAGTTGATCCAAGGCCTTTACTTTTCTGTATTTCTTGGAAAGTGAATTTATTTCTAAGATAGTGTTGCTCAAATCATTTGGTTTAGAATGATTTAAATGTAATTCAAATTTAACAACATCGCAAGGAAAATTTACAAGCGGTAAACAGAGTGTGATTAGCGGAAATAAGACTTAATGTAGATTATTTTAACTAGTAACTAGTCAACCTTCCCTTCCAACACATCCCATGTATGATCTGCCAGAAGTCGCACGGTTGCTAAAAACTCAAACGAACGTTTTGATCTTCCCCATTGATCGGGCGCAATAAGTGAGAGTAGGTAATTTCCATCTTCTTTTCTGTACAAGTGATAGATGTGATTAATGAGTGGTTCAAAGCGCATTTCAGCTTGGTAAATAAGTTCTGAAACGTCTTTTCGTAAGTTCAGTTTTTTAGCCTGAGCGGCCAGCAACTGCATTTGCTCATAAATTTGATCCAATTGCATGTCCGTTTGGTGCTCCATAGCAGCCAACGCCCGACCTTTAATTTTCCCCTTATCTTCTGGTTTTACAAGCGCACTCCCAGCGTGGTGCGGATATTCCAACGTATTTGGGTTCTCCGTAATTTTGTCGGGATCAATTGGATTTACAAATTCTTCATTCATACACTAAAGATAAGATTAAACAAAAAAAATCCGCCTCAGGCGGATCCTTTTTTAATTAAATTATGTGAAAAGCGAGTTACTTAACGCGCTCTACATAAACACCCGTGCGTGTATCAATTTTGATGACTTCTCCAATTCCAATGAACAAAGGAACACGTACTTCTGCACCTGTAGCAATTGTCGCTGGTTTCATGGAGTTCGTTGCTGTATCACCTTTAATTCCTGGTTCCGTATAGGTCACTTCAGAAATAATATACATTGGTAATTCGAGTACTAAAGGCATTTCTTCTTCAGCATGAAACAGGATGTTGCAAATCATTCCTTCAATTAGAAAGTCAGGTTTATCAATCATTGCGGAAGGAATATTTACTTGCTCAAATGTTTCATTGTTCATGAAGACAAAAGAATCTCCTTCTTGATACAAATACTGATATTCTCTGTTTTCAATACGAACGACTTCAATTTTATGTCCAGCGGAAAATGTAAAATCCAATACTTTCCCTGATTCAATTTGACGCATTTTCGTTCTCACAAACGCGGGACCTTTCCCAGGTTTTACGTGCTGAAACTCGATGATTTGAGCTAATTTCCCGTTGTGATTAATGCACAATCCGTTTTTTATATCTGCTGTTGTTGCCATGCTTTTATTTTATTCAGCGACGAATATAGTGAATATTTGACTATGTGCTGGTGAACGAAAAGTCAAATTCCTTGATTTTGACGACTAGGAGGGTTGAATTGTATTAGTTGGTAAACTTCCCCTTACTTTAGCGTCCACAGCGGTAAACCTGTTAGCGTAGTTTAACCACAAAGGGCGCAAGGAAATTTTGAAAATAAAATTGGCATATAAAGGTCGCAAAGAAGGGGCAATGGTCATTGCCTTTAACACTCGAAGAAAATTTATGATCCACTCAAACATCAACAGGGTTACCTTCCCTGCCTATCGCCAGGTAGAGGTGCTGTTGTCGAGGTGATGCCTTTCCTGCCTGTCGGCAGACAGGGTGTTCTTTTTTCGCCAGTAGCCACTTCCCTTTATTTTAGCGCCTTTGCGGTAAAGACCTGTAGCATTAAAAATGGATTGTGCGGTAAAACCCTCTTCAATTTGTATTAAATTAGCAGAGAATATAAAAGAACGCTATCAAACGGATAATTTTGAGATGCTTCTTAGGACTTTAGATATTTACACTATGAAATGGGATGAGTTTTTAAATTACGAAATAATTCAAATAGGCAGTTTTAAATTACTTGCTGGGAATTTAATTCTTGCTGCAATCGTTTTGGTTTCCACAATCTTCTTTTTGGCACTGCTCAAGAGAATGATCATGAAACCGCGATTCATCATGGATAGAATCGATGCGAAGCGCAGAATGTCCATTTACCTGCTGTCGAAGTATTTTATTTGGGTGGTGAGTATTGTGATTGTTTTTCAATCGATTGGTCTCAATATGAGTGTGCTTCTGGTTGGTTCTACAGCGCTGTTGGTCGGTTTGGGTCTTGGGATTCAAAATATTTTCAAAGATCTGGTATCGGGGCTGTTTTTGCTGTTTGAAGGAACCATGAAAGTAGGGGATATCATAGAGGCTGATAACGAAATCGGTCGCGTTGTCGACATCAATTTGCGCTTTTCAGAAATTTTAACGCGGGAAGGGGTGAAGATCATTATTCCAAATTCACGTTTTATCGTCGAGAAGATTGTGAACTGGTCACACGATGATGAGCGGGTAAGATTTACAGTAGACATCCGAGTTGCCTATGGTTCAGATGTCGAAGCGGTGATCGTGTATTTGCAAGAAGTACTGGATGAAAATCCAAAAGTATTGAAGGATCCTGGAAGTTTTGTTCGTTTTTCCAATTTTGGAGAGTCGTCAATGGATTTTGAATTAATTTTTTGGTCAAAGGAAACGTTTGTGATCAATAATTTAAAATCTGATTTACGGCGTGCTGTTTGTCAAAAACTTCAGGAGAATAATTTGATTATTCCATTCCCACAGCGCGATATTCACATCAAAGGATTAGAGCAAATGGAAATATTTCAGGCGCAAAAGAGAAAGGACTAGAAACGATTTTTTGATTTCAAATCCTGCTCAAATGCATCTGATTTTGATGCATGCACGAAAAGGAAATCACCTTGTTCTTGCTGTGTATCGCTGACTTCTCGCACGACTTTAAAATTCGCCACACCGTATTGAATGTAGTCTAAGTCTTTAAAGTACCCAATCATTTCAGCTTCATTTTCGGGACCAATTTCAATTTGAACGGTTGGTGTAAATTTTTGAATGACAGGTCGAAGTTCATTGAACACAACGACTTCATACCCTTCAATGTCACATTTGATGTAATCGATCTTAGCAAGAGGTGACAGCAATTCGCTTCCCTTAACGATTTTGACTTCGTGCGTTTTATGCGCCTTTTTTTCTTCTTCCGACGAAGCAATGTGCGGCAATCCTGTGCGAATCATTCCGTTGGATTCAGGTAATACCATCGTGATCATTCCTTCCTCATTCCCCAACGCATAATTGTAAATCGTTACGTTTTTTTTGGATCCTAGAAAATACACCAAAATGTCATAAAACGGCTTGACTGGCTCGATGCTAATCAGTTTTCCTTGTGTTGCCAATCGAGAAAATGTCTTGGAGAAATAACCGAGATTTGCACCAATATCGACAACGGTATCACTTGGTTTAATCAGATCCTTCACCAGATAATGGTACTTGAAGCGCGCATCGTTTTTAAGAAACCCTAGCGAGTATAGCAAGTAAAAACTTCTGTGTAGCGTTTTTAAATAGGCTTTTTGCGACAACAGCTTGAAAAGGATTTTCTTAATAAAAACGATCATAGACAGTTAACTTCTAAGGGAGGCGAATTTACAATTTTTGTTGAAACATTACTTGATTTAAAAGAATAAAATGGCTATATTCGATGTATGACTCATCCCAACATAGATTGGCGTATAGTCAACTTCGCAAGAAGGACCCATGTGGACAATTTGAGGCTTAAAAAATTATCTTAAGGAGAGACTCAGAAGTAGGATGTCAGGTCGCACTATCTTCGGATAGAGAGAGCAATCAAACAGCGAATCACAGATCATTTCAGCAATCCTAAGCGTGTTATCTGAAGTCTCAGTTAACCAACCACATGGGTTTTTTTATTTAAGTAATTTTAATGTTAGGATATATTTGAAGTGATTCGTGTTGTTAGATCACTTCTCACTCTGATTAGTAGTTCTACACTGTTCGATAAACTTTAAAAATGGAAGTCGGTGTTGACATTTTGGACAGTACTTGGCAAGTTTCAGCTCCTTGTCCTCAATTTCTTGTATAAATTTAAAGTCGTCATATCCAATTCTGGTTCCTTTGGCAAATCCAAGATAAGTTGGATCATATGAACCAAAGTCGACATCACAGAAGTCACATAGTGTTAGTCTAATTCCAAAATACAGTTCATACTCTCTGTATGAATGCTCCTTGTAATGATCAAGTTCAAATTCATCAGAACCACAATCCATGCAGGGAGTTACTTGTTTAGTTCGTAACGCGGTATAACAAATAGGACAATGGTTTATGGACATTCTTAATAATTGAGAATTAATTATTCGCAAGTTAGGTATTTACACAACACTATACGAGTTACCTAGTCTCCAGTTTCTCCATTAATTATTAGGATCCCGAGTAGGGTTGATTGCTATCCTTTTCGTCTTAATTAATACAATTAAGCAAATACGCTTTCTCCAAACTTTGCAGGAAGAAGTCGTATTTCAGTTGTCTAGAACTTGCGCCGCTACTCTTAAATTTTTGTAATTTATCCAGCATTTCAGGACAAATCCCAAAGGTATCTACCAGTTCTTGCATGTAAGAATCATCTCGCCATTCTTCGAATCCAAACTTACTTACCTTTCCAGCCTTTACGTGATAATAATTGGTTTGATTTCCCGAAATGCCTCCAGCTCCCATTGGGCTGTTGTGGTAAATGATCAGCTCATCCCCGTTCTTCGCGACAATATTATATGCAACAGTTCCTTCCATAAGTTCAGCCTCGCCCCCAAGATTACCTAAAATCTTTCCATTAGAAAAAACCACTTGTCTTTTGATTACCAGTTTGTTATTCTTACGCGTTGCTATCACGACATATTTGCAGAGTTCTACATCGTATTCTTTTTCCACACCGTCTTTTTCTCCAACTACCTTTCCTTTTTTTAATGAAATATTATCATAGGAAATTTTATCACCGGAGCGAAGCGTGACAAATGGAATGTCATCATTGTTCTGGGCAATGATTGAAAATGTTGTAACTACTAAGAGGATAAGTGCGAAGAGTGATTTTGTCATGTTAGATTATTTTTGGTGTGAAGATACATATTTTGGTGGATTAGTTTTTCTCAGCTCAGCGAAGAAGTCGATTCATAATTAAAAACTATTTGCGATTGAAGATCCCATGTTATTCAATAAATCGGTTTTTTCTTTTTTCTATATAGGAATTCTATCACTCTTTCATGTTCGGTTATTACATAGTTTGGACCATTTTCAATTTCTAAAAAATATTCAGGAATATCCGGTGCTGATCCCAAATTCCAGTTTCCATGTCCCATAATTTTATTTTGAACAATTATCTCATAGGTATAATCTTTTTGAAGCCTGACCTTACATTCTTGACATAATTTCCCATCAAGCATATTAAGTTGATAATCACCTAAAAACTCGATTGAAGCTTTGTGCAAATTTTCTTGGGTTTTCTTATAAATATGAATTCCATAAAAAGCAAGAGTGCTAAAAACAATTCCAGTTGGGATTGAAATTTTTAAATTCCGTCGTTTCTTAATGGTAATAATAAATAAAAGGACAATTATTCCAAAATATGCTATGTAAATAAGATACAAAAACCCCATAATTTTTAGACTCTAAGTTATTTAAATAATAGCAATTTATTTATTCAATAATATAGCCCAATCCAAATGAAAAATTTAACCCTTGATAACTAAACTTATTTAAAGTTAGTAACTCAGTAGTTGACTGTCCTTTTCTTTTCCAGTTTTTATTTGAGATGTCGTAATCATAACTACATCGCAACTGTAATGATATTTTTCCTATAATTAACCTTGGTATAATTGCAATCATAGGGGAGAAGTATGGATTTTTTTGTTTGAACTGGTCATTATCTTTTAGCCATACTCTGCCAGTATTAAAGCCTATACATGTAATTAAGTCATATTTTTCGTTTCGTAATAAATCAAACCCAAGAAGTGTAATTCCCAGATTAAATCCATTGATTTGCATTTCAACAGAATCATTTACATGCATTTGTTGAGGGATAATTTGAAGGTATTCGAAGTACCCATTAAGTGGGTAACCTCCATCAGTCCGACTTCTTTCATTTACTATGAAGCCAGATGTTAAAGAAATACCTATGTAATTAATTGGTTTACCAAATTGAAAAGATGAGGAAGTATTTAAGTCGTCTGAAAACTTTGGATTGTTCAGTACTTTTGACATTAAGATGAAATCAACTGACGTCTTTGTATGATCATCTTTTTGGGCTAGAGAAACGTGAGTAACCAATAATATAATCAGAATTACTTTCATGTTGATTATAACAAATACGATCCTTAATTAGTTACAAGTGACGTTTTCATTACCGCTATTGGTGCTAGATAACAGCTAGCCGTATTTTATTGCTTTTTCCAGTCAATTAGTATCGAGACCACAACGCTATATTTTTCTGCTCGACCTTTCATTTCGATTGTATTCTGATTATCAATAAAACTTCGAGTTACTATCGTTCCTTCATTAAATAGATCTTCTTGCCCTGTTGTATAACATTCATTCTTAAACACAACCAGATCTTTAAATTCATCTTTACCAATAAGATGACAATACTTATTTATTGCTTTTCGAACTAGTCGCTCTTCCTTTACAGTTAATTTTTCCGAACTATTAACTAGAAAGGAGATGCCATTTACAGCATCGTCATATTCGGAAAGCCAATCTTTTAACCATAATTGATCCGTAAATATTGAATCATTATCAAATCCATTTCCTAAAAATAATCTAGGCGTCTGGCTCCTAATCATTTTTCGATCAGATAGTTGAATGGTATCAAGTAATTTGAATTGCTGGCAATAATATTGGTTGTAATAGTGTTTAATAAATTGACCCTCAATTTCAACTTCAATTAAGCTATCACAGGAAATTTCAGGAATGGTAACGAAAGATTTATTCGCATTAAGTGAAATTGTGGTCTTTCTGTCTACTGTTATAGTTACGAGATAATTATACTCAATGGGTAAAATCTTGTTATTGAGATCAACTAGAACAATCGTTTGAGCAGAAACGGAATTTTGTACTAAAAGCAGAAAAATAATAGAGATGATTGAATTCATTTATTGCATGTTGTTCAATTACCGCGCATGTTAGTCAACTATGCGTTGGTATAGTTTCTATCCATTTTTTTTATCGAAGATAAGAAAAGCGACGAAGCTTTTGAAGTAGTTTCGTTCAGTTGATTTATCTCTCGAAGCATAAACTTATGCTCAGTTGCGGGTATGTACATTACATTTCTATTCTTTATCACTACATTCTTCGCAATAAATTTCCTTTATTTCCTCATCGTCGAAAATTTGAAAATTCAACGCCGGATTATTGAAAAATGTACAAAATTCCGCTCCGGAATATTTCTTTATTTTCTTAAAGTAATTGAGATAAGTCTTTCGAGGTAACTCCACATCTGTCAGGTGAACAAGCTTCAAAAAGAAAATAAGATCGTTCGGATTATCTGTTTCATCAATTTTCCCTTTAGTTAGTGCATATGCATATTTTTCTTGCCAAAAGAAGGTATAGTAGCTGGCAATTTCGAAAGTTTTGTCAACATCTAATCGTGCTGGATCGACATAACGCTTAACTTTCTGGAACCAATAATCTTTTACTTTTGTTGAACCCGTTGCCCTCCACCAACCCCAATCGTGATCAGTAGAAGCATTCAAAAGTATCCTTGCCTGTTGGACTTCATCCAGATTTTTCCATTTTTGAATTGAATCATAGAAGGTTACCTCTTCACTACGATATTGCCCCATTGTATATAAGTAATAGTCAATAATTGCGATAGAAGTATTCAGACGTTTATCCTCTTCTTTTAGACTTCTAATCTGCCAAAGGTCCGCTCGAAACGATTGTAGAGGTTCAACTGCGATAGGGGCAAAATAATACTTCATTACTGCTCTATTATGCAATAGTTGAATGTTTTTCTTTTCGATTGGAATAATAATAGACTCTATATCCTCAATAGTCATTTTTCCAGCCAATAACAATCCGAACTGTATTCGTTGTAGCTGGGTGCTTTTTTTAATACTTCCTATTTCAATAGCTTCATCCAATTGTCCATTGACCAAATCCCTGTCATATTCCAATTCGTAATCATGGCGTGTGATGATTCTGATATCTACATATCTGTGATTCTTCAGAAGAAATTCAAGTTCATCGCTTAGTTCTGTATCTAACATCTTCTCCTTTAACTCTGAATCACTCAAACTGTTTAGATATTCGAATTTGGTTCCTTTGATTTCTTCTCGAAAGTCTTGGAAATTTTCAGCCGTTTTTATAATCGTTTGAGTTGAATCAGTGCCAAGATTTTTTAACTCCTGAATTAGAAAATTAGCTCTTTTTTGGTACAATTCTATATTCCCTTCTGTTGACCCTTCAATACTTGCAAATCCATTAATATCAATTTTTTGAATATGACCCTTATTGATTTGAATCAATTCTTTAATTTCAGCCAAAATACTGTCGCGAGGTGTGACCATCGACTTGTCGAAATACATTCGCTTATACAGGGTATCTATTTTGTGACACTTCATTTTTGTTACCAAAGGGTCAAACCCATAACTCAAAGGAATGTCAACATGGAACTCGGAAGGAATAACATTAAACAAAGTGTTCGAACAAGGTCTTTTGTTCTGGACCACAACCAAATTGACTTCGAATTCTTCATTAATATAGGATGGAACTTTGCCTAAGACGATTTCTGTATAGCTTAAATGTATTCCTCCGTTGTAATCTTTCTTGTAAACTGGTTCTAAAGGTATTCCGCGAAAGTTATTCAATCCATTGTGATGGGAATTACTGTCACAGGTATATTGGGACTTCACAATAATATCCGCTGCTAATCCATCTTTTCGCGGTTTAAAAAAGCGCATGCGTGAATTTAATAGTGATGGTACCACAAGTAGATCGAAAAAAAATCTTGGCTGGGAATGACGGAAAATGATTGTACTATCTTCAGTAACGGTTATTATTCCTGCAGGCGGTCTGATTTTACAACGCCAACATTGCCAAGGTCGGTCTAGTTTAAATTCAACAGTGTCTCTTTGTTTTTTGTATTTATCCTGATATTTAGAACCACCTAATAATTGACACGCATATACTTCGCCATCTGGTCCAACTGCAATTGATGTGTATGTGGTTGAAAAATCAGCGTTAATCATATTTGCATAATGAGGTGGAGAGTTCTTCCATCCTAAAACAAGTTGTTCGGCTAATTTTTCATAAGTATCAATCCTCGGGTGTTTTTTATCCTTTGGACTTGCATTCAAGTTTAAATTGTTTAGTTGTACATTTTCACCTACTCTATTGAACTGTTGTCCATAAAAATCAACTCTGTTTTTCGGGCTTTTCTTAACGCGGATACGTTGTTTGTGGGTAAGTTTACTTTTTTCAAGCATGTAATTCGCATGATCCTTTGAAGCAGATAATAATGCTATTTCATTTTGAAGAGGTGCGACTTTTACTTTTTTTCTGAGTTTATTAACTTCCTTAATAATTTCATTGTTCAGTAATTCAACATCAATACTAGAACTATCAAATGGTGTTTGCGAATAACTGAAGGCAATACAACAAGTGTTAGCAATTAAAACAATTAGCCATTTATAGAAGTATGATGGAATTAGCATTTTTACTATGGTCATTTATTGTGCATAGCCGCTGTTATAGTGCGTCTCATTCTTGCGCACCAACCTCAATTATTTTGAGAACATCTCGGCGATTTAAGAAGTGTAATCTGTTAAACTCTTTGCGGTCAGTTTGCTTGTGTTTGTTTATTTGATCTTCAGGGATTTTCGGTTGAGATTCACCATATCCTTTTGATGTTATTTGGTTCTCGCTTACTCCTCTTGATAGTAATAGGTCTTTGATCCAATCTGCTCGATTCTGAGATAGGTTAAGGTTCACACTATCAGTACCTCTTGTGTCTGTATGTGAACCAAATTCTACCTTAATATGTTTCCGATGCTTCAGAAACTTTACAATTGAATCTAATATGATTTCTGTTTCTGGAATTATGTCACCCTGCATACTGAACCTTAAACTTCTCATTTCATAGGTCGAACCAATCTCAAATGTAGTATCTGATAGCGTAAATGATTGGCAAATTCCATTTATAGAAACCAGAACACAAGCAATATTTATTATTATGTTTCTCAAACTATGGTGCGCTTTGGGCAATGTACTATAACTTGTTTATATATACCATAAAACTGAACATATCCTACAAACGCATGTTGGCTTTGTACAGTTTTCCTGTCAGTTATTTCTTCTAAATATAGGAAATTTTGCGAGACATCAAAACAGGTCAATAACCGCACAGAACTGTAACGGGCTATAAAAAATTAATGGAAACGGTATCAAGACGAGCGTCCTGAACTTCAGTACTACAACAACTCCTGAATAATCTTATCCATAGAATACCCTTCTGCTTCGGCGCGGTAGTTCTTTACCAAACGGTGACGTAAAATTGGAGCAGCAACGGCTTGTACGTCTTCAATGTCAGGAGAATATTTTCCTTTCATGGCAGCGTGACATTTAGCACCAATAATTAAATACTGCGAAGCACGCGGTCCAGCACCCCAGGTAATAAAATCTTTGGTGATTTTTGGAGCAGATGCGTCTCCTAAACGTGTTTTAGCGACTAGCTTAACGGCATACTCAAGTACGTTATCAGCAACTGGAATACGACGGATTAAGTCTTGGTATTCCATGATCTCAGTCCCGTTTAAAATTTGTTTGAGGTCGATTTTAATATCTGTGGTTGTCGATTTGACAATGGCCAACTCTTCGTTGTAGGTTGGATAATCCACCCAAATATTGAACATAAAACGGTCCAATTGTGCCTCTGGAAGAGGGTAGGTACCTTCTTGTTCAATGGGGTTTTGCGTCGCAAGTACGAAAAACGGTTGAGGTAAATCGTAGGTTGTTCCCGCTGCAGTTACTTTTCGCTCTTGCATCGCTTCTAACAAGGCAGATTGCGTTTTTGGAGGAGTTCTGTTGATCTCATCCGCAAGGACAATGTTCGAGAAAAGTGGACCTTTCAAGAATTTAAAATTACGACTGTCATCCAATATTTCAGAACCAACAATGTCCGATGGCATTAAATCAGGTGTAAACTGAATTCGGTTAAAACTCAAACCCAAACAATCTGAAATGGTATTTACCAATAAGGTTTTTGCCAGTCCAGGAACACCTACCAAAAGGCAATGTCCTCTAGAAAAAATGGAAATTAAAACTTGATCAACAACAGCTTCTTGTCCAACAATTACTTTGTGGATTTCATTCTTTAAAGTTCCGTACTGTTGAACAAATTGATCTAATTTATCTTTATCTGACATGGTATTGAATAGTTATAAGTGTTAAAGTTAAAATTATTGCTTTAACCAATTGTTTTTAAACGTGCAATCGTGGTAATCTTTTTCAATCCGAACGTAAGCATTGGAAATTTTAGCTGTCACCCACTCGTTAATGACTTTTTGCTTTTTATCGTTTTCAGCTGCGCGTTGGATTAAGGAATAATCGTCTTCCAAATTCGCTTTGTGTGGAGCCGTTCGGTTCATAAGACGCACAATTCGCACTCCTTGCTTTCGGTCGTAAATATTTGAATACAAGTTCGGTTGAGAGATATCTCCCTTTTCCATACCATCTGTAAGCAAGTAAATTTGTTGATCGACTTGATTCAAATCCTCCATGTCCCACGTTTGTTCTCCAGTAATAGGATTTGTAATGATTCCTTTGTTTTGCATGGTTAATTCGTCATTGGAATACTTCAAAACGGCATCGTCCCATGTGATTTCACCAGCTTTCAACAATCTATAACAGCTGTCTAATCGGATTGCAGCTTTTTCTAGTGCATCTGGTGCAAATTCGGGAATGATGAGGATGTGTTGACATTTGTAATCGTCTCCTTTTCGCTCCAACAATTTAACGATGTGGTAACCGTAAGTCGTTTCAAAAATATCGGATACATCTCCCACATTAAGTTCGAAAATAGCAGCCTCAAATTGAGGAACCATCATACCTCTCGTTCCGACAATTTCTCCACCCAAACGAGCACTTCCAGGATCCATAGAGTGAATCCGAGCTTGTGTCGCAAACGATTTACCATCCTTGATGATGTTGTCTCTAATTTCTACCAACAGGTCTTTCGCACGTTGTTTATCAGCGTCGGTGACAGCTGGATAAAGTACAATTTGTTGGAAGCTCAGTTGCATATTAATCAACGGAACACTGTCCATTGGAATCGTATTGAAGAAATTTTTCACTTCTCTCGGTGTCACAGAAACATCACCTGTAATCTGGCGTTCCATCTCTTGAGAAAGCAATTGGTCTTTGATAATAGGACGAAATTCCTTTTTGATTTCCGAAACAGTCTTACCATAAAACTCTTCCATTTTTTGGCGACTGCCGATTTGACCTTCAATTACACGCAGACGTTGTTCCATTTCCGCATCAACTTGCCCATCAGTGACTTCAATACTATCCAGTTTTGCCTGATTCAACAAGAGGTATTGGTACATTAACTCTTCCATGATTTGACAATCCATTTCGGAAGTCACCTCCATACCAGCCTGAACTGCCTGAATCTTTTGTGCTTGAAGATCAGAAATCAGGATGACTTTATCTCCAACTTGTGCAATCGTTTTGTCAATCACTTCGCCTTGCGCACTGACTGAAAATATGGATAGGAAGATTAGGCTAGATGCGAATATCAATTTCATACTTCTTTTTTAATCGTTGAATCAAAGTTGATTCGTTTTTTTCTTTTAACTCGTGCAAGCGATTTGCAACAATAATGCTTTTTATCTCGTTTTGAAGAAAGTCCACGGGAGGCGCTTCATCCTTCAATTTATAGTCGATGATATTTAAAAAATACGTGTATTTCTCATCGGAAAAATAGGTCTTTGTTCGGTTCAAAATGATATTATCGACGTTGTATTTCGTGATCGGTATATCTTTCGCCAATTCATCAAAATAGATCCACGTTGAATCATTGTAGTAAAAATTCGCTGCATAAAGTTTAGCATAAGAATTTACTTCAATGATATCTTTATCATTTTTTAACAAGTAAGTTTGGTTCAATTTTTTCGTCTTAAAATCAATGTCAACAGGGATTTTAATGTACAACGCTTTTACGATATAATCGTGCAGGATAAATTCATCTTTGTGATTATCGTAGTAATTTTTGATTTCATCGTTGGTTACAACGGTATCTAATTTCTTCCTTAGTTCTGTTTCTTCTAGGTAAAACTGTGCAAGATCTCCTTTGAAGGATTCAGACCGTAAGTTGATGAGTCGCCAAACATCTTCCGGGTATTTTTCTTTGATTTCTGCTTTGTACACTTCATACGCCACCCACTGTTCAACGAAATCTTTGTAGTGATTGGCACTGTCCATACTCAGTCCAGCGTGTTGCATCAAAATATACGCATCATTCTCGGTTAATTGAACATCGCCAACAGAAGCGACAATCTTGTCGTTGTTGCAACTCGAAAGCACAATTAAACAAAACAGGCTGACAAGAATGCCAGCCTGAAAATGATATGTATTTTTTCTAATTTCCAACAGCGTAAAGTGCTTCTTTGTTAATTGTTACTTTGTGCGTTGTTTTTAATTCTTCGATCCACTCTTTCTCCAAATGAGCTTGGTAATCAGAAGTGATCGTTCCTTTTGCTTCATTGAAGGCTTTTTGTCCCGATGGAAGCATTTCGTTTACCACAATAACGTACACCTTGTCGTCTACCTCATATGCTGGATTAATACCCTTTTTAAACGTTTGTCCAGAAAGATAAGCAACTTTTTCTAGTTCGAATTTGCCGTTTCGGTGACGGACATTTAATTCAGAATCTTTGTTTACTATTTTGGTTAGTCCGTTTGGTGATAATGTATCATTCGCCAATAATTTAATCGTTTGCTGAGCAACTTCATTGGAGTTACATTCGTACACATCAGCGTCTATGCGATCTCCCCAAACATAGTTTGATTTGTTTTTCTCGTAAAACGCTTTCAAACCAGTTGTATCTTTCATTGCTTGATTCCACACTTTATCCGACATGATTTCATACAACAAAATTCCATCGTGGTATTCCGTAATCAACGCCTTGTACGCTGGGTATTTATCAGCTAGTTTTGATTCTTCATATTCCAAAATTCGCTCTTTCTCCCACGCAGCGTATTGCTCCGCAACGACATTCTTGGCAGTACCTTCGCTTGATCTACGACCAGCAGCTTTTAGGTATTGTGCAAATTCTTGTTGCTTAAATTCTTTACCATCAAGTACGAACAGTGCATTATTCGTCTTCAATTTAGTGATGTCTAAGTTTCCTCTGTAGTAATTAGAGTCGATGTTATCTTCAAACCACTTCAATGTTTTTTTGGTTTGATTTTTATAACCGTATTCTTTTTTCAGTTTTGTTACGAAAGAGTTCTGTGTAGTCTTAGAACGCTCATCTTTAGATACTTTTGCAGCCAATCCTTCTTTCATTTCTTCAAAGCTAGGAACTGGGACTAACGCAATACGTTTAATAATATGGAAACCGTAGTCAGTTCGCATTGGTTTGCTGTATTGGCCATCTTCGGTAAGAGCGAACGCCGCATCTTCAAATTCTGGTACCATTCGCGTTGTTGCTCCTGTTCCAAATGCTGGAAGAACACCGTCTTTTTTATTCGATGATGGATCATCAGAGTATCTTGCAACGAGTACTTCAAATGCTTCTCCGCCTTCTAACAAGGTGTAAATTTCATTGATTTTTCCGTTGGCAGCTTTTTCCGTTGGTTCGTCGGCATCTTTTGCTACCGATACCATAATGTGCGCTGATGTAATTGTTCCTCGAGCCTCACGTTTATCAGTCACTTTTACAATGTGATAACCGAATCGCGTTCTAAATGGTTTAGAAACCTTACCAACAGGTGTTGTGTAGGCTGCTTCTTCAAAAGGATAAACCATTTGAAATGCAGTGAAAAACCCTAAATCACCACCATTGCTTGTTACGGAAGGATCTTCAGAACCATCTTTACCGGTAGCGACTTTTGCGAAATCTTCGCCAGCTTCAATGCGTTTTTTTAACTCAAGAAGCCTGTTATACGCCTTTAATGTATCCGCAGGTGAGGCATTTGGATTTACCTTGACCAAAATATGCGATGCTCGAATCTCGTTTTTCGTGCGCTCGTAAGCTTCTTTGATTAGCGCATCGTTTTGAGCGGAATCAATTAGGTAGGGTAGGGAAAGCTGTTTTTTGTACCCATCCAATTCTCTGACAAGTTTTGGAATGGTATCGTAACCTGAAGCTTCAGCTTCTGCTACTTTTAGTTTAAATTTTGTAAACAACTCCATGTACTCGTCCAACGACTCTTTGTCGTATTTCGGATTCGGGTTGTTCTTAAGGTAAATTTGAAGAAATTCTGACTTTGTAATTTTCTTGTCATTAATTGTCATAATGGTTGGATCGTTCTGTGCAAACAAACCTGATCCGATCAAAAGAAAAGATGCAAATAGCGTTAATTTATTCATAGTCACTTAATTTTTTTAGAGTTTCAAATATACATTATTTTATACTATAATTTGGAGCTTCACGAGTTATGGTAACGTCGTGTGGGTGACTTTCGTGTATTCCAGCACTTGTAATTCGTACAAACTTAGCACCTTGCAACGCTTCGATACTTCCAGCGCCACAGTAACCCATTCCAGATCTCAATCCACCTACAATTTGATACATTACTTCATCTAGTTTACCTTTAAATGGAACGCGACCAGAAATTCCTTCAGGAACTAATTTTTTCACGTCATCTTCACTGTCCTGAAAATAACGATCTTTTGAACCTTTCTGCATTGCTTCGAGTGAACCCATTCCACGGTAGGTTTTAAATTTTCTTCCCTGGTAAATGATTGTTTCACCTGGAGATTCTTCCACGCCTGCAAACATTGAGCCAACCATTACGGCATCAGCACCAGCAGCAATTGCTTTTACAATATCCCCAGTGTAGCGAATTCCACCGTCAGCGATGACAGGAACTCCAGTGCCTTCTAGTGCAATCGCAACATCATTAACTGCGGATAATTGAGGAACACCGACTCCAGCAATGATACGTGTTGTACAAATTGATCCTGGACCAATTCCAACTTTTACTGCGTCTGCTCCTGCATCGGCTAAAAATTTAGCTGCTTCTGGCGTCGCAATATTTCCAACTATAACATCCAATTCAGGATATTTAGCCTTAACTTCTTTCAGTTTAACCACAACTCCTTCGGTGTGACCGTGAGCAGTGTCAATAACAATTGCATCCACACCTGCTTCGTACAAGGCGTCCACACGTTCAATAGTGTCGTTTGTGACACCAACAGCAGCAGCGACACGTAAACGTCCGTAGCTATCTTTGCATGAATTTGGATGTTCTTTTACTTTTATAATATCACGGAAAGTAATCAAGCCGATTAGCACATTTTCGCTATTGACAACTGGTAACTTTTCAATTTTGTTTTCTTGAAGAATATCTTCTGCCTTTCCAAGGTTGGTATTTTCAGAAGTCGTAATGATGTTTTTAGAAGTCATTACTTCCTTAATAGGTCGCTGTTGATTCTTTTCGAAACGTAAATCTCTATTGGTAACAATTCCTTTGAGTTTTCTGTTTTCGTCGATGACTGGAATCCCGCCAATCTTATTTTCCCGCATCAAATGCAAAGCGTCAGCGACTTTTGAGGTTTCAAGTAATGTAACAGGATCTAAAATCATTCCACTTTCAGAACGTTTTACCTTTCTTACTTGAAGTGCCTGTTCTGCAATGGTCATGTTTTTATGAATCACACCAATTCCACCTTGTTGTGCAATTGCAATTGCTAAACTTGCCTCCGTAACAGTATCCATTGCTGCAGAAACGATTGGCGTATTTACGGTTATATTGCGGGTTATTTTACTCGTTAAAACGACATCTTTTGGAAGTACTTGGGAATACCCAGGGACTAACAGAACATCGTCAAAAGTAAGTCCTTCTTTAACTTGAGATAGATTGGTGGAAAGTGACATAACAGAACCTATTTTATAAATAAATTCTTGCAAAAGTAACAATAATTTGTCAAAATGGCACTAGGCTGTAAGAGAAGTATTTTGTTAAAGTATTTAAAAAATGTCGCGAAAAATAATTATATTGACTACTCTTGTTAAACCAAATTAAATAGAATGAGATTACTGCTTGGGATAATGTTTAGTACTGTTTGCTTTTTTTCCTTTGGACAAGAAAAACAGAAGTCGCTAGTTGACTCATCGTTAATTCAATTATCAGGTGTAGTAATTTCTGGAGAAAGTCTGGATCCATTAGCATACACTACGATTTTCGATAAAACGCAACGTCGTGGTGTTATCGCCGATTATTACGGTTATTTTTCTATGGTTGTTAAACCGGGAGACACCTTGCTTTTTTCCTTTTTTGGATACAAAACTTCCTCCTACATCGTACCTGACAGTCTAACTGAAAAGCGCTATTCGATTATTCACATGATTGATAAAGACACATTGAATCTCCCAGAAGTACAGGTGTATCCTTGGCCTTCGCGAGAAGATTTCGCAAGAGCATTTGTCAATATGCGTCCGTATGATGATGCACTGCGCAGAGCACAACGTGAATTGAGTGGAGAGAACTTGGCTTTCGTGGCAGCGCGATTGGAGGGTGATGCTTCGTTGGCGTACGGTGCTTCTCAGAATATCGCAGCGACAAAGCTCTACACGCACAATCAACTTCCCGCAAATAACTTGTTCAATCCGTATGCATGGGCAAAACTGGTGCAGGACTGGAAAGCAGGAAAACTGGCTAGAGAGTAATTCGGATTATTTCGGATAGCTTAAAAAATACTTTTCGACGGGTTTTGATAGGGCAGAGATGTTCAAATTATCCGACGCTTTACTCACATCAATAATTTCACCCGACTTCATCATAAGATTGATGTTTTCCTTCGCTTCATTGTACGCATTGTTGGTTAAAATATCCGTGTGAACGAAATATTCAACTTCATCAGCGCTCAATTCTAATTTCTCAGTGACTTGCTTTTTGATCTGATCAATACGTTCTTTGGTAAACTGCGATTTCGAAATTTCAATCTTAAACAAATCGCGATTCACAATGCGCTTGGATAATTCCGACAAGACCTTATCGTCTGAATGTTGCCAAACTTTGACTGCACCTAGGATATCGTAATCGTCCAATTGAGCAAAATAATCCAGTATTTCTGGTCGTGTTTCGAAATCGTTGCAGGAAATATCGTTCTTCATAAAAAAGAGTAGGGCAGGACTTCCGAACAATTCCTTTCCTTCTTGAATCAGCGTTTTTGCTCTTTTCAAGGTGTGAATCAACATAAACTCAGCTGAAACAACTGTTTTGTGCAAGTATACTTGCCAATACATCAATCGACGTGCAACCAAGAATTTTTCAATCGAGTACACAGCCTTTTCTTCGAGCACCAAATTTCCGTCCTTTACATTCATCATTTCGATAATCCGATCTGAGCCAATAATTCCTTCACTCACACCAGTATAAAAGCTATCTCGGTTCAAGTAATCCATTCGGTCCATGTCCAACTGACTCGAAACCAATTGATGCAAAAACTTCTTTGGGTGCTTGTTTTTAAAGATGGCTAGGGTCATGTCCAATTCGCCGTCAAAAACTTTACTTAAGCGTTGAATAAAAAATCCAGAAATTTCTTCGTGACTAACGCCATGTACAAGTGAGTGTTCTAAGGCATGACTGAATGGACCGTGACCGATATCGTGGAGAAGAATGGCCAGTAAAACCGCTTGTTCTTCTTCTGGCGTGATCTCGTGACCTTTTCGTCGAATTGTTGCTACAGCCTTGGACATGAGATGCATAGCGCCTAAGACATGATGAAACCGTGTGTGTAAAGCTCCCGGGTAGACCAAGTGCGTTAAACCAAGCTGTTTGATCCTTCTCAATCGCTGGAAATACGGGTGCTCAATAATATCAAAAATAATTTCCTGAGGAATTGAAATAAATCCGTAAACGGGGTCGTTAAAGATTTTCTTTTTATTATTAATTGTATTGGCGTTTGCTTGCAATTGTCTACTTTTAAAACTGAATGTAAATCTATAAAATATTAAGCACATGCAAATAAGAATCCTTTGGGCAGATGATGAAATTGAGTTATTGAAACCACATATTTTATTTCTTGAATCAAAGGGATACGAAGTGACACCAGTGAATAACGGTTCAACAGCAGTTGATAAAAGCGCTGAGCAAGAGTTTGATATTATTTTTTTAGATGAAAACATGCCCGGAATCTCTGGATTGGATGCATTAGCCAAGATTAAACAGTCGAAACCGCACGTTCCAGTCGTCATGATTACCAAAAGTGAAGAAGAGTACATCATGGAAGAAGCGATTGGTAACAATATTGCCGATTACTTAATCAAACCAGTCAATCCGAATCAGATCTTATTGTCCATCAAAAGGAACTTGGATCAAAGTAAATTGGTTTCTCAGAAGTCAAATTCAGGCTACCAGCAAGAGTTTGGACAGTTGGGAATGTTGCTCAACAGTCGTTTGGACAAAGATGAGTGGCGCGACGTCTACAAAAAATTGGTCTATTGGGAATTGCGATTAGGAGATGCAGAAGAGCAGGGGATGCAAGAGGTGCTGAACATGCAAAAGAAGGAGGCAAATACACAGTTTTCTAAGTTCATTGAGAATAATTATTTGGATTGGCTGAATCAGGTTGAGGAATCTCCACAGATGGTGCATACCTTGTTCAAGGACAAAATCAACCCGATGCTGGATAAATCAGATGTGTTTGTCTTGGTGATTGATAATTTGCGTTACGACCAGTGGTGTATGTTGAGTCCAATTTTCTCAAAGTATTTCACGATTAAAAACGAAGAGATTATTTATTCAATTCTGCCTACAGCAACACAATACGCAAGAAATGCTTTTTTTGCTGGATTGATGCCTTCTGAGATTCAGAAGAAATATCCTGAATACTGGAAAAACGATGAGGATGAAGGCGGTAAAAACTTGTTTGAGTCACAACTTCTTGAGGCACAATTGGCACGTTTAGGAAGATCTGTCAAATGGTCGTACAATAAGATTACAACGCACGCTGGCGGAAAAAAAGTGGCGGATACGTTCAATCAATTATTAGACAATAAATTGAACGTGATCGTTTATAATTTTGTGGATATGCTTTCGCATGCTCGAACTGAAATGGAAGTGATTCGTGAATTAGCGGATGATGAATCGGCGTACCGTTCATTGACAGTTTCTTGGTTTGAACATTCACCCCTGCAAGACATTGTCAGAAAAATTGCTGAGTCTGGTAAGAAGTTGATTGTTACCACAGATCACGGAACCGTACGTGTTTCAAATCCAGTAAAAATACAAGGAGAGAAGAGTACAAATACCAACTTGCGCTACAAGAATGGAAGAAATTTATCTTACAAGGAGAAGGAAGTTTTTCAGGTGAAAAATCCGCAGGATGCCTTTTTACCGAAATCAACTATTTCTTCTGAATTTGTATTTGCCAAGGACGATGATTTCTTTGTTTACCCGAACAATTACAATCATTTTGTGCAGTTTTATGGAAACACATTTCAGCACGGTGGAATTTCACTCGAAGAATTATTAATCCCTTATGTTGAGTTAGATCCAAAATAAATGGAAATTCAAGTTAGTTCAATAGATGATTTGCCAAGAGCAGCTCAGTTGTTTTTGGAGGAGCTCAATAATCGAAAAGTCGTAGCGTTTAGTGCAGAAATGGGTGCTGGAAAGACGACTTTTATCACGGCATTACTTCATGCGATGGGAATCACAGATGTCGATGGTTCACCTACTTATTCGCTTGTCAACGTATATGAGAGCGCGATGTACGGAAAAATCTACCATTTTGATTTGTACAGAATCAATGATGAAACCGAGGCCCTTGACATTGGAATTGATGAAATGTTGTACGGTGGTGGGGTCTGTTTTATCGAGTGGCCAGAAAAAATTGAGCATCTCCTTCCAGATAACACTATTTGGTCGTATATTCGTAGAAACGATGATGATACCCGTACAATAATACTCGATGTATGATTACAGATCCAGACATTTTAAAACAGTTGATACAACAGGGGAGTTTGCTTCCAAAAGAAGAAATGCTCGAGATTGCGCGCAAGAAAGGAACGCTTTACATTGGAATTCCAAAGGAAACATCGTTTCAGGAACGTCGTGTTGCATTAGTTCCTGAGGCAATCTCTTTACTCGTTGCAAATGGACATCGTGTCCTAGTAGAATCTAAAAGTGGTGAGGGATCACATTTTTCGGACAACGATTACAGTGAAGCAGGAGCAGAAATTTGTCACGATAGAAAACAAGTCTTTTCGTGCGACATTATTTTTAAAGTCGCACCAGCATCAGAGGAGGAAGTAGAATTAATGCCAGGGAATCAAACCTTGATTTCGGCTTTACAGATTTCTACGCAACCGAAAATGATTTTGCAAAGATTGATGCAGAAGAAGATTACAGCAGTGGCGTGGGATTATATTCGCGACGAAACAGGTGGTTTCCCTGTTGTTCGTACGATGGGTGAGATTGCAGGTACCACCTCCATGTTGGTTGCAGGAGAATTACTTTCCTCGTTCAATAATGGAAAGGGAATTATGCTGGGAGGAATTGCAGGCGTTCAACCGACAGAAGTCGTAGTTATTGGCGCTGGAACTGTTGGAGAATATGCGACAAGAGCTGCGTTGGGACTAGGGGCTTCGGTAAAAGTATTTGATAATTCACTGACGCGACTTAGAAGATTGCAAAATGATTTAGGAACTCGAGTTTACACATCGGTTATTCAACCAAAAGTATTGGCTAAATCCTTGATGCGGGCAGATGTTGTCATCGGTGCATTACGTGCTCCACTTGGGAGAACACCTTGCGTGGTGACTGAAGAGATGATTGAGAATATGAAAGCGGATTCAGTGGTCATCGATGTGAGTATCGATCAAGGTGGTTGTTTTGAAACTTCTCGTGTGACTAATCACAACAATCCGATTTTTGAAAAACACGGCGTAATTCACTACTGCGTACCAAATATTGCTTCCCGAGTTTCGAGAACAGCATCCTTTGCGCTTTCGAATATTTTCTCTCCAATTCTTGTGGATATGGGAGATCAAGGTGGATGTGGAGAGTTGATTGCACGTGACATTGGATTCCGAAGCGGCGTGTATATCTACAAAGGTATTTTGACCAGTGAAGTGCTTGGTAAAGTATTCGACTTAAAATATAAGAATATTGAATTGCTCGTAATGGGCATGAAGTAATCGGGTAGAATGATTGAACCGCTCAATTTACCAAAAGCCAATCTCCGCTTGAAGCGAAGAAACGGTGAGGTTTTCGTTTGGTGCATTATACGTAAAAAGGAATTGCTTTGTACACCAGAAGAATGGGTACGTCAACATTTTATTCATAAATTAATTCACGAAGACAAGATACCTGAGGGACTTATCGCTTCAGAGTTTACACTAAGTTACAATGGAAGATCAAAACGCGCAGATATCGTTGTTTTTAATCGCCAGCAGCAACCAGTATTAATTGTAGAATGTAAGGCAACACAGATTTTCATTTCCAAAGAAACGCTTTTTCAGATTGCTCAGTATAATTTTGAATTGAAAGTGCCGTATTTAGTCATGACCAATGGGATTCATCATGTCTATTGTCACGTCGACCAAAAAACGGGAGCTATTGAGTATTTAGAGAAATTACCCACGGAAATTGTCAACTAATTTTCAGTTAACTTAAAACTGAATATTAAGTGGTAAGGAAGGCTTGAAGATCAGTGTGTATTCTTTTTTGCTTGTAACACCTGATTTTGTCTTGTAGTTAAACTCAATTTTCATACGCAATGTTATCGATTGTGAGATGGCTAGTTGCGGATTCGCTTCCATTTCTTCCAGCGAAAAGCAAGCAGCATTGCTACTGTTGAGCTCGTTGTGCATGTTTCTCACAAATTCAGGAAGTTGCAAGTTACGCGATAAATCGATGGATTTTTTTCCGTTATCGTCGTTGAACGTTGGCATACTTCCATAATTTGGAAGGTTTAGTGGTTGATTTCCACATGTAGCAACAGCGTTGAACTTAATATCTCCGTAAACAATCTGATCTTCTGAACTTTGTGCATGTGCCAGAGCGAATAAACCGAACTGCCCAACATTTTCTTCTAGTGGATTATTAGCTTCATTCTTTTTATAATCGTCTTCTGATAACTGATGAATATTTAATGCACCGTGATTCCCAAAATTGTAGGTGAAATACAAGGTTCTTGAAGATGAATCTCCTTCAATGACCGCGCCTTCATTTAAACCCATAATCTGGAGTGTACTGCTACTACTTGTTTTAGTTGTATCTGAATTACAACCAGTTAGTATGATGAACATAGCAATAAATGAAAGAATAAAAAAAGTGTAGCGGGCGTTTTTCATGTTTATTAATTTGACAGAATTTACATTTAGATTCTATCAAAATTAGGCTTTTTGATTAACAAAAGAAAGCGAAAAGCGTTATAAATAGTTAATCGCCAATTCACGCCTTAATCATCGTCTTTCAAGTTCGTTTTAAACACCACAAACACTGGAAGGTGATCGGATAATTCGGACTTTGACTTCTTCATGCTCGCCTTAGAATTATTTCCGTAGATGTAATGTGTGACATCGAAAGCTTGAGCGCTTCCTGCGATATATTCCTTCTCTGCTGTATGTTTTTTTGATACGTAGATGTGATCGTAAGGATTGGCGTAAGCCGAATAATCTTGTTTGTAGGTCGTTAACGGATCTAAATCACATTGAACGAAACCAATTTCAGTTGCCATTTCTTTCATAACAGTCGACGTTCCAGGATAGTTGAAATCTCCCATGATGAGTATGTCTCTTTCGCTGGTGACCTTCTGAAAGAAGTTGACTTGAGCTACAATTTCCTGTACTTCATTTGCACGCGTTCCATCTGCGTCGTTGGTCCAGCGTGTGTGAATAAGAAACAGTGCGAAGTCAAAATTCCCGCTTTTGAAAGAAACAACATACGGATCATTGCGGTAAGCTTCCCTGGGATCCCAGACATTGCTAATAACCCCATCACCAAGCTGGACTCGATCTCTCCTGTAAACGACAGCATACGCTTCATAGTAGTTTCCAGCGGGATTGGTCGTTCTGAATCCAAACACATACCCCCAATCTTTGTTGGTGATTTTTTTGAGTTCTTTGGTTAATTCCGCAATGGAAGTTTCCTTTTTGACTTCAATAATTCCACAGACATCAAAATTGGCAATCACCTTCGCTAGTTTTTTAAAGTCGTGTTTGGTTTGCCCGATCCACTTGATATTGTAGGAGGCTACTATTACATTGTCATCTGTGCGATCTGGAACCTTGTTCACAGTTTGCGCTATACCTGATAGGCAAAGAAACAGCGTAAGTAGAAAAGTTAGTATAGTTCTCATTTGGATAAAAGTAGTAAGTAAATGTATAAATGAAAATCCAATAATTAAAAAAAACTCACTCGCTAACGAATGAGTTTCAATGATTGGTGCAATTAAATTTTTAATTGTACGTCAATTTTTCAATCTCAAAGTTGTGTGCTTTACCGAAATCTTGTGTTGTCAATCGGAATTTTTCGTTCACATGGTCCAACAATCCGTTTATTTCATCCATTAATTCTTTGGACTCTTTTTCTTTTGCCTCTGTATAATCATTTTCAGACAGCGATTCGATAATTACTTTCTTTTGGTAAAGAGGAAGTGATTTTTTATACGCCGCAAGTAACGCCTTCGCATCGTTTAGTAAAGAAGCATCACCATGATAGTCTGTCATTTTATCAAGTTCAATCGACTTTTCAATTACTGCAAGCTCTAACTTAATGTACTTACTAGACATTTCCGCTGGGATGTAGTTTTTGAAAGAGTCAATAAGATCTTTTTCGTACCCTTGGACGATGGGATTGGTTATATCCTTCACGATACTTTGGTAATATTTTCGTGCATTTTCAGGTGTGTCAGGTTCACTAAATGATGTAAACAGAAATAACAGTACAACTGGAAAAAGTATAGTTAATTTACTCATAACTTGAGTTTTATAGTTATTCTGCAAAATTATCATTCTCGATTTACATCAACAAATTATCCATTACTATTTTAAATTTATTGTTCAGCGGAAACCTCATTCAACTAGAAAAATAGGGTTTTTCTAGTTGTTGATATGAAAGGATAGATGATGCACCTACCAATAGGGCAAATGAAAATTCAATAACAAAAAAAAACTCACCCGCTAGGCGAATGAGTTTCAATGATTGGTAGATTGATTTTAATTGTACGTCAATTTTTCAATCTCAAAGTTGTGGACTTTACCGAAAACTTGCGTTGTCAATCGGAATTTTTCGTTCACATCATTCAGTATACCGTCTATTTCATCCATTATTGCTATAGATTCTTTTTCTTTTGCTTCTGTATAATCTTTGTCAGACAGGGATTCGATAGCTACTTTCTTTTTGTAAAGAGGAAGCGTTTTTTTATACGCCGCAAGTAATTCCTTTGCATCGTTAATCAATGTAGCGTCTCCATGATAATCTCCGATTTTATCCAGATTATTTGATGTTTCAATAACAGCAAGTTCCAATTTAATGTACTTATCAGACATGTCAGCTGCGATGTAGTTTTTGAAAGATTCGATAAGCTCCTTTTCGTAAACATTAACGATTGGGTTGGTATTATCTTTCACGATACTCTGGTAATATTTAAGTGCATTTTCAGGCGTGTCAGGTTCTCCACATGATGCAAAAAGAAATAGAAGTGCAACAGGTAGAATGGAAGCTAATTTTCTCATAATTTGTGTTTTAGATTTATTCTCCAAAATTATCATTCTTGATTAACATCCACAAAATTATCATCTACTATTTTAAATATATTGTCCAACAAAAAGCCTCATTCACCGAAATGAATGAGGTTTTTCTATTTGTTGATATGAAAAGATAGAAGATGTCGCCCATGTTATGGCAAATGAACTACACTTTCTACATGAATTACTGGTTTTAGACGAAATTCTCCGTTCCCCTGCACTACAATGGAGGCCGCAGCATCGAAATCCACTATTATTTGAAGTGTTTGATTCGGTTTGATTTCACTATTTACATTGATTTTTAATCCCGTTTTGTCCTGGCTCGACAGTAACAATGCATAGTTTATTTCTAAGTCGTTTTCAACTGCAACCGCATAGTTGTTCTCGCCTAGAATCAAGCGCATTTGATTGATCTTACCTACGGCGAGGTCTGCTTGATTTGCGATGACCGTCGTTACATCGTTTTGCAACTCCAGTAAATCATACATGCCTGCGTTGGTGTTGAGTTTTACCCAGCCGTTAGCGCCTCCTTCGCTGCCACTGTAGTGAACCCACACTTCTTTTATTTCAACATTTACCTGCGTGAAGTCCGCGGGGGCATCTGTCATTTTCACAGTCATTCTCCCCGTCTGATCTTTTTTCTCACAACTTGCTGCCACTAACATTACCACCAGTAATGCTATAAGTGAAGTTAATCTTAAGTTTTTCATGTCTTTTCGTTTTATGATTTATTTTTCGAATTACCAACACTGAACCAAATAGTAAAAAAAAGTAAAAACAGTTGATTTTACTGGGTAACCTAAATTCGCGCTCACGAAGTTATTTTCAATTTGACAGTACTTTTTTTCAAAATGAAAATGACAGGTCAGAGTTTTTTGTGAATAAGCGTTAGAAGTTGGCGCTCCAAATTGTCCATAACTTCGTTCTCGTTTTTGTTTAAAACAAAGTCAAAGTTCTGAAGTTCCTTAGGCGGTAAAGTACTGGTTGTTTCCATCCCTGTCAGCAATAGAATAATCATATTTGGATGTGTTTTTTTTACCGCCGCTGCAAGCTGACCCCCAGTGTTGGTAGAGCTTTCGAGGTGATCCAGGTAATAATCTGTCACAATAATTTTGGGTGCGTTTTCTTTTAGTGCAGCGAGCGTATCGTCCATATTTGTGAACGTTAATACTTCAAATGCACCGTTTTTTTCTAAAATAACTTTTAGTATTCCGCTGATGATTTTGCTGTCTTCTACAAGGAAGATTTTGTTTTTTAGTGTTTCCATATCATTTGTTTTAATAATAAGGAGACAAGATGCGTTCCACTAACCATTTTCTTTCGCTTCTTTTAGGAGTCGATAGACTGTGGTTTGACCAATATCCAGTTCATCAGCGACGAGCTTTGTGTTGTTATTGTGTTTCTCCATGTAGTGCATCACAATTTCTATGGAGTAATCCCGCATGGTTTTGTTTTCGGAAATGATGTTTGGAAGAATTTCAGCAATCTTAATTGTTAAGTCACTTGCTTTAATTTCATCTTTATCCGCCATCACAACGCCCAGTTCAATTACCGATTTTAACTCGCGGATATTTCCTGGCCACTGGTAATTCATAAGTTTAAACTTTGCATCATCGCTCAGCGTTTTTGAGGGCAATCCATTCTCGTTGCAAAACAGTGTGATAAAGTGCTTTGAAAGTAGCAACACATCGTTATCTCGTTCTCGAAGAGCTGGCAGATGTATGGGAAGACCAAATAATCGATAATAGAGATCTTCTCTGAATTTTTTCTCCTTCACTTCACTTTGTAAATCACGATTGGTAGCGACAATAATTCGACAGTCGACTTTTATTGGGGTATTATTTCCAATTCGTGTGATTTCTTTTTCCTGCAGTGCTCTGAGTAGTTTCGCTTGAAACGAGATATCCATTTCACCAATTTCATCTAGAAATAGGGTTCCACCACTAGCTTCTTCAAATTTTCCAATTCGTCGCGCAGCAGCACCGGTAAATGCTCCTTTCTCATAACCAAACAACTCACTTTCGATGAGCTCTGCAGGAAGCGCAGCCATATTTATGGCAATAAATGGCTGATTTTTACGTGGTGAATTATAGTGAATCGCTTTGGCTACAACTTCTTTCCCTGTACCTGTTTCACCAGTGATGGTCACAGTAATAGAGGTTTCCGTAGCCTTTGAAATCAGCTTAAACATATTTTTTAAAGCATCACTTTGTCCAATAATTGTTTTCTCAAAATCATATTTATGCGCGACTTCTTGCTTTAGTGTTACTATTTCTTGTTGAAGTCCAGCGTTTTTACGGACATGATTGACAGCATTCAGAATGCGATCTCTTATGTCCTCAGACTTCACAAGATAGTCGTAAGCTCCCAATTTTAAAAGCTTCACAGCGGTTTCAATGTCTTGCTGTTCCGAAATTACAATCACCTCAATTGAGGGATAATCCTGCTTAATTCGTTTCAATAGTTCATCCCCATTCATATCTGGAAGGCGAAAATCCAGTGTAACGACATCAGGCTGATCGTCGAGTGCTGCTAATAATTCTTTAGCAGAGAAAAATGATTTTACAACGTAATCTGGGTTCAGTGATAGGGTGTGCACTAACAGTCGATTGTACCACTCGTTATCTTCAACAATGTATATAGTGAAAGGAAGTTCGTTCATAAAATCAAATGTTACTAAGTTCTTCTTTAGTTTCTGAAATTACTAAATCTGCTTCAATTGTTAACGCTTGAAGCAATTTGGGGAGTGATTTTAAATTGGTCGCATCCCGTGTGATGTTTTCAATTTCCTTTAAAATAGCGTATAATTTGTTTGCACCCATGTGCTTACAGGGAGAGGCTATTTTGTGTGCTTGGTTACACACCATTTGGTAGTCATCATTTTGCTGCGCCACTTTGATTAACTCCAACCCAGACTGTGTCGTTTGGACAAATGTGTCGAGCATTTCCTTGTAGAAAGCTTCGTCATTCCCGCTGATTTTTTTAAGGTTGCTGAAATCAACGGTGCTCATTGTTTGTTTCTCTTTCTCTTTTTTTACCACTTGTTTTCTTTCCGCATCTGGACAAAGCACCCGTTGGATTTCCTTTAGCAAGTCTTTTTCGTTAAACGGTTTTGGAATAAATCCGTTGGCGCCCATTGCTTTATACTGATCGACATCTGAATCATTCACCGCTGCGGATAAGACAATTATCTTAACACTATTTTTGTCCGCATTTGTCAGTGTTCTAATCTCTTTTGTCGCCTCAATTCCATCCATGACAGGCATTCGAATATCAGTAAGAATGAGGTCAATGTTTTTGTCTTCTAAGACATCGATAGCGACCTTTCCATTATCTGCTTCGTAAATAGTGACCCCGTAGTTTGTTAGAATGGTCGACAGCAGTTTGCGATTGAAAAGGGCATCATCAACAATGAGCACGTTTAAATTTTTGAGGAATGCAACGTCTATTTTAGGTGAATCGGTTATTGTCTCAGTAGAAATCGAGTAGGGCATTTCAATAAGAATGGATGTGCCAACTCCTGATTCGCTGGTTAAATTAATAGTTCCACCGTGCATTTCGACCAGTTTTCGGGTGATAGATAGACCTAGTCCCGTTCCACCAAAATTCCGTGAAGTGCTCACCTCGGCTTGTTCAAATTCATTAAAAATTCGTGACATCGTTTCTTCGTTCATTCCTATTCCTGTGTCTTCAATACGAATTGTAAGAAGAACTTCTTGCTCACTTGTTTTCTTTGATGAAAGAACCAGTTTAACACTACCTGATTCAGTGAATTTGGCAGCGTTGCTCATTAAATTCAGTAGAATTTGACGGAAACGAAATGGATCGCCTAGGAGATTTATATGACTTTCTTTGTCTATTTCACAGCTGATCAAAACATCTTTGTCAGCGGCGAGTTGTTTTGTGAACTCTACAACATCGGTGACAATCTGATGTGGGGAAAAATTAATTTTTTCAAGTTTTAATTTTCCGCTTTGGAGTTTAGAGAAATCCAAAACGTCGTTGATTAAATAAATGAGGTGTTCGGATGATTTTAGAATCATCTCAAGCTGTTCGGACTGCTCGGGTGTTAAGTCACTTTTCTTTAATAGCGATGCGAAACCAGAAATTGCATTCATTGGTGTGCGTATTTCGTGACTCATATTTGCCAAAAACTGCTGACGCGATATAGCCAAATGTTCTGCTTCCAACTGTGCTGTTTTCATGGCTTGTTTATAGCGATTGTTGCTTCTAACGTATCTAGTGATCAGATATGCCACCAAGAAAAGTAAAATTCCAACTGAAATACAGAACAATGCAATTTGCTGATTGGTTGATTTGGCTTGTTCTTTCGCATTATCACTGACCTTAATCAACTCGGCTTTTTCTTGTGCTTTGAACGATTCAATTAAGTCACTTAGCTCACGAGACAATTCTTGATTCGATACAATGAGCGCCAACTCTTTTACCCGAAGCTGATTCTCAATATCCATCTCCTCGGTCTTCACCTTTTTTATTTCCTCATTTAAGTCTTTTGTGTGTTTTACGCTTAGGGCTTCTTGTGCAATTGAATCGCTTTTCGAACGTCGCGGCTTAAACCAATTGAAGAAGTTTTTTTTGGACAGATCTTCCTTTTGGATGGTAGGTTGTGAGGAATTTGTTTTCTCTTGTTCGTTTACATTTATTTTGGAAACTATTTTAGTCAACACCCGCTCTACGCGAAATTCATCTTGAATAATCAAGAGATCGCTGAGAACAAGTATTTTTTCATTGATTAGTGAATCAATTTTGTCCACATCTAACGCATGCTTTTTTTCGATATTGAGCATTTTCAGCGTGGCTACTTTTTCTTCTATTCCTTCGGTAGCGTGAAAAAATTGATTGAGGTAAATGGTATCATTCGTCAGATTATAGGTTTTCGCACTATTCTCAATGTCAGATAGTTGATTTAATAATGATTGCGCCGTAATTAATCGCAAATCGGGACGGGACGCATCTGTTAATTGGTTGATCACTTGAGAAAATCGCTTATAGGCAATGAACCCAGTCACAGAAACGAGAATTATGACCAGCAACAAAAGAACACTGATTTTAAGTTCAAACCGATTTGATTTTTTGCTCCTCGTCATTTCCGAATTTTAATGATTTTGTCTTTCCGTTAAAGATAGTAAAAAGTGCTTTGAGTTACTGAATTCACACGTAAATAAAGGGAATTCTAGTTGCAAAAATCTTGTATATTTGTTTCAAACAGTAAAACAATGAGAAACTACATCCTACTTTTTTCGCTTCTGCTAACTCTTGCTGGATGCAAGCTGGTCGCCAAAGAAATGAAGCGCTCGAATGAAATCAAAAAGTTAACAAGAGAAGCATGCGATTGCAAATACGTTGGTGTAAGCACGAGTTATTCAAATTCAAATAAAACGCTGACCTTAACAATTCGCAAAACGAAGACCAACGATTACGCTGTTATTGCGGATAGCATTATGAGTCACCTTGAAAACAAATACAAGAAGGTTTGTGGGTACGGTGAAGTGTTTATTTTGTTTGAAACAGATAGTTTAACTGAGCGCTACACGTATTATGGCTGTGATGATGAACCAGAATACGATACGTTTGATCCGAATGAATGGGAAGACTGGGAAGACGATGAGTTAGAAGAAACCGAAGATCCAGTTATTTAAAATCCACTGACACCAGGATAATACACGTATGTTCCTCGGCAATGAACTTTGGATGGTTTACACTTTGAATAGCAAGTGATTCTGAGGTGGTCGCTACGATTTCATTCAATGTAATTGTTCCGTTTAACACATGTACAAATTGAAGCGAGTAGGAAGAAGCAAGCGTCAACAATTCACCAGGTATTAAGTCAATCTTCTGCACAATCGCACTGGCGTCGTTTTTGGTCATAACGTTGAAGTCCGTCACTTTACCTAAACTGGTCGTTTTCCAGTCTCCTTTGAAACTATCCTGCTCAAATTCGTCCAAATCAACACTGTGATGGTCTTCGTGCTCTAATCGGAGCTGACCTTTTAAGACCATTAATGTTCGCTCGACATCAGGTAAGGAAGTAAAGGTACTTTGTTCCGTTTCGACCGTTGCAATGCTGATACGAAGGTCATAATCGCCCACCTGGAAATTTGCTGATTCTGGAAAAATGAAAAGTTCCGTTGTTGTTCCACCAGACCAGTCGGTAGTGCGGTACTCGTTCTCTTTGATGTGTTGTATGATCATCTATCTATTTCCAAGTATTTTCATTGTTTTCGCAAAACTACTTCTAATTTCTTCTTGCTGGTGATGCTTGCCTTCTGATACTATCAGCTCACCATTTGCAATTGTTGCGATCTGGTGCGTGGCATCTCCAGTGTAGATAATGGAAGAAGTTATTTTCTCCATCGAGGTAGACGCTAACAAAGGAGCGTTTGCATCCAAAATAGCTGCGTTTAGTGATTGACCAACCGTAAAAAACTCATCTGAAGAGTCGTTCATCGCTTTTCGACCAGCAAAAGTGATCATATTCAAAGCAAACATGCCACTGTCACCTTGCTGAGATGAGGTATACGTGTTACGTTGATGCGAATTTAAGCGTTGACCGTAGTCGAGCATTCTCAATTCTTCCAGCGGATTTATACCAATGTGACTATCGGTACCTATGCTCCATTTTCCACCAGATGCTTGAAATTTCTTTAAAGGGAAAAGTCCATCACCGAGATTTCCTTCTGTTGTTGGACAGATTACCACATGCGCACCTGATTGAGCAATTCCTTTGGTTTCATTCTCTGTTAAATGTGTGGCATGCACCAAATGAAAACGCTCGTTCATATCGATGTTATCTAGCATCCATTCGACAGGTCGCTTTCCCAAATAATGCAGCGAATCTTCAATTTCCTTTAGTTGCTCGGCAACGTGGATATGAAATGGAATATCTTGAATTCCGTTTTTTGCTATTTCAGCAATATCAGTCGGTTCAACACCACGCATAGAGTGAATTCCAATGCCAATATTTGCTCCATGGTATGCTTTACAAGCTACTCGCGATGCTTCAAGCAACTCCAAATAACTGTCAATATCAGGTGAAATAAAACGTCGTTGGCGATCATTGGGTGCTTGACCAAAACCTCCTTTTTGGTAAAAAATAGGAACGAGGGTGATATTAATTCCTGCCTTTTTCGCTGCTGCAACCATGCGACTTCCCATTTCAGCCAGATTATCGTAGCGTTGTCCGTTTTTTTGATGGTGTACATAATGAAATTCAGCAACATTTGTATAACCATGTCGCACCATTTCGCTGTATAACATCGTTGCGATGGATTCCATTTGTTCTGGAGAAACTTGCAGTGCCAATTTGTACATTGCTTCGCGCCATGACCAGAAATCATCCGAGGTATGCGAAACATTGTGTACTTCAGCTAATCCCGCCATCGCGTATTGAAACGCATGAGAGTGCGCATTTTGAAATCCCGGTAAGGCAAAACCTTCAATAACGGTTGAACCATTTGGTGTCTCGTTTTCTTTCAGCGAAACAATTTTTCCATCAGTGTCTGTATCGATTTTTACATTGGAAATCCAACCGTTCTTTTGCAAGAGGTGTTTAAAAAAATACGATTTCATCTGCTATACGGTTTCCATGGTTTTAATCAATTCTTGAAACGTTTGCTTCAATATCACTCTTACGCGGTTAGCTCTCGCTTCATTAAAATTGAGTTCCTGATCGTCCATATAAAGCACTTTGTTCATTTCCAGTTGAAGTG
Organism: uncultured Fluviicola sp.; assembly: GCA_964643345.1. Classification (GTDB taxonomy): domain Bacteria; phylum Bacteroidota; class Bacteroidia; order Flavobacteriales_D; family Crocinitomicaceae; genus UBA4466. The sequence goes on from CAZXRU010000006.1 coordinate 89,379, forward strand.
CATGGACCTTGTCGGCTGGTTTCCCAAAGTAGCGCGTAATATGTCCCCCTTTGAATGGAGTATTGTGACTTATTTCATATTCACCGTCTCTTAGATTATTGAGTGCTGTTGAAATTATTTTCGAAGCTGCTGTTGTTTCATCGTTGTTTCCTAGAATCATGTCTGGAAAATCTTCCTGTTGAATCGTTGGAACGTTTTTTCTAATCGAATGAGCATCCCATAAAAGTACCTTGCCGAACTCTTCTTTACGTTCGTTCAATAACGATTCTATTTTGGCATAATATGGCCAGTAATACGTGTTCAATCTCCGTTCTAATTCTTGTTGGTTCGGAATTTTATCTTCTGAAACATAAATTGGATTTCCAAAAAAATCTGTGGTAGTCGTGAGTCCCGTGATAATTCTACCATCATTGTAGAGCGGGGCACTTTTAGGATCGCGATTCAAGTCAATCACCCAGCGACTGTATTTGGCGTGGATAATGGTAATGCCAAGTTCACTCGCAAAATTGTACAAATCGTGAACAAACCAATCCGTGTCGTCTGGTTGTGCCATCATTTCAGGAATATAGTCATTCTTTAGCTCATCTGGAAAGGATACCCCACAATGAGGAACACTTAAAATGATCGGAATTTTATTTCCTTTGGGTTCAATAATTATATACGGTTGCTCCATGATTTTTTACTTCAAACAAATGTAATGATGTTCGCTTAAATTTGACGGGGTTCTTTCTAGAATTTACCATTTTAAATCCCGTGAGAAAATAGTGTCAGCATTAAATCAAGGAAACTCGAATGAATTAACAATTATTGTAAATTTAAAACTGCCACAACATTGACTTAATGAATAGCTTTATCCTATTGAAATTCAATACTTAAAAACTAAAGTTGAACTTGTCTTTTTTTTACCTAGAAATATTTATTTCAACAAGGTGAAGGAAAATGATACAAGCAGATGAAAAATAACTTATTTTTACTGACTTTCTGATTAAAGTTTTCTAAAAGTTTAATTGAATATTTTTGATTTTAGCAGCATGTTATTAGATGCCATTTTTACATTTCTCTTAAGTATTTCTCCTTTAGGTGAGGCTAGGGTAGGTATTCCTTATGGAGCATTAAATGGTTTGCCATTATGGCTGGCTTTTGTCATTGGTCTAGGTGCAAATTTAATGGTGTTTCCTCTTTTTTATAAAGTTATTGAAATGTCCAATAAGTACCTTTGGAAGAATCGCTCGTATAAGAAAAGTGCCGTTTATTTTTCTAAGCGGGCTAAGCGAGGAACGCAAAAGAATTTCAAAAAATATGGCGTCTGGGGTCTGATGATTTTTGTGATGATACCATTACCAGTGACTGGTGCATACATTGGTACCCTAGCAGCTTTTGTGCTTCGGATTCCCTATAAGAAAGCATTTCTAGCAGTGACAACTGGAATCATTATTTCGTCAATTATTGTAGCAGTAAGTTTGCATTACGGAATGAAAGCATTCGATTAGGAAGAGCTCTTATTGTTAGGTCTTCTTATATTTGTCTATGCAATCTCTGCACAACGTATTAATTATAGGAAAAGTTTTTCCGGAACCCAAGTCATCTGCGGCAGGAACACGTATGATGCAACTCATCCACTTTTTCAAGGAACTAGGCGCTAAGATTGTTTTCGCATCGACAGCCAATCCATCAGATTTTCAGGAAGATTTATCTATTTCGGGAGTTGAGGTACATACTATTCAGTTAAATTCATCTTCATTCGATGACTTTCTAATTGCGACAAATCCTTCTGTAGTTGTGTTCGACCGCTTTATGACGGAGGAGCAGTTCGGATGGAGGGTAATTGAGAATTGTCCAAACGCATTTCGGATCTTGAACAGTGAAGACGTACACTTTTTGCGTTACGCCAGAGAAGAGGCACTGAAGTTAAACGGTGATCTTTCTGAGCTGAATCTTTATTCGGACATGGCAATGCGTGAAGTTGCATCGATTTATCGGGTTGATTTCACACTTCTATTATCTGAATTTGAAATCGATTTACTCAAAGATAAATTCCAAGTTTCTGGCAATAAATTCTATTATTTCCCTTTGTTTTCAAAAGTGGTGAGTGAGCAATTACCGAGCTTCGAAGAACGCAATGACTTTCTATTTATTGGCAACTTTTTACATGCTCCTAATTGGGATGCACTTTGCTACTTGAAAAAGGAAATCTGGCCATTGATTCGTCGGAAACTTCCAACAGCGCGATTGAATGTGTATGGTGCTTATGCCAGTCAAAAAGTAACAGATTTTCACAACCCAGCTGAAGGATTTATCATTGGTGGTAGGGCAGCGGATGCTCAAGAAGTCACCTTAAAAGCTCGTGTGAGTCTGGCCCCCATACGTTTTGGTGCAGGAATAAAAGGAAAATTGCTAGAAGCTATGTCGTGCGGAACTCCATCAGTTACGACTTCCATCGGTGCTGAATCGATGCAGTTAAATGATTTATGGAGTGGTGAAATCGCTGATACACCAGAAGACTTTGCTTCGTCGGCAGTGCGATTATACACCAACGGTGAGGACTGGAAACGAGCGCAACAGAATGGCTTTGAAATTCTTGCAAATAGATACAACTACGACGATCATGCTGAGTTGTTTAAACGTGAATTACATCACCGTATCGAAAATCTGGAAGCTACGAGATCCGGTGATTTCCTTTCGCTTTTGATGCAGCATCATTCTATGTCTAGCACGAAGTACCTGTCGAAATGGATTGAAGAAAAAAATAAGCGTACTTAAGCAAGCTGTCTCAATTCATCAAGGTAACCAGTGATGTCAGCAAAGGAAATGGTATTAAGTACATCGAGCTTTTCAAGAAACAACGATTCATTTTCAATGTAGTAATTCGCTATTCTTTGCGCTGATTCGGATTGAGATTCTGCTTTTACCCTAGATGATTGTGCCATAACTACACCCAATTTGAATTCTTTTATTCGACTCCCAGAGGCAATTTCTAGCTGATGCATTTCAGTAGAATCAATACCTCCAACGAATGTTACAGCGATTCCAATTCCTCGCCACAAATCAAGATGTCGCTCCGATGGAAACAAATCGATGGTGCGCTTTAATCGGTCTATATCACCTTTTGTAATGTACCACAAACTTCTGCCTACACCTTGGTCGAATCCAGCGAGAAACTGAGCAGTTATATTTGCTGGAATTTCTTGATTCCGAATGGTTGATCTCCGTTTCAGTAGGGCAGAGCAGTATCCATAGCCATCTAGCACACGCAGTTTCCATTTCGCATCAATAGAGTCAAGAATTTTTTCCAGAGGATGATTTAGTTGGCACAATGCCCAACCTAGTCCAACGTATACCTGTGATGCATGTTTTTGTCCGTGTTCATCAAAAAACACCCGCCAATCGGTAAGTGATTGTTTCTCGATGATTGATTTTAGGGCAATGCCCATTGAAAAACCTTCGTATGCAACAGAAACGTATTCGTTCGGAATTGACTTGTCAAATTCAAAATTCGAAATCAAACCTAAGCGTTCTGCTTCAATTTTACCTGCCTGAAAACTGGATTGTATGGTATCAATTCTTTTTTCTAGCATTTTTATTTCCCTCTATTTGTAATACCACATCACTGCGATATCGTCTTTAATTGATTGTCGTGCTACTGTGCCTAGTTCATTTTCGACTGGTCGCTCTTTTAATGTCATCGTGTACGGGTCTACTTTTAAATCCATAGATGTTCCATACACTTTGGCGCTCATTAAACGGAACAATTCAGAGGCTATCTCTTCAAGAATCACCATGTTGGAATTAATTTTTTGAACTAATTCACGTGACGAGTAACGTTCTTCCAGACCAAGATGGAACTCTTTTAAGTAACCGATGTCAAATGGATCAATGTATCTTTCCGAAAATGCTTGATCATCATGTTCTACCCATTCAGTAAGCAAGGTCTGTAAGCGCGCATTAAGTCGACCAAAACGTTGTCCCGCTCCATCTTCACTTGCAAACAAGTTTTTGAGAACAGAAAGATTCGTAAACGCTTCGTTGGTAAAAATCAATGTTGGTACACTCCAATAAATTGCCCAGTCCCAGAAGATTTTTAGAATCATGGTCTGCGTAGATCCCCACATTGGATACTTGTTTTGGTACAAAGGCACCCAGTTATTAAAGACCGCAAACAATGTTTTTTCGTATACCGATGTGTGAAGTGAAACATCTTCTCCTCGTAAATCACGTGTAATCAAATCTGCAATGAACGTATTGCTCATCGAGATGAAATCCGTTCCAGGAGAATAAAATGGATCTAAGAAAACTCCTGATTCACCTGAAACTGCCCAACGTTCTTCCGAATACAATTTTTCCGAATTCAGCGCGAAATGTTTTAATACTTTAAAATCAAGAATGTCTTCCTTTCGAGGTTCAATGTTATCGTAGCAAAGTGGCTCGTTGACTTTTAACCATTCTAGCGCTTTGTCAAGTTTGTTGTATGTGTCAAACGGGTGAATTGCAGGATCAGCAACAATTCCAACGCTTGTATTTCCAGTAGCCAATGGAATCAACCAAACCCAGTATCCTTTATCCATAAAGTGAATAGTCCCTAAACGTCTAAGTCCAGGCTCTAGAAATGTGTTCCAGTCTGAATTATCTGACCATTCATCAACGTTTAAATCACCCTTAATTCGAAACCAGGCAGCGCAAACTGCGTGATCAATGTCCTTTTTTAAACCTAATTTTCGTTTTATAAGTCCAGAACGACCAGTTGTATCAACTGCCCATTTGGAGTGCAGAACTTTTGTTTCACCAGCTTTTTCGACATGCACAGTGTGTCCTTCGTAACTTAAATCTACGTTGGAAGCTTTCGCCCCAAGTTGTACTTCAATTCCGCGCTCAATGCACAGTTCGGTTAGGTAATTCTCGAAACTTCCTCGGTCTATTTGGTGACTTGGAACGGGAAGTAATTTTCGTGGGCCTAACTCAACACGCTTTGAAATGTCATTCTTATGTTGTGGCGAAAAGAAAAAGCGCAATCCATGTTTTGGAAGCTGATGCTCGTCCATATAGTCTTTTAAGTCGAGAATTTCTCGAATATAATGGGTGCCCAATTCAACGGTGGATTCACCCACTTTATGAGCTGCATCAGGCGCACTGCCATCTCTTCGTTCTATAACGATGATGGAAGCATCGGGATTAGCTTGTTTGGTTTGTAATGCGAGGGTTAGTCCTGCTAAACCACCACCTAGAATGGCAACATCATAATTTTTTGTCATAAATAGAAAAATAGAGCTTTAAACTAGCGTCAAAAATAATCAAAATCTCTGTTCAGCAGATTAAAACTAAAATAATCGATAGGTTAGTTATTGCTTGCTAAAGTGCTATTTACGATTCGGTAATTGTACAATTGAAAACCAAAAATTTTCTATACTAACAATGGCATTTAGAAAGTCATTGACCTCTACAGGTTTTGTTACATAGCAATTTGCATGATGCTCGTAAGATGTCAAAATATCCTTCTTTGTTGATGAAGTAGTGAGCATAATAACTGGAATATGTGCGGTTTCCCGATTGCCTTTGATTTCTTTGAGTACTTCATGTCCACTTTTTAGAGGTAAGTTAATATCTAAGAGTATTAAATCGGGATTATCAACGTCTTTATAACTGTTTAATTTGTATACAAAGTCAATCGCTTCCTTTCCGTTGCGCACTGTACTAATGTTGTTGATGATTTTGCTTTCCTCTAGCGCTTCTTTAGTAAGAAGAATATCACCTTCGTTGTCTTCAACTAGTAGGATGTGTATTGGTTTCATAATGTATTGTTTTTGGTAATGTAAAATAAAATGTACTTCCTTTGTCTGGTGCTGATTCAACCCAAATTTCACCACCCAAACCATCGATAATCTTTTTTACTACAGCAAGACCAATTCCTGTACCTGAATATTCTTCTTGGTGGTGTAGCCGCTGAAAAAGAACAAATATTTTTTCATGGTATTCTGAGTCGATTCCAATGCCGTTGTCTTTAATTGAAATTTGCCATGAGCTCTCTAATTCTAGTGCTGAAATATAAATGATGGCAGGTACGTCGTTTTTTGCGTACTTCATCGCATTCCCTATGAGGTTTTGAAAAATTTGCAGCAAAGGCGAATAATAGGAATTTACTACGGGTAAATCATCGAAAGTAATTTGCGCCCTTCGCTCTTCTATAAGTCGCGCCTGTAAATTGAGCGTTTCTTGAATTACTCGTTCTAGGGAGATTGGCTCTATATCGTCTTTATGTTTTCCGACTTGAGAGAAATCTAACAAGTTCAGAATTACCTCTCGCATGCGTTTGGCGCCATCAACAGCAAAGTGAATGTATTTTTTTGCATTATCGTCTAGTGAATCTCCATATTTCTTTTCGAGTTGCGTCAAAAAACTGGTTACCATCCGCAACGGTTCCTGCAAGTCATGCGATGCAACAAAGGCAAACTGCTCGAGTTCGGCGTTGGAAATGGCTAATTCTTTTGCTCGTTCTGATAGACTTGCGTTTAACTGCATTAGCGATTGTTCATATTCCTTTCTGTGGGTAATATCAGTAATTGCGCCGACCATTCTAAGCGCCTTTCCGTGATTGTTACGGATTATTATTCCTCTATCCACTACAGTGGCAATCGAGCCATTTTCCTGAATAATTCTGTATTCCTGCGACCAATTTGAAACTTTTGGGTTAGAAATAGCATCTTCTAGGCTCTCAATTATTCTTGGTAAGTCTTCAGGATGAAATTTGTCTTTCCAGAAGTCTTCTGAAGCAATTTTAAGATTTACTTCGATGCCAAATAATTCTTTAAAACCAGAGCCACGATAAAGCGATTCTCCAACGATGTCCCAATCCCAAATCGCATCGTTGGTCGCCTGTGCGACCTTCTCAAAACGTTCGTTGGACTGAATGATCTGTTCGTCAGCAAGTTTTCGATCGGTTATATCAAATCGAATGGCAAGGTATTGAAAGGGTCTTTTTTTATGATCTAAGAATGGTACGATTGTCGTATCTACCCAATAGTATGAGCCGTCTTTCGCCTTATTCTTTATTTCCCCTCTCCAAACTTTTCCCTGTGCTATTGTTTGCCAAAGGTTGACAAAGAAATCCTTGTCATGATAACCAGAGTTGATAATGCGATGGGTATTTCCAATCAGTTCTTCTCGTTCGAATTTAGACGTTTTACAGAAGTTATCGTTTACGGATATAATTTCACCTTTTTTATTCGTAATGGCAATAATAGCCGATTCGTCGAGAGCGAACTTATAATCCTCGAGTGCTTTGATACTCTCTTCGAGCTTAACTTGACTCTTGCGTTGCAACGTGATATCAATAATCAGTGAATCCCATAAAACAGTGCCATCTTTCAATTTAGTTGGTTTTCCAAATCCTTCATGCCAAACGATATCACCAGTTGGTAGCTTACTTCTGTATTGGCAGTACCAGTCTTCCATGGTTTCAGCCGACCTTTTAATAGTCTCCATAACCAGGTCGTAATCCCCTCCACCTTTGGTCTGATTCCAAATTAGATTTGAATCTGCTGTACATTGCTCTGGTGACAAATGCCATAAATCATACGCTCCTTTTGTCATCTGAAGTATTACATCTGTTCCGTCAGGTCGAATCATATACTGGAAAATAGCGCCTGGAATGTTATCTGCAGTATTTTTTAGCAGAAGTTCAGTCGACTTACGCTCATGGATATCTTGGATACTTCCATAGGAACCCACATATTTCCCGCGCTTATATTTAGCCTGACCAACGACTTTTACCCATTTTTCATTTCCAGCTTGAGTAATTAAGGGAACTTCAAATTCCCACTGTGTTTTATTTTTTATTCCTGCTGTTATTTTTTCCTGAATTAGTGCGCTAAACTCTTCATGGTAGAAATTATCTATGGCTTCAATGGTGGGTGTGAAAGTTTCGTCGACTTCATGAATTTCATACGTGAGGGCAGACCAATATACTGTTTTTGAAATTAAATCAATTTCCCACCCACCAATGCGCGCCAACCGGGAGGCGTTGTCCAATAGATCTTCTAGTTCTTTTTGTTCTGTAATATCTTTGCCATAGGCGAAACTTGAACCGTTCTGACTATGAATAGTGGATGAGTCCCAAGAAATCCATTTAGTTTCCCCCGATTTTGTAAGGTATCGATTAACAAATCCTTTAGCCTTTCTTTTGTTCGAAATTGTCGCCTTATACTCTTTTACCGTAGTTGATTGATCGTCTGGGTGCAGAAAATCGGTAAATGGTCTAGAAGTCAGTTCCTCCTCTGAGTATTCGAGCAGTTCACAGAAAGAGGGATTTACCTTGATGAATTTGCCATCTGATCCTGCAATACAAAGAATATCTGGTGAACTTTGAACAAGTTGTCTAAAATCATCTTCGACCAATATGCGTTTTAGCTGAGCACCAAGGGATAATTCTAGTTCTTTGAAGAATGTCCTGTGATGTTCTAACGCCGATACAGCATTGTCTGTAAAGAATACGAGAACACCAATCACAGTATTGTTGTCAATAAGTGGAAGCCCTAAAGCAGACTTTAATCCTACTTTCTTCGCTGCGACAAAGCGTATAAAGCTCTTGTTGGAATCAATATTTTCCCATATGACCTCTTTGCCAGTTCCCCATACTTTTCCAGGAAGTCCTTCACCTTTTCTGAAATTCAATTGTGAATGACTATAAAACGTTTCTAGTTTCTTTTTCGATGCGTGGAAAGCTGCTAAGTTGAGTGTAGTTGAATCAGCATTTAATAGCCAAATCTCGGCTAGTTCAAGATTACCGAAAGTGACCAGATGTTTCATTAGGTCACTTAGTGCGCTTGGGAGGGGTTTATTTTTGCTGAAAAGTTGACTTATTTCGCTGAGCAATTTTTTTTGAAGAATTTCCCTTTTCAAAGTACTTATATCCTGAACAATGAGTAGCGAATAGACGTCTCCATCGTTGGTATTGGGAATTGGGTTTTTAGAAATCTTCGTCCAAAATTCAGTACCATCTTTTCTAACACACAAAACTTCCAGTTCACTGACCTTTGATTTTTTAAGAAAAGAATTCAATTTACTGGTCACATTTTTCTCACTGAATAGATGGAGAAAGTCCATTCCCATTAACTCTTGCGAGTCGTAACCTGTTGTTTTTGAAAATGTATTGTTGCTATGAATGATATAGGTCGCATCCCTCTGGTGTTTGACTATGACTATTGGTTCAATGGAGTTTTTGAACGTAAATGCCAATATTTCATCAGCTTGTAGAGCTGTGAACTGAGGGGTTTCCTCTCCATTTTCTTCGTTAGGCGTAATCATAGTCAGCGTACAGGTTTATTTTCCTTATTTAGATTGATTAAATATAGGAAGAAAAAGTGAATAATGGTCGCAATCCCCCGCTTTTGTTGGTATTAATTTTTCTATTGAATGAACTTACTCATTTCCAAATCAATAGATTTCCTAAGTTCGATCAAGCGTAAGGCATATTTTTCCATTTCGATTTGATGCTTTGTTGCGGGAATAAATTTTTCAGTGGGAATTGGTTTTCCGTCTTCATCGGTTGAAACAAAAACGATGACACAGTGTGTTGTTTTTTCAAAAGTATCGGACTTAATTTTTCGTGAATAGACATCCACAGAAATATGTATGCTGGTCGTTCCTGTGTAGATGACTTGAGCTTCCGCCTTCACAATTGCACCAATGGATATCGGTCGATAGAAACGAATTCCACCTACATAGACAGTTACACAGTAGTTTTGCGCCCAATTTGTTGCACAGGCATACGCAGTTTGATCTATCCATTTCATTACTTGTCCACCATGGACTTTTCCTCCAAAATTGACATCCGTCGGTTCGCTTAAAAACTGAAAGGTTATTGCACTTTTCATACTTAATAAAGTTATTAGGCTTGAATTTACTGATTAAATTCTCGTTTTTAGAATATTTAACAATCTAAACGCTGAATATTTATCGATTAATCTATATATTTACCATGGTAAATAAAATCATTATGAAAGAAGACGAAAATAGCCGAAGAAAGTTTTTGAGTAAATTACTGGTTGGGACAACTGTCGCTGTGGCTACACCAGTTTTAGGCTCGTTTCGATCAGCCAGTGATACGGTAGAGAAAAAGGAAGATATGAAAGCAATAAAAAAAATTAGGGCACTTGGATTTCAGTGGGAGACATTAGATCCATTTTTATTCTGTGTCCATCATGAGGATAAATATCCACGTGGAAATGGAAAGATGGGACCGTCAGCTTCTTTGGAAGGGAGAAATTTGGGACAAGATTTCAATATTAAGGATGGTTGGCGCATGTATCACGGTGAGAAAATCCCAGGTTTCCCGGGACATCCACACCGTGGGTTTGAGACACTGACTGTCGTTAGAAAAGGATTAGTAGATCATGCAGATTCAGCAGGAGGTGCTGGACGTTATGGAAATGGCGATTTGCAATGGATGACAGCAGGAAAAGGATTGATGCACTCAGAAATGTTTCCATTGTTGAGTGATACAGATGAAAATCCACTTGAGTTGTTTCAGATTTGGTTGAACTTGCCTAGAGCAAAGAAAATGGCGACTCCCGATTATAAAATGTTCTGGAGTGAAGATATTTCTAAGTTTAATTATTCGGAGGGCGTTTACGCTGAAGTATTAGTAGGGGAGCTATTTGGTAAAACATCGCCAACTCCTCCAAAAGATTCGTGGGCTCATGAAAAGGAGAATCATGTCGGTGTATTTAATATTCAGCTCGCACCGAATGCTGAATTTACGCTACCAGCAATTGAGGCAGGAATTAACCGAACCATTTATTTTTACGAGGGAAATGATTTGGACATTGAAGGGGATGAGATTCCAGGTTACCATGCAGTAGATGTATTATCTGAAAAAGATGTATTGATAAAAAATGGAGGTGGGATGTCGAAAATTCTAGTACTTCAAGGTAGACCGATTAATGAGCCAGTTGTGCAGCACGGACCTTTTGTGATGAATTCGCGTCAAGAGATTCAAGAAGCCTTTCAAGATTATCAAAAGGGTTCATTTGGTGGTTGGCCTTGGCCGACTTTCGATCACGTCCATGAAAAAGGTTTGGGTAGATTTGCCCAATATGCTGATGGGAGTGAGGAGAAGAAGTCGTAGCTAGAATTTCCTAACGGGATTTTTCAAATTTATTTAGTGTTCGAATCAGAATGTCATTGACGTTCTTTTTCGAACATTTTTATTAAAATGCAGTGAGGTAATTATTTAAATTTAGCCCAGAACTTCCACCACGGTTTTTTTTCGAGCGATACTACCTCCACTTCCTGATTAATTGTTGGCGGTTGTTCAACCTGTTTTAAACTTTCCTTGTCAACCCATTGTCCTTTTGGCGATCTCACCCAGACTTTGTCTATTCCGGGAAGAATAAGCTCGACTTGATTTGGTGCGGTGTTGTTTTCATTTGTCTCCATAACGTTATTATTTGGTTGAGCATTTCTTAGAAATACTCAAGAATTACGTTTTACAATGGAGAGACAATTCGATTAACTACTCTATGTTATTCTGTTCACTTTCCACAAGTTACAACAGATTTGTCTAATTCACAAAACTATTTGAATTTGTTTTGCGGGAATAAAATAAGTAATCAATAGCGAAGAGTGCGTTAGGGCACAAAAAAAAGGTGTCTGCAAAAGCAGACACCTTTCTAATTTATTATTTCTACTTCTTAGAAGTGGAAAGTCATTCTCAATGAACCAGCTGGTCCAAATACAGAGTTAATGTTGTCAGTATCTACACCGAACATAGAAGATTTACTTCCTTCTCTTGTAATTACCTCAACAGACTCATTACCACCACTGTTAACACCTGACATTTCAGTTGTAGTTGTAGAAGCACCTTGGCTCATGAAAGCAAGACCCCATCCGAACTCACCACCTACTGCCAATCTTGGCAATACGAAGTACTCAGCTCCGATAAATCCTCTGATTCCAATTCCAAATCCCATACCTGATTTACGCTCAGTAACACGAGAAGCGAATCCGTAATCTGGATCAGCGAAAACGTTTGTTCCGAAATCATCAGCAGCAGTAACGTTAACTGGTGTAGCTGCAGAAAGAACAGTTAACTCATTTCCATAAGTGTATTTTTCTGAAGAAGACATCATGTTGATACCTAATTCAGCACCGTAGAAACCTTGAAGACGTCCAAAACCTCTTCTTTTCTCAAGACCAACACCAATACCGATGTTCATACCACCAGTTTTCATAGTGTTCTCTACCATAGCTGGTAAAGCAGGGTAGTCAGCTGCAGTAGTTACTGCACGATCACCAACCATTGCTCTTTCTGTTGCAGATCCGAAACCTAATCTTAAAGAAGCACGGTATGCCATGTCATCTTCCACGAAGTACTTACCAGTAATAGTTTGGTTAGTAGTTAGGAAGTTCCAAGTTGGTGCATTGTTGTTACCTTGCCCACCTCCAATAAGGTTACCTGCATAGTTAAGGAATGGTGTAGCATCTACTCCAATAGCCCAATCACCAGCTGCTGGCAAATAAGCTTCCCCATTTTTTGACTCTAAATTTTGTGCAAATAAAGTAGTTGATCCTAGAACAACTGCTACTGCTAAAATTGACTTTTTCATAAAAACAAATAATTTTTTGGTTTATGCAAGTATACTGACTTTTACCGTAAAAGTTTCAAAAAGTAATTCACATTTTAATTGTTAATAATGTAAATCTGCTTAGAACCTACGACTATACCGATTTTGCGTTATTTTTTCCAGGTGGATAAATTTGTAGAAAGTGTGAGCATATTAGAAAATCCTGCCCTAGAATAGATCACAAATCCATAATCCAAACTGAATTTTCTGAATTTTGCGCCAGCTCCAAAGGAGAAGCCTGACACACCAGGGCGTTCAGCCAATGCCATCTCTTTTCTTCTGTGGTAATCAAATCCAGCACGCAAATCAATGTTCTTTCCAATTAGGACTTCTAGCTGATACGTAAAGTGTCTCGCAAGTTTCTCCATAAAACCTGCACTTTCAATTGGTATAAACTCTCCAGTAAGTGGATCAATTGACGGCTGTTGGTTGGGATCATTGTATGTAATGTCCCATTTGTTCAAATGGTGCGCAAGTAATGAAATTCTAAACGGCGCATGAGGCAACTTGTAGGAAGTCGCTAACTGCACTTCTACGGGAAGAGGCGCACGTGTATCTGTTGTATATGTTTTAAATTGGTATCCAATATTCTTTGCAAGTACTGTCACTAAGAATTCTTTTTCCTCATTATAGAAAGTTCCAGCGAAATCAACCGAAGCACCTAATGAATAATAGGTTTCTAATTGTGAATAAAGGATATTGACATTTGCACCAATAGATAAGCGAGGATTTAATTCTTTGCCAATTGAACTTCCTGCAATCATTTCAAATGGACTGAAGGTTCCTTCTGACTCTCCCGAAACTGAGGTGCGCTGCATGGTTCCGTAACTGACATACTTAATATAGGTGGACATTGTCGCAATATTCTTTAAGTTGTAACCATATGCCAGCGTACCATAGTTTATCCCACCTGTCAGCAGTGCTGTACTAAAACTAACGGTGTTATGCATGTCGGAGTTCAATAGCGAGGCATTCGCAACTCCCATATTAACGTCCTTGTCTTTGACTGAGATAAAATCGCCTCCTAATCCCGCTGAACGTGCATTAAAGGTCAGATCTAATAACTGAAATGAATTCACTCCTCCTGTTTGACTATAAGATAAGGTCAATGTAAAAACCGAAATAATTGTCAGAAGTAATGCTTTCATGTTGCTCTTTAACGTAGTTTTTAATTAAAAATTTTATCCTAAATCCTTTTTCCTATTTCTATCACTTCCAAGTCGTGAATTTTATCTCCAGTGATTGAAAATCGCAACAGTGTTTTTACATCGTGGAATCCTTTGAAGCCACAGGCTCCTGGGTTCATCCAAAGCATATTGAATTGCGGATCCATTTTCACCAATAAAATATGCGAATGACCACAAATAAATAGTTTCGGCGATTTTTCCTGAAGCGCTTTCATTGCCTTTGGGTAGTATTTTCCGGGTTTTCCACCAATGTGCGTCATTAACACTTCGACTCCTTCACACGTAAATCGTTCGAACTCTTTTAATTCAGTTCTGATTTCGGCACCGTCGATATTTCCATAAACTCCACGGAAGGGTTTGAACTTTTTCAAATCATCGATAACGTCTAAAGTTCCAATATCGCCTGCATGCCAGATCTCGTCGACTTCGCTAAAGTATTTGTACACTTTGGGATCAACATATCCGTGCGTGTCAGACATTAAACCAATTTTCTTCATCTAGCGAAACGTACGTTTAATTTTTCGAAAAGCAGAATATTTGAAGCCAATAGCGCAAAGTTGTATAGAACGTCTTCCATCGGAATGGTGAAAAGTCGCTGGTTTACTTTTTCAGCTTCGTTGTACCAGACTATTGGTTCATCTGTAAAAGCGCCAGTTAGAATGCCGTTCATGATAAAAAAGGGAATCAGCGCAAAACAGAACGATATCGCAATATGGCGATATTGCGGATTGTTGACCATCCAGAAAAGTACGATGCCCGAAGCGATGATGGAGCTTAGGGTATAATAGCCAATGTCGCCCAGTGCGACAAGGAGAATACCATAAAGTGGAATCAAAAAAGCAAACACACGATTAAAGACTTTAAATTGATACGATCGAAAGAAATAACGACAGCATTCATAGATAAAGGTGCATGCGAATGGCACAATAATGAAAAACAACAGCTCTTCTATCGGAAGGTTGAATACATAGATTCCAGAAATGTAGGCAGGATTAAATCCCCAGAAGCCCTGTTGGGTAAAAAAAATGTCCCAAACGATGAAAGGTAGTGAAACAATAAGCGCTGCTAGAAATGCATTTTTCCAAGATTTTCGATACTGAACTTTACTTTCGAAACTGAGTACAATTGGACAGAGTAGGGTTACCGCAATAAGTATAAAGTACAGCCACTTCATTTGCGCCAAAATTTCTTAGGAAAAAGCAAAAGTCCAAAACTTACTCCATCTTCCTTTTCAATTTTTTCGTGGTGACCTCTATGCGCAGCTTTTAGCGCATTAATGTATTTACCATTTAAATTATCGAGCCAGTTGTACCTGCGGTGAACGACCACTTCGTGAAAAAGGAAATAGATAAAACCATAGAGTGTGAAACCAAATCCTAATCCAATGGAAAGTGGTACCCAATAGATGAATCCCAGCATAATGCACAACCATGATGGAATTGCGAAGATTAGAAAAAACAGGTCGTTGCGCTGAAATTTATTTCCAGTAGGTTGGTGATGATCCCTATGAATGCTCCATAAAATACCATGCATTAGGAATTTATGCGCAAACCATGCAACAAACTCCATTACTACAAATCCTCCTATAAATCCTACAAAAAACATCATGTTGTACGAAAGTATGAATTTACGAATAATTATAGCGCAATACGGGTAATCATTTTATAGGATGATATTAAAGTCGGTTGAGGGAATGGCGCACAAACGACTTGGCATACAGGATCCTTTTTATACTGTCTGGAATTCGAAGTCGCTCACTTAACAACTCGTTTAGACTTTTCTTTTTGATTAATTTGAGCAAAGAAGTATAATAAACATAACTCATATAGACTCCAAAACGGGATGATTTGGGAAGCATTAAAATTCCTTGGTAGGCCTCATCAAAATCCTGTTGAATTTCTTGTTCTATTTTAGTTTTATCCGCTTGAGTCATCGCCTTGGCATCAATATCAGGGAAATAAATTCTACCTAATTCTTGACTGTCATTTTTTAAATCCCGCAAAAAGTTGATTTTTTGAAACGCTGCACCCAATTTCATGGCGTAGGGTTTTAAACGCTGGTACTCTGTTTCGTCTCCGTAGACAAAAATCTTCAAACACATCAGTCCGACAACTTCTGCGGAACCTAAAATGTACTCGTCGTATTTTTCTTTGGTGTATTCGATTGGCGATAAATCCATCTCCATGCTGTGGAAAAATTGGGAAATTAACGCAAGATCAATGTCGTACTTGTTGACAGTCGCCTGAAATGAATTCAAAATGGGGTTCAACGAAATCTTGCGTTCAATCGCATCAAATGTCGCTTGCTTGAATTCATCCAAGAGCACTTTTTTATCGAACTGGTGGAATGAATCGACGATCTCATCTGCAAAGCGCACCAGACCATAAACGGCGTGAACATCATTTCTGATTTTCTTGTCCAAATTTTTAACACCAGCATAAAACGAAGTGCTGTATGCCTTGGTTACGCGTTTGGACGCATCATAGGAATATGTATCAAAAATGGTTTTCATTTATTAGCGTCCAGTAGACTGGCGGCAATTTTTCCTGAAATTAGTGAAGGTGGAATTCCAGGGCCAGGTACGGTAAGTTGTCCACAAAAATAAACGTTTTTTAGTTTTGAGGTAAGTTTGGGCTTGAAATGTGCTGTTTGCCTCAGTGTATTCGCCAAACCGTAAGCATTTCCTTTGTAGGCGTTGTAGGTAGATTTAAAATCATCGACACTAAAAGATTTCTTATAAACGATATGCGGTGCGATCGATTCTCCAAACTGTTGTTCTATGCGTGAAAGGATAAGTTCGAAATACGTTTCTTGATTTGCTTTATCATCTCTTAAGTTGGGTGCAATGGGCATCAGGATCATTAAATTTTCATGTCCCGCTGGCGCAATGTCATCATCGGTTTTTGAAGCAGCGCACACATAAAACAATGGTTTTGTGGGCCATTTTGGCGATTCATAGATTTCCTCTCCGTGCAATTTAAGCGCTTCATCAAAGAATAAATTGTGGTGACTAAACTGCTCAAATTGCTTATCCAGACCGACGTAAAAGAGTAGTGCGCTTGGAGCCAGTTTTCGACTGTTCCAATACGATTCATCGTACCTGCGATGAGGTTGAGAAATCAGTTGTTGTTCAACGTGGTGATAATCTGCTCCTGCAATGACAGCATCAAAGGGGTGATCCATACCGCTGACTTTCAACCCAACAGCAATATCATTTTCTGTTATAATTTCATCGACCGGAGAATTGAAGTGGTAACGAACTCCATGTTTTTTTCCAATCTTTTCCAATGCTTTTGCCAGGGCGCCCATTCCTCCGTCGGGATACCATGTTCCCAGTTCCAAGTCGGCGTAATTCATTAACGTATAGAGTGCAGGAATTTTATGTGCTCGTTCACCTAAAAATAGCACAGGAAAATTCAGAATATTTCTAGCTTTCTCAGAAGAAAAACGATTGGCAACATCTTTTTCGACCGATTTAAAAACTGACAGTTTTAATCCCTCTGAAAGAATTTTGAATTTAAGTAATTCACCAATCTTTAAACCAGGGATTTCAATAAAGGAATGCATCGAAATGTTGTACTTCTTTTCTGCATCTTTCAGAAATTTCACCAGTTTTTTTCCTCCGTTTTGTTCAAAAGAATCGAAAAGGGTAATTAATTCTTGTTTGGAGGCAGGAATGGAGGTGGGTTCATCATCCTTCCAGAAGATTTTATAGGCAGGGTCTAATTGTTGGAGAGAGAAATAATCGTTTCGGTCTTCTTCAAGTTCAGTGAATAAGCGATCAATGACATCTGGCATCCAGTACCATGAAGGTCCCATATCGAACGTGTAGCCTTCGTCTATGAAAACTTGAGAACGCCCTCCAACCATCCTGTTTTTTTCGAAGACATCCACGCTGTATCCACGTTTAGCCAAGTAACAGGCAGCATAGAGACTTGAAAATCCAGCACCGATAATTCCCACTTTCTTCATGCTTCAAATTTAATTAGATTTCTGCTCCAAATGAAGATCGGTCAGAAGTTTGCCTGTTTTATGTTCCAATCCGTTATATTAGCAATGTATTTGTTCAAGGCAATTGCATCAATGAAGAAAAAAAACACAGAAGAGTGGATTCATAAGAAGCAGGAACGACGTAAAAGTCTTGTTCCGGATGAACTGTACAGTGGAATTACTTCGTTTGATCGTTCTGCATTGAGTGCTGGAATTACCTTGATTGAAAGTACAAATCCTGAACACCGTTTGAGAGCGAATGATTTATTGCAGTTGTGTTTACCTAAAAGTGGAAATTCTATTCGAATTGGAATTACGGGTGTCCCAGGAGTTGGCAAGAGTACATTTATCGAAGCATTTGGTAAATTGCTGGTCGCTGAAGGGAAAAAGGTAGCTGTTTTGGCGATTGATCCTTCGAGTTCTGTGTCAGGTGGTAGTATTTTGGGCGATAAAACACGCATGAATGAGCTATCAACCATGCAAGAAGTGTTTATTCGACCTTCTCCTGCTGGTGATACCTTGGGCGGTGTTGCAAGAAAAACAAGGGAAAGCATTATACTTTGCGAAGCTGCTGGTTATGATGTAATCCTCATTGAAACGGTTGGAGTAGGGCAATCTGAAACGGTTGTAAAATCCATGGTCGATTTCTTTTTGTTATTGATGCTTTCGGGTGCAGGAGATGAATTACAAGGAATCAAAAAGGGAATCATGGAGATGGCGGATGCGCTGGTGATCACCAAAACCGATGGAGACAATATTCGAAAATCGAATTTAGCAGCAACGGAGTATCGAAATGCGATGCACTTGTTTCCTCCGAATGCAAATGGCTGGGTTCCTCAAGTGTTCACATGTAGCGCGTATGAGAATACTAATATTGACAAGGTGTTTAAAGTGATTACAGAATTTGAATTGAAAGTTAAATCCAACGGATTTTTTGATTCAAACAGACGCCAACAGGACATCAAATGGTTGCGAGAAACATTAAAAGAGTTGATTTTGAATGATTTTTTCGGGAATGCAACGTTGCTGACATCGCTAAAAGAAATTGAAACGCAAGTTGTCAAAGGAAATCTTACTTCCTTTCAGGCTGCGGAAAAAATGTATAAAATTTACAAAGATGGAACAGGAATTCACGATTGAAGGTCCGTATATTGAATTGATTCAACTGCTGAAGGTATTAGGAATAGCTCAGACGGGAGGTCATGCAAAAATGATTGTTGACGACGAGCAGGTGCTGCGAAATGGTGAACTCGAAACTCGAAAACGTGCGAAATTAGTCGCTGGTGATGTCATTAAAATCGATGAAATTACAATTGTCTTAAAATAGCGATTGCACTTCCTTTTTCAATTGATCCACGGTGATTTCTGTTGGAAGCGTTCCAACTTCCGCCGTAATTTCAAATATTTTACCAGCCAAATCAAGTGCCATGGAGGTAGCATCCATTTGTCGACCTGCCAAGTTGATGATTTTAATCGTTTCTTCTTTGGATTTCTTCACCATGTTCCACGCATCTAAGGAGATGAACATTTGTTGTGCGATGTTGTGTTCGTACTCTTCACGAATAGATTCGAGCAATTTCACTTGAAATGCAGCAGCAGGAAGTCCTGGATTGTTCAATCGCATCACCAAACTATTTGGGTGAATTCTTTCCATCAATAAAATTGCACGTTGGTAAGCGTCTACACGATTAGGCAAGAAAAATTCTTGACGTTCTTTTTTCAACTGAATTTGCATCGATCTTACTTCGTTTTGGGTGGCATTGCGCATAAAGTAAATGGCAGTCAGCATAACTGCCCCAGCTGGAACAATAATTAAAGCTAATTGAAGAACAATTTCCATGGTTGTGATTTTTGTGTGTTACAAATATAGAATTCTAAATTGCATGAAAGTAACAACTGCGAAATAGAATTAGCTGGTAGAGATTAAATTTTTTAATTGCCACCGATTCATTTACAATTGGAGCGGAAGGCGTAATATTCATTAAGGTAACAGCTGATATTGTTCTATTCAATCCTAGCTTAACCAGACTATTTATAGTTGATCGATAAATACATCAATGTCTTTTTTGGCGGCGTTTAATGTAATTTCTGCTGCTTGTATTAAACGTTGGATGTTTTGAGGGGAAGCATCAGACATATCAGGAGAATAGATTCTTGCATTTTCGGGAACATCAATTCGCTTAAAGGCATGTTTATGCTCTTCTGGGTTTAACGTTTCAAAGATCTCCTTCATTTGAAATGCGACAGTATCAATGCTACCATCCATCATTATTTCAGGGATTGATTTTGCCCAACTTAACACTCCCCACTTCCCACTTTTTGTTACATCGGGTAATTTATAACCTCCACCACCTGTGCCTAATGACAATATAAGCATATCCTTAGCACTTGGTTTATCAATCCCTCTTTCTGGAAATTTTGTATTTCTTGCTTCCGCATATACACACATCGAAGGGTTATTGGCAAATACACCGCCATCAATGTTGATCATCTCTTCATTCGTTATTAGGTTCTTTATTTTTGCCGGTGCAAAATAAGTCGGTGCTGCAGATGTCGATCGGGTAACATCTCTAACATAAAAACGACGCTTTAATTCAATCGGTTCACGACTATTGAAAAAGTACGATGTTTGTGATTTGATATCATAAGTAGTAATTATACAAGGTCTTATTAAGTCCTCAATCAGTAAATCACCGAATTTATCTTTAAACAATTTCTCGATGTTTTTAGCACTAAATTCTGTTGCATTTAGTAATCCCCACAGTCTTTTCCAATCACCTATTTTGGAAGCATTAAAGATACTATACCCCTCTTTTATGTAGAAATCTAATGCTTCCTGTGCTGTGAATCTAGCGGATGCGTTAACACTAGACTTTTCTGGTGCTAAATAGATACACGTGAGAATTCCCCCGGTACTGGTTCCTGCTATTAGATCGAAAAAATCTGCAATCCGAGCATTTGGATTGTTCGTCTTTAATTGAAGCTGTTTTTCAATGTAGTTAATAATTGTTGCTGGAATAATTCCGCGGATTCCACCACCATCGATAGATAAGATACGTACCTTTTTCATGTGATATTGTAGTTCGTAATTTTGATTAATAGTACCAAACGTATGAAGAATGCGCAAATAAATCAAGTGTATAACTGCGTAAAATGTTGTAGGCTAGGTGTTATGGTAAATAAGAAAAGTCGAACACTTTGGAGTAGGAGTTGTTTAATATTTTTTTGAAAAATTATTCGAATAAACCTCTCCATTTATCGGGAAAATAAGGCGTATTGAAATAGATGTGTGCTAAATCCTTTAGAAAAGGAAATCCCGCCTTGTCAGTACGATAATCATATTCGAACTCGTTTTTCCGAGCTTGAATTTTTGCTTTGAAATCGTTAAACGAAAGAGGTTTACTACTAAGCCTATCTTTTACCGTTAACTCTGACTGATAACCATCATTTACAGATTGCGAGAATAGTTGTTCTTCTAAATCATTTTCCGAATCCTCGATCAAATTTCTTGAAACGGAATTAATTCCATGGTGAGGTACAAAAACTCCAAGATCAATATCCTTTTCGATTATGAAATCTCTCATGAGTTCATAGCTTTCTTTCATATCGAGAATTGCCAAATACTCAAGAAGTACTGAAAGTATTGGAGAGGTTGAATCTGAATAATAAATAGGTTTTGTACCTGTAACAGTCAATTTTATTACGTTTTCAATGCTATTGGAAGCATCAGGCAAAATGTCATATTTGTTTTTTCTGATTTTAATATATGAGAAAACCTCATTTAAGTATGTTTTTGCATGTTCCAGTTCATTTGATGCAATGAATAAATTCAAGGCATCCATAATCGGCAAAGAATGAATATCAATTAATGGCTTGGCAGACACCGAATTATTATTAAGTACTTCAGACAATTTATTAGTTGAGTTCGTAACTTGAAATTTTTCCTTGAGGAGTACTTTATCAACGTTGATAATAAAGCAGAGGTATTTTAGATAATCAAAGGTTCGTATAGTATATCCAATTTGTTCATAACGCCCTGATTTTTCGGCATGCAAACCGTCCTTAATTATTGCAATAGGAATCGTTCGTTCAAAAAACTCAATAAGTACCTCTCTATAAAAGAAAAACAATTGGGTATAAAATGCCAATACGGCTTTGTTGTTTTCAAGCTTATTTTTGAGTATCCAATACCAAAACCGTAAAATCAAATGAGTCAGATGCCTTTTAACTATTTCCAAATTGTTATACTCTTTCGATTCTGTATAAAGAATAAATGAGATCAATTTTAATGATTCGAAGATGAGTTTCCATTTCCTCGGAAGAGTCTTTTCATAGGATGCTTGCCAACTTTCCTTTTCAAATAACAAAACATCAATTAGTTCGATAAAGTCTCGTTGGACACCATCATTCACGTTCAAATTGACCAGAACACGGTTAAATAAAGTCGTAGTTTTCTGATCAGTCAACAAATAGGCTCCGAAAAGATTCTCTGCAAACAATTTAGTCAGCTGTGAAATATCCCATTGTCCAAATTCGATATCACCGTCTTTTGGAAATTGTTTTTCAATAAAATCTTCAAATACTTCACGAATATTAGCTTTTGTCTCGCCATTATGAACAAGAACGATTTTCAACGGTAGCGAATCGAAATTTTTGTAGGATGAAGTAAATTTCTTGTCTTTGGCTTCAAGAATTGATTCACGTATTCCATCGTCTTTTTTATAGGTTTGGGTTGTAATATGACGATCCTCACCGCCTTTTATTTCAAAATAGAAACGTTTCAATACCCCGTCTTCAAAATCTTTTCCTACCGCAACTACATCCTTACCATATTGAGGAAATCCTTTGAATTCTTTTGGCTTGGTAAGTATTCTGAATCCTTTCGATTCTAACAATATTGGAAAGATCATATCCAGCTCATCACTTTCAGTAAGAGATTCAAGATATTTACGAACGATGATAGGTTTAATGTCCATTAGTATTTACTTTTAAAATTGTTGGACTGGTGTTCAAATAATTCGCTATTCTTAAATGCCCTGGCATCTATGCTAAAGGAGTGTTCTATTTTAGCAAGTGGAACAACTTCATCTTTACCTTCTATTTTCCATGAATGACCACGAACGATGACTGAATTTTTAAAAAGGGAGGTCAAAAAGTTACCTTTTCCACTCTTAATTTCTTTCATCATTTTAGCTTGGTTTTCATGCTCCAAACGGTAATACAAATCCATGAAACTTCGTTCGTTTTCTGCTGGATTCAAATCTTTTATTGAAGACTTAACTTCAACCAATTTATGATATTTCTTTAAAGCTTCCTTTATTGGTCTGATGAACTTTTTATCATCAGCAGAATTGGTCAATAAGTTGGAAATTTTTTCTACCAAGACTTCATGATAAGATTCAAAAGTCAATTTAGACAGTACTTTTTGCAATTCTTTTCTTACCGAAGGAAATGAGGAGTTTCTCAACATTAAAAGCATAGGTAGATATTCCTCCAAATTCCAATTGTATTCAGTTAATACCTCCAAAGCTCTTAATTGCTCCATTTCAGTTTCGAGACGCAAGAGACTTACTTGATGAACCCCAATATCTTTAGTTCTTATCAAATGCATTCCTGCCTTTCTCCAAAAGAGTTCTTCATGTGACAAAAAATCTAGCATTGATCGTTCTGCCTTATGTACATCTTCTCTTGAAAAGTGATTCACCGCAGAATCAAATAAACCAGGCTTCATTTTCCCTTCAAGCGCACGATAGGCTCTTTGGAAAAAATCAAAGAAAAAGATAGAATCCTTAAAACGTGAGAAATAACCCTCTATTAACTTGAAATCGCCAAATCCCCCATGATTTTGTAGTAAAAAATCAAACCTTTCTTTTTCTTGGTTTTCAATCCAATTTGTCATTGCATCTACAACCATTATTTTGTTATTTGATGTTTCAGAATCAAACAAATTTTGAAATTGCTGAAAACAGAATTCTACGATCTCATCAGTAGCAAATTTGGAATTCAATATCGCCGTTAGTAAGTATATGAGCTGATTAACAGTTTGCTCATCTTTAGAGTTCAATTCATTAATGATTTTAAGAATGCCTTGAATCTCACTTTCAGTTGAAAAGTCGATTCTTCCAAAAAAGAATAGTGAATGAACTGGATGACTAGCAAGCACTTCATTAGCTTTTTCAAATGAGTAGTTGGGTTCAGTTTTATGAATTCCTAGTAATAAATGAGCTGGTAACACATCGAATTCCTGTTCCCAGTCATCACCGGATATTATTTCTTCATAAAGTTGTTTTGCAACATCTGTTTTTTGCTGTCCTATTTTCTGAGCGAAGGTTATGGCTCTATGAGAAATATTGGTTTTAGAAACGGTAGAATTATAACTACGGATTGTTTCTAAAAATTCCGTAGCAGTCATATTAATAGTGATAAGTGCTTCGAAGAAATATGCTTCAATATTTCGCAAATGAACCTCGTCTTTATCTTTGTTTTTCAGTCGTTTTAGTACAAAATCCACTAAATTCTGCTTGCCTTCATTATGGATTTTTGCGAGAACAAATCCTGTCATGGCGTGCTTCAAATCAATAAGACCCGCCCAACTGACATTTGTTTCAGGTTTTTTTAATTCTTCTTCGAAGTCATATATGAATTTTACTGCATCGGAAATACTATTTGGAACTGGACGTCCAAGCTTTTCGATTGCAATAGATAGAATGGATAATTTGTTTCTTTCCGATTCTAAGTTGATTTCGAAGTCTGAATCTATTTTTTTGAAATCTTCATTTCTGAGTAGTTGAGAAGGATCTATTTTATTGTGGTCTACAATTAGGCTTTTTCTTTCTAAACAATTTTTGATGATTTCATTTCGCAAAATGTCCTCCATAAATCTTTAATGTGTGAATAATGCATTTTATTTTGACTACAGCCAAGGTCTTAACAAACTTACCTAAATATTTATTACAAATCTAGTGATCCGAATTATTGGTATATATGATTAGCTTAATAAAAGCTAAAATCAATCAAAATAATCTAGGACAAAGATTTACTTACTTATTCAGAATTGCTAAAAGAAGTTAAATACAAACAGGATTCGAACTCAAAAAACGTAAGAAATATACTCATAGCAATAGGAATCTATTTGGAAATAAGCCATTAGATCAAAAGTCGAACTCACAAAAAAGTAACTTGTTTAATATAGGAATCTAGTAAAATTAATAGATAGAGCTCTAAAACAAAAACAGGACATGCAAATTACATGTCCTGCTTGGTGAGCCCGTCAGGATTCGAACCTGAGACCGCCTCCTTAGAAGGGAGGTGCTCTATCCAGCTGAGCTACGAGCCCATACACCTAGTGTAATAAAAAAAAGGGATGATTTCTCATCCCTTGTCGGGGTGGCAGGATTCGAACCTGCGACCTCCTGCTCCCAAAGCAGGCGCGATGACCGGGCTACGCTACACCCCGATATTGAGAAAAACTCTCTACAATACCATTGTTTTTATTTCAATTAGCAGTATTTCGTCTTCGACCTTCCCGCAAAAGGCGGGACGCGATGACCGGGCTACGCTACACCCCGATATTGAGATAAATCTCTAATATCATTGTTTTTATTTCAATAGTTTCGCAAACGTTCTTGCAAAAGGTGTGCAAAAGTAACTATTTAATTTAATTCTGCAACTTTCGCTAGAGAGATTATTAGGCTTTCTAGCTTTACGGTGAGATTAACCGTGTATTCTTCATTCATTGCGGAGAGACGGGGATTATTCCGCTTCGCTCCATGCTTTCGGCTTTTAAGCCTCAGGTCGGAACCCCTTTGGTTCTCATCCCAATCTATCCTTCACTTCGTTGCGGAGAGACGGGGATTCGAACCCCGGGTACCCTTTTGAGGTACGCTTGTTTAGCAAACAAGTCCTTTCGGCCACTCAGGCACCTCTCCGTTCACTTAAAAAACACCTTCTAAGTAAGGACGGCGAAATTAGTAATTCCATCCATTTCACACAACATTTTTAATGGAAAAATTCAGTTAATAATTAATTATTAATGACAATCGTAAGAAACTTAGTTGATTCAAGGAAAAACAAGAGGATCCAAATCAAATGAAACGGTTTTAGTACAGGGCTGATTATTACGCTCGTAGCCATAAAACAGAGCCCGTAGAATAGATAGGATGGAGATAAATAACTGATCGACCCCATGAATACTAAAATAAAAATCAATGTGCACAACTGCGCGATTTTTTTTGTCTGAGTAGTGAGAGTTAAGAACCCAAATACAAGTAATGCAAAAGCGGCAATTAATTTAAAAATGTCCGTAGCTATTGATTCGGAGAACTGATACATCTGTTGATCACTCAAGACAAACGACCAGTAGACTTCATTTCCTAAAAAGCTGAAAAGTCCAACTGCAATGATTAAAAGACTAAGTTTTATTTTCTTCCTGTTCCAATAACCGAACTGCAGGGCAATAATGAAAAGAATTGCTTCATTGAGTGGAAAAGGAAAAATGAAGGCTCCTTGGCTGAGATAAATGCTTAATGCATAAAACAAAACGGTCAGAACCGACAGAAAAATTAAGCGCGTTTCCTTTGTCATTTCTTTTTTGCCAACGCTTCTTCTATGTATTTGAACGTAGAAAGAATTTCAGCCTTTCCGTTGACAATGGCAATGTCATGCTCGAAATGTGCACTTGGCAGGCCGTCTTCGGTGACAATTGTCCAGTTATCATCGAGTTGAACAACTTTCTCTGTTCCCATGTTAATCATAGGTTCAATGGCAATCGTTAAACCATTCATAATTTTCTTGCCTCGTCCACGTCTACCGTAATTAGGAACTTGAGGATCTTCGTGCAGTGATTTCCCTAATCCATGTCCGACTAAATCGCGTACCACGCCGTATCCGTGTTTCTCCGCATGTTGCTGAATGGCAAATCCAATATCACTAATCCTGTTTCCTACCTTGGCTTCAGCTATACCTAATTCAAGGCATTCCAGCGTGACTTTCAACAATTTCTTTTTCTCTTCCGAAACAGTTCCTACCTCAAATGTGTAGGCATGATCACCGTAATATTCTTTATACAACGAACCACAATCAACAGAAACAATATCGCCCTCCACAAAAGGTGTGTCAGTTGGTAAGCCATGCACGACTTGTTCATTCACTGAAATTAACAAGGTACTTGGACAACCGTATAGGCCTTTAAACCCTGGTATTGCTCCTTGTGAAATGATGTAGGCTTCTGCCATTTCATCCAATTGTCTCGGTGTGACTCCTGGTGCTATCATTTCTGCCACTTTTCCCAATGTTCGACTTACAATTTGCGCTGCTTCGCGCATTAGTTCGATTTCATCAGGAGATTTATAAATAATCATGCTTTGATTTAAAAAATTCATTCCTGCAAAGATAACTTAAACTTGATAAATAACTTTTCGATATTGATTTTTACGTATATTTAATTTTGAAAACTGATTGATTACAAGCCCTAATAAATCAACGCTACTTGAAATTTGCACAGCTACCATTTGTGTTTCTGACACCCTTTCTGATGCTCGGAATTTTGTTATTTGACAAAGAGGTCTCGGCATTCGACTACTCATTTTTACTACTATGCATCGCAGTTTTTGGTTATCTCCTTCTTTCGATGGTTAGCTCGTATAAGATTGAAAAGCTCAAGCTAATAGTGTTGTTTGTAGGAATTGTTGGGATAGGTGGAATTGTTTCTACGTTGACAAGACAAATACCGAGTTCATTTAGTAAAGAGAGTTCCTTCATCGTTGAGGTAAAGGAAATTGCTGGACCTACGGATGCTTGGCGAAAGGCGATCTGCGTGACTTCTCACGTGGTAGATGACAATTCCTTGCGACCATATTCCGAAAAGTTATTGGTGTTTTTTAAGTCCAATCAAATTCAAGTCGGCGATGTGTTGATGTTAAATGCCAATTTTTCAGTAATTGAGAATAAGAACAATCCTGGTGAGTTTGATGTGAAATCCTTTTGGAATAACAAGAATATCTATCAGATTGGTTTTGTTGCTGAAGATGATTTTCGACTTTTGGAGTACAACGAACCCAACTACTTTAAACAATTTTTTCTTTCGCTTCGTGAAAAACTGTCGTCTCAACTTTCTACAATGCTTCATGAGGATGTGTTGGGAGTCGCAAATGCACTTTTATTGGGGGATAAACAGTTGCTATCCGCAGAGACAAGAACGCATTTTAGCAACGCAGGTGCAATGCACGTACTAGCGGTTTCAGGTCTCCATGTCGGAATCGTACTGTATTTGCTGATGTTCGTTTTAGGACGATTTCCCAAAATTATTTCTAAAACAACTGCGGTGGTTACAGCGGTGGTCATTATTTGGATCTATGCCGGTGTAACTGGATTTTCTCCTTCTGTCATTCGCGCAAGTTTTATGTTTTCTATGCTTGTCTTGGCGCAACTGGCTGGAAGAAATTTTGATTCAATGAATGTACTGTTCTTTACGGCATTCGTACTTCTAGCAATTGATCCGCTATTGATTTACGACATTGGCTTTCAATTATCTTACTTAGCGATGGTCGGTATTTTCTTGCTATATCCGATAGTTTCGTCGTGGTTTTATATTAAGAATAAATGGATCAGAAAGCTCTGGGAAGGAACAGCAGTAGGAATTGCAGCACAGGCGTTAACAGTCCCCTTAACCTTGTATTATTTTCATCAGTTTCCCAATTATTTCATATTAACTAATATTGGAATGATGGTCTTTTCAGGGGTGTTATTAGGAATAGGGATGCTATTTTTTGTCATTCAATGGTCGAGTTATTTGATGTTCATCGTGGGATGGTCGCTGAAAGTTGGAATTCTCGTAATGCTCTACTTCGTACAATTTGTTGACTGGCTTCCAGGAAGTGTTGCAAGGGGTTTCACATTATCTCCAGGACTGGTTTCACTGATTTATTTCTTAATCATTTGTGCTATTTTCTTTCCGTTAAAACGACTAAAGATTCCCGTTCTGGCAACGATTTTAATTGTATTTGTTGTAGTTCAGTGGGAGCGATATACAAACTTAAATGCGAACGAATTGGTGGTTTTTAATGCAGATGATGTTGTCATCTCAATTAAGCATGGGGGAGACATCTATTGTTTTCACAGTGCGACGGAAGAGCGTGTGAAAAAAGTCAAATTACTCATGCAGAGTTATACCGCAGTTCGACCTGGAGAGGTAAAATACTTCCCGTTGAAGGACGGTGAAACGGAATTCAACTATGCCAAGAGTTCTATCAAGTTCTACAAGGACAAATACGGCGTTGATGTCAAAAGCGATGAGGTGTCTTTTTACCTTCGAACTGGTTACGCTACGAGTTTCGTTGAAATGGATAACGTACTGGATATGGCCTATTTGGCAAGTAGTGAGCAACGTTACAACTTAAATCAAGGAGCAAAAGTAATTTCCTTAAACTAAAACGTCCACTCGAAAGGAGCGGACGTTTCTGAATGTATTTTTTTGAATGATTATCTGTTCAACATTACAGGCATCACCAACATCAAAATGTCTTCATTTTCATTTGATACAGCTGGCATTAAAAGTCCTGCGCGACTTGGTTCGCTCATCTCTAAACGTACTTCAGTTGTATCTAGGTTGCTCAACATTTCCATGAGGAAGCGTGAGTTGAAACCAATCTCTAGGTCCTCCCCTGAATAGTTACATGTTAAGCGCTCGTTTGCTTCATTTGCAAAATCAATATCTTCTGCAGAAAGTGCAAG
The DNA here is from genome assembly GCA_964643345.1 of uncultured Fluviicola sp. Classification (GTDB taxonomy): domain Bacteria; phylum Bacteroidota; class Bacteroidia; order Flavobacteriales_D; family Crocinitomicaceae; genus UBA4466. The sequence goes on from CAZXRU010000006.1 coordinate 118,900, forward strand.
TTCCGATCCTGCCAATCTCAATTTTATTTGATGTGTGGTTTTATTTGCGAAAATAGAAACACGTTTGATAGAACTTAGGAATTGTAAACGATCAATGGTCAACACATTCGGATTTTCCTTTGGAATTACAGCTTCGTAATTTGGATATTTCCCGTCAATTAATCGGCAAATAAGAACGATGTCATTGAATGAAAATACTGCGTTTGATTCATTGTATTCCAATTGTACCTCTTCATCTCCTGTCAAATTACTTTTCAAGAGGTTTAATGGTTTTTTGGGTAAAATAAAAGATGAACTTCCTGATGCTTGAGAATCCGTACGTGTGTAACGCACCAGTTTATGTGCATCCGTAGCAACAAACGTAATACTTTCTGGAGAAAACTCACAAAACACACCACTCATTACTGGGCGCAAATCATCTACGCCTGTTGCAAACAATGTTTTATTGATTGCGTTGGAAATAATACCTCCTGAAACTCGTATTGAACTCGATTTGTTCAATTCTGGAGTACGAGGAAAATCATCACCGTTATATCCAACCATTTTAGACTTTCCGTTATCGTAAGCAATTTCAACTGCGAAATTATCCATATTGATAATGAACGTACATGGTTGATCCGGTAGGTTTTTCAAAACATCAAGTAGGAGTTTCGCTGGAATTGCAATTTTCCCATCTTTCTTTGCTTCAACTTCCATTGAGGTCCGCATGGTTGTCTCCAAATCGGAAGCAGAAACAGTCAATCGACCATCAGCAATTTCAAATAGAAAGTTATCTAAAATTGGCAATGAGTTGCTCGTACTTAATACACCTGAGATTCCTTGAAGGTGTTTTAACAATGATGCACTTGATATTACAAAATTCATTTTGAAACAATTGATTTGATTACCAAAACTATCAATTTCAATACGATTTCAAGGACTTACAGCTAGCTTTTTATCCTTAGTTATTAACAAATTGTTTACTCCTTCTTGAGTATCCCATCATGGGTTTCAAGCATAGAAACATCCATAGGAAAGTAGATGTGCCCTAAAAACAAAGGATTGAATACAAAATATTGGCATTTCACCAGCTGACCGTTGGGCAATTCGCACCAAAAACGATTGCGGTCAGCACTTTCATATTCAATTGCTCCTTGCACGACAGGTTGTTGATCCATGGTTCTAAAACATCTCAGTTTGGTTGTTTTACCGTTGGTTTTAGTCAACGTGAGTACACAAAATGGAGTCGTTGCCTTTACACTGTCAACTTGCGCTTCATTCAGCTTGTAGTTGGGCATTTCAAAGTGAATTTTTTTGTAGTTGTTCAGATATCTGAAAATCATTGACGTGTCCACATCTTTCAGAAGTCTGCCTTGCTGATAGACTTTCATATCAAAGCCCTTTTTCTCCACCCTAAAACTACGTTCAGGTTCGTCATTAAACTTCAGGTCTACTTTAGATATTTCATGCAACGGAACGCTAAAAATGTTTGTACACTGCCATTTACGGGCATCTGCAAAGAACCTAGGTTCAATGATTCCATGCATTCCTTTAATTTTCATAACAACTGGAAAATCACTTTTTCCACCTTCTTCAGAATCTAGCAGCATGATTTGTCCATAATGATCTGGTGTTGGTGGTCCTATGTACCATGTTTTAGACCATTCACCATTTTGGTAGATGTCAACCCGAGTATGTTGCACTGCCATCAATTTATTGTACTTGGTGTGCGAGCTGTCTGGCAAATAACCTTTGAATTCAATGTTTTTAAAGGCATCAAGAACAAATTCAACACTTTCTTTTACTACACAATTTCCGTCTTTGTCCGTCCAATCATCCTCGGCTTTAATAATTTCAAACGTATGTCCAAATGCATCTGAAATAACCACACGATCAACAGTATTTACATCTTCAATAGCGAACTCAATCAGTTTTAAGTTTCCATCGGATTTACCTTTGTTGTTCATGAGTTTATAGGTATAGAAACTCAATCCAACAATAGCGATGACAGCAATAATGAGCGTAACAATCTTTTTCATAAATTTAATATTTAGCGTACTTTCTAGAGCGCAAAAAGTTGATGATAAATGCCAGAGCAAGGATTATGATGATGGGTAATCCAACGTTTAGCACTTTGTAAAATCCTGCTTCAGTTTTAATTTTTTCAGTATCAATTTGATGAATGTCAATTTGTCGACTTCGGATATCCAATACAGAATTATCGCCCATCATGTAATCGACCAAGTTTTGAAAAAACTCCTGATTCCCAAAAAAGTGAGGGATGTTCAAATTGATTAAATCTTCACTGAACTGAAGGTCATTGATCTGTTTTGGACGGTACATGTATCCATCACCTAGTTTACTGGGCATTGAATCGTATTGATTCTCCAAAAAGCGCCCATTTCCGACTAAGAATATTTTTCCTTCAACCTTGCTTGAATCCAATACTTTGGCATCTGGGTTTTTTGCGTAAGCATCTGAAATTCTGTTTCTGAAATGTGAACGAAACATTCCTTCAGCTAACCCGGCGATACATTTTTTATTTGATTCGTCTTCAGGATTTGATACCAGTGCAGGGTTTTTCCCATAATTCAACGGTAACATTAAATTCACCACAGGTGCCAACCCAGTAACAGCCGAATTTGTGCTGGAAGTTAAAATCGGTGTCATTGCCACCTTTGGATTCTCTCCGACAAATTGAATTTCGCCCGTGTATTTCAGTGCGACAGGCTCAACATTTCTAGCGATCGGGTGCTTTGTTGGTGTAGCCAGAACGTTGAAGAACCATGGAATCATAGATTGTTTCGCCAACGGAAGTGCCATCGGAACGCACTGCGCGTCCATGACGTAATTTGCATTGAGTTTCATACCATAATCGAACAGCATATCGTCAATTTTCAGCTTGTCATAACGCGTGGTATGGGTTTGTCCTGACTTTTTAAGCGTGTCTTCATCAATTTTAAGTGCATCAATAAAGCACATCAATCGACCTCCGCGCATCAAAAACTGATCTATAATGAACAAATCTTTAGCAGTATAGCGTTCTCGCGGTCGAGCGATAATTAACCCGTCGATATTGTCCAACGCCGCGACAGAATCGTTAATGGTAATGTCGGCGATAGAGTAGTAGGGCGAAATTAAGGCCCGAACTCGCTGGGTTTGAGGATATGTCAACTCTCCATGACCGTGCAAAAATGCAATGCGTGGTTTTTTTGTTTGCGTGACACGTCGCAATGAGCTCACTAAAATGTACTCAAGGTTGTTAATGGAATTCTGAATGATTTCCTTCATTCCGTTTAATTGGTAAGGACGACCAGATTTTGAACCAGGTAAGAGCTGAACGCTTTGGACAGTAGATCCACCATATTCAATAATAGCTCCAGGCCATACCATCATTTGGGTTTGAGAACCGTCTTCCATGTAAACCAATTCCATTGGGAGAATGCCCTTTCCATTCGCAAAAAGGAAGTCGAACAGTTCTTGTTGCTCTTTTTCCGTTCCCTCGTTTGGATTGATAAATTGGTATTCTATTCTGTTTCCAGCGTATTGTTTGAACTCTTTCAGCTTGTCTTCAACGGCATTTTTAAAGTGATTTAAGTCAGCTGGTAAATTACCATCCAAGTATATTTTCACGTTGATTCGACTATTGAATTTATCGGTATCTTCCAAAAATGCAATGGTACCTTCTGCTAACGAATAGCGTTTATCAGCAGTCATGTCATACCGCTGGTAGACAAATGAACTGATGATGTTAATCAACAACAACGCAACAATGACAATCGTTAAAAACGTCCAATTGTAGAACCCTTTGATTATTTTTCCTTTCTCAGCCATCCTTATTTTTTTAGTGATTTAATCACTGTCAAAGCAGCGTAGATGAACAATATAATTACCGATAAAAAGTACACTATATTTTTAGTGTCAATAACACCCCGTTGGATTCCTTCATAGTGGAATGTCATCCCAAAATACTGAATAACTGAATCAAACTCTCCCATTAAGTTGTAAGAGCCCAGTAGTGCCAATCCACCAATTTGGGGCATAAAGATCCAGCAACAAAATAAAGCGAGTATGAAGGCAACAATTTGACTACTCGTAAGTGATGATGCAAAAATCCCTATTGCGACAAATGCCGATCCGATAAGAATCAATCCGAGATACGAAGTGATGGTTGCTCCATGATCAAACGATTCACCTTCGAGCGCTAAACTTTTCATTGAATAATAGTACACAAGTGTTGGAAGAATCGCAATCAGCATCAGCGTAACGCTGGCGAAGTATTTGGCGAGAATAATTTTTAGGTCAGAAATCGGTCGAGTGAATAACAACTCCATGGTTCCTGTTCTTCGCTCTTCTGCAATGGATCGCATCGTAATCGCTGGAATGAGAATCAAAAAGATAATAGGTGAAGAATTAAAGAAAGGAATTAAATCTGCCTCTGTCCCTTCCAGTAAATTCGATGGAGTAGAAGCAACCCAGTGCATAATCCCTGAGGCAATCAAGTAGATAAGGATAAACACATACCCAATAACGGAACTTAAAAAACTCCTGATTTCTTTGAAATATAACGCTTTCATTCGCTGGTTTGAATATTCACCTCAAAAATAAGATTTCTATTTGATTCTTACCGCTGAAAATGGTGAAGTACCCACTTCATTTATTAAGATGCGATTGTTTAAAGGTGTACTCACTTAAATTTTTAACACAAATTTTAATGATGAATTCATAGTCCTCCCCCTGCACCCCCTCCAAAGGGGGAACTTTAATTTAGCTCCGAATGTTAGCTTGTTCAGTTTTTTAGTCAGTAGTAAATAGTAAGTTAAAAAAGAAATGGACTTAGCACGTTTCCCCCTTTGGAGGGGGGGCAGGGGGAGGACCTGCATTTAAATAACTATTGTCCCAGTATTGAAAGGCGAAAATCTATTTCTCAAACCCATTAAAATACGCCTGTACACTCCACGCTTCTGGTTTTGCATTAAACCAAGGCTTAATCGTTGGCCAGACTTCACCAAACGTCGTCGAATTTCGGTAGGTGTCAAGCGCTTCTTGCGATTCCCAGTGACTGTAGGTCATAACAATCCATGGGCGTTCAACGTCTTGGTACAACTTCATTCCGTAGCATCCTGGAAATTCATTCACACGGTGTTTGATCGTTTCAAAAAAGGCTAAGAAATCGTCAATTCGATTTTTTTCAAACTCTAATTTTACAATGCGTGTAATCATCAGAACAGGGATTCTATGGTATCTCTGGAACCTTGAGGTGTAAAATCAATGCGAATCATGTCCTGCAAATGAAGTCCAAATAGTTGCTCCGCTCCACCTGTGCTCCCGTTTGCACCACGATTAATAGCAATTTCCAAGAAATCATTTTCGTTAAAAACGGCTACTTTTTCACCAGGCATGACTTCGTTGTAGGAATTAGAAATAACATCAATAAAATACGTTTGTTTTTTAAAACGAATGGTAAATGGTTCATTCTTTCCAACCCGCTCAAAAAGACTTCGATGTATGTTCGTAATGGCGTTTCCAAAATTGTCAATATGAACAATGTGTCCACGAATGAGATTCGTTTCTGAAACGGCAGCTAACGTCAATGCATTTTTATACCCTTCCATCGGTGAAGCAATTTTATCTATCGATTTTCCGTTGAGGAGTTCGATGCCAGCCGCGACGAGCATGTTTTTCGTTGGAAACTTAAACAAATTAGGATTCGAAAGCACATCGTCTATTCTCCAAAATGAATCAGGTTGATTTTCTTGCAGAAATGCGCCGAAAAAACCATTGTCGTTGGAGATGAAATACTGCTTCTGATAAATTAGTATGGAAGGAAACGAGCCATCTGTCCCTGAAAAATTGACAATCGGTTCACTATCAACACCAATCACGTGAATTGTATTCTCTGGAAAGTTATGAAAACACGAGCGCACCAAAAAAGCTGCTTCCGAGATATCAAATGGTTTGACTGCGTGGGAGATATCAACAATATTGATGTTTTTAACGCGACTTAATAGGGTGCCTTTCAACGCTGCTACGTAGTAGTCATTGAGTCCCATATCAGTTGTTAACGTTATTATGCCCATTGTGAATAAATTCAACGCGCAGTGGCGAATAATTTTTCTAAATTTGACCAAAAATAAGGTTAATCTAGGTATTTTTAAAGATACGTAAACTAAAATATTCAATTGCTAGAAAATAACATTGAAATCAAGGGAATTAATCCGGCAGAATTGTTCGGAGTGAACAACGAAAAATTGAAACATATTCAATCGTTCTTCCCAAAGCTGAAAATAGTTGCTCGAGGTAACATCATTAGCATTGCAGGTGATAAAGAAGTAATGGACGAATTTCAAAAGAAATTTGATTTGATCCTGCGTCATTTTCACCGATTCAATAGTCTGACTAAGAACAATATCGATAACTTAATGACCGAAGATGGTTCTGAATTATTGAACTCTCAGGAAAATAAGGATGTGCTCGTGCATGGAAATCATGGAGCTAAGATCATTGCGAAGACAATCAATCAAAAGAAACTGGTTGAAGCGGTAAGCAAGAACGACATGGTCTTTGCGGTTGGACCAGCAGGTACAGGTAAAACTTACACTGCGGTAGCACTGGCTGTTCGCGCGTTAAAAGCAAAGGAAGTCAAACGTATTATTTTAACGCGACCAGCAGTTGAAGCAGGGGAGAACCTTGGTTTTTTACCTGGCGATTTAAAAGAAAAATTAGATCCTTACTTGATGCCATTGTACGACGCTTTGCGTGAGATGATCCCTGCTGAGAAATTGGCAGACATGATTGAATTTGGTGTAATCGAAATTGCACCATTGGCGTTTATGCGTGGTCGAACGTTGGACAAGGCATTTGTTATTTTGGATGAAGCGCAGAACACGACAACGATGCAAATGAAAATGTTCTTAACCCGTATGGGGATGACAGCAAAATTTGCAATAACAGGAGATATGTCTCAGATTGATTTACCGAGAAAACAACGATCTGGATTGGCGTATGCACTTGACGCATTGAAAGATGTGGAAGGTGTAGAAATCATTCGCATGGGTGAAGCAGATGTATTGCGCCACACATTGGTGCGAAAGATTATTTCTGCATTTGAGAAATTGGAAGAAAAGGAAAAGAACGATAATAAAGAGAACAATGACAATTAATAGTGGCAATGCGATAACGGAAAGCACCTTTCATTTTAAAGGGCAGACAAAAGTGTACAACGGAAAAGTACGTGATGTGTACACGCTCGACAATGGTTTGTTGGTAATGGTCGCATCGGATCGAATTTCTGCATTTGACCACATCTTACCGAAGGGAATTCCCTACAAAGGACAAGTATTAAACCAAGTTGCTACACTTTTCTTGAAAGCAACGGAAGATATTGTTCCAAATTGGTTGTTGGCAACGCCAGATCCGTCTGTAGCTGTTGGTTATGCATGCGATCCTATTCGCGTTGAAATGGTGATCCGTGGGTACATGTCTGGTCACGCCGCACGTGAATACAAAGCGGGAAGAAGAATTCTTTGTGGCGTTGAAATGCCAGAGGGAATGAAGGAAAACGATAAATTTCCAGAACCTATCATTACACCTGCAACAAAGGCAGAAGAAGGGCACGATGAAGACATTTCACGTGAGGACATCATCTCAAAAGGAATTGTCCCAGAAGAAATATATGTACAATTAGAAAAATACACGCGCGCTTTGTTTCAACGTGGAACGGAAATGGCTGCTGAACGTGGATTAATTCTCGTTGATACAAAATACGAATTTGGTATCCGAAATGGAGAAGTCGTGTTGATTGATGAAATTCACACCCCAGATTCTTCGCGTTATTTCTATGCAGATGGTTACGAAGAAAGACAGCGCAACGGGGAAGAACAAAAGCAGCTTTCGAAAGAGTTTGTGCGCCAATGGTTGATTGAAAATGGATTTCAAGGTTTGGAAGGTCAAACTATGCCTGCGATGCCAGACGAATTCGTTGAAGTGGTTTCTGAACGCTACATTGAATTGTACGAAAAAATCACAGGAAACGCTTTTGAGAAATCAGATACTTCGAACATTACCGAGCGCATTCAAAAGAACGTAGATCGTTATCTAGAAAGTTTGTAGGACTTCAACTAATTTGCTGATTGAATGATGTCATGGTGAAACCGTCAGTTTTTTCACCACTTGCATATTGTTCCCTGAAATTTCAATTAGATAGTTCCCTGGCTTCAGATACTGAATGTCAATTTCTTGGTTTGACTCATTTGAGTGTTGCGAAACAACTCGTCCCTGCATGTCGGTTATAGTGATATTCGAAATCACGTTATCAGTTTGAATAAACAAGTGATCTTGCGCTGGATTAGGGTAGATGATTAGATCCACAGCGTTATTCTCTACTATCGAATTCGTACTCGATAACTCATATTGACTGAAAAAACGCCATATTTCAACACGTGCGTCAAAATCCATGCAGATAACATCTGTGGAGCTGGGCATTGGCGAACCTGGCCACGTGTGTTCACCACCTGTGACTTTGAATAATTCAACCGTGTGACCATTGGTTCCGTTTTCGTACAAGTAGCGTTCAGCTGTTGCACCGTCGCCTGTGTCAATATCAGGAACAGCTGTGATGATTGGCGTCGTGTTGCAATTGTTTTGAGTCGCCCAAAAAAGTGAAACCTCTTCAATGGCGATCATCGTTGAATTTCCCGTATAGGGATTAATTCCATCTTCCGTTCCATGAATGTGCATGGTAGGAATCGGATTCGCAGGATTACACGTGTTGTATGTACTTGTCGACATGGAGCCAGTAACACCTGCAATTGCGGCAAATCGATCACTTTGACATGCCAGGGTATAGCTCAAAAAACTACCATTTGACATGCCAGTGCAATAAATTCGATTTTGATTGATCGTATACTGCGCAGAAATCGTATCAATCAGCGCTTCTATAAACCCAATATCATCGACACTGCTTGGAATTTCACTTCCATAGTTCCAAAAAGAGATTCCAATAAACGTAGAGCCATCCGGATGAACTACAATGAAATTGGCTGTATCTGCAATTGGTCGAAAGTCGCGGTATTGAGCGAAATTACTTCCACTAGAACTAGTTCCGTGTAAGCCAATCACCATGGGAACAGCATTTCCAGGTACGTACGATGCCGGTACGTAAAAGGAGTAAGTCCGCGTGATTCCGTCATGAACGAAGGAGCCATTTACTGTCGTTTGTGCCCATACACCTGAGGTGATAGACAAGAATGCTAGTAGGATGAGTACGTTTATTTTCATGTTGCGTAGTTGTATTGGATCGAAATTACGAATAAAATTGACTTAAACTTAGAAATCGAATCACTCAAAAAAAAATCACTTTCCCCTTGCATCCAAATGATATTTTTCACTAACTTAATACAAGAAGTTCAGCTTCTAGCAGTAAATAATTTAACCTAATTAGTCACAAAAATGTTAGTAAAAACCTTTGGTGCAGCCGTGTTCGGAATAGATGCCACCACCATCACAATTGAAGTAAATTTAGCTCAGGGAATCAATTTTTTTCTTGTCGGATTACCTGACTCCGCAGTCAAGGAAAGTCAACAGCGGATTAAAGCCGCATTCACCAACAACGGTTACAAGTATCCAGGAAAGGAAATTACCATCAACATGGCACCTGCGGATATTCGTAAGGAAGGTTCTATTTTCGATTTACCCATTGCGATTGGGATTTTAGCAGCGAGTGAACAGCTTCCTATCGAAGATCTGGATCAATATATCATTTTGGGAGAACTGTCCTTGGATGGACATCTGAATCCACTCAAAGGTGTGTTACCTATTGCCATAAATGCCAAGAATGGAGGATTTAAAGGATTGATTATTCCCGCTGAAAACGGAAGGGAAGCAGCCATGGTGGATGGATTAGACGTGATTTGCGTGAACCACATTTCAGAAGTTGTTGATTTCTTGAAAGGAGAAAAAACCATTGAACCGCTCCGCATCGACATTGAACAAATTTTTAATTCAGCTCAGCGCAATTTAGGTGTCGATTTTAAAGATGTTAAAGGACAAATGGATATCAAGCGCGCGTTTGAAATTGCTGCGGCTGGTGGACATAACGTCATTCTCATCGGTCCTCCGGGTGCAGGGAAATCAATGTTAGCGAAGCGCTTACCGACAATTTTACCTCCCATGTCCATGGAAGAATCACTCGAATCGACGAAGATTCATTCAGTGGCTGGTAAAGTCAAAAGCGATCAAGGGTTAATTACCGAACGTCCTTTTCGAAAACCACATCATACAATTTCCGATGTCGCACTAGTCGGAGGAGGTGGTTACCCACAACCTGGAGAAATTTCCTTGGCGCACAACGGCGTTTTGTTTCTGGACGAATTACCTGAGTACAAACGCACAGTTCTGGAAGTCATGCGCCAACCGATGGAAGATCGAACTGTCACGATATCTCGTGCAAAATTCACCGTTGATTACCCAGCAGGATTTATGCTTGTAGCGGCTATGAATCCTTGTCCCTGCGGGTATTACAATCACCCCGACAAAGAATGTTCGTGTGGTTCTATCGTTGTGCAACGCTACTTAAACAAAGTCTCTGGACCTTTATTGGATCGAATTGATTTACATGTGGAAGTGACCCCTGTGAATTATGATGAATTAGCGAACGATGTCCCGAAAGAAGGCAGTGAAGAAATCCGCAATCGTGTAATGAAAGCACGTCTGATTCAAATCAAGCGATTCAGTGCACCACAAGCCGAAGAGCAGCCCGAACGAATCTACTCCAATGCGGAAATGGGAAGTCGCGCCATCAAGGAGCATTGTCAGATTGACACCGAAAGCGCTGAGATTCTAAAACGTGCGATGAACTCACTTGGATTTTCAGCGCGTGCATACGATCGGATTTTAAAGGTTTCACGCACCATTGCGGATTTAGACGATGCGGAGTCTATTGAATCAAAGCACATTGCAGAAGCAATTCAGTACCGAAGTTTGGACAGGGAGAATTGGGCTGGGATGTGATTAGTTTGGCGTAGGGCAAAAGGTAATCACAAGGGGCGCAAGGATATTTTGTATGGTCTAGGCGAAACAAGCGCACCCTGTCTGCCGACAGGCAGGAAAGGAAAGTCGTCTGTTAGACAACTTTTTGCATGCGTTCACACTTTTTACCTTATTCACAAAAAACATCTTTGCGATGCTTTTGCTGCTTATGCTTTGTAGAAATAAATGAAAATCAACGATTTTATTAAAAATGAAATAGTTATGACTTTAAATGAATTATCAAAAATAGTATTCGAATCAGGACTTAAAATTCACCGAGAGATTGGTCCAGGGCTTCTTGAAAGTACCTACGAAAAATGCCTCGCTTATGAACTTGGCAAAAGAGGGCTCAGAGTGGAACGGCAAGTTACCTTGCCTCTCAAATTTGGAGAATTAATCATCCCTTCAGCATATCGAGTTGATTTATTTGTCGAAAGGAAATTAATTATTGAGATGAAGACCGTTAGTGAATTAACAGATTTGCATTTAGCCCAATTACTGACTTATTTGAAGCTATCTGACTGCAATCTCGGTTTATTGATCAATTTTAATGTTCCATTGTTCAAAAACGGTGTTCGAAGAGTGGTTAATGGTTACTTAGATAACACATGAATTAACTCCACCGATGGAACGCCAGAGTGAATCCCATTGTGGTTAAACTTTATCACAAAGGGCGCAAGGATATTGAAATACCGCTGGCGAGAAAGGCTCGCTAAGAAGTCGTCTAAAAGACGACTTTTAATGCATTGTGTCCTTATTTTGCCAGTTTCACACTAGTTGTTTTTGCATGTCAATATTAGTTTCCTGCTCATTTTCCCTTTTCCATTTGCGCCTTTGCGGTTTAACTACGCTCAAAAAAGCTCACTATATTGGTGAATTTCAAAGCGTTCCACCAAGCTCCAAATAAACTTTTTCATTTTTAATTTGGAATATCCAAACAAATTTTGAAACATTTGCGGCATCATTGCCACGACGGTGGATCGATGATTTATAAAGAAGAGGTGAGAGACAGGCTCTGTGATCCTCTGGCAACCAACTTTAAGTGGTGACGATTAACTGTCATTATTGGAAAACCGGTGCCAATTCCTGATTCCGAACAAACGGAAGAATATAAATGTAACGATTATGAAAAACGTACACACAAAAAAAACAGGAAATGCGTTGGGTCTCGTTCAAACGAACTTACCTAAGCAAATTGTATCGAATTGGTTCATCCGAAACCAACATCAACTTTCTATGTATTGCTGGCAACGAATGTGTTGCATGATGCGCTGCTGTTAATTCTCAGTAACAGTTTCATCAATCCCTAAGTGCACATTCTGCACAGTGCCCTGTCTGCCGACAGGCAGGAAGTCATTCATTTAAGTCAGTAAAATCATGTATTCAACACAAATTATTCAATCATTTGAATTAGAAAATGGTTCAACAATAGAACCTCTAGAAATCGGGTATCACACCTATGGAACAATTAACAAACAACGCGACAATGTCATCTGGGTATGTCACGCTCTTACCGCAAACAGCGATGTGCTCGACTGGTGGCCGGGACTTTTCGGAAAGGGACGCCTTTTTGATCCGAAAAAGTACTTTATCGTTTGTCCAAATGCGCTGGGATCTTGCTATGGAACAACAGGACCGTTATCAAAAATCGGAGACAAGCCACCATTATTGGATCAATTTCCGCACTTCACCACGCGTGACATGGCACGAGCGCATGAAGCACTTCGCAAGAAGTTAAACATTGATAACGTCAAGTTGTTGATTGGAGCTTCATTGGGTGGACAGCAAGCCATAGAATGGGCAATTGAATCATCATTTGCAATTCAGCGATTGGTACTGATTGCAACTAACGCACAGCATTCTCCTTACGGAATTGCGTTCAATGAAAGTCAACGCTTGGCGATTTATGCTGATCCTACTTTTGGAAATGGAAATCAAGATGGAGGAAAAAACGGATTAGCGATCGCGCGAAGCATTGCTTTGCTGAGTTACCGTTCCTACGAAGGGTACGGACAAACGCAAAAAGAAAGCGATAATTCACTCGTAGACGATTTCAAAGCAGCTAGTTATCAGCGTTACCAAGGACAAAAACTTGTGAAGCGTTTCAATGCGTACAGCTATGTCGCACTGAGCAAGGCAATGGACAGTCACAATGTGGCACGAGGTCGTGAATCGACTGAAAACGCACTGGGACAAGTAGAAGCAGAAACGCTCGTTATTGGAATTTCCACCGATCAACTGTTTCCAGTCGCAGAACAACAATTACTTGCGGACAACATTCCAAAATCGCATTATCATGAGATTCGCTCTCAATTTGGACACGATGGATTTTTGATAGAAACGGATGCGATTACTTCAATTCTAGTAGATTTCGTCGATAATAAATTAAACAATCACAAACCAACGGTTTTTAAAACAACCATTCGCAAATCAGAATTAGTACACATTAACAACTTAAATTAAATAGACATGAGCAAAGAATTAAATATAGGATTAATCGGTTTTGGATGCGTAGGTTCAGGACTGTATGAAGTGTTGAACAAATCCAAATTGATCAGCGCACACATTTCAAAAATTGTCGTGAAAGACCGATTTAAAATCAGAAGCATTGATGAAGGTCACTTTTCGTACAATGTCGACGATATTCTAAAAGACGACGAAATTAACGTGGTAATTGAATTGATCAACGACAGTGATGCTGCGTACGATATTGTCAAACGTGCGTTGGAAGCTGGAAAGGATGTCGTGACAGCGAACAAAAAATTATTGGCAGAACATTTAGACGAGTTAATCGCCATTGCGAAAAAGAACAACGCTTCTTTACTGTACGAAGGAGCCGTCGCTGGATCAGTACCAATTATTCGTAACCTCGAAGAGTACTACAACAACGATTCATTGACTTCTGTCGAAGGGATTGTAAATGGAACAACAAATTACATCTTAACGAAATCCAATGAGGGAATTGACTACGATGCTGCGTTGAAAAATGCACAGGAATTAGGTTTTGCGGAGCTGAATCCTACCCTCGATGTAGATGGTTTCGATTCGAAATACAAATTGGTATTGTTGTTAAAACATGCGTTTGGAATCACCGTTGAACCGAAAAAAGTGGCAAATATTGGAATCAAGCACATCACTCCACACGAAGTAGCGTATGCAAAAGAGAAAGGATATCGGATCAAATTGTTTTCCCGAGCAGAAAAATTGGGTGATGCAATCATTGGATTTGTCGCTCCGCATTTCATCAAGGAGAACCACTTTGCCTACAATGTCGACAATGAATTCAACGCGGTAGTGGTGGAAGCGCTGTTTTCTGACAAGCAACTATTTATTGGAAAAGGGGCGGGGAGTTATCCAACGGCCAGTGCTGTGCTTTCAGATGTCTCCGCCTTGAAATTTGACTACAAGTACGAATACCGAAAGGAAGCCGAGAACAAGAATTTACTGTTCACCAACGATTTTTTCGTGAAGGTGTATTTAGGTTCACCCTTTATAGAGGTGGTTAACGAAGTTCCGTTTTACCGCATTGATGAATTGTTCCAAAGCGAAGATTATGTTTACCAAACGGGCTGGGTGCGATTCAGCGAATTGGAGGCATTCAATTTTAACTTTAGAAAGGAAATGTCTTTGGTCATTCTTCCCGAGAAAGTGATCTCCGCAGAAGAGTTTTTGAAAGACAAAGCGAAGTACAGAAAAGAAGTCGCACACATATAAAAATCAAAACTATGAACCCTATTTTACCATGGTACATTGCAGGTCCTTTGATCGGACTCATTGTACCAGCACTTTTATTTCTGCGACAGAAACAGTTTGGAATGTCGTCCAGTTTTAATTTTTTATTGGGACAACTCCTACCGAAAAACGAGTATTTCAAAAGCGCTCGAACCACTTCCAATTGGCAATTTCACTTTGGATTGGGAATCGTTGCTGCTGCGCTCGTGTCAATTAACTTCATCTCACCAGATGACTTAATCATCCCTGATTTAGCAGCGCATGGCGACTATCTGGTTGAACCAGTCTATCGAATAGAAAATGCACTCATCTTTTTATTGAGTGGAATTCTCCTTGGTTTTGGCGCACGCTACGCCAATGGCTGTACCGCTGGGAATTGTATCATGGGAGTTTCTCAATTTTCGGTGAGTTCGATTATTGCGACCGTTGCGTTTTTTGTCGCGGGAGTGATTACGGCTCAATTTATTAATCCTCTTATTTTTTAGTCATGTTAAAATTTATCATTACGCTCGTTCTAGGATTCTTATTTGGTGCAGTACTCATTGCTTCGGAAGCATTTTCGTGGTATCGCATCCAAGAGATGTTTTATTTCGAATCATTTCACATGTACGGATTGCTTTTTTCGGCAATTGGAACGTCAGCCATTTTCGTTTTCGTTTTCAAGAGAAAGGAGGTAAAATCAATTTACGGTGAAAAAATCACTATCACCGAAAAACAAACAGGGTGGAAGAGAAGTGTTTTCGGAGGATTGATCTTTGGCGTTGGCTGGGCAATCTCGGGTGCATGTACAGCACCAATTTATGTCTTAGTTGGATTCAAATGGGAAATTGGTTTACTGCTTTTCGCAGGAGCACTGCTTGGGACGTACCTCTACAGTTTAGTAGCATCTAAAATTGAGAAAAAATGAAGTTAAAACGGATAGAAGCACCATTTGTGTTTGAGGTGACCAACGACACAGGAGTGAAATGTTTGATTGATGCAAGTCAAGAAATTGGTGGCAAGAACAAAGGTTTTCGACCGATGGAATTGTTAGCAGCCTCCTTGGCTGGTTGTATTTCGATTGATGTGCTTAATATTTTGAAAAAGCAACGGAAAGAACAGAAAGAATTCAATATCGACATTCAATCCAAGCGAAAAGAGGGTGAATTAGCACCATTTGAATTGATTACACTAGAATTTGCATTAGAACGAGATCAAGACGAAGAGAATTTCCGAAAAATCTCAGCACTGGTGCTGGAAAAGTATTGTTCCGTAGCAGCCTCGTTGAACGATGAAATTCGCATCGAACTTAAATTTAAGAAAATCGATCATGGAAAATAAGCAAACGAAGATCATACGCAATCAAATCGAGCGTTCAAAGAACAATGAGCATTCAGCACCGCTTTATTTGACGAGCAGTTATGTATTTGACGATCCAGAAGACATGCGCGCGCAATTTTGCGACGAGAAAGAAGGATTGATTTATTCTAGGTATGCAAATCCAAATGTCAACGAGTTTGTTCAGCGCATGGCAGTTCTAGAAGGATCTGAAAATGGCTGGGCAACCGCGACTGGAATGTCAGCCGTTTTCACGTTGTTTGGGACCTTACTTTCCGCAGGTGAACACATTGTTTCTTGTCGCTCTGTCTTTGGTTCAACCCATAAATTGTTGACCGAGATCTTACCTAAATGGAACATTTCAACGACCTATGTCGATTTTGACGATTATGCTGGATACGAAGCAGCGATTCAACCTTCGACAAAAATTGTTTACATCGAATCGCCGAGCAATCCTGGATTGGACATCATCGATATTCAACGTTTGGCAACTATTTGCAAAGCCAAAAATGTATTGCTGGTGGTCGATAATTGTTTTGCGACTTCTTTATTGCAACAACCGATTGCGCTGGGCGCAGATGTTTCCATTCACTCTTCCACCAAATATATTGATGGACAAGGTCGAACGTTGGGTGGAGTGATTTTGGCTTCCAATGCCATCATCGATGAGGTGAGAAATTTTGCACGTCATTCGGGACCAGCTTTAAGCCCATTTAACGCATGGATTCAGTCGAAAGCACTCGAAACACTTGATGTACGAATGGAGCGACACTGTAAAAATGCCTTTGAAATTGCCAAGCGTTTGGAAGAACATCCTTCCGTGTTAAAGGTGAAATATCCATTTTTGAAATCGCACCCCCAATATGAAATCGCCAGGCGACAAATGAGCGCGGGTGGTGGTATTATCAGCTTTGAATTAAAAACTGGATTTCACGGCGGTCAACGTTTCTTGGATCGGGTTAAATTATTTTCACTGACAGCAAACCTAGGAGATGTCAAAAGTATCGCCACACATCCTGCTTCAACGACACATTCAAAGTTAAGCGAAGAACAGCGTTTGGAAGTTGGAATTACGGGTGGATTAATTCGTCTATCCATTGGTTTAGAATATGTCGATGACTTGTGGAATGATTTGAAACAGGCATTTTAATTGAGTGGCTTTAAGTTATTCTTAAGTGATGAACAGCGTGTGTAAATAGCACTATTAGGGAGGGATATTCATTTATTCCATGTTTATATTCCGCCCCGCCTCTGGCGGGCTTTGGTGTATTCTGTTTTCCTAACGATGGACGCTGTCCATCGTTAATATATGTCACCCTTTCAGGGCTCTAATAACGGCTAAGGATAGTCGATAAAATTCTCACGAACTTATCAATAGCCCTGAAAGGGCGAGCTACTTAGTTGTTCCTTGTATATGCCCTCCTTTAATGCGTAATCTATTTAATATTGGTCCAGGTCTTGATATATCTGGGCTTATACTTTTAGCTCTGAAGGGGCGTGATGTCTTAACACTGAGCGCAGCCCGAGGTTACCTATCGCGGTATATCCATTAGCCCTGAAAGGGCGAGCTACTTAGTTGTTCCTTGTATATGCCCTCCTTTAATGAGTAATCTATTTAATATTGGTTCCAGGTCTTGATATATCTGGGTTTATACTTCCAGCCCTGAAGGGGCGTAATATCGTAACATTGGGCACAGCCCGATGTTACATATCGCCAGATATCAACTAGCCCTGAAGGGGTGTAATACACCTTCCCAAACTTATCGTTTATCAAAATAAATCCAAAACATTTCCAATTTATTTGCTATCCTGACAGAAAGATTATCTTTGCCTAAAAAATAATTGAATGTCAGAAGAGATTAAAGAAGTAAGTTACTGTGTGGGAATGAGTTTAGGTGGAAGTTTGCTGCAACAAAATTTAGCAAATTTGGACGTTGACGCTATGTCAAAAGCCATCAAAGATACATTTGAAGGAACCGCATTGAAATTTACACCTGAAGAAGCAAATGGAATTATCCAAAACTTCTTGAAAGCTGAAAGCGAAAAAGCATTTGGTGCGAACAAAGAAGCAGGTGAGAAGTTCTTAAGTGAAAATGCAACAAAAGAAGGAGTAGTGACAACTGCTTCTGGATTACAATACGAAGTGATTGAAGCAGGAAATGGTGACACGCCATCTGCAACAAGTAACGTTACAGTACATTACCACGGAACGTTAATCGATGGAACTGTTTTTGACAGTTCAGTTGAACGTGGACAACCAGCATCTTTTGGTGTAAACCAAGTCATTCCAGGTTGGACGGAAGCCTTACAATTGATGCCCAAAGGAGCAAAGTACAGACTGTATATTCCTGAAAATTTAGCGTACGGTGCGCAACCACATCCTGGAGGGCCAATTGAACCCTACATGGCGTTGGTATTTGATGTTCAACTAATTGATATAGCATAATGAAAAAGTGGTTATTTATTGCCCCGTTGGGGTTGATTTTTGCATGTGGTGAAGCGAAAGAAGAACCGTTGGTTTTAGAGACCGAAGAAGATAAAATTGGGTATATCCTGGGTGCAATTAACGCAGGATCAATTTTAGATAGTGGTGACAAAATGAAGGAATTGGACAAAGAAGAGCTAATTGCTGGTTTTAACCAAAACTTAAATGCTGAAGACTGTTCCGAATGTGACGATGTGTTGAAGCAATTGTTTGGACCTTACTACCAAGATTTTGATACGACCTATTTGAAAGCAGGTTCAAACTGTTTGGGGCGTAAAACAAGTTTTTCATTCTATGCTGACATGATCCGCATGGGGGGTGAGAAAAAGATCAATTTGGACATGGTAAAAGCTGGATTCAAACACGGAGTTTATGAAACAGACACACTTTTTACAGATGAAGAGAAACGTGAACTGGTGATGGGCTTTATAAGTGATTTAAACGTGGAGACAGGTAACAAAATGATGGCGAAAGCGAAAAAAATCTCAGGTGCTCAAGTGTTTGATAACGGCGTGGTTCTTCAAACAATTGAAGAAGGAACAGGTGGAAGTCCAACCGCAACTGATGATGTAAGCGTGGAGTACATTTTAACGAATGCCTTAGGTGATACATTGGAAAGTAGCTATGCAATAAAAGCAATGTCTGGTTCAACTGATCCTATGTCAGTAAGTTTAGCAGGCGGCGTGATTGCTGGTTGGACATTTGTGCTTCCTAAGATGAAAAAAGGTGGAAAGTACCGCGCGTATATTCCTTGGAACTTGGCGTATGGCGAGCAACGTGGTAGAGAATCGTTGTGCTTTTTTATAGAGTTGGTTGATTTCGGTCCAGCCGGTTCAATTGTCAAGCCACAAGAACCTCAAATGCCAGCAGGAATGTAATTTTCCTTTTGAACTAAAAATAGGTGAATCGCTCAGCAGAAATGTTGGGCGATTTTTTTGATCCCCGTATTCAAAAATAGCGAACCGAAATATTAAAGGAACAGTCCACTCATCGAGCTTCGGTAATCGAGCCTCGGTCATCGAGCCTGTCGAGATGCCGAGACATTAGCTCTAAACTCTAAACTTCTCAACTCTAAACTTTCTCCTACCTTCCCAAAGGAACGAAAAAAGCAATCCTATAAATAATAGGCAAATACCCAGCGATATTTCCATTCGCATCCTTGCGAGTGATTGAATATGAATTTCTGAACGGACTGTTTTCCGCATTGATGACATCGTACATAATTCCTACATTTAAACGCACAATCTCATTGAATTCCATAGAAAAACCACCGCCAGCAAACAGGGTTGGACACCAGGTCCCTTGATTGTTCAACATACCGTTGATAGCATAGGGCGATTTCAAATATTCGAATTCTACGCCTAAAAAAAATGCGTTTACAAATCGCGCATGCACAAATGCACCGCCGCCATACACATTGAAATTACCATTGAAACCAGTCGTGTTATTTTTTAGCCAAGTTCTGTCGTATCGTACTGATGGTCCCACCAAAAAGAAGTCACCCAAAGCAACACCATATTTTAATCCAATTCCAAAATTCCCTCCAAAAGTAGATGCGGAGAATGCTAAATCTGCACCAATTTCTGAGCCTCTGTAGGTACGATATACTTCTTCCTCTTCTTCCTCATCATAGTTATCGAAATCGTCGTCTTGCGCGTAGACAGATACTGATAATAACACGAATAGGATGCTTAAATACTTCTTCATAACTCAGATTTTTTTCAAATATACTAGTTTTCGATGAAATGAAATTTTCAGTATTTCTGATTAAAAAAACGCACATGTATAGTATATTAGCAAAAAAATAATCTACATGCAATTACTCAACGGCAAGGCAACAGCACAAGAAATACGAGAAGAATTAAAAGAAGCAGTTGAAGCCAGAAGGAAGAATGGGACAAAGATTCCTCACCTTGCAGCTATATTGGTTGGAAACGATGGCGGCTCATTGACCTACGTAAATGCAAAAGTAAAAGCATGCGAACAAATTGGATTTGAAAGTTCACTTATCCGATTCGAAGATATCTCTGAAGAAGCTTTGTTGGTGAAAGTACACGAGCTGAACAACGACAACACAATTGATGGATTTATCGTTCAATTGCCACTTCCGAGTCACATCGACGAATTGAAAATCACCATGGCTATTGATCCGCTGAAAGATGTAGATGGGTTTCATCCTGAAAACTTAGGGAAAATGGTATTGAACTTGCCCTGTTTTCTTCCAGCGACTCCAGCGGGAATCCTTGAATTGATGAAACGAAATAATATCGAAACTGCAGGCAAAGATTGCATCGTAATTGGACGAAGTAACATTGTCGGAATGCCTTTGAGCATTATGCTCGCAAGAAACACGAACCCTGGAAATTGTACAGTGACCTTGGCACACAGTCGCACCAAAAACTTGAAAGAGAAAGTAGCAAACGCAGATATTATTATTGCAGCGATAGGCAAGCCAGATTTCGTTACGGCTGATATGGTGAAGGAAGGAGCTGTAGTGATTGACGTCGGAACAACACGTGTTGATGATGCATCCAAGAAAAACGGTTGGGCATTGAAAGGCGATGTGAAATTTGATGAAGTCGCTCCGAAATGTTCATTTATTACACCAGTTCCAGGCGGTGTAGGTCCAATGACTATCGCTTCGTTGATGATAAACACCCTGCGCTCAATGGAATTGAGAGGGATTTAACTGATTCTTAGTAGCCTGTAGAATCTCTGGTCATCGAGCTTGTCGAGATGCCGAGATTCTACAATCGTTCCAAAGGCGTCTTTACACCGTCCACTAGCGAATAACACGCCAGTTTATCTTTAAAAACAGAAGATTTAAACAACGATTTATTCAAGAGCATTCGCACGCATTCTTGAACTCCCTCAACAATAGAAGGGTGAGGGTGAATCAACTCAGATAGCACCTCAATTGGAGCATTCATTTTAATTAAAAGTCCAATTCCTTGAATCGCCGAAGATGCATGTTCACCCACTGCACGCATTCCAAGAACGCGCATGTCTTTATCGTTGGTCACAATGATTTTAAAAAATCCTTCCGTTTTTCGCATCGCGATTGCACGCGTAATAACTGAAAAGTCAATTTTAACAACCTTGACGGGAACATTTTGCTCGATGCACTGTTTTTCATTCATTCCCACGGCAGCAACTTCTGGTTTTAAGAACATGATGGTGCAGACATCGTCGTAACAAATACGCTCAGTTTTTCCGCCGAATGCTTTTTCAACAGCATGACGTGCCTCAATCTCTCCCATGTTTACCAACGAAATTCGACCAGAAACATCACCAACAGCATAAATATTTGGAACATTGGTCTGCGTGTCATCATCACCAATGTGCACACCACGTTTTGACATGGCGATTCCAGCATTTTCTAGTCCTAAAGTTTCAATATTTGGAACTCGACCAATGGACAATAGCGCCCGCTCAACTTGAATTACTTCATTGGTACCATCAGGGTATTGAATTTCGTACTCTACACAATCCCCCTTTCTTTCTAAGCGCAATAAATTCGCATTTTTATGGATAACAACTCCGTTTTTTTCGAGATTTTTTGCAGCCAACTTGCTGATGTCAGTATCTTCGAATGGCAGAATCATATCTTGGCGGTCAATGAGGTACACTTTCGTTTTTCCAAAATTAGAGAAGATCGTTGCGTACTCACAACCAATTACACCAGCTCCAACGATCACCAAGCTTTTTGGATAATCCGCTAAATGATCAATACCGTCACTCGTTAAAATATATTCTTCATCAACTGCATAGCTCGGCAATGTTCTCGGTCGACTTCCTGTTGCAAGAATGATTTTTTCTCCTCGAATCGTTTTTTCTTCACCCTCGTGCTGAATTAAAACTTCATTTTGAGAAAGTAATTTACCCGAACCTCGTTCATAATACAACAAGCGTTTTGAGGTTTCGTATTGGAGCAATTTGATGTGACAGGAATACTGAAACTTTCGCTCAAAAATGGCTTCATCATGTATTTGTTTGACCTCTTTCCAGGATAAAGAATACTCCGGGAGCCCTTTAGATGTTAGCGATTCATTAATATCGGCGACCTTGTTGGCGAGTTCCCACAATGTCTTAGATGAAAGTGCACCGTTGTAAATTCCAGCACCTCCAATCTTGTGTTTTTCGATGAGACAAACTGTCTTGCCAAAGTCAATGGCACGCATCGCAGCAGCATAACCTGCTGGTCCACCTCCAATAACAATTAAGTCAAATTCATTCATCTTTTGTATTTTCGCCGTAAATATAGAAAACCAAGGAGACAATTCCTTGGAAATAATCAAGTTCGTAATTCGTGAAATATCAAAACCACATAGAAGAGGCAGCAGAAAACAAGGATCAGATTGAAAAACTGTTTCAACGTCTCAAAAAGAAGAAGCCAAAGGAGTTGGATGGTTTATTCCATGTTGCCCATGAAAAAGCGTTTGAAAGTATCGATTGTTTGGAATGTGCGAACTGCTGTAAAACGACTAGTCCCATTTTTCGAGATATCGATATCAAACGAATTTCAAAAAGACTCAAAATAGGTGTTGCTGAATTTGAACGCACCTATTTAAAAATGGACGAAGATGATTTTTGGGTGCTAAAAACTTCACCCTGTGCATTTTTGGCTGACGATAATACCTGTGGGATCTACGATTTCAGACCACAGGCGTGTACCGAATATCCGCACACGGATCAACGCAAAGTGGTGCAAGTGTTGGATTTAACCATGGAGAATATTAAAATTTGTCCCGCGGCAGCCAAAATAACGCTTGAGATACTCGGTAAAATTAGTTGATGAACCAACTTTTTTTAGTTATTTTCGTTAGTTGTAAGTAAGACTATACTAAAACTTTAGAAAATAACTTCATTCATGAGACTCTCTAGAATTATCCTTCTTTTTGCCTGTACTTTAACTTTAACCTTCGAAGCAAATGCGCAACGTGGGAAAGATGGTGACTATACGGTGACTTTACCTAACCAGGTACTAAATACGTATACCAGTATGACAGCAAACGCAGCTGTTGGCAATACCTCTATCACAGTTGCCAATAATGCGATGGCTGGTGGAGCATTTGCAGGCAATTTAGCGCCTGGAGATTTAATCATGATTGTACAGATGTACGGCGCGATCATTGATGGATATGATTACGGCGGGTACTCTGTTCCGGGTAACACTTTATTAGGTACTCCTTGGCCAACTATTACGGAGCAATGGGGTTCAGTTGGTCCTCCATGGGGAGCGTACCAAAATGCTGGGAAATTTGAGCAAGCAGAAGTACGAAGCGTTTCTGGTACAGGCACCATTGTCTTACAGTGCGGTTTAAAAAATAATTATGTATCGGCAAAAAGAGTACAGATTATTCGAATTCCTCGTTTTGAAAATTTAACTGTGAATGCTGGAGCTTCTATCGTTCCAACTCTTTGGAACGGTGTTTCTGGAGGGGTTGTTGCCTTGGAGGTGAATGCAAATTTAACCATGAACGCGGGTAGTTTAATAAGTGCAAGTGAGTATGGTTTTAGAGGTGGTCAGGTGGACTTAACAGGGTCTTCAGGAAGCAATGTCGCACCGCAAACGCGATTTTTAGGCAGCTCTAATCCAGCCGAAGGTTCGGAAAAAGGAGAAAGTATTTTTGGGTACCATGCAGAGTATGATAACCTTTTGGACCCCCCTAGCTTTGTGGGTCGCTATGGAATTGGAGCTCCCGCTAATGGCGGTGGCGGTGGCGGTTACGAGAACGCAGGTGGTGGCGGCGGTTCTAATATTTTTATTGGACCAGGAACGTATACAGGAAAAGGCACCCCCATTGGCTATGCAGCTGCGTGGAACGCAGAAACAGCAGGATTTGGTGGTTCAACATCACCTGGAGGTGGTAGAGGTGGCTATGCTCAGGCGAGATTTGATCAAGATGCCCTTGTAGTAGGTCCAGATAATACCGCATGGGGAGGAGATGCCCGTAAGAACAATGGCGGACGTGGCGGACATCCATTGGTCTATGACCCTACAAGACTTTTCTTTGGTGGTGGTGGTGGTGCTGGAGACGATAACAGTAACCAAGGTGGCGCTGGTGGTCGCGGTGGTGGCATCGTTTACATTGCCAATTATGGAACAACTACTGGAACAGGAACTATTTCTGTGAATGGACAAGCTGGACAAAATGCCAATCCAAACAACTTTGTAGTTGGGCAACCAGGAATTGACAGAATTGGAGTAGAT
This sequence comes from uncultured Fluviicola sp., assembly GCA_964643345.1. GTDB lineage: Bacteria > Bacteroidota > Bacteroidia > Flavobacteriales_D > Crocinitomicaceae > UBA4466. Next base: position 143,655 of record CAZXRU010000006.1, read on the forward strand.
GGTGCTGGCGGCGGAGGTGCTGGTGGTGCTATTTTTATAGAAAACGCTGCAAATTTACCTGCTACTATTACACTAAGCAGTCAAGGTGGAAATGGTGGAAATCAGGTTTTGCAGTATGCCAATTTCCCGCCAGTCCCTCGTGAAGCGAGTGGTCCCGGTGGTTCTGGAACAGGAGGGAGTATTGCCTATAACAGCGGTACACCTACACAGCAGTTAAATGCAGGTATTAATGGAACATCAACTTCTATCAGCTCAGGTAACCTTGTAGCAGAATTTCCACCGAATGGTGCAACAACAGGAAATAACGGTTTTGGAAATTTACCCGCACCCTATTATGATATTACGGCCAACGATGTGGTACTTTGTGCACCAGGAGTAGCCAATTTAACAGCAACTATTTTGGGTGCGCTTCCAGCAGGGTATACAGTTCAATGGTACAACCAGCAGTTTGGTGGTGTAGTGCTAGCTTCAGGGTTAAATTATTCTCCCGTAGTAGCTGCGACAACTACTTATTACGTAGGAACTTGTCCTGGAACTTTTAGAATTCCAGTAACGGTAACAATTTTGCCAGGAGCTCCAAACTTGGTAATTACAGACCCAGCGGCAGTGTGTGCACCGAACACGGTAGACATTACGTTACCAGCTGTTACAGCAGGTTCGGATGCAGGGACATTAACTTATTGGACAGATGCAGTAGCAACGAATCCATTGGCAAGTCCAACAAGTGTTGGAACAGGAATTTATTACATTCAGCTCGATGTAGCAGGATGTACGGCGGTCGAAGCGGTAAACGTCACTGTTTCACCATTACCAAATTTAGTTATTACCGATCCAGCAGCAGTATGCTCTCCAGTAACAGTGGATTTAACCGCAGCAGCTGTCACCGCAGGTTCAGATGCAGGAACACTGACTTATTGGACAGACCCGGCAGCAACAGTAAGTTATGGGACACCTGCCACAGCAACCAACGGAACATATTACATTCAGTTGGATGTAGCTGGATGTACAAGTATTGAAGCGGTCAACGCAACGGTAAATTCAACACCCAACTTGGTTATTACGGATCCCGTAGCAGTTTGTGCACCAGCGACTATCGACTTAACGGTAGCGGCAGTGACAGCAGGTTCTGACGCAGGAACATTGACGTATTGGACAGATCCAGCAGCGACAGTAAGTTACGCAACTCCAGCAGCAGCAACTAACGGAACGTATTACATTCAGTTAGAAGATGGAAACGGTTGTACAGCAGTTGAAGTGGTGAATGCGATGGTTAATTCAGCACCAAACTTGGTGATTACAGATCCAGCAGCGGTTTGCGCACCGAATACTGTAAATATTACAGTCCCAGCTGTTACAGCAGGGTCAGATCCAGGGACATTAACCTATTGGACAGATCCAGCAGCGACAGTGAGCTATGCAACACCAACAGCAGCAACCAGTGGAACCTATCACATTCAATTAGAGGATGGAAATGGTTGTACCAGTGTTGAAGCTGTCAATGTCGTGGTAAATCCACAAGATGATGCTTCTTTCACTATGACTCCAACTTGTTTTGGAGGTACTGCTTCGGTTACTGGAACTCCTGGAGGGAACTGGGCATTTAATCCCGCACCAGTGGATGTAGCAACGATCGATGGAGCTGGTACAGTTGCAAATGGTACAACAGGATCAACGTACTTTGTTGAGTATACAACGACAGGAATTTGCCCTGCTTCATCGATTCAGTCGGTGACGGCAACAACGGATTTATCATACGGTGTTACCCTAACAGCAGAAAACTGTGGTGCAGGAGATGGAATTATTGATTTAGTCGCTGCGAACGGCGATGGAGGACCTTACCAGTACTCAATAACTGGAGCTGGACCGTATTCATTGTCAGGAAATTTCACGGGACTTACAGCTGGAAATTACAATATTTCAATTCTTGATAACTCAGGATGTGAAATCACAAGTACAGAGTCACTTTCAAGCACAGGTGGACCAACGATAGACAATATTACGCCTACGAATCCGACATGCGCAGGAGCTTGTGATGGATCTATCACAGTTACTGTTAGTGGCGGAACTCCTCCGTACAGTTACCAATGGTTTGATAACCTTGGAAATCCAGTTGGAATTGATGATGCTACGCTGAGTAATATTTGTGCTGGAGACTATGATGTGGAAGTAACAGATGCATCTGGTGGAACGGCAAACATCTTTACAGAAGATTTTGGTGTTGATGGCGGAGCAGGATGTACCAGTGCTGGAACTTCAGCTAATGGATATTTAACAGCAAATGGAACATGGACTGTTGTACCTACCGGGGCGAATGGTACAGAAGGTAGTGTTTGGTATGTGAGTACCATGGAAGAAGGACACATTGCAGGTGAATGTGGAGATGGATGTGGAGCAACGGCTCCAAATGCGACTGATCGTACACTTCACGTTAGCTCTTCACCATTTTGGGCGGGAGATTTAGGTGCAGCCTATGAAATTGGTGGATGGTGCGGAATTATTATTTGTATAGAAGCAAACTTGAGAGCGGAATCACCAGTTATAGATTTGTCCGCTGAAGGTGGTCCGATCAACTTATCCTTTGACTATATCATGGGCGGACAGCTCAACGTCGATTATGCGGAACTAATGTATTTTGATGGTGCAACCTGGACGAATCTACTTGGTGCAGGAACACCTTTACCACAAACCACCATCGGAGCTTGTGCGCCACAGGCAACTTGGGGGAATTATTCTATTGCGTTACCCGCAAGTGCCTATAACAATCCCAATGTGAGGATTGGGTTTAACTGGACCAATAACGATGACGGTGTTGGAGACGATCCTTCTTTTGCGGTGGACAATCTAGTGCTTACCTCAGCATCAGCTGCATGTCCAGCTTTTGCAAATACAACATTGGTTGACCCAGCGCCATTGGATTTAGTCATTACCAACCCAGCAGCAGTGTGTGCACCAGCAACAGTTGATTTGACAGCAGCAGGAGTTACAGCGGGTTCAGACGCAGGAACATTTACCTATTGGACAGATCCAGCAGCGACAGTGAGCTATGCAACTCCAGCGACAGCGACCAATGGAACGTATTACATCCAATTGGAAGATGGAAGTGGTTGTACAACGATCGAAGCAGTGAATGTGACGGTTAATCCAGCACCAAACTTAGTTATTACAGACCCAGCAGCAGCTTGTAGTCCAGCAACAGTAGATTTAACAGCAGCGGCCGTGACAGTAGGTTCTGATCCAGGAGCATTGACTTATTGGACAGATCCAGCAGCGACAGTGGTTTTAGCGTCACCAAATGCGGTAGCGACTACAGGAACATATTACATTCAACTTGAAGGAGGAAATGGTTGTACAAGCATTGAAGAAGTGGACGTTGTGGTGACATCGACACCAAACTTAACAATAACCGACCCAGCTGACGTTTGCTCTCCAGCAACAGTGGATATTACGTTACCAGCAGTTACAGCAGGTTCAGATGCAGGAACATTAACCTATTGGACAGATCCAGCAGCGACAGTTTCTTTTGGAACACCAACAACAGCGGGCAATGGAACTTACTACATTCAATTAGATATTGGAGGTGGATGTACGACAGTTGAAGCAGTTAACGTGACAGTGAATCCATTACCAAACTTAGTGGTGACAGATCCAGCAGCGGTGTGTGCTCCTGGAACAATTGATTTAACAGTGGCAGCCGTGACAGCAGGTTCGGATGCAGGAACATTAACCTATTGGACAGATCCAGCAGCGACTGTGAGCTACGCAACACCAGCAACAGCGACCAATGGAACGTATTACATTCAGTTAGAAGATGGAAACGGTTGTACAGCGATTGAACAAGTCAATGCAACGGTAAATCCAGCACCAAACTTAGTGATTACAGATCCAGCTGCGGCCTGTAGTCCAGCAACAGTAGATTTAACAGTAGCAGCAGTTACAGCAGGTTCTGACGCAGGAACATTGACGTATTGGACGGATCCAGCAGCAACAGTCGTTTTAGCAACACCAAACGCAGTCGGTACAACAGGAACATATTACATTCAATTAGAAGATGGAAATGGTTGTATAAGTGTTGCAGCAGTAGATGTCGTGGTGACATCAACGCCGAACCTTGTGATTACCGACCCAGCAGGAGTGTGCGCGCCAGCAACAGTAGATATTACAGTCCCAGCGGTGACAGCAGGTTCAGATGCAGGAACATTAACCTATTGGACAGATCCAGCAGCAACAGTTTCTTTTGGAACACCAACAACTGCAACCAACGGAACTTACTACATTCAATTAGATCTTGGAGGAGGATGTTCGACAGTAGAATCTGTTAACGTGACGGTGAATCCATTGCCAAACTTGGTAGTGACAGATCCAGCAGCGGTATGTGCGCCAGCAACAGTCGATTTAACAGCAGCAGGAGTTACAGCAGGATCAGACGCTGGAACATTGACCTATTGGACAGATCCAGCGGCGACAGTGAGTTATGCAACTCCAGCAACAGCGACCGACGGAACCTATTACATCCAGTTAGAAGATGGAAATGGTTGTATAAGTGTTGAAGCAGTAAATGCTACGGTCAATGCGCAGCCAGCAGTTACAGCAACGAACGATGGACCAGCATGTGCTGGAGGTGGATTTAACCTTGATGAAACAGGCGGTGATGCCATTGGTTGGTTCTGGTCAACAGGTGGGGGAGCAGTGATTACAACAGCGACAGATCAATCGCCAAGTGTGACAGGAGCAGCGGACGGAGACGTATTTACAGTGATTGTAGCCGATGCGAATGGTTGTACAAATACAGCGAACACGACAATTTCAATTGTGCCTGGACCTTCACTAGATCCAATAGCAGACGTGACAGTCTGTGATTCCTATGTATTGCCAGTAATTACTGGAACTGATTTAACAGGCGGTCAAGCTTATTACAACAATTCGCAGTTAGCTGGTGGAACAGTAATTTCTGGAACGCTTACGACATCGCAAACGGTGTGGGTGTTCGACGGAAGTGGAGCGTGTAACGATGAAATTAGTTTTGTTCTTACAGTGAATCCTTCACCAACCGTTGTCAGTACTTCAGGAAGCGGAACATATTGTACAGGTGATGTGCCAGGAGATGTTCTCGTTCAAGTAAGCGGAACAGGTCCTTGGACACTCGATTACACGCTGAATGGAGCGCCACAATCAGCAAACAGCGCTACGAATACGATCAATTTAGGTAATGCAACAGGCGTCTATGTGTTGAATACGTTGACTGATGCATCTTGTTCTGATTCTGTTTCAGGAACCGTAACAATTGTCGTGAACCCAACACCACCGACACCAGTCGCTTCTGAAGATGGAACGTATTGCTTAGGTGAGTTTGTGCCATCAATGACAGTTGTAGGAACTGGTGGAACATATAACTGGTACTTAGATGAAACATTGAATTCATCCATTGGTATTGGAAGTTCACATGCACCATCAGATTTCATCGGTACATCAGTATATTACGTTACTGAAACCGTGGGAGGATGTCAAAGTGCACCTGACTCAGTATTAATTACTATTGAGAATTGTGATGTTATTTACCCATCAGCATTTACTCCAGACGGTGATTTATCGAATGACACGTGGGAATTACCTGGATTGGATGAAAGTTACCCGAACAATATTGTGCGCATTTACAACCGTTGGGGAAATCTACTATTTGAACATATCTCTAGTGTTACGAATCCATACAACTTGAATCAATGGGATGGAACATACAAAGGAAAGGCATTGCCTGTAGCGTCTTATTATTACATCATTGATTTGAACAATGAAAACCAAGATAAGGTAAGCGGAACGGTGACGATCATTTTGAATGAGTAACTAGTGTGTGAGAATAGGAGTGTATGACAACGAATATTGAGATTCGAGAGGTCTTTCAGGATCATCACGATGCTGTAGCGAAGAATAAATCTGAGAAAGTGCTCATCTCGCATTGCGGGGTGTTTTCTACGGAGTTAATCCGAGGTCTGGCAGATAGTCTTATTGTCATTGCCAAGAGCTATGGTGATAGTCATCAACATTGCACCAAGTTATTCTCGATTTTGCTCGAGGGATTAAAGAACCTGAAACTTTATGCAGAACCAGACAAACACAATAACAAAGTTGGATTTTTAATCGTGTCCCGAACACCTGAGAGCTACCACTTTCAAATAGCAAATTTGGTGACTGATGATGGTTATGAAAACATCGAGAAATACTTGAACAAAATCAATGCCCATTCGAAAGAAGAATTGGTCAAAATGTACAATGAAATTCTAACCAATGAACTGTTGGGGAATGAAGGTAAAAAGGGCAGAGGATTCGTCAACGCACGCATTAAAACGGAGAATAAAATTGATTTTGAAAAACAGGACATGAACGACGGAAGGTTGTTGTTGAAGTGTTATTTGAAGATGAAAAACGGGGGAGAGTAATCACATTAATTGTTTAAACTCGGAAGAGACTCTAGGACTTTAAGATATTAAGACGTTAAGACTTGTTCTGCTGAAACGTCTTAAGTACTTTTGTCAAAGAACTCTTGAACTGGTATGCCGAGCTTGTCGAGGTATAATCTTTAAATTTTTTCCACTATTAAGAATCACTTTAAATAAAAACGATTACATTTGTTTAGATTTATTCTAAATAGATGAAGTTAGGACCAGATACTCAACAAGAGGTAAGTACCGAAAAGCAATTTGTTTTTACTTTTGAATGTAAGAAGAAAAAGTGTTGTAAGAAGTACAAGAAGCATGGTATTAACTGTAAGAAGTGCCCTAAAATCTAGTTTTCTTCCAATTACGCAGGTCGTTTCTACAACCATAATTCAACCGTAAAATGAGCAAGAAGAAAAAATTCATCGTCTATTCTACCAATCCAGATTTTCAGTTCAATTCAGACGAAGACGAAACAACCGAAACGTTGGCTCCCAATGAACAATTATTGTATGTCTCCATCGACCGCAAACAGCGTGGTGGAAAAGAGGTGACCTTGGTCGAAGGGTTTGTTGGTTCCGATGACGATCTGAAAGACCTTGCTAAATTGCTAAAAAGTAAATGCGGTGTGGGTGGAAGTGCGAAAGATGGTGAAATCATCATACAAGGCAATTTTAAGGATAAAGTACACGATTTATTAGTCGCCGAAGGATACAAAGTCAAGAAGAAAGGAGGGAACTAATCCCGTTGAGATAGACCTGAAAAAGGATTGCCTGATTTCACACGCGATTAAGTGGTGTAAAATCAGGCAACCTAAACCAAAAACAATCGAAAAACTTTTAGATGTTTTTCAATCCTACTAACCTAACTCTCTCAAATATAAGCCGTTTTTCTTCATGATTTTTGAATAAATGGTGAACCGTATGAACGATTGATTAAACGGAGACAAACCCAACGTAAACTGAAAATGAAGTCCATCTAAACCGAGTTAGTTCAAAAAAGTATGTTTTTTTTTTCAAGCCGTTCGACCTAACTAAAATACTTTTATCTTTGTTGGGATGGAAAGACAAGTCATTCTTAATTCAAAACACTTTGAACTGACGATTAATCGACTTTGTTACCAACTTATTGAAAATCACAACGACTTCTCGGAAACTGTTTTAATTGGACTTCAGCCTCGTGGAATAAACGTGCTAACGCGCCTAAAAGAACGTTTGGAGGAAATCCTACAAAAGGAAGTGGTATGTGGGAATCTCGATATCACATTTTACCGTGATGATTTCAGAAGAAGAGAAACACCACTTATTCCAAGTGCGACCAATATTGATTTCGTGATCGAAAATAAGAAAGTCGTGCTGATTGACGACGTCTTGTACACAGGAAGAACAATTCGAGCAGGATTGGACGCCTTACTCGCATTTGGACGTCCAAAGAAAGTAGAATTATTGACGATGATCGATCGTCGTTTTAAAAGAGATTTACCAATTTCTGCCGATTACGTAGGAAAGACAGTGGATACATTAATTTCAGAGCGCGTCTCTGTCGAATGGAATGAATTAGAAGGAGAAGATAAAGTAGTACTTTTTACACCGGATGCAAATGGATAGTTTAAGCGTAGATCATTTAATTGGGATCAAGGATTTAACAACAAACGATATCGAGTTGATCTTTAAGACCGCCGATGCGTTCAAACAAGTTATTAATCGCCCCATTAAAAAAGTTCCTTCGCTCCGAGATATTACCATTGCCAATTTATTCTTCGAAAATTCAACCCGAACCCGTTTATCGTTTGAACTTGCCGAAAAACGACTTTCAGCGGATACCGTTAATTTTTCAGCAGCGAGTAGCTCTGTCAAAAAAGGCGAAACCCTGATCGATACGGTGAACAATATTTTATCCATGAAAGTGGACATGGTGGTTATGCGTCACCCAAATCCTGGAGCAGCGAAGTTCTTGTCTGAGCGCATCAATGCAACAGTCATCAACGCTGGGGACGGAACACATGAACACCCAACGCAAGCTTTGCTCGACGCTTATTCCATTCGAGAGAGGCTGGGAGAAGTAAAAGGCAAAAAAGTGGTGATTGTGGGAGATATTCTTCACTCACGAGTTGCACTGTCTAATATCTTTTGCTTGCAGAAATTGGGAGCTGAAGTCATGGTGTGCGGACCGACAACGCTTGTTCCGAAATACATTCACGAATTAGGTGTTAAAGTCGAGCACAACTTGCAGCGCGCGCTTGAATGGTGCGATGTCGCGAATATGTTGCGCATCCAATTGGAGCGACAAGAAATTAAATACTTCCCGTCACTGCGCGAATATTCCATGCAGTACGGATTGAATAAAGAGATTTTAGACAACCTTTCGAAGGAGATCGTGGTGATGCACCCTGGTCCAATTAATCGAGGAGTTGAGATCACGAGTGACGTAGCAGATTCTGCGCAGTCAATCATCTTACCACAAGTGGAGAACGGTGTGGCGATCCGAATGGCTGCAATTTATTTGTTAGCGTCAAAAATAAAACGTGAATAATATTTACTACATTTGAACAAAGACCTATACATGAATTTTATCGTTAATCAACAGAACGGAACAGCCGTTGTCAAAACAAATGTCGAGAAGCTCAATGCAGCAAATGCATCAGAATTAAAGGCTGAATTGGTTTTATTGAATAAAGGTAGCGTTAACAATATCATCATTGATCTTTCAAAAACGCGCTACTGCGATTCGTCTGGATTGAGTGCTATTTTGGTAGCAAATCGCATGTGCAAAGACACCAACGGGAAATTTGTATTGTGTGGGTTGAATGAAAATGTGAGCAAATTGATCAGCATCGCTCAACTCGACAAAGTATTTACTATCACAGCGACAGAAAAAGAAGCGTTGGCAACCATTTAGACCGTGGATTTTGCGGTCACAATTCTAGGAAGCGGTTCAGCAACTCCCACAGCAAATCGGGGATTAACTTCTCAATACATCGTTTGTGCCAATCGGCATTTATTGATCGATTGCGGAGAAGGTACCCAGATGCAAATGCGCAGATTCGGTGCAAAATTTCAACGCATCGATTACATATTAATTTCCCATTTACACGGCGATCATTACTTTGGATTGGTCGGATTGCTCAGCACGATGCACCTGCTCGGACGGGTTCAACCCATTCACATTTTTGCGCCAAAAGAATTGGAAGAAATTCTCAACCTTCAACTGAATTACGCAGGCGCTCAACTTTCCTTTCCTGTTCACTTTAGTGCAACACAAGCCGATGAACCAAAAGTGATTATCGAAGACGAAAAAATCGAAGTGACATCGTTTCCATTGTCGCATAAGATTCCAACCACTGGATTTAAAATTCTCTGCAAAGAAAAAGATCGAAAACTCCTAGATGATAAAGCCAAAGCTCACGGTGTAAAAATCGAATACTATCACCGACTCAAAAAAGGCGAAGACATCACTGATGAAAATGGGATATTGATTCAATCAAGCGATTACACCTTGCCGGGAGAACCTGCCAAATCGTATGCATTTTGTTCCGATACGCGCTATTTTGAAGCGATTTTACCTGTTGTAAGTGAAGTTGACCTGCTTTATCACGAAGCTACTTTCACCGAGGCGTATCGAGACAGAGCAAAAGCTACGATGCATTCCACAGCAATTGATGCAGCCAATATTGCGAAGCAAGCCGAAGTTAAAAAGCTGATTATGGGACATATAAGTGCGCGCTACGAGGATGGTGTGGTACACGAGGAAGAAGCACGTCACATCTTTCAAAATTCAGAGGTTGTATCGGACGGTGCTACCTATTTAGTGTAATTCACACAATTTAGTGAATAAGTTCTCGTAAGTTTCTCGCCTACAACGCCCTTTCTTCATTATCTTTGAGAGTCGACCAATAATCAATTTTAAATGGCAGAAAATCAATATACTGAAGATAATATCCGGTCGTTAGATTGGAAGGAGCATATTCGACTAAGACCTGGGATGTACATCGGGAAGCTCGGAGATGGTTCTTCTGCTGATGATGGGATTTATATCTTGGTGAAGGAGGTGATCGATAATTGCATCGATGAATTTGTGATGGGGAATGGTACGAGAGTCGAATTGACTGTTGTTGATGGGAAAGTCACCGTACGCGATTACGGACGTGGAATTCCACTCGGAAAGGTCATCGATTGTGTTTCGCAAATTAACACAGGAGGAAAATACGATTCAAAAGCATTTAAGAAATCAGTTGGATTGAATGGAGTAGGTACGAAGGCAGTGAACGCATTGTCGTCTCACTTTATGGTCTATTCTGTCCGTGAGGGTGAAAAGAAACAAGCTTCCTTCGTTCGAGGGGAATTGGTGGAAGATTTACCTGTTTCAAAAACAGACGAAGAAAATGGAACGTACGTCGAGTTCATTCCCGACGAAGTAATCTTTAAAAAATTCTCGTTCAGAACGCCCTTCCTGTACAAGATGTTGTGGAACTACTGTTACTTGAACAGAGGATTATTGCTCAAATTCAACAAAGAGAAATTCCAATCGAAATTTGGATTAAAGGATTTGCTGGAAGACAACATGGACGGTGATCCGTTGTACCCAATTATTCACTTAGAAGGCGATGATATCGAAGTAGCTTTTACGCACGGTCGCACGTACGGGGAGGATTATTATTCCTTTGTCAACGGTCAGCACACCACGCAAGGAGGAACGCACCAAAGCGCATTTCGTGAGTCGGTGGCGAAAGTTATTCGCGATTTCTACGGGAAGAATTACGAAGCATCAGACATTCGCCAATCTATTGTAGCGGCAGTGGCAGTGAAGGTGATTGAACCGGTGTTCGAATCGCAAACAAAAACGAAATTAGGATCAACAGAAATAGAGCCGGATGGTAAATCGATGCGGGCGTTTATCAATGATTTCTTGAAAGAGAAATTGGATAATTACATGCACAAGAATCCCGCAACGGTGGAAACGCTTGAAAAGAAAATTAAGCAATCGGAGAAAGAACGAAAAGAACTTTCTGGAATTCGTAAGATTGCCCGTGACCGTGCGAAGAAAGCGAACATGCACAACAAGAAATTGCGCGATTGTCGTGTGCATTTAACGGATTTAAAGCATGAATTGCGCGAACAGACAACCTTGTTCATCACTGAGGGAGATTCGGCAAGTGGATCGATTACCAAATCCAGAGATGTGAACACGCAAGCGGTATTTTCGTTACGTGGTAAGCCGTTGAATTGTTACGGACTGACTAAAAAAGTTGTGTACGAAAACGAGGAGTTTAACTTGATTCAGGCGGCATTGAACATTGAGGACGATATGGACGAATTACGCTACAACAACATCGTAGTCGCAACAGATGCCGATGTCGACGGAATGCACATTCGTATGCTTTTGTTGACCTTCTTCTTACAATTCTTCCCGGATTTAGTCAAAAGAAACCACGTCTACATTCTCCAGACGCCTCTTTTCAGGGTGCGGAACAAGAAAAAGACGATTTACTGTTATTCAGAAGAGGAAAAACGCAACGCCATTGAGGAGTTGGGAAGAAATCCTGAAATAACACGATTTAAAGGTCTCGGTGAGATTTCACCAGACGAGTTTAAGTATTTTATTGGCGACGATATTCGCTTGGAACCTGTGATTCTTTCCAAAGAAGCATCCATCGATTCAATTCTCTCCTACTACATGGGTAAAAATACGCCAGAACGTCAAGAATTTATCATTGACAATCTCCGTGTAGAAGAGGATTTGGTGATTGATGAAGACGTAGAAAGTGCGTTAGATGCAGCAGCAGAAGAAGCGAACATTGAAAAAGCATCATAAGTAATGGCTGACGAAAACGAAGAGTTAGAAAATAACGACATGAAGGACGAGGATGGAAATCCTTTTGAGAAGGGCGAGACCACGGACAAGATTATTCCCGTTGGTGGACTTTACGAAAACTGGTTTTTAGAATACGCTTCGTACGTAATTCTCGAAAGAGCCGTTCCTTCCCTGTACGATGGTTTTAAGCCTGTACAGCGCCGAATCATGCATTCCATGAAGGAAATGGACGATGGTCGCTACAACAAAGTGGCAAACATCATCGGAAATACCATGAAATTTCACCCGCACGGAGATGCATCGATTGGAGATGCTTTGGTGCAGTTGGGACAAAAAGATTTATTGATTGATTGCCAAGGAAACTGGGGAAATACCCTCACGGGAGATGGCGCAGCGGCACCTCGTTACATTGAGGCACGTTTGTCGAAATTTGCGTCACACGTTGTATTCAACGCGAAAACAACGAATTGGCTAAAAAGCTACGACGGTCGAAACAAAGAGCCTGAACAATTGCCTGTAAAATTCCCCTTACTCCTCGCACAAGGTGCAGAAGGAATTGCAGTGGGAATGGCATGTAAAATTATGCCGCATAACTTTGTGGAATTGATTGAACAATCGATCAATCATTTGCGCGGGAAGAAAGTCACTATTTTACCAGATTTCCTGAACGGGGGGATGGCAGATTTTTCGAATTACAACGACGGTCTCAGAGGTGGGAAAGTCCGTTTGCGGGCCAGAATCCGCAAGGAAGATAACAAAACACTGATCGTTCACGAAGTGCCGTACGGTACAACGTCCACCCTCATCGATTCGATCTTAAAAGCGAACGACAAAGGAAAAATAAAGATCAAAAAGATTGAAGACAATACAGCGGCAAATGCTGAGGTCATCATTCACTTAGCGCCTGGTGTTTCTCCCGATAAAACGGTGGATGCCTTGTATGCATTTACAGATTGTGAAGTTTCGCTTTCTCCCAACTCTTCGGTGATTGACGGCGATAAGCCGCGCTTCATGGGCGTTTCTGAAATTTTGAAAGTCAACACGGATAGAACGGTTGAACTCTTGAAACTGGAGTTGGAAATTCGTTTGGCGGAATTGGAAAAGCAATGGCATTTCTCGACTTTGGAGAAAATCTTCATCAACGAAGAAATGTACATTGATTTCAAGAACTACAGCAACAAGGAAACGCTTTACGTGTACATGCGCGATGCGTTTAAGCCGTTCAAAAAAGTATTGCTCCGCGAAATTGAAGACGAGGATTTACAGAAATTGACGCAAATTCCAATGATTCGTATTACGCGTTTCGATGCTGACAAAGCAGACGAAAACATTGCGAAGATTGAAGCGGAAATGGAAGTCGTGAAAGGTCACCTTGCGAATTTGGTGGAATACGCCATCGACTATTTCAAGGACTTAAAAGCGAGATTTGGAGAGGGGAGAGAGCGTAAAACGGAAATCAAGACCTTTGATTCAATTAACGCGACGAAAGTCATCATTGCCAATAAAAAACTCTACGTTGATTACGACGAAGGATTCATCGGTCACAGTTTGAAAAAGGCGGAGTACATTGCCGATTGTTCTGATTTGGACGATGTGATTGTTTTCTTCGCGACAGGGAAGATGATGGTGACCAAAATCGCCGATAAGAAATTTGTCGGCAAGGGAATTGTCTACGCCAACGTTTGGAAAAAAGGCGATAAACGCACGGTGTACCATTTGATGTACCAAGACGGTGTCGGCGGCCCAACGATGATGAAGCGTTTCAATGTAAACTCCATTACACGTGACACAGAATATGATCTCACAAAAGGAACGAAAGGCTCGAAAATGCTGTATTTCACGGTGCATCCAAACGGAGAGCGTGAAGTCGTAACGGTAATTTTGCGTGCACGACCACATTTAAAACGTCTGAAGTTTGATATTGACATGGGTGAACAACTCATCAAAGGGCGTGATGCTTCTGGAAACAGAGTCACGAAGGAAATTGTATCCAAGATTGTGCAAAAAGAAGTCGGCGGATCCACCTTGGCGGCGCGTAAAATTTGGTACGATACCGTTGTCGGTCGTTTGAACGATGACAAACGTGGTAAATTCCTAGGACAATTCAAGGGCGACGACAAAATTTTAACCCTGTACAAATCGGGAGAATACCGTTTATCGAGTTTTGATCTTTCTACCCACTTCGACGATGACATGATTCACATTGAAAAATGGCATCCCGAGCGACCAATTACTGCTGTTTACTACGACGCGGAGAAGGATTTACACTTCTGCAAGCGTTTTGTGTGCGAAGTCACCACAGACAAAAAAGTACTCTTCATTTCAGAAAGCGAAGGCTCACAATTGGATGTCGTTTCTACAGCGTACAAACCAAAGGCGCGCATCGTCTACAATAAACTGCTCAAAGCAACAAAAAATCTCCCCGACACCGAAATCGATTTGGCTGAATTCATTGACGTAAAGGGCATGAAATCGCAAGGCAACCAAATGACGAAGTTGAAGGTGAAGGAGATTGTATTGGATCACCCCATTGAAGGCGATGAACCATGGCCAGAAGAAGAAAACGAGCCAACACCAACGGATACTGATGATACTGATGAGGGAGATGATACTTCAGAAGGAGGAGAAGGTAGTGAAGGCGGTTCAAACGTCATTGAGTGGGACTTGAAAAGGGACGACGATGATGTGCAACCGAAGTTGTTTTAAGGGGCTTCTTTGTAAATGGACCTATATAACTGTGTAACATATAACTGTGTAACACAGAATTATTATATTTAGAGGGAATGAATGAAAAATGTTACACAGAAGTGGAGTGTATAAACGAGTTATAGGTAATGAAAATAACTCAAGAAAAATAAAATGTAATGACTGAAGAAGAGGTATTGAAAAAAAATCTCTCAATTTACAGAAATGAGATTTGGTCAATTACAAATTCCATTCTCAAACTTCGAGATCAGCTTTTTGAAACGGAAACTTTCAAACGTTGTGGGGGTAAGGATAAGTGCATAATTGATAATAACTCAGAACCACATGAAATAATCACAAATCACCTTTTTTGAAAACTTTTAATCGCAATGCACAATTATTTTCTCGGAAAATTATCAGTTATTAATTATAACATGGCAATTCATGAAGGTAATGCCAACCGAAGACTCGCCAGTCAGACAGCAAAACTCTTGATATTATCTAGATCAGAAGTGCCTGTGATTTATTTAGATCAGTTTGATGAATTAATGACATTGATCGATAAAACGGTGTCTAGGGTACCTGCTGGTCTAACTCCAATTAAACTTGGTACAATTCAAAATCGAACAGCTGTTAAATACATCAAGTTACTCATGGAAATTGAAGATTTTCTAAAGGAGAGAGAGACGAGCTAACTATAACACGAGCTCACCCACCCCGCTCCGCTGGATTTGCAATCCTGCGGAACATGCTTTTTCTTTGACAGTATAAAAGTTCGTCTTTTTTATGTTTAAATTGCTTTAGAAATAATAGTATAAAATATTATTTTCAACCGCAGGATTGCAAATCCAGCGGAGCGGAGAGAAAGGTTTAATTTCTGGAATTGTGGTTGTTAAATAAATGTGTAATTTTCTTGAAATAATTATTGTTAGGTTACACGCACACACGCGATGTAATCGAGCGGTAGTGGGAGGACTTTTAAACAAGTTATAACGAAACAAACCTAAAAAATGAACACTAGGAAAAATACAATAAGAATCTTTATGACCCTGATACTTGCAGTGGTTGTAATCTCATGTAAAAAAAATGTCAGCGGATGCACAGACCCGAAGGCAGATAACTTCAGTACTGAAGCCAATGCCGACGATGGAAGTTGTAGTTTTCATGCTAATCTAACCCCGTGGTACGACACCGAAACACGTGATAGTTTACTTGCGAATAGTGTAGCCTCTGTTGCAGTTTATATTGAAGGTGAGGTTTTTACCAATATATTACCATCTTCTGTTTTATGGTCTTCTCAACCAGAGTGCAGTACATCAGCTATCGGAAACTGGGTGACAATGCAAGGAGCTAAAAGTAAATCAATTTCTTTATCAGTTAGGGCGCTGGATAGTTCAAATATGTTGGTCCGTCAATGGACTGGGGCGTTGACTGTCGAAAGGGGCTCCTGCCATTTATATAAAATAATATGGTAAGCGATGTGCTTTCAACAAACCAAGCTAAACCAGCATAGTTTTATTCCCCATTTATCCAATTATAAAAACTACCTTGCTCCCTATGTGTTTTTCAGCCAGTGCCAGTTTTGGAGCAGCGATTGTTCTAACCGCAATAAGTGTCATTTCAATAAGAAAGGTAAAGAAACCTTCTCAGTCTGCATTTGCAAGCATTCCGCTAATTTTTGCTGTGCAGCAATTTACGGAGGGACTTCTATGGCTTTCGCTCACCGATCCGTATTATGCATCACTGCAAGAAGGATCAACGTATGTTTTTTTATTCTTTGCACAGGTTGTCTGGCCAATTTGGGTTCCACTATCCATATTAATGCTAGTGGAAAAAGAAAAGCGCAAAACAATCGAAAAGACGTTAGTCGGTATCGGAGGCGTTGTTTCGCTTTATCTCGCCTATTGTTTGATGACCTATAGCGTTCAGGCTGAGGTCGTCGGATACCATATTTCATACGTACAAGATTATCCTCAAGCGTTGAGTCGCTATGGCGGTGCACTTTATATTATCGCCACCATTGCTCCTCCGTTTTTCTCCCCAGCTAAAAGAATGTGGACATTGGGTACAGCAATTCTAGTTTCTTACATTATCACAACTATCTTTTATGCAGATTACGTTGTTTCTGTTTGGTGCTTTTTTGCTTCGGTGATCAGCATTGCAGTGTTCGCTGTCATGCAAAAAATGAATACTGCTCGTAATTAATCCGCTAAGTAAGATGGACTTTGATGATTAAACTAAAATCACTAATTTAATCTTCTAAATCACCAAATTGTACTCAATTATGAAACAGCTATTTACACTTCTAATTTTAGTTTCACTCTCGTTGACTTCGTTTTCACAAACCCAGTTTGAAATGAATCAAGAAGAACGTGAAAAATACCATATTGCCGACAAGGAATTGAATGATGTATACACCCAAATTCTGACGGACTATAAAAATGATTCGACTTTTATTGAAAAGCTTAAAGTCTCACAACGACTTTGGATTAAATTCAGAGATGCCGAACTAGAAATGAAATTTCCTGAATCTGATAAACTAATGGAGTATGGTTCAATGTATCCAATGTGTGCGTCAGGGTATTTAACAAAACTAACGAATCAGCGCATTGAAACATTAAAAGAATGGTTGGAACCATTTCCAGAAGGAGAGGGTTGTAGTGGCTCAGTTATGTTTAGATAATCTTACTTCTCGCGCTTAAATTTAATCTTGTATCCTATAGAGAAAGACAAGTCGTGTGTGTATGCACCGTATTGCTGATTAGGATAGGAATGAAATCCTAGGTTGTAATTTGTTTCAAAATAGAAATTTTTGTGTTCGACGCCGATTCCCGCAATCAGACCATAAGTCAACCGTTCGATCAGTCTACCTTTGGAATGTAAATAACTACTTGAAGATGTCAAAATCTCTCCATTGATGTTGTACTCAGTTTGACCAGTGCTTTTCATTTTAGTTAAAAACCCAAGGTAAGCCCCCGTTCTTGCATAGAATCGATATTTCCCAACTGAAATAGCCGTATTCAAAATGACAGGAAGATCTAGGTAATTCATTTTTTTCTTTCCTATTTCTATTTTACTAAAGCTACCAGAACTTTGTTCATACGTTGCTTCTTTTATGATTTTATAACCTCTTGTCTGGAATCTAAAACCGGTCTCTAAAGACAAACGTTGGCCAAGGCTAAATTCATATAGAACTCCTACGTTAAATCCACTAACATTCTTATTTGTACTAGACCTAGTGTATGAATTGGGTCCATCATGGTGTTCTTCATAGGGCGGTTCGTCGGTAACCCCTTTAATTCTCATCCAAGAAGCGGTGTATCCACCACTAACATTGAGCGATTGTCCAAAGGAGAAAGTTCCTAGCAAAATGACTGTGCTGAGTAAAAATGATCTTAATGCGTTTACCATTTTTTTGTATTAGGTTCTAATGTGTGGTATTGCAAGTTTACGAATTGTCAATACAAAACCCAAATACACCTAAAAAAAAGAGGCCTCCATCTCAGACGGAAGCCTCTTTCGCATGTATTTATTTTTTATTGAACAACGATTCTTGAACCGTATCCAGGATAGTTTGGCAAGCGTAGGATATATGTTCCAGCTTCAATCGAAGTAACGTTTAACACGTTTACTCCCGTTGTAAGTTTTCCTGCTTGAACTACTTTTCCATCAATAGAAGTAAGCTCGAAAGTCACAACTTCTTCCAAAGGAGACACAACGTTTAGTTCAGTGCTTGTTGGGTTAGGGTACATATCAAAAGATAATTGTTCTAAACCACTCAAGCCAACAGTAGAAATGATGACATCGTTGCAGATTTCGTCTGTACAACCATCGGCACTAGTTACCGTTAAACACACTGAATAAGTTGCGTTTGCAGTGTACGTATGTGAAGGGTTCTCATCTGTAGAGCTGTTTCCATCTCCAAAATCCCAAGCGTAAGTCGTTCCACCCGTTGAAGAGCTAGTGAATGTTACATCTCCTACAGTAACAACAGAACCGAATCCAGCAGTTGGAGCTGTAAATGCATTGATTTCAACACTATCTTCACTTGAACAGCCAGCAAGATCTGTAGCCGTCACATAATACCAGCCAGCTGCTGAAACATCAATTGTTTGTGTAGACTCCGTGGTCGACCAATCATAATTTGTAAATCCAGTTCCAGCATCTAATTGAACGCTTTCTCCTGGGCAAATTCCAGAAGCTGGTGCCGTGATTGAAACTACTTGTGCTCCAGATGGAACTTCTTCAGTTCCGAAAACGAAGGTTGGTGTAATTGCCGCATACTTGCGCGCACGGATCCAATCGATGGTCATGGAACCTGTTCCTCCAGAGATTCCTCCAAAACCAACGACTAAGTCATCGTTTAACGGGAAAGTAACGTCAGTTGAAGTTATAGGACCAACAGAAGGGAAGTCAGCAATGATATCACCAGTTCCTCTCCATGTCAACGACCAGATTCCAACAGGGTTTGTGTAGCCGAACAGACCAGAAGCCCAGTTGTGTCCATCACATGGTGTTGAGGTAAATGTTGATCCAACAGAAATCCGTACTTGCGTACTTCCCATCAAGTTTCCATAAGAACGAGAATCGGTTTGCTTCATCGCATAAATCCCTGGCCAGTCTCCTGAAGCTGCAGTAATGTTAGATTCAATCGTGTAGATAGTTCCAAGCGGTAGCGATATTGAAGATTGGTAAATAACATCACTCGACCAAGACAGTGAAAGTTCACCACCCGCAAACGACTCTGCTCCAGTTCCACATACCTGTGAGAATTGATTAAGTGCGTCATTGTCAAAGTCATCAAATACATCGAAGACACATGTTGCATCTGAAGTACCTGTAGCGACTGCGTTTCCGTAATACATGTAAATTGTCGCATCGTCCATTGAAGGAATAGAACCGATATTTACCCATACGGATGTTGTCGTAGTATTCAATCCGCTTTCAATCCAGTAACACACTGGAGTACAGCAATCGACTGCAAAACGTAAGTCAGAACCGTCCACGTTCATTTTCCCATCAGTGATAAGCGCTTGCGTATTTACGGTAAGATTCACTTGATGATCGGTTAAGGCAGCTGCATTCGCATTTGATACGGTTACCGGCATTCTATATTGCCATTCAGGTAAACAGTTTGAAGTTTGTGCAAAAGTTTGTGTCGCTAGTGTTAGCAAACCAAATAATAGTAGGTTTTTTTTCATATGATTAGATTTTTTTTTGGCAAAGTTAGTGACTTAGTTTGAAATATTAAATGGATTATTAAAAAATAAAATGAACACAAAGGAAAGAACCTTAGGGGTAAGGTGCTGAATCTGTCTTTAACCAGTTAAGTCGTAATGCCTGGTTATTTTATGCCACTTCAATGACCGAGACGGTTTGCTAGCCAATAGCTCGCACTGCAAAAGACCGATTTCGTAAGGTGCAAATTAGTTTTTTGATAGTTTTATATGTTTTGTTGTAATTTTAAGGAAAACACAATGACAGTAGCAGCATTTCTTAGAGGTATTAATGTAGGAGGACATCATAAAGTCCCTATGGCAGAACTGCGCGATAAATTGTCAGAAATTGGTTGTGAGAATGTAAGAACGTTGTTGAACTCTGGAAATGTGGTGTTCGAAACAAATCAAAAGGACATTCAAGCCTTGGAGACCAAAATGGAAAATTACCTTTCCGATGCCTTCAACTTTCCAATTCCAGTGATGTTGCGCACAAAAGATGAAATCGCAAGTTTAGTAAATCAGCGTCCTTTTCAAAATGTGGAAATGCACAAAGATATTCGCTTATATGTGTCCTTTCTAAAAACGGAACCTACTGCTGAACTGGATTTACCTTACTCATCAAAAGACAATAGTTATCAGATCACTTCCGTTAACAACCGAATAATTTGTAGTGTTTTGGATTTATCAACAACGAAAACCGTGAAGGGAATGGAAGAATTAGAAAAATTGTTTGGAAAAAACATTACAACGAGGAATTGGAATACGATCTGGAAGGTCGTGAATGTTTAATAAATCAGGTCCATTAACAAAGAGCATCTTCATAAAAAGAATCTAAATTCACGAACGAATCAGCGAATCACGCAACTATTAATGGTGCTTCTGTAATACTTTTCATTGACAATCATGGAATTTTGTAGTGTGGATAATTAACTCACACTAAAACAAAATATCATGAAAAAAACATTACTTTTTACAGTAGCTGCATCGATGCTATTTTTCCAACATATTAGTTTCGGACAAGGCCCAACAATGGGAAGTACGATCAACTATGTTTTATTTACTTCGGCTGGAGCTGTTGGAAACACTGGTCTGTCGCATGTTACAGGAAATATAGGGACCCAAGTTGGAGCCATTACGTCATTCGGAAATGTGGATGGAGTAATGCATAATGCTGATGCTTCCACAGCAACAGCAGTGACTGATTTGGCGGCATTGTACACAGAATTAAGTACAACAACCACGACTGATGTTCATGCAGGTGTGCTGGGAGCAGGAGAAATCCTTGATCCGGGAGTTTATCAAATTGCAGCAGCAGGATCGATTGCCGGAGAACTTACATTGGATGCTGGTGGCGACGAAAATGCGCTGTTTATTTTTAAAGTGGGAGGAGCCTTTACAACTAGCGCTGGTGCTGAAGTTATTTTACTGAATAGCGCGAAAGCCTGTAACGTTTTTTGGGTAGCAGAAGGTGCTATCGGAATGGCAGCTGGAACTACGATGAAGGGAACGCTGATAGCAAACAATAGTGCAATTTCAATTGCTGCTGGCGGTCAGTTGGAAGGTAGAGTGTTCTCTACTTTTGGGGCTATTGCCATTGATGGGACAACGGCACGTTTGCCTTTAGGTTGTGATCTTCCTACCCTAAGCGGTCCTGATGCTCCAGACCTTGAAAGTACTGAATGTTTTGCTTTGTTTACTGCAAGCGGTGCACTTACAAATACAGGTACAACGACTGTTACTGGAGAAGTAGGAACTAATGCTGGTGCAACTACAGGATTCGATGCTGGAGATGTTACTGGTACCTTACACGTTGCGCCAAGTGCTTCCACAGCTACTGCGGCAACTGATCTTCCACTTGTACACTCTTATTTGAACAGTTTATTGGTCGATATTGAATTGATGTATCCTGCAACTGTAGGTAACAAGCTGGTTTTGACACCACACACGTATTTGTTGGATGCCGGAACGGTTATTTCCGATACCTTATTTTTGAACGCTCAAAACAATACGAATGCAGTTTTTGTTCTTTTAATCAATGGTGCACTTAGCACGGGCGTTGATGCAACAATTGAATTAATGAATGGAGCACAGGCTGAAAATGTTTATTGGGTGGTTAACGGAGACGTTAGTCTGAACACTGATTCTAAGTTCGTTGGTACGATCGTTTCGGATAGTGGGACAATAAACTTGGCATCGGGAGTTGAACTTAACGGTAGAGCGCTTACGACAGACGGTATTTTTAATACAAATGATAACACCGTTAATGCTCCTACGACGTGCAGTGTTGCTAGTACTGTTGCTTTGGATGCAACGGATATGATTGCCGTTTATCCGAATCCATTTACTACACGTTTTAACATCGATTTAACTGATAGTGGTGCCCAAGAAGATGTTCATGTGAGTATTTATAACGTGCTCAACAAGGTAGTTGTGAACCAATCATTAACCCAACAAATGAATACGGTTGAGACAGGTGGACTTCCTTCAGGAATCTACTTTTACCATATCGTTGACAAGAATGGAACATTACAAACTGGTCGAATCATTGCACAGTAATAGATAAAATAAAATTTCACAAGCCCCTTGTTCCTTTCTGGTTCAAGGGGCTTTTTGTTGATGTAAAGTTCAGGGTTGTTTCATTGATTTCAATTAAATGATTAATTTAATCCTGGTTATTCAATTAGAAAACTGATAATAAATGGAATTGATTAGTGATATCAGAGCTACATAAGTAGTAATATTGAAACGTAAACATCTAATCAAGTATAATACCGTATTAAACGAACCAAATGACCCCAGTTTTTTTTAAGACACAGTATGAATTCAGAAAATGGTTAGAAGACAACCATACCAAGGAAACTGAACTGTTTGTTGGATTTTACAAGGTGAATTCAGGTATGACTTCTATGACCTGGTCCGAATCAGTTGATCAAGCACTTTGTTTTGGCTGGATCGACGGAGTAAGACGTTCAATAGATAAAGACAGCTACCAAATTCGTTTTACTCCGCGCCGAAAAGATAGCATTTGGAGTTTGGTAAATATCGCAAAAGTCGAAGCGCTGACAGCACAAGGATTGATGCAGGAAGCGGGACTTGAAATTTACAGCCACAGAACAGATGAAAAATCAGCTGTGTATGCTTTTGAAAACAAAGAACTGAAATTTTCTACTGAATTTGAAAAGGAATTCAAAGCAAATAAAAAAGCGTGGGATTATTTTCAATCTCTTGCTCCATCTTACCGTAAAGCATCTTCCACCTGGGTGATGAGCGCTAAGCAAGAAGCAACGCAAATTAAGCGTATGACACAACTTATTGCAGATAGTGAAGCTGGAACGAATCAATGGAAGCACAATAAATACCAAAAGAAATAACACAAACAGTTTTATTGGTTGTAGCCACGTTAAAAATGAAAGAACAAATTTCGATAAAAGAATACGAAGTAAAAGACAAGGATCAGGTAATTGATCTAATTCGATTGAACACTCCAAAATACTTTGCGCCTGCCGAAGAAACTGACCTAAGCAATTATTTGGACAGTGAACGAGAACTTTATTACGTGTTGCTCTATGAAGGTAAAATTGTTGGTTCAGGTGGTTTAAACTTTGAAGGGGATCATACAATTGGAATAATAAGTTGGGACATCTTCCATCCAGATTACCAAGGAATAGGTCTGGGAACTGAATTACTGAAGTATAGACTTCAAAAGCTCGAAACGATTGATAGCGTAGAAAAGATTACAGTTAGAACCTCCCAAGTCACCTATAAGTTTTATGAAAAACAAGGATTTGAGTTGATTGAAACCATAAAAGATTATTGGGCAGAGGGGTTTGACTTGTATCAGATGGAATATATTCGGTGAGAAGAAATTTTGAAATGAATTTTTTAAAATTCATACCGATATAATTTGGAATATAACAACTTGGATAATAGTTTTGGAATATGAAGAAAAAAATAATTACACTTACAGCAATCGCATTCCTTTTTGTAGGATGCAGTACAAACGAAATAGATAACACAGCGGGAGAGCAGTCTTCTGAAAATGTTGAACAAGAAGTCGCTGAACCAGAGGAGCTGAGCACAGCAGAACTCGTATTGGGTGATTGGGAATATACCTATGACATGGAAGGAACAGTCATTGAGATGTCACTCACACTGAGAGAGGATGGTACATTGTCTCAAGTTACAGCAGGACAACCGAGCGAAGGAACCTGGGAGTTCGTTGACGACGAGCACATCGTTGTAAAAAGCAAGAATATTATAAGTAAAGACGGTCAAAAGTGGCAAATTGTTAAAGCCACGGCTGATGAGCTTCACATCGATTGGAACGTAAACGGTGGGGAAGCAAAAGTGCTAGAATTCAAGCGCAAAGTGTAATTCTCTTTTTTGAGAAATTTGATGGCTTGATTTGCTTTACGATTTACCAGTAAAGTGAATCAAGCTTTTTTTTTGCAAAAAAAA
Source organism: uncultured Fluviicola sp. (assembly GCA_964643345.1). Lineage (GTDB taxonomy): Bacteria > Bacteroidota > Bacteroidia > Flavobacteriales_D > Crocinitomicaceae > UBA4466. Next base: position 168,256 of record CAZXRU010000006.1, read on the forward strand.
AACAATCTTACAAGTGAAGTCCTCAGCTACTATAACAGCTTAAAAATCGGACATAATTTCCTCAGCCAATTTCTTCGCCGCAGCTACGTTCTCCTCATGATTTTCACTAATGTGCATGATGATTCCAATCTGTACGGTTCCGTAAAGGACATCTAGTTTATTTCCAAGGTAGTCCCAATAAGCGTTCGTGCCAATTCCTTCAATCTTTTCAAATTTCAAGTTCGCCGCAATACCACCAACCATTTCCTTTCCTACTTCTTTTCCATCTTTCGTAAGTTTATCGCTGGATTCAGCATCAATTGCTTCATTTAGCTTGGCTACATCTTTTGACTCAGGAATAGTGTGACTTTGGATGAATCCATTCACTGCTTTTTCCGCATCATCGTAAATTTTCAAATTCGTAATCCCTACTTCAAAACTTGCCTTTTCGACATCCATTGCAACACTCATGGCATTTTTAGTGTCACCACTTTTCATTGCTTTCAACATTTTCTCTTGTGTTCTTTTTTGAATTTCATCAAAATTTGGCTTTTTCCAAGAGTAAGTGCAATAAGCCGTCCATGAAACTTTACCTTTTTTAGAAGAATACTTGCTTAACTTGAGGCTTTCAGCGAGTACACTATAGCGAGAGGTCACCATTTCTTCTGTTAGTAAATTACACGGCTCAACGGCTAATTCTTCAAATTTGGAAATATCCACTTCGACTTTCGCCGTTGCGTCATCCGATTCGTTTCCATTCTCTGCAGTTGTTTCTGACTGACATGAGGTAAGAGCGATCGATACAACCGCCAAAGAGTAGATTAATTTTTTCATAATGCTAAATATTTGAAAATAAAGATAAAAATAAATTTTTAAGTTGAAAAAACACATTTTATCTTCCGCTCATAGATCATTCTGTTGATGCTGTCGTGATGGATTTATTAGCTGAAAACACGTCGACTGTTTTGCCTGAAGTGCAAGTGTACTTCTTTTGGATTACAGAAAAATTCAAAGAAAAAAATATTATATTTAGCGACAACGATAGATTCACGAGTGTAGCACAATGCTTGCTGTGACAGTTATAGACAAATCCGTTCGTTTCAAAAAAGATTAAAACAACTAACTATGAGCAATTCAAACATGGGAAAATGTCCAGTAATGCATGGATCTAATACAGAAACAAGTCGTTCCGTAACGGAGTGGTGGCCAAAGGCAATTAACCTAGATATTTTACATCAACACGATACAAAATCGAATCCCTTAGGCAGTGACTTCAATTATGCCGAAGCGTTTAAACAGTTAGATTTAGAGGCTTTAAAAGCAGACTTGAAAGCGTTCATGACTGATAGCCAAGATTGGTGGCCTGCCGATTGGGGACATTACGGTGGGTTAATGATTCGAATGGCATGGCACTCTGCTGGAACATACCGCATTTCTGACGGTCGTGGAGGAAGTAATACTGGAAATCAACGTTTCGCACCTCTCAACAGTTGGCCAGATAATGGTAATCTCGACAAAGCACGAAGGTTATTATGGCCCATCAAGAAAAAATACGGCAACAATATCTCTTGGGCAGACTTGTTTATCCTTGCTGGAAACATGGCTTATGAATCAATGGGCTTCAAAACGTTTGGTTTTGCTGGCGGTCGAGAAGATATTTGGCACCCGGAGAAAGATATTAGTTGGGGGAAGGAAAAAGAATGGTTAGCTGCTACAAAAAATCGCTACTCGAGTGATGCGGATCGTGAATCGCTGGAAAACCCACTCGCAGCTGTGCAAATGGGACTCATCTATGTCAATCCAGAAGGTGTTGACGGAACCCCCGATCCTTTACGCACTGCCCAAGATGTGCGGATGACGTTCAAACGCATGGCGATGGACGATGAAGAGACCGTTGCACTGACAGCAGGCGGTCACACCGTTGGAAAGGCGCACGGAAATGGCGATGCTTCAACATTGGGTGAAAGCCCAGAGGGAGCTGAATTGCATGATCAAGGTTTTGGTTGGATGAATCCAAATGGGAAAGGTAATGCAGAAGATACTGTCACGAGCGGACTTGAAGGAGCATGGACTACAACACCAGACCGATGGAATCATACATATTTCCATTTGTTGTTAAATCATGAATGGGAGTTAAAGAAAAGTCCTGCAGGAGCTTGGCAGTGGGAACCAGTGAGTATAAAGGAAGAAGACAAACCTTTCGATGCTCATATTCCAAACGTACGCAGAAATCCTATCATGACAGACGCTGATATGGCCATGAAGATGGATCCAGCATATAGAAAAATCTCGGAGCGCTTTCACAACGATCCTGAGTATTTTAAGGATGTATTTGCGAGAGCATGGTTTAAATTGACACACCGAGATTTAGGTCCAAAAAGTCGCTATTTAGGCGCAGATGCTCCGAAAGAGGATTTAATTTGGCAAGATCCTGTCCCAACAGTGGATTATAACTTGTCTGAATCAGAAATCGAGGAGCTTAAAACAACATTGCTCAATAGCGGTTTGACCGAGACAGAACTTATCACAACAGCATGGGACAGCGCTAGAACATTCAGAAAATCTGATTACAGGGGAGGAGCAAATGGAGCTAGAATTCGTTTAGCACCTCAAAAAGATTGGGAAGGAAATGAACCAGCGCGACTTCACAAATTACTGAATAAGTTAACCGAAATTCAAGCAGGTTTATCGAAAAAAGTGAGCATTGCTGACCTCATTGTATTGGGCGGAAGCGCTGCAGTCGAAAAAGCAGCCCAAAGAGGTGGAGTGAACATTAACGTTACATTCAGTGCTGGTCGTGGTGATGCAACACCGGAAATGACCGATGCACCTTCGTTTGATGTATTGGAACCGATCCATGACGGATTTAGAAACTGGTTGAAAACTGATTTTACTGTGAGACCCGAAGAATTGTTGATAGACAGAGCACAATTGTTGGGATTAACAGCACCAGAAATGACCGCTTTGGTCGGAGGTATGCGCGTTTTGGGAACAAACCATAGCGGAAGTAATCACGGAGTATTTACTGATCGACCAGGCACACTAAGCAATGACTTTTTTGTGAACTTGACGGACATGAATTACGTGTGGAAACCAGTCAATGAGAACGAATTCAACATCGTAGACAGAAAATCAGAAACCGTTAAATGGACCGGAACACGCGTTGACTTGGTTTTTGGATCAAATTCCATCTTACGAGCGTATTCAGAAGTTTATGCACAAGACGATAACAAAGAAAAATTTGTAAAGGATTTCGTGAAAGCATGGGTGAAAGTTATGAATGCTGATCGTTTTTAAGTGAATGGAAAGGAGCATACTTAACACCTTGGCAATTTATAAATCCAATGTCAATGAGAAAAATAATCTTTGTATATCTTGCCTTACTAATTTGTTCGTGTGCATCTACAAAACTTCAATATATTTCCTGTACGGATGTAAGTTGTCCTTACTGTTCTGGAACTGGAAACCAAGGGAGATGTACTAATTGTGATGCAAGGGGATTTGTTGATAGTTTTGACGGTGAGGATGGTCAAGAAACGTGCTCAGACTGTAATGGCTCAGGAGAAAAAATGTGCGGTTATTATGTAGAAAAAATAAAAGTATCTAATTAGAAAATATCTTAGTAATAGATAATATGAAAAAGGACTTCAAACCAAATGGCTATAATTCCGTTTCACCCTATTTTATAGTGAAGGATGCGGATAAATTCATTGACCTGATGAAACAACTATTCGATGCAAAAGAAATCAGAAGATACGATAGACCAGATGGGACGATCATGCATGCCGAGATTCGGATAGACGATTCAATAGTCATGCTCAGCGAGGCATCAGAAAGATTTCCTGCTATTCAAATAGTAATGCATGTTTATGTCCCCAATGTTGATGAAGTCTTTGAGAAAGCTATTCAAGCTGGATGCGAAGTCGTTGAACATCCGAAAGAGCAAGAAGGAGATCCAGACAGACGTGCGACATTCAATGATCTTAACGGAAATATGTGGTCTGTTGGAACCCAGAAATAGCTATGAACGAAGTTGACAATTTTTACCGAGCCAAAAACGCAGAATACGGTTACATTTTAAACACAACCAGCCCTTACCGAAGGAATTGATTGGGAAAATTATTGGATTGAAATCGAAACTTTAATGCTAGAATGTAGCCCTTTAATGGATAAAAAGGGACGTAATTGCAATATATGTACTTTATTTTGTATTTTTGGTACATATAATTAAGAGTTGAGACAAAACACACCATATAAAAGCCTTGATAAATTACCTCCCAAAAGGGAGAAAGTGGAAACATTGGAAATCCTAAGGCAATTAAGCAAATCATCCAAGGCTTTAGGTGAGCTTAAGGGAATTGCTCAAACAATGCCGAATCAAACAATGCTTGTAAACGCAGTAGTCCTTCAAGAAGCAAAGGATAGTTCTGAGATTGAGAACATTATTACAACTCAAGACGAATTGTATAAAGCTCTTGCTATCAGAACAAAACAAGGGGGGCAAGTAAAAGAAGTTATAAATTATCGAAGAGCTATTTTCGCGGGACATGATTTATTGAAAAGGCAAGGTTTTATACGACTAAAAGATATTGAGTTGTTACAAAAAACAATTATAGAGAACAACGCAGGAATAAGAAGTATGGCGGGAACTGTTCTTAAAAACGATAAAACAGGAGAGGTTGTATATACACCCCCACAAAATAAAGAGGAGATTCTCGATTTACTTGGTAATTTCTTAGAACATTTTAATCAAAGGCAAGAAGACTTTCCGCCATTAATAAATTTGGCAATACTGCATTATCAATTTGAGAGTATTCACCCATTTTATGATGGAAATGGACGGACTGGAAGGATACTTAATATTTTGTATTTGATTCTTAATGATCTACTTGATATTCCAATTTTGTATTTGAGTTCTTACATCAACGAGAATAAGAGTGATTATTATCGACTTTTGAACAAGGTTAATACTTCTGATGAATGGGAGGAATACATATTTTATATATTAAAGGCAGTAGAGGTTACCTCTAACAGAACCATTGATAAAATTCATGCGGTTAATGGTTTACTTGCAGAAACAATAGAAATAGTACAAAGCAGTGAACCAAAAATTTATAGAAAGGAATTGATTGAATTGCTCTTTGAACAACCCTATTCAAAAATTGAGTTTGTCGTTCAAAAACTGAATGTAGAAAGAAAAGCGGCTTCGAGATATTTAAGCAGATTAGAGAAAATTGGAATTATCACCTCTGAAAAAATTGGGAGAGAAAGTATTTATGTCAACAAAAAATTGATCGAAATATTAAAAAGGAACTAAGGTCAACACTTTAACGCTAGAACAATGAAAATAACACCCGAACACAATGAGCGAATGGCTAAAATGACATTTAGCTCGGTTTATCCGCACTACGTGACAAAAGTGGAGCGTAAAGGTAGAACAAAAGAGGAATTACATCAAGTCATTGAGTGGCTGACAGGGTTTAATGAAAAGAAACTGCAGGAATTGATTGATGAGAAAGCAACCTTTGAAACCTTCTTCTCAAAAGCAAAACTGCACCCAAATGCGCATTTAATTACAGGTGTGATCTGTGGATATCGAATTGAAGAAATTGATAATACACTTACACAACAAGTGAGGTATTTAGACAAACTGGTAGACGAATTGGCGAAGGGAAGGAAAATGGAAAAGGTATTAAGAAGTGAATAATTTACATTTATCGATAATTAATTATCGTTTATCATTAAATTTTGGTGATTTTTTATAGTTTTGTCTAAAATTAGTTAGATGAATCGTATTCCTTTGCTCGTTAGCATTCTTTTTTTTCTGATTTACAGAGCAGTCAGTTACTTAACTGGTGAAGTTTGGCTTTCTTTATTGGTGTTTACACTACCAGTTGGTCTTTTGTTTCTCAATTTGATTTTTCGAAAAAGCCTGCGATTTAAACCTTGGTTTCTTAGTCCTGCAAATATACTGCTTGAGCGAAAATCGTACAATTTGAAAAGTGAGATCGATGTTGATCTCTTATTTGATAAGCTATTGGAAGTTGTTAAGGCATCTGACTTTAGACTTATAGATGTTGACAAGAATAGTTTGCAAATTCTCTGTGGTACTTCCCTTAACTTCTGGACCTGGGGAGAAAATGTTTACATCAGATTAGAAGAAGAGCAAGATGGAAACACATTGATTCATTTCAATTCTGTGACACTATTCGGAAACACATCATGGCACAGAAATCATAAGAACTACGATTCATTCATCGCTTCGTTTGAAGCTTCATTAACTATCTAATATGGCAATCGTTGTAAACCTAGATGTAATGCTCGCCACTCGAAAGATGCAATTGAAAGAGCTCTCTGAAATTGTCGGAGTATCGATTGTAAACCTTTCCATCTTAAAGCAGGGTAAAGTAAAGGCAATTCGTTTTTCAACCTTAGAAGCAATTTGCAAAGCTTTGGATTGTCAACCAGGGGATATTCTTGCATACACCGATGATTCTAATAACTGATTGGATGTTCTTTCGAAGAAAAAAGAGAATTCTTAAAGATTTGAAACGGACATTTGGAAGGGTTAAAACCGAAGGTTTCGATTTTGACTTAGTCAAGCGCTACTATCAGAACAAAGATAACACGGATGCATTTCAAGTAGTGTCTGACCAAACATGTGATGATTTAGATTTTGATCTTTTCTTTTCATTCGTTGATAGGACTTCGTCCAAAATCGGACAACAATACCTTTATAATCGGATGCGAAGGATTCAGTCTGATTTTACAACAATTGACCTGCAAGAAAAGGTAATTAGTCAGCTCCTTGAAAATAGCGCTGACCGATTAAAAATTCAGTATCAACTCCAGCAATTGAATCATAAACAAGCGTACAATATTGTTGATTTGTTCCAGAAAGATTTAGATGAAAGACCAAAGTGGCATTTCCTTATTCCGTTGCTTTCATTGACTTCTGTGCTGTCGCTGGTACTTTCTTTCTTCAATTCGAATTTTCTTATTTTGTTGATATGCCTATTTTCAATCAATCTTTTTATTCACTATGCACTAAAAAGGAAGACGAACCTTTTTATCAATTCTATTCCTCCTTTTCTTACAATGGGTTCAGTTGCAAAGAAACTGTCCAAAATGGAAGTTTTGAAGGTACTGGATCCAGAAATAACTCATTCCATTAGTTCAATTGCTACAATTCGAAGAAAGATGTCCTTTTTTAAATTGGAACAAAAGGTGGACAGTGAAATAGAAGCAGCATACTGGTATCTGCTGGAATTGATAAAAATTACTTTTTTACTTGAACCATTTTTGCTTTTTAGTTCGCTGCATGTTTTAAGGAATAAATCTAAAGAAATTGAGCGCACCTACCGTTTTATTGGAGAAATAGACACTCTTGTTTCTATTGCATCGTTAAGGTCTGGACTTCAGGAATTTTGCATTCCAACGATTTCCAAAAAGTTCCAAGAACTAAAATTTGAAAACCTAAAACATCCACTCATTTCAGATTGTGTTCCCAATACAATTACTACCAGAAAATCTATATTGCTCACTGGTTCGAATATGTCAGGAAAAACAACCTTTATTCGTTCAATTGGTTTGAACTACATTTCAGGAATGGCATTGAATACCTGCTTTGCAACTTCTGCAAAGATTCCATTAGCAAAGCTTTTTTCGATCATAAGAATTGAAGATGATTTAATCAGTTCAAGTAGTTATTTTTTCAGAGAAGTCGATGAGGTAAAAAACATCCTTGATAAAATCTCCGAAACTGAGCTTTCCATTGTTCTTTTGGATGAACTATTCAAAGGAACGAATACAGCAGAACGCATCGCTTCGGCAAAAGCTGTTCTTTCATTTCTGGCAAGACGGAACTGTTTGGTGTTTGTTTCCACACACGACATTGAATTAACAGCAATGCTTAATCAGGAGTATGACCTTTTCCATTTTTCAGAATCTATTATGGAAGAAACTATCCATTTTGATTACAAACTAAAATCAGGAACACCTGAAAATGGCAACGCGATTCGAATTCTAGAGATAAATAGCTTTCCCAAAGAAATTGTCAACGACGCGCAAGATTTGATGTCTAGAATGCGCAAGATGAATGTGAAATAAACATAAACATCAAAAAAATCCTACGATTTATCGCTATTCTGTTGATTATTTGTCCCTTTACCACTATTTTTGTGAAACGTGGATGATTTCTCTCCGTGAATGAGGAAAGGATAGCGGTTCTCCGGAATGAACGAATGATTCAACTTGCACAAAAATGAATACAACTATGCAACAATTGACATCAAAGGATTTAATCTCATTGGAAGATAAGCACGGAGCTCATAATTATCACCCGCTAGAAGTGGTATTGAAAAGAGGAGAGGGAGTTTATGTGTGGGATGTAGAAGGAAAACAATACTTTGATTTTCTATCGGCTTACTCAGCTGTGAACCAAGGACACTGTCACCCGAAAATTGTGGGAGCAATGATCGATCAGGCAAAACGCTTGACATTGACATCACGCGCTTTTTACAACGATTCTTTAGGTCCCTACGAAAAATTTATCACTGAATATTTTGGATACGATAAGGTATTGCCAATGAATACAGGTGCTGAAGCGGTAGAAACTGCCATCAAAATCTGTCGCAAATGGGCATACGAGAAAAAGGGAGTAGCATCAAATGAAGCGAAAATTATCGTTTGTGAAGGCAATTTCCACGGTCGTACAACAACGATTGTATCATTTTCAAGCGATCCAACAGCACGTAAAAACTTCGGACCATTTACACCAGGATTTATTAGCATTCCTTACGACGATATCAACGCGTTGGAAGCAGCATTGAAACAAGACAATATCGCTGGATTCTTGGTTGAACCTATTCAAGGGGAAGCAGGAGTTTACGTTCCAGCAGACGGATACTTAGCGAAAGCAAAGGAATTATGCGAAGCTAACAACGTACTTTTCATCGCAGATGAGGTGCAAACAGGTGTCGCGCGAACGGGACGTTTATTGGCAGTAGATCACGAAGATGTAAAAGCAGATATTTTAATCCTTGGAAAAGCACTTTCTGGTGGAGCATATCCAGTTTCAGCAGTGTTGGCCGATGATGAAATTATGTCGGTAATTCACCCAGGTGAGCACGGTTCGACCTTTGGTGGAAATCCTGTAGCGGCAAAAGTGGCAATCGCAGCACTGGAAGTAGTGACGGAGGAGCGTTTGGCTGAGAATGCAGAGCGTTTGGGACAAATTTTTAGACGTGAAATGCAACGCATCATTGATGGTACGGATCTCATCGTGAAAGTAAGAGGAAAGGGATTATTGAATGCTATTATTGTGAATGATACAGAAGAAAGCAAAACAGCTTGGAATCTGTGCGTCGCATTGAAAGAAAATGGTTTATTGGCAAAACCAACACATGGCAATATTATTCGATTTGCACCACCACTGGTGATGACAGAAGAAGAATTAATGGAATGTGTTGACATTATAGGAAGGACAGTTAAAGCTTTTAAAAAATAAAAAATGCCTTCCGTCTCAGACGGAGGGCATTTTGTTTTTTACCGTGAAAAAGGACGCGCTAAGAAGAAAAATTAAAGCGGTTGAGCGAGAATTAAAATTGCTCAAAGATCAACTCGTTGACGAAGTCCAAGAGCCAGAAACAGTCATAGTTCCTGAACCGTTCAAAGAACCTTTCTTGACGATTGAGAAGAAAATTCGCCATTACTTCAACGATTTAAATATCGACCCAGAGTCGGGAGAAATAACCGCACAAGGTCAACGTTACGTTTTGTTGCGATCCGATTCTCTGAGTCACGAATTCCTCGATTTTGTTAAGAATAGATACTCAGATCGTCCGATGCATGAAGCAGTGAGCATTGGAAACAACTTCTTGTACGACAATGCAAAGGTGATTGGAAATAAAGATTCTGTTGCCTTTCATAAAAAACTAGGATTGTCCGCACCGATTGAAAAATTATCAGCGGGACCAGTTCATTTCGCATTCACAGGTTGGGCGAACGTCGAAATGTATGAGGAAAGTAAACCAACCCCAGACGAAAATTTCTTTTTGAAATTTAGACATCATAATTCATTTGAAGCGCAGTCGTGGTTAAAGGCGAATAAGATTTCTGATATTCCCGTTTGCACAATGAATTGCGGTTACTCAGCTGGTTGGTGTGAGGAAAGTTTTGGAATCTCGTTGACAACAGTAGAGGTCAGTTGCGAAGCAAAGGGAGATGATGCGTGCGTTTTTATCATGGCGCCCACAGATAAAGTGGAAAAGTATGTAGGAGAAATCATTGATTTAACCCAAGTGCAGAATTTTGAAATCCCAGTATTCTTCAAACGAAAAAACATTGAGGAGCAATTGCGTGCTTCCTTGGACCAGAAAGAAATATTAATAAAAGAAATTCACCACCGAGTTAAGAATAATCTTCAAGTGATCATAAGTCTACTTCGCATTCAAATGGATGGACTGGGTGGAGACAAATTAAAGACAGAATTTGAAGCGTGCATCAATCGCGTAAACACCATGGCTGTTGTGCATGAGCTGATGTACCAAAATAAGAATTTCGACAAAATCAACATGCATGCATACATGCGTGAACTGATAAAATCGTTGCTTCAGCTCTATACCATGCACCACGAAGTGGATGTAGATGTGAAAATTGATATTCCCGAGGTTGATTTCACGTTAGATCAATCACTTCCGCTGGCATTGGCGCTAAATGAAATTATTTGTAATTCCTACAAGCATGGATTAACGAAGGGAGGAAAGTTCTATTTGAAACTAACCTGTACCGATGGCGTGTACACATTAATTGTCGGGGATTCAGGACCTGGATTCGAATCAAATTCGGAAAAAGCTGGATTGGGACTAATACTTATTGATATTTTACTAGAACAGATCGATGCAGAGAAAACAGTGAAAAACACCCCAAGCGGACTAGAGTATCAAATAAAATTTAAATTAAACGGGGGATAGCTAAGGTATTTTCTATCTTCGTGAACGGAAAAACTAGTGACTACTAGAGATTAGTGCATAGAAACTAGTGACTAGTCACTAACAACTAAAAACTAGTCACTAAAAACTGGTCACTAACAACTGGTCACTAGCAACTAAAAACAATATGGCAAACAAAATTAAATTCGGAACAGACGGTTGGAGAGCGATTATTGCAGAAGAATACACCGTAGAGAATGTAGCACGTGTTTCCCTAGCGACAGCAGCATGGGTAAAGAAAAACTTTGATAATCCATCCATTGTGATCGGACACGATTGTCGCTTCGCAGGAGATTTGTTCATGCGCACTGCGGTAAAAGTTTTTGTCAACGCGGGAATTAAAGTGAAAATGGCGGAAGGATTTGTTTCAACGCCGATGATTTCCTTAGCAGCTGTTAAGTTGAAATGTTCCATCGGAGTCGTTATTACCGCAAGTCACAATCCACCAAGTTACAACGGATTTAAATTAAAATCACATCACGGTGGACCGCTTTCACCAGGGTTGGTGCAAGAAATTGAGGACATCATTCCAGAAGAAAGTGGATTGAACTTAGAAGCTATTTCGTTGGATTCACCATTGGTTGAATGGGTGGATTTAGAAACCATGTACGTTGATCACGCGAGAGCTAATTTCGATTTGGATGCCATTGAAAAATCAGGACTGAATTTAGTCTATGATGCTATGTACGGTGCTGGTCAGAATGTATTGAAGCGTTTGTTGCCAAACATGCACTTTTTGCATTGCGAGCACAATCCATCGTTTATGGGACAAGCCCCCGAACCAATTGCGAAGAATTTGAAACCGTTGGAAGAATTCATCAAAGCGAACGGAAGCATAGATTGCGCCTTAGCGACAGATGGTGATGCAGATAGAATTGGATTGTACAACGGAAAGGCAGAATTCATCGATTCTCACCACATTATCCTCTTGCTGGTGCATTATTTGGCAAAATACAAGGGAATGACAGGGAAAGTGGCAACGGCATTCAGTACAACGCCTCGTGTGAAAGTCATGGCGGATCATTATAACTTACCAAGCGAAGTCGTGAAGATCGGTTTCAAGTATATTGCTGATATCATGGTTGCTGAAGACGTGTTAGTTGGTGGCGAGGAATCGGGTGGAATTGCAACGAAAGGTCACATTCCCGAGCGTGACGGAATTTGGATGGGATTGATCATTTGGGAATTCATGGCGAAATCTGGAAAATCCTTGGATGATTTAATTGATGAGGTCTACGCGATTGTTGGAGCGTTTAAATTTGAGCGCAACGATTTACATATTACTGAGGCATTGAAATTAAAAGCGATTGCGAATTGCGAAAATGGCGTTTACACGAATTTTGGAAAATACACCGTGGACAATGTCGGAACGATTGACGGATTCAAATTTTTCTTTGATGAAAACCGTTGGCTGATGATTCGCCCATCAGGGACTGAGCCCGTTCTCAGAACGTATGCCGAAGCTCCAACGATGGATGAAGTCCGAGACATTCTAGCAATTGCAGAAGCAACAATACGAAATTAACGATCATGGCAGGTTCTTCCTTTGGTACGATTTTCAAACTCACGACTTTTGGTGAATCGCACGGCGTAGCAATTGGTGGAATCATCGATGGAGTTCCTGCAAATGAACCAATAGATGTCGATGCTATTCAAGCAGAATTAGCACGACGAAAACCTGGACAATCGTCCATCGTTACACAACGCAAAGAAGACGATACCGTAGAAATTTTATCCGGAATTTTTGAAGGAAAAACGACAGGAACACCCATCGGGTTTATCATTCGCAACGAAGACCAGAAATCCAACGATTACGATCTCGTCACAGTAGTATTTCGACCTTCCCATGGAGATTTCACCTATACGGCCAAGTACGGTAACCGC
>CAZXRU010000007.1:0-124320 GCA_964643345.1 uncultured Fluviicola sp.
AACCACAACATATGCTTCTGCGTATGCCTCTGCTGCAAAAATATCGTTTTTTCTAATCTTTAATCAAACCACAACGTGTTACTGATTTCTTTGTCATCACTTGTTAAATATCGTTTTTTCTAATCTTTAATCAAACCACAACTGGTCGTAATCGTTAAGTAGTTTCGCTGTTAAATATCGTTTTTTCTAATCTTTAATCAAACCACAACGGAAAATCCGTTGGCAGAAAATCGGGAGATTTTCCGTTGTGGTTTGGTTGTTTATGACCAATAGAAATATGTCAATGAACTAAATTTTGTATTTCAAAATCTTGCCTTCCAATAATCGTTGTAATTACTATTCCATTTCCAACAATTTTATAATAAATAGCATCAACACCACAAACGCATTTGTAATAGTTTGACTTAATAGTTGATACTGCTGGAAATAAATATGGATTTTTAGCAATTTTACTAAAACAATCGTGCATCATGTCAAAATATTTATCGGCTTGGTCTATACCAAATTGTCCAATTCCATATTCGTAAATACGCAACAAATCTTCTTTAGCTTGTTTGCTCAAATCATAATTATACATTCAATCGCTTTTTAAATTCAGAAAGCATTTCCTCTTTTGTTTGCTTTTTAGCCAAGCCACTTTTTTCACCTAATTCGATTTTATTTCTAATAAAATCGTAGTATTCTTCTTGCTTTCTTGCTTGCTTGATCAAATAATTAACCGCTTCACTTTTACTTGTAAATTCTTGATTTGCCACCTGCTGTTTCAACCACTCATCGTTTTGATTGGCTAATGTGATACTTTGTCTTGACATAATAAAATTGTTTAGTGGTGTAAATATACACCAATTAAATTAATTTTACAACTTTTAGATTTTGCGTTGTGGCTTGGTTGTTTATGACCAATAGAAAAATGTCAAAGAACTAAAAACTAAATATTTGATTAAGCTTTTTCAATTTTGCCAGAAGCAGAAATTTTCACTTTAATTGGGTTAAATGTTATCCAACCTGCCAGTCCATTCCCTAAACTACTAATTCGCTTAAAGATATCAGACTTCGTATCTTTATTTTGTGTTGAATCTGAATTCAATCTAAATTCATAAATTCCTAATGATAAAGTTTGAATTTTAAACAGAGCATTTTTTATATTGGGAGTATTTGTATTTTCCCAGTCAATATCCTCTTCTTTTAGTCCTAATAAAAACATATCATTTATGTGAAGAGTTGTTACAATTTCAACTCCGCCTTCCGGTAATTTATAAACGGGTAAATTTTGTCTTTTTCTCTCTACAACAGTCCAAAATGTTACCACATCCTCTTTTAAATTGCCTTTTTCGTCTTTGTAGATTAATACATGATGATTTTTTCTTGGGTTGACGTGTTGATTAATATTAACCTTTAGCTGTTCAGCTCCACTAAAGTTTTCTTTCATTCTGACTTTCAGAATCGGTACTGGATTTCCATTCTTGTTTGGCAGAAAAATCTGAGGTTGTTTTACACCGTTCTCATCAACAATAAAAAAAGTGTTTTGAGGTATTTTATCCTTTTCTAATCCGCCCAACTCTTCAATTCGTTTAAGAATCAACCCTCTTATTGTAATATCTACTACTTTTTCCAGCTGCTTCAGCGTTGTTATACTGTCAATTGATTTTCTAATATGAAATGCTTCTTCACTGAAGGGAGCCCTTCTCTTTCCATAAACAAACTCTCTATGCAACTGTCCTCTTGCAGCAACTCCGATATTCGTATAAACTTTACCGTTTTTCTCTGTTTTATGTGAACGGACAGTTATAATGCTTTTTGGACGTTTGTGCGAAACCAAAATTTGAGACACCATCTTTTCTGCATCAGAGCGAAACATCTCCCAAGGAAGAGGGAAATCCTTTAACTCTGAATTCCGATTGTATCTGTTCCATCTCGACAATTCCTGCAAATAACTTGTTTTTCCACAGGCCATGACTAAAGCATCTATTGCATGATGCCGATGGTCTTCACGTGTTTTAACATTATCCTCATTTAACAAAGAATTTAAACCCCATTTTTGTCGCAGATTTGCGGTCATTTGCCCTGGCGAAACATTAACTTTTTTGCAAATCTGAGCAAGATAATTATTTGCTTCACGACTAATATAGCGTGTGTCATTTAACTGCCTTGAAGAAAAATCATCATCAAATTTTTGTTGAACAAATCGTTTAAATTTTTGATAGGCATTAGGATATTGTTTTGTGTCTGAGAATTGTTTTAACGCTCTTTCCTTTCTTGCAATCCAATCAGTTTCATCGTTTCCATAAAATTCAAAAGGGGTTTTATCTCCTTTTTTTCTGTTTTCATCCGCCCAACACAACGTTTTATTCATAAAACTATCATTTAATGAACGACTCCATGGATGAATATGCTCAATCTGAATTTCTCCAGTAAATAGCTTATTTATTGGTATTTGAATGCCAGTATATGGACACACTTGTTTACACTCTTCCCATAATTTGAATTTTAAAATATTGTCATGTGTTACCCTCGTATATTTCTCGACTTCCAACTTAACTCTATCATTTTCTGCCTCAAGTCTTTTTTGATCTCGTCTAACTTTATGTCGTTGAGTTTTAGAAGCTTTTAAGTCACGAGCCATTTCAACTTTAATTTCATTAAATGCACCGTATTCATCAATAAGTTCATTTACCAGTTTTCGTAACTCAAACAAAGCAGTTACAACAATTGGGTTTCGGATAGACCTAATTTCATTATCAGCAGCTTTACCAGTTGGTAATTTTTCAAGAATTTCACTCAATTCGATCGAAGCTGAATGATGATACAATTTTTTTAACTGACTATCCGTCATACTGTAATCTTTCTTAAGAAGATCTTTTATCGTATCAATAAAACCACCTGAAATTTTTGACCTCACTATTTCTTGAATATTAGAAAGAATAAACTCTCTCCTTTCTTCATTCATAGAATCCCATTCTGTTCCAAAAGCATTTTTTATTCCTCCTAAAACAACTGCAACATCATATACAAACCCCTCTTTTAGAAAGGGTAAAATGTTATTTACTGCTTTTCTACTTAGACTAGCATATCCATCTTTTAAATTAAAATTCGCGATTGCTTCTGCTTGCTGATTATCAAATGACCAATTCTTTAAAGCATATTCTTTGACCTTATCCTTACTGTCAAAAAAATATAAAACATGCCAAATGTCTTCTTGCTCCTTTTCTGCTAAGTCGAACCATTTTTTCCCAAAGAATTTTTTATTTGAAAGATTTGAAATTGTGTGTGTTCCAACAATTTTATCATCGTCTTTATAATTGAATTTAAACTCAGCACTCTCTTTACCTATTACTTTTCTGAGTTTTTTAAACTCTAACTTTTCACTCAACAACAAAACTTCAATTATTTTCGAGCGTTCTTCAGTGCTAATTTTTTTTCCGTTACATTCAACAGTATTTACCCATTGATAAATTCTATATAATTCAAATGGAATGGCGCTAATTGGACATTTTGTTTTTGAGGTTTCGAAAGTACAATTACCAACCAAATGTTTTTGAGAGCGCAATGGTCGTTGATAAAAAATGATTCCATCTTCTTTGTAACCATCCTGTTTGCGTCCTCCAAACAATTCTTTTAACTCTGGAGTTAATGACTCCGTAAATTCTTTTTGCTTTTCCCAAATCACCTCAAATTCATCCACATACATTTTACGTGTAGTATAGCGGTTACGAATTCTTTCTTGATTTCCTTGGTAAGGTTGATTTTCCTTTGGATAAATTTCATTCAAATAAGAACCCAATGTTCTACCATCAATACTTTCTAAAGTTTCATCAATCCCAATTTTACCTTCTTTTGCATTTCCTTTGAATATTGCGCCATCCACATTTCCAGATTTTCTAGAATTACTTAAAAATCCCCTCCGTTGTATGATATGATAAAATATTCGACCAATTTCTTCTAACGATAATTTTTCCGATAATGCCTTTTCTCTTAGCTCATATGGATTTAAGGCAAACCATTCTGCTAATTTGGCTGATGGAAATAGTTTTTCTTTCTTCCAGTTTTCAAAATCAGATTGATCTAAAGGGCACATATTATTTTCTGATAAGGCTTTTAAAAGAATTTTCTTTCTAAGTCTTCTTCTAAAAAATTGCCGTCTGACACCTCTAGCTCCAGTTCTACTAGCATTTTTAGAAATTTCACCGTCCCCATCCCCAAGATTTTCAACCCCCATAGGAAAAATTCTACTTCCCATTCCAAGAATTTTATTTTGTTTGTCATCCACAATTGCCCAGCCAATTGAGTTTGTTCCTAAATCGAGTCCTAAAATTCTGTTTGAAAGTGCCATAATAGTTAGTATTGCAGTTAAAATCTATAAGTTGTTTGGTAGACTATAAAAAAAATGTATATTTGAGTACGAATAAAATTTCTAATCTTTATTCTTATCACAATAAGGCTATATGCCGTAGATGTAAATCTTTAATCCCGCTTCGGTGGGATTTTTTATTGGTGCAAATGCAGATTGTGCGATTTACGGCGAGTTTCACTATTGTTTTTGTCATTTTGTTAGCGATTAAGTTGTTTCTAAAACTAAATAAAATTTTGGAAATATTGATTTTCACAACGTAATCTATTTATGTTAATGTGTTCATCCTGCCAAATTCTCACTAAATTTTATTCTAGTGCTTTGTTTAAACGATACGGTAAAAAGAGTGCTTGGCGCTAACACAATTCCCCTCTTCCCAACATTCTCCCAGCCACCGCACTCCACCCAAAATATTTATCCACAATTCACCTGTTCAATTCAACAATATCACTAAATTTGCTAGTCCATAACGATGCAATAGAAAATGGATAAAGTATCATACGTAGGTAATGCAGATGTAAATGCAATTGATCATTTGTACAAAATGTACCTGCAAGACCCCGAGAGTGTAGACATAGGCTGGCAAAAGTTCTTTGAAGGATTTGATTTCGCACGAACAAATTTTGAAGATCAGGGCGCTGTTCCAGAGAACTTTCAAAAGGAATTTAAGGTCATCAATTTGATTGCTGGCTACAGAAGTCGTGGTCACCTCTTTACCAAAACAAACCCTGTAAGAGATAGAAGAACCTATTCTCCAACGTTGGATATTGAAAACTTTGGGCTCACCGAAGCTGACTTAGACACCGTTTTTCTAGCAGGAGAGCAAATTGGAATTGGTGCTGCAAAATTGCGCGATATTGTCGATCACCTCGAAGCAACCTATTGTGATGCTATTGGAATTGAGTTCATGTACATGCGTCAGCCAGTAAAAATTGAATGGTTCAAAAATTCAATTGAATTAAAAAACCGTCCAGAATACGACGCTGCACGTAAGTTAGACATCTATAAAAAATTGAATCAAGCGACCAATTTTGAATCCTTTTTAGGGAAAAAATTCGTGGGACAAAAACGCTTCTCCATTGAAGGATTGGAGGCGTTGATTCCTGCTTTGGATGCTCTTATCTACAAAGGCTTATCTAATGACGTTGAACACTTCATCGTTGGAATGGCGCACCGTGGGCGTTTGAACACACTTACCAATATTTTTGAAAAAAGACCAAAAGATATCTTTTCCGAATTTGAAGGAAAGGAGTTTGATACTGAAGTACGTTTCGATGGTGATGTCAAATACCACCAAGGATTTACATCTCAGGTGAAATCGAAAACAGGTAAAACGGTCACGTTGACATTAGCACCGAATCCTTCGCATTTGGAAGCCGTAAATACAGTTGTGGAAGGGATTTCTCGTGCCAAAATCGACCACGTACTTGAAAGCAATAACAAACGCATCTGTCCAATATTGATTCACGGTGATGCAGCGATTGCAGGTCAAGGAATTGTATACGAAACGATTCAAATGGCGCAATTGGACGGTTATAAAACTGGTGGAACGATTCACATTGTTACCAATAACCAAGTTGGTTTTACCACCAATTATTTGGACGGAAGATCTTCTACCTATTGTACTGATGTCGCAAAAACGACCTTGTGTCCTGTTTTCCACGTAAATGCAGATGACATTGAAGCAGTTTCCCAAGTAATGGAAATTGCAATGGAGTACAGACAACGTTTTGGAGGTGATATTTTTATCGATTTATTAGGATATAGAAAGTACGGACACAACGAGGGTGATGAGCCTAAGTTTACGCAGCCGAATCTCTATAACATGATCGCTAAGCATCCAAATGTGAAGGACATTTACTTCAAACAATTGGAAGCGGAAGGCATTATTACCAAAGCGGAAGCGGATAAATTAGCAGACGATTTCAACGCGTATTTAGAAAGCGAATACGAGGAATCTCGTAAGCACGACAAAGCATTGGTGTACGATTTCCTAAAAGATGATTGGAAAGGATACAGAGCCGGAACGACTAAAGATTTTGAAGTCTCACCGGAAACTGGGGTAGATAAAAAACAATTGCTTGCACTCGGTGAAAAATTAGCGACCTTACCAGAAGGAAAAAAATACTTCCGTAAAATTTCTAAAATTTTCAATGATCGTTTAGAAGCAATTAAAGAAGATAAACTGGATTGGGGATCTGCCGAAATGTTGGCGTATGCGACACTTTTAGTGGAAGGTCACCCTGTTCGTGTATCTGGGCAAGATGTTGAACGAGGAACTTTCTCACATCGACATGCCGTGGTGAAAACCGAAGATACCGAAGAAGAAGTAATTACTTTGAACTTGTTGTCGGAGAAACAAGCGCCATTTACTATCTACAACTCGTTGCTTTCTGAGTACGGAGTTTTAGGATTTGAATACGGTTACTCGTTGGCTTGTCCAAGTGGATTAACCATTTGGGAAGCGCAGTTTGGAGATTTCTACAACGGTGCACAAATTATGGTGGATCAATTCATCACTGCTGGAGAAGACAAATGGGCGACTCAAAGTGGATTAGTGATGTTGTTGCCACACGGATACGAAGGACAAGGAGCAGAGCACTCGAGTGGTAGAATGGAACGTTTCCTTCAACAATGTGCAGATTTAAATATTCAAGTCGTAAACACATCAACTCCTGCAAATCACTTCCACTTGTTGCGAAGACAAATGAAGCGTGAGTTTAGAAAGCCATTGGTTGTATTCTCACCGAAAATGATTTTACGTCACCCAAGAGCAACTTCATCGTTGGATGAAATGGCAAAAGGACGTTTCCTCGAAGTAATTGACGATCCAGCAGCGCAAGTTGCAAATGTTGATACCATCGTTTTATGTACAGGAAAATTCTACTACGATGCAACTGAAAAAGCAGAGGAATTAGGCGTTGATAATATGGCTTTTGTGCGTGTTGAACAACTGTACCCATTGCCTCAGAAACAATTGGATGCTGTTTTCAAGAAATATAAAAACGCAAAAACAATCATTTGGGCACAGGAAGAACCTGCCAATATGGGAGCTTGGACCTACATGGCGATGGCATTGCGTGAATTGAATATAAAAGGTGTTTACCGTTATGCGTCGGCAGCTGCGGCAGAGGGTTCTCATGCTCTTCACAAACGAAGATTAAGCAGATTGTTCAGTGAGCTATTTGCTTACGCGAAAGTGAAAGCATAAACGTTGATAGAAATTATTTTAAATAAAGAAACATGTCAGTATTAGAAATGAAAGTGCCAAGTCCAGGAGAGTCGATTTCTGAAGTAGAAATTGCACAATGGTTGGTATCTGACGGAGATTACGTTGAAAAAGATCAAGCGATTGCTGAAGTTGATTCAGACAAAGCTACTTTGGAACTACCTGCTGAAGAAAGTGGAATTATAACACTAAAGGCAGCTGATGGAGATACAGTTGCTGTCGGCGCTGTTGTATGTCTCATAGATACTTCTGCTGAGAAACCAGCAGATTTTAAATCAGCAACTTCAGCTCCTGTAGAAAAAGCTCCCGAGCCAGTCGCAGAAAAGAAACCTGTAGCTCCTAGTCCTGACCCAGTGAAACCAGTTGCTAAAGAAACTACGTCTTATGCAAGCGGAACACCTTCGATTGCTGCAGCTAAAATTATGGCGGAGAACGGTGTTTCAGCAAATCAAGTAAGCGGCACTGGCAAAGACGGAAGAATTACAAAACAAGATGTTGTTGCTGCAATGTCAGCTGGTTTTTCTGCAAATGCTGCTCAAGGTTGGGGTGGAACACGTGAACAGAGCACTGAGAAAATGTCAATGATGCGTCGTAAAATCGCAGAGCGTTTGGTAGCAGTGAAGAATGAAACGGCGATGTTGACGACTTTCAACGAAGTTGACATGAAACCAATCATGGATTTACGCGCAAAATACAAAGATGCCTTTGCAAAACACCACGATGTCAATTTAGGCTTCATGTCGTTTTTTACGAAAGCAGTGACAGAAGCATTGCACTTGTTTCCAGCAGTCAATGCACAAATTGATGGGAAAGACATGATTTTTCACGATTACGCTGACATAGGTGTTGCTGTTTCTTCTCCAAAAGGATTGATGGTTCCAGTTGTGCGCAACGCAGAGCAAATGTCACTAGCTGATATTGAACGTGAAATTAAACGACTTGCAATTAAGGCACGTGATGGAAAAATTACGCCTGACGAAATGACGGGAGGAACATTTACAATTACGAACGGGGGAGTATTTGGATCGATGTTGTCGACACCAATTATCAATCCACCGCAATCAGCGATTTTAGGAATGCACAACATTGTTGACCGCCCTGTAGCAATTGATGGTAAGGTTGAAATCAGACCAATTATGTACGTTGCGTTGTCATACGATCACCGAATTATCGATGGAAAAGAATCTGTTAGTTTCTTAGTGAAAGTCAAAGAAATGCTTGAAAATCCTGAGCGCATGATCTTCGGTTCGAAAGATCCATTAGAAGTGTTGCTCGGATTATAAATCATTCTGTCATGTTATTGTGACAGTACATAAAAATTTTAGGGAGGTATTTTACCTCTCTTTTTTATTCCAGTTTGCTCCGAAATTATTTTTATTTCAATTTAAGGCAATAAGAAAAACCACGTTGATTTCTCCAAACAATACCACTTCAAAGCAACTGTTTTTCAGTGTCTTAATTGTGCAAGCAGAGCATTTTGTTTCGCTAATCAATTCATTTTCAAACTCTAAAAAAATGTTAAAAGATGAATGTTGGTGTAATATATCAATACACCTTGCGTTTAACAAAGTAACAATACAAGTTGACAAAGTATGTAAAAGTTGGCATACAATTTGAATATACCAAATCAACTAAGTAGAAGTTAGTTTTCATAAGTAGTAGTAGTAGTTTAGGTTATGAGCGGGAAAGATGCTAGTCTTTCCCGCTTGTTTTTTATACCTACTCAAGATGCTATAAATTCATTAATTTGGAGTACTTTTGGAGTCGCTGTATCAACACCATAGCGAAGTATATATGAAAAACATCCGAAATTTTTGCATCATTGCGCACATCGATCACGGGAAGAGTACCCTTGCGGATCGTTTATTACAAACTACAGGTACGATTTCAGATCGTGACATGCAGGCACAAGCACTTGATGATATGGATTTAGAACGTGAGCGTGGGATCACCATTAAAAGTCACGCTATCCAAATGAACTATACAAGAGACGGTGTGGATTATGTGTTAAACCTTATTGACACACCTGGTCACGTTGATTTTTCATACGAAGTTTCACGTTCGATTGCTGCCTGTGAAGGTGCACTTCTAATTGTAGATGCATCTCAAGGGATTGAAGCACAAACAATTTCTAACCTTTACCTTGCCTTAGAACACAATTTGGAAATTATTCCAATTCTAAATAAAATGGACTTACCTGGTGCAATGCCAGAAGAAGTTACGGATCAAATTGTTGAGCTGATCGGATGCGATCCTTCAGATGTTATTCCCGCTTCTGGTAAAACTGGACAAGGTGTGGATGATATTTTGCATGCGATTATACACCGGATTCCCGCTCCAAAAGGAGATGAAGATGCACCGTTGCAAGCAATGATTTTTGATTCAGTATTTAATTCATTTCGAGGAATTATTGCCTACTACCGTGTTAGAAACGGAGTGATTAGAAAAGGGGAGAAAATCAAGTTTATGAATACTGGAAAAAGCTACAACGCTGAAGAAATCGGGATTCTAAAAATGGATTTATCGCCACGAAAAGAAGTAAGAGCTGGTGATGTTGGTTACATTATTTCGGGAATCAAAAAAGCAGCAGAAGTAAAAGTTGGTGATACAATAACTAGTTCTGAAAGACCTACACAAGAAATCATTAAAGGATTTGAAGACGTAAAACCAATGGTATTTGCTGGAATTTATCCAGTAGACACAGAAGACTACGAAGAATTGCGTTATTCCATGGAAAAATTGCAGTTGAACGACTCTTCATTGGTGTTTGAACCAGAATCTTCAGCAGCACTTGGATTTGGATTCCGTTGTGGATTTTTGGGAATGTTGCACATGGAGATTATCCAAGAGCGCTTAGAGCGGGAGTTCAACATGACCGTTATTACGACTGTTCCTAACGTTTCGTACAAGGCATACATGACAAAAACACCGGATGTCGAGAAAATCGTTAATAATCCTTCTGAGTTGCCTGACCCATCTGGAATGCAGCGAATTGAGGAGCCATACATTAAAGCACAGGTAATTACAAAATCTGAGTACGTTGGACAAATTATGACGCTTTGTATTGACAAACGTGGTGAATTGACCAATCAGGTATATTTAACGCAAGAAAGAGTCGAATTGTCTTTTGAAATGCCTTTGGGTGAGATTGTATTTGATTTCTACGACCGTTTAAAGACCGTTTCAAGAGGATACGCATCATTTGATTACCATCCTATCGGTTACCGCCAATCAGATTTGATTAAGATGGATTTAATGCTGAATGGTGAGCAAGTAGATGCTCTTTCCGCACTTGTGCATAGAAGCAATGCGTATGACCTTGGAAAACGTATCTGCATCAAGTTAAAAGAGTTAATTCCGCGTCAACAATTCGAAATTCCAATTCAAGCTGCGATTGGTGCAAAAGTTATTGCACGTGAAACGATCAAAGCATTGCGTAAAGACGTTACTGCAAAATGTTACGGTGGTGATATTTCTCGTAAGCGTAAATTGCTTGAAAAACAAAAGGAAGGTAAAAAACGTATGCGTCAAGTTGGACGTGTAGAAATTCCCCAAGAAGCCTTTTTAGCGGTATTGAAGTTGAACGATTAAAATAAAGACATCTTATTCTAAAATCAACGCGTTGGTGACCATGAACAGGTCATCAAGTTGAATCTTTACCCATCTGAATACCTACTCGCACGTATATAGGTATGATCAGGCGTTTGTGACAATTTACAAAACATTAGACCAAAAGCGTTAATGTTAAAAGCGTACGTGTGAACGCGCCTATATCCATAAAGTGAGTACTCGAAATAAAGCGGATTCAAAAAAAAGAGCTGCAAAAGCAGCTCTCATTTTTTCTAGTATTCAAATGTATCCATAAAGCTTGTGTTAAAATCTCCTTCGTTAAACTTAGGATCATTCATCAGCTTTTGATGGAAAGGAATTGTTGTTTTTATACCTTCAATGATGTACTCATCAAGAGCTCTTTTCATTTTCAGAATTGCCTCTTCACGTGTTTGTGCAACAGCAATCAATTTAGAAATCATTGAATCGTAATTCGGTGGAATTACATAACCAGCGTACACGTGCGTATCAATTCTGATTCCGTGTCCTCCCGGAGAATGATATGTTTCAATTTTTCCTGGTGACGGTCTGAAATTCGCGTAAGGATCTTCGGCGTTAATTCGACATTGAATCGCGTGCATTTTTGGGAAATAATTCTCACCAGAAATTTTTTCTCCAAAGGCAATTTTTATTTGCTCCTTGATCAAGTCGTAATTAATTACTTCTTCGGTGATCGTATGCTCTACTTGAATTCTCGTGTTCATCTCCATGAAATAAAACTCACGGTGCTTGTCCACCAAGAATTCAACCGTTCCTACTCCCTCGTATTGAACAGCTTTTGTTGCTTTAATTGCAGCCTCACCCATTCGTTTACGTAAATCATCTGTCATAAACGGAGAAGGAGTTTCCTCTACCAATTTTTGATGACGTCGTTGAATTGAACAATCTCTCTCTGACAAATGGCATGCATTTCCGTACTGGTCACCAGCGATTTGAATCTCAATGTGACGTGGTTCTTCAATGAATTTTTCCATGTAAATTCCGTCGTTTCCAAAAGCAGCACCTGCCTCAGCACGTGTAGAATCCCACGCAGTTTCCATGTCTTCTTCCTTCCACACAACGCGCATACCTTTACCACCTCCACCGGCAGTTGCCTTCAGAATGATTGGGTATTTAATCTTTTTCGCGACTTTCTTTGCGTCGTCAAGATCTTTTAACAAACCATCAGAACCAGGAATACATGGTACTCCTGCTTTGATCATAGTCGCTTTTGCATTCGATTTATCTCCCATTCCAGAAATCTGCTCAGGTGTGGCTCCGATAAATTTAATGTTGTGCTCTTGACACACTTTTGAGAATTTCTCGTTCTCGGATAAAAACCCATAACCTGGGTGAATTGCGTCTGCATTCGTTATTTCCGCTGCAGCAATAATATTGGGAATAGAAAGGTACGAAAGAGCACTGGATGGTGGTCCAATACACACTGCTTCATCAGCAAATCGTACTGGTAAACTATCCTTATCAGCAGTTGAATAAACAGCAACCGTTTTAATGCCCATCTCCTTGCATGTACGAATAATACGCAACGCAATTTCTCCTCTATTGGCAATCAATATTTTTTTGAACATGCCTAATTATTTTTTAGGTGAATATGAGTGGAAAAACTCCTCACTCACTATTAACTTATGAAGGGTCTA
This sequence comes from uncultured Fluviicola sp., assembly GCA_964643345.1. Classification (GTDB taxonomy): domain Bacteria; phylum Bacteroidota; class Bacteroidia; order Flavobacteriales_D; family Crocinitomicaceae; genus UBA4466. The sequence continues at coordinate 12,824 of CAZXRU010000007.1, forward strand.
CAATAAATAATGGTTGATCGTATTCTACCGGTGTAGCGTCATCAACTAATACTTTTACAATTTTACCTGTAATTTCCGCTTCAATTTCGTTGAACAACTTCATTGCTTCAATGATACACACTGTATCACCAACGCTTATTGTGCTTCCAACATTTACAAACGGATCTTTGTCTGGTCCAGCAGAACGGTAAAAAGTTCCAATCATCGGCGACTTAATCGTAATTAAATTATCGGCTACAGGTGCCGCTGGAGCTGCAGGAGCTGCAGGGGCTGGTGTCGCAGGTGCTGCAGCAACTGGTGCTACAGGAGCTGGTGCCAACTGTGGTGCCGCCTGAACATATATTTGTCTCTCCTCTTTTGAAGAGGCATATTCCGTTTTAATGGTGATTTTAAAGTCCTTTTGTTCGATTTCAACTTCATTTACGCCTGACTTAGCGACAAATTTGATTAAATCTTGAATTTCCTTAATGTTCATTACTTTTAAGATTTTGTGTAGGTAAAAATACTAATTTTTAGGAATTATACGCCCACTTTAGGTATACTGCACCCCAAGTGAATCCACCGCCAAAAGCTGACAGAATTAACGTATCCCCTTTCTTCAATTGTTTTTCGTAATCCCAGAGACACAACGGCAACGTTCCTGCTGTTGTGTTTCCATATTTTTCAATATTAATCATCACCTTTTCACGCGGTAAACCCATGCGCTTAGCGGTTGCATCTATAATTCTTAAATTCGCTTGGTGCGGAACTAACCAATCAACGTTTTCACTCGTTAAGTTGTTCTTCTCCATTATTTCAGCAGAAACTTCAGCCATATTAGTTACAGCAAACTTAAACACTTGCTTCCCTTCCTGTTTTACGAAGTGCATGCGTTTCTCAACAGTTTCAGCAGTTGCTGGGTTCAATGAACCACCAGCTGGTTGAACAAGGTATTCTCTTCCAGAACCATCACTTCTAAGAATAAAGTCCTGAATTCCCAATCCCTCTTCATTTGGCTCTAACATCACTGCTCCAGCGCCATCTCCAAAAATAACACACGTTGTTCTATCCTCGTAATCGATAATAGAACTCATTTTATCGACACCAACAACAATAACCTTTTTGTAACGTCCAGTTTCAATGAACTGCGCTCCTGTCGATAAAGCATAAATAAATCCTGAACAAGCGGCAATGAGATCATAGCCCCAAGCATTCTTCATTCCCAATTTATCGCACAATACGTTTGCCGTACTTGGAAATGGATAATCTGGTGTCACAGTTGCCAAAATTACCAACTCAACATCTTCTGGATTCGTATTTGTTTTTTCCAGCAAACCTTTAACTGCACCAACAGCCATATCGGAAGAAGCACCATCTTTCATGATTCTTCGTTCCTTTATACCGGTGCGAGTCATTATCCATTCATCAGACGTATCTACAAATGTCGAAAGTTCTTCATTCGTCAGTATATAATCTGGCAAATAGCCTTGAACTCCAGTAATTGCTGCTGTAATTTTGCTCATAATTAATTAAACGCTTCATTAATGCTCGAAGTAAGTCCAGAAATGGCTACTTCGTGTGCATGTAAAATCATATTTTTTACGGCGATATCATTCGAAATTCCATGTCCAATAATTACATTTCCCTTCACACCCAATATCGGCGTTCCACCGTAATTTTCGTAGTTAAATCGATCAAAAAACTCATCTTTCAAGCCTCTCTTTCTCATTAACTCATACATTCCTTCTGCTTGCTTCAGCACGATGTTCCCTGTAAAACCGTCACAGACAACTACATCCGCTTTTCCTGAGAATAAATCCCTGCCCTCAATATTACCAATGAAGTTAAGATCATCTGAAGCCGCAATCAACTTGTGTGCTGCTAAGGTAACAATATTACCTTTTGATTCTTCTTCTCCAATGCTTAAAAGAGCAACACGTGGATTATCATTTCCATACACTCGCTTCGAGTACAAAGACCCTAAAACTGCAAACTGGTGTAACACATCTGGTTTGCAATCTGCATTTGAACCTACATCCAAAATGATGGATTGAGAACCAGTAATAGAAGGAAGTGTTGATGTAATACAAGGGCGAATTACTCCAGGAATGGTGTTAATGACAAACATGGATCCAATCATCATAGCACCCGTGTTACCAGTACTAGCGAATGCCTTTATTTCCCCTTTTGCCAGTAATTGAAATCCAACCGCAATACTACTATTGGGTTTTTGAGATAATGCTCTAGTTGGGTGATCGGTCATTTCAATAACGTCGGGAGCATGAACGATTTCAAACCCAGACGGATCTTCTCCAAATGCAGAAAGGCTACTCAAGATGGTATCTTGGTCGCCTATCAGAACAATCACAACTTCTTTAGGAAGTTCTTTTTTAGCAAGGATTGCCCCTGCAATATTTGCATCGGGAGCAAAATCACCACCTAAAACATCAATGCCAATCTTCATAGAATGAAGAATTTAAATTACAGTTTTAGACTGCTACTTCTTTTTCTGCTACTACTTTTCCTTTGTAGTACAATTTACCTTCATGCCAGTGTGCGTGGTGAAAAAGGTGAGGTTGCCCAGTTGTTGGACATGTAGCAATATTGTTCGCTTCAGCCTTCACATGTGTTCTTCTCTTGTCACGTCTCGTTCTCGAGATCTTGCGTTTTGGATGTGCCATTTTACTTTTATATTATATTCTTTATTTCAACTTCTTAAGTGCCGCCCACCGTGGATCAATAAATTGATCGTCGTCACTTTCACTTGTAGAATCATCCTCTTTCGAGTTTTCATCTTCAGATACTAAGATGTACTCATTTAGTATTGCCATCATTTCTTCGTTACACTCTCCCTTTTTATGCACCGCTCTAACGGGCAACGAAACTGTAATCAATTCCAAAATTGTTTCTTGAACATTGATTTCAAATTCCTCAGGCTGTATAACAATTAGTGATTCATCGTCGGATTCTTCAGTGCCAAACTTATAAACTAATTTATAAGATGCCTTAATCTTCACTTCGCAAGGATCGTTGCATCGGTTGCAGTTAGTTTCCACCTTGCCCTTTAAGGAAAATTCCCCTAAAAGCATGGTTTCTTTTTTTTCTAACGACAACTCAACTTTAACATTTCCCTTGTCAATAATTGAGTAATCTATACTATCAAAGAACGCATCAGTAATGTCGTACTCGAACTTGTGAACTCCAAGTTTCAAGCCAACAAAAGGTATGATATACACTTTATTCGACTTCACTGTTACATTTATTTCACCTACTTTCTTCACAAAAGACGGGCGGCAAAGGTAATAATTTTAAATTAAACCTATCGTTAACACGTAATTATTTTAAGAAAAACCATTGACCCACTAACGTTAAGCATATTTAAAGCACCTATCCTCATATTGTTTACTCTCTTCTTCTATCTCGTGCGGTCATTTCTCTGACCTCAATTTTTAGCGGATTTGCTGAGATTTCCTTTTCCCATTGGTGATTTCTGTATACATCTAACGCAAGATAAATTGCATTGCGCATAGAATCGCCAGACGCTTTATTTTTTCCAGCAATATCAAAAGCTGTTCCGTGGTCAGGTGATGTTCTAATAATTGGTAACCCAGCTGTAAAATTAACGCCCTCGTCAAACGATAGCGCCTTGAATGCAGAAAGTCCTTGATCGTGATACATTGCTAAGACGCCGTCATAGGAAGACCTTACACTTGAACCAAAAAATCCATCCGCCGGAAAAGGACCAAAAGCCAGTATCCCCTCCTCCTTCACTTTATTTATCGCTGGCAGAATACTCTCTTGTTCTTCCGTACCCATCTTTCCGTTTTCTCCTGCATGTGGATTCATCCCCAAAACAGCAATTTTCGGTCGTTGAATGCCAAAGTCTTTTTTCAAACTTGCGTTAAACCCTCTGATCTTATCAATAACTCGAGCTGCAGTAATGGTTGCACTCACGTCCTTCAAAGGGATATGCGTGGTGACCAAGCCAACACGTAAACTTGGAGCAATCATTAGCATCAACGCATCTTCTTGTCCTGCCATATCAGCTAAATACTCAGTGTGACCAGGAAATTTGAATCCTACTTTATTCATTGCATCCTTAGAAATTGGAGCTGTAACCAATACATCAACCTTACCCGATGCCAAATCTTGTGTCGCTCGCTCTAACGCTTGAAAAGCATACTTTCCACCCATCTCTGTCGCCTCACCTACAGTAAGTTCAAGGTCTTCCTCCCACACATTGATAATGTTTATTTTTTTTGGTTTTGCCTTTTCTGCTGATTCAACGGACTGATATACAAATTCATTGAAATCCATCGTTTTCTTATAAAAAGAAAACACCTTCGACGAACCATAGATGATAGGCGTACAGTCAACCAATATCCGGTTATCACTTAACGCCTTCATAATAACTTCTGGAGAAATTCCATTAATATCTCCGATCGAAATTCCCACGCGAACATCCAATAATGTAGTCACGTCCTTATTCAATTCTTTATCTCTAGTCATTCCTGAAATTATTTCTTATGTTGGCAATGCTCAATAGTTGCCAAAGACAAAACTAATGAACATAAGGGAATATATGTTTGTACACACAACAATTACTCAAAAATTTATTTCTGACAACTGCTCAGTTTAAGATTCACAGTATCGTTTTAGGATCCCATTGTTTTAGCGTTCTTCCATTCAACTATGAAAATTTACTATTCTAAGTTAAAACTGGTCACTTTATGAAACAGCCCAAATAGATGGCTTTAACTCAGAACCATGCTGATCTATAATAAAAATGGGGATAGCTTTAACAACTATCCCCATGTTTGAGCACCTGATTAAAAATGCTTAATAAGTTACAACAAATTCACCGCCAGAAATAGTGTACGTATCTGAACCAGAACTAAACGAGTATGGCGAAGCTGTGAAGCTAAAATAACCACTGATAGCATTAGTCGTAGTGTTATGGGACACAATCTCCAATGTTCCTGTACCGTTAGCTGCACCGTATGGGCTGTTTCCGTCATGATAGTAGCCTCCTTGCGTCCCAACATCTGGGTCTTGGAAACTGTACGTTCCTGGAGCTATCGTCACTGGGAATTTAACTCTCACAAATTGACCGTTTGACTTTGTACCTTCAATTGTTAGGGTTTGTGTCCAGGAGCTTACTGTAGCGTTGATGTCTTCCTCGACGAATTCAACACCGTTTACTTTCGCAGTAAAAGGAGTCGTTGGCGCAGGTGAAGGCGCAGGTGTAAGATAGGTACATGAACCATCATCCTTTTTAGCTTCCGCATTGTAGTTGGTAGCTGTGGCATCCATACATCCCTTTTTCTTACATGAAATAAGGGTCATTGCTCCTAAGCAAATAGCAATAACTGGTAAATAAAGTTTTTTACTTTTCATAAGGTTTATTTATAATGTTTAAGAGTCAAAGGTAACAAAACTAAACGACTAGGACATTTTCAATGGTTACTTTTACCGTTTCAACACCTATTTCAAAGGCTTAAAACAACTATTTAAATGTCATTGAAACATCACGATTTGGAGTTAAGTTCCATCATAAAAGGAAACAATAGTTACTGTTTAGCATTTAATTTCCATCGGTGAGACACCAGTTAAAGCACAATGGCAAAAAAGGTTAACGTAAACTTAATATTGGGAAGAAAAACGAAAACAAAAGAAAACTACTTTTGACAAAATTATAGACCGTTATAAAGTAATAGTTAGCGATGAGTACAATTGCAAAAAGAACTTCAAAAAGTAGGGCAAAAACCAGAACCATACTTTTAAATGCGTTGGCAGAATTTTTGGCGTCCATCATTTTTACTTCGTTGTACTTCATTTTTATTAGTCGCTATTTTTCTGAGGAATTTGGTTCCAGCATCATTGTCCTTTTCTTTACGATAGGTGTCGCTTTTTTTGCAGCTATATTTATTCCCTTTCATACGTATCGGATTCATGTTATACCTTTTGTTTCGCTGATTTCTGCATTACGTAAGAGAGACCCGATGGTACTCGTACATAAAGTGCCTTCCCAGATTTTGGGGGCATTTCTCGGTGTACTAATTTTCAATGCCATCAATATGCGGACAATACAAGTCGATATTGAATCCTTACAAATGATTCCGCTGAACGATCCAGGACTGACAATTTTATTGAATACACTTGCTGCAGCACTGCTTTGCTACGGCTTCTATTTGATTCGCATTCTCTTTAAGGCGAAGCGTTTATCTGGAACGATCTATTTGAGTTTGTATTTTATGGTTTTATTTGCCGCGACAGGATTGTTTTCAAGTGTCTCTGCGTTGAATCCTTTTGGGTATTTGTTTTATGATTTGTTACAAAATCAAACCATTTTAAATCAATCGTTTTTGTTTGTCTTGGTAAATCACATCGTAGCACCTATTCTTGGTGTTTTTCTTGTGTTCTACTACATCAAACCTAAAGTAATGTACCAAAATAAGTAGACATGAGTAAGTTGAGTTTAGCTTCACAAATTATTGGTGAAAAAAGGTATCAATCACTGGTGCTTTTTGGTCTTCAAGAAAGAACTTTTTTAAGACTTATTGCTGCTTTTTTTGTTATTGCAGTCATCTTTTACCCGTATCCAGAAATCGCCATGTGGATCGGTTTCATGTTTGCTGGTTATTCAGCAATTGCAAATGATTCCATTCAAACAATTGGAACGTTCATCTCTTCCAATTCTGAAGTCAAATGGTGGAAACTATGGCTGTGGATAGGCGGTATTTTTGTGGTTACGGTACTATACAGTTGGATGATGTACGATGGCGATGTTTCATTTCAGCGTTTGAACTCTAAAGGATTCTCCGAATCTCCTACATCTTTCCACTTTCTTCAAATTGTAGCGCCCTTACTACTTCTAATCATTACGCGACTAAGAATGCCGGTTTCTACAACGTTTATGTTGTTAAGTTGCTTTAGTTCGGATGCGTCTGGAATTATTGGTGTCACTGAAAAAAGTTTGATGGGCTATGGATTGGCCTTTGTTGTTGCCATGCTTGTTTGGTATTTACTGGCAGGAGTAATAAATAAATTGACCCAAGGTAAACCTCATCCGATGTGGCGTATAGCACAATGGGTTATCAGTGGTTGGCTTTGGAGTATGTGGATTACGCACGATGCCGCAAACATTGCCATTTTCCTAAATAGAAGTTTAACCCTTATTGACTTTATCGCATTCGCTGGATTCGTTTTCATTGGACTGGGTATTTTGTTCTACTTGCGGGGGGATAAAATTCAGCGAATTATTACAGAAAAATCGCAAGTTGTCGATGTACGTGCAGCAAGTGTGATCGACATCGTTTATGCAATGATTCTCTTTGTCTTTAAAGAATGGAGTAATATTCCAATGAGTACAACATGGATCTTTTTAGGATTGCTCGGAGGTCGAGAGTTAGCCATGCAACTTTCTAAGAAATCCGACACCCAACGAACGATGGGTAGCACTGTCCGTATGATTCTTCGAGATATCGGATTTGCGACATTTGGATTAATCATTTCTGTGTTGTTGGCAATTGCCGTGAATACAAACATTCAACAAGAACTGATTATCTATTTCGGATGGTAACCACTAGTAGAACGAACTAAAAGACGTAAAATGGAATTTACTTTAATACAAGCATTAGGAATCGTTGGGTCGCTGGGTTTACTTATCTACGGGATAAAAATCATGAGCGAAAGCGTTCAAAAACTAATGGGACAAGCATTGGTTAAGCTACTGAACGTAATGACGCGCAACAAGTTCCTTGGAATTTTAACGGGACTTATCACTGCATCTATGGTGTTTTCATCTTCCTCTACCATTGTCATGGCAGTTAGTTTCGTGAACACAGGACTTATTACACTGGCTGAATCCGTAAGCATCATGCTCGGTGCAAACATTGGTAATTCAGTTTTGACGTGGATAGTATCCATTTTTGGCTTTGAGCACAACGTATCATTTATATTCATCGTCATTTTCGCCATTGGAACGCCACTCATTTTCTCGAACAAAAACAAGCTCAAATACGCTGGAGAGTTCATTTTTGGACTTGCCCTGTTGTTCCTAGGTCTTTCGGTAATTCTTGACTTTGTCCCAGCAATTGATGAAACAAATACGGTTCAAACATTTTTCCAAAGCATGGTACCACTTGGCTTTTTGGGAAATATCTTTTTTGTACTCGTTGGTGTGTTTTTAACTATCATTATCCAGTCGTCAAGCGCTGCAATCGTGCTTACTCAAGTGCTCTGCTTTAAAGGTATTCTTCCATTTGAACTTGCCATCCCAATGGTCGTTGGTCAAAATTTTGGTCGTACCATTGTCACCGAAATTGCTTCGCTAGCTGGAAACGTGCATGCGAAAAGATCAGCTCGGGTCAACTCACTGATCAATATCACTGGGTTTATTTGGGCCGTTATCTTGCTAACGCTTTTCCCAGTGCTGGATCTGTTGAATTACATGGCCGTTGAATGGTTTAACTTTGATTCAGTATACAGCACAACTGGAGCTCCAATAGGAATTGCATTGTTCCACACGTTGTTGAACGTATTAAATGCCTTACTATTGGTGTGGTTTATCCCTCAGTTGGTAAGTTTAGCAACCAACAACATTAAATCACGTGGAAAGAGCGATGAGTTGTTTCAACTGGAGCAAATCAATACTGGAATGATGGCAACACCTGAAGTGTCCATTTTTGAAGCTCAAAAAGAGATTGTGAAGTTTGGTGACATCACACTAAAAATGAATGATCTTGTAAAGAGCTTAATCACCGAACAAGATCCTAAGAAAATCAACAAACTGATCAATAAAATTCAGAACTACGAAGAACTGACAGACAAAATTGAAGCGGATGTTGCTGAATTTTTGACGAAAACTTCTCAGCGCGATATGAGCGAAACTTCATCTATTCGGATTCGTGGGATGCTGAGAATCGTTGCAAATCTTGAACGTGTGGGTGATATCTACTTTCAAATGTGTAAAACAATTGAGCGTAAGAACAAAAATAAAGTGTGGTTCACACCTGAACAACGAAATAATGTGCTAGAAATGTTCAATCTAGTCGATAAAGCACTGGTTGCAATGTGTGAGAACCTCAACAGCAATTACGACGATGTTTCGATTACAGCGGCAAAAGAATTGGAGGAGACGATCAACAGTTATCGAACGGCATTGAGAAAGAAACACTTCGAAAACGTGGAAAAAGGGGAATACAACTTCAAAAGTGCAACGGCTTACAGTGAGCTCTATAACTCATTGGAAAAAGTAGGAGATCACATCGTCAACGTGACGGAAGGAATTATTGGAATACACTAATTTCCCTTCTTGCGTTTTTCAAAGAGTTGGTATTCGAACGTTTCGTACTGAAATATTCCTGAAAGTGAATCAGTAGCTTGTTTCCCATGATTAACGCGAACAGGTATATCCTTCTCCATCTCAAACGTTGAAACACTTCTTTTCAGGAACTTGTCATCGGTAAATATCGAATCAATGTACCCGTGACAACTTCCATTTTGGTCATACAATATGTCACGCTTAGTGTGAAAAGGATACTCATTGTAAACGATGGATTTGATGTAACGAGCTGATTTGTCATAGGTGTATTTGACTACATTCAACTCATTTACCGTGTTCTCCACTTGATACACCTTAGTTGGACAAAACGTGTTTCCGAGCGTCACAATGTCTCTTGGAGTGGGATTCAAAATGGAATCAACCGCTACTACCCCCCAGTACTTTTCTTTCAGTAAATAGAACAAATAATCTCCCGAAACATAGTTGTTATAGACAAGAAATTTCTCGTTATAGGACTCTTTCTCGTAAATTTTAAAGTTCTCCTCCGCAAGTTCATCGATGGATACATTGCGTTCTCTTTTTCGTTGAACTTCAGCGAAGCCATGCTCATCTTTTGGCGATAAATAATCAAAGGTAATGTCAGCGACCTTCGCATTTTCATAAAATTGTTCAATGTGAATGGAAAGCAACTGCCCTTCCTTGTTGAATAAATAGGTTTTTATTTCCTTTGGTGTTGCCGTTTCACCTTCTCCATCCAATTCACCACCATAAATTTTTCGGGTAATCTTCTCTATCCCTTTATTCTTGATAATGGTATCATTGAACCAAATTGGGAAAGACACGTTGAATTCGCTTTCTGAAAAATAATGCTGCATATTCAGAATAAAGGGCTGGTACTTGTCCTTCTTTTTAAATAACGTGCGCGACTTTTCTTCCGAACAAGAAATCATCAGTAACGCCACCAAACATGCACTCGTAAAAAGCCCTTTCATATTCTGTAAATATATACCAATATAGTGATAGAAATCGTCTTTGTCAAGCAACATTCTCTTTCTACCACATTTTACTGTAACTTTGCACTATGCAGGAGCAACGTCCCATAACAGATTGGCTTCCTCTGACCATGAAAGAAGTGGAAAACAGAGGGTGGAAGGAAATTGATGTCGTATTGATTTCTGGCGACGCCTATGTGGATCACCCAGCTTTTGGTACAGCGGTTATCGGGCGGATTATGGAAGACGAAGGTTTTACTGTGGCGATTGTCGCTCAGCCGAACTGGAAGGATGATTTGCGCGATTTTAAAAAATTTGGAAAACCAAAATACTTCTTTGGTGTAACGGCAGGATGTATGGATTCTATGGTGAATCACTACACGGCAAACAAACGATTACGCTCCACAGACGCATACACGCCAGGTGGGGAAGCAGGATTTCGTCCTGATTATGCAACAACTGTCTATTCTAAAATTTTAAAAGAACTTTATCCCGATGTTCCTGTATTAATCGGTGGCATTGAAGCTTCGTTGCGCCGAGTTACTCATTACGATTACTGGGCAGATAAGTTGTTTCCATCGATTTTGGTGGATTCCAAAGCTGACATTTTGGTGTACGGCATGGGTGACCAACCTCTCCGAGAAATGCTTAAATTGCTCAAAAAGGGAGTTCCTTTTTCCAATTTGACAACAATCAAGCAACTGGCGTTTTTGCAAGATGCTTCGGTGGAATTACCAAAGAATAAAAACTGGGAGACGGTTGAATTGTCCAGTCACGAAGATTGCCTAAAAGACAAGATTAAATACGCTGCGAACTTTAAAATCGTTGAAGTTGAATCAAATAAATTAAACGCCAACCGAATCATTCAACATATTGGAGATAAGCGCTTGGTCATTAATCCTCCATACAAAACAATGACGGAAAACGAAATCGATCAATCATTTGATTTGCCGTACACGCGTTTACCTCATCCAAAATACAATAAGCGTGGCGCCATTCCAGCCTACGATATGATTAAATTCTCCATCAACATGCACCGTGGGTGTTTTGGTGGTTGTAGCTTCTGCACAATTTCTGCCCATCAAGGAAAATTCATTGCATCTCGTAGTGAAAAATCCATCATGGCTGAGGTTGATGAAGTGGTTGCTCACCCTGAATTTAAAGGATATATTTCCGATCTTGGTGGTCCTTCGGCGAACATGTACCGCATGAAAGGAAAAGACGAGGCGATTTGTGAGCGCTGCTCAAGTCCTAGCTGTATTCACCCAGTGATTTGCAGTAATCTCGATACTTCGCACAAGCCCATGACGGAATTGTACCGCAAGGTAGATGCACATCCAGGTGTAAAAAAGGCATTTGTCGGTTCGGGAATTCGTTACGATTTATTGGTAGATGATTTCAACCAAAACAACGAAGACGGCAATCACGAAGAATACATTGAACAAGTCATTACGCGCCACGTCAGCGGAAGATTGAAAGTCGCACCGGAACATACATCTGATGCTACGTTGAAAGTCATGCGGAAACCATCCTTCAAGTATTTCCACAAGTTCAAGGAAAAATACGACGAGATTTCAGCAAAACATGGACTGAAACAACAACTCATTCCTTATTTCATTTCTTCTCACCCAGGTTGCGAAAATGAGGACATGGCAAATTTGGCGGTGGAAACAAAAGAAATGGGATTCCAGTTGGAACAGGTACAGGATTTTACGCCAACGCCGATGACGGTTGCCACAGTGATTTATTACAGCGGTGTTCACCCTTACACGTTGAAACCATACAAAACAGTTAAGGATAAAGAGGAAAAACTGAACCAACGTCGTTTCTTTTTCTGGTACAAGCGAGAAAATCACGATTATATCCGACGTACGCTAAAACAGGCAAACCGTATGGACTTAGCAGAGAAACTGATTGGAGGAAAACCTCAACAAAATAGTTCTGAAAAACCGATGCCGAAATGGTTGGAGGAACGGAGGAATAGAAGTGGGAAGAAGAAATAAGTGCTCTCAATCACTTGGAAAATTCTTGAGTCTCAACCTCGACTATCTCTCCAACGCTATAAAAGCGAGAACATTTTAAGAATAAAATAACCATTTTTGAGTAAATTAGTCATAGAAATAAACAAACTCAAAATGGGTTTATTCTATTAAATTTGTAAATAATGGAAGGGCGAAACCTTTATATAATTGCTGGGTGTAATGGTGCAGGAAAAACAACTGCTTCTTATACAATTTTACCTGAAATAATTAATTGTAAAGAGTTTGTCAACGCTGACGAAATTGCCAAAGGACTATCTCCCTTTCAGCCTGAAAAGGTTTCCTTTGAAGCGGGTAGAATAATGATAGGTCGAATTAATGATCTTCTAAAAGAAAATAAAAGTTTCGCGTTTGAAACCACATTGTCAACAAGAAGTTATAAGCATAAGGTTTTACAAGCTAAGAAGCAAGGGTATAAAGTTATATTATTGTTTTTTTGGCTCAACAATATTTCTTTAGCAAAAGAGCGCGTAAAAACAAGAGTGAAAGAGGGCGGACATAATATACCCCCAAAAGTAATTGAACAGCGATATTTAAAGGGTATTTATAACTTATTTGATATTTACCTCCCAATTATTGACGGAGCATTGATTTTTGATAATTCTTTTGGTAAACATGAATTAATTGCTCAAAAATTGACAGAGGAGGAGCTTGAAATAATGGATTTTAAAAAGTTTCAACAATTAAAAGAGTTTTATGACAACAAAAAATAAAGAAATCGAGTTAAGAGATAAAATATTAAAAGGTTTGGAAAAAGTTTACGAAAAACTTATTGAATTCAAAAAAGAAAAGAAAAGTGAACTTGTAATAATGAAGGATGGAAAAATTGTTCGAATAAAACCTGAATAAATTTCAATACCATTTAACTTACCTGATGTAACATTCCCAAAAACCATATTTACAACCGTAGATCTTTACTCACAGCAAACCGCATGGACTTGGCAGAACAATTGACTGGTGCTAAACCTCAACAAAATAGTTCTGAAAAACCGATGCCGAAGTGGTTGGAAGAACGTAGGAAAGGGAATAAAAAGAAAAGGTAGAGAATACCCTTGGAATAATCGTTCAAACCCATCTTTTTCATTATCTTAGGAGAAACATACTCCCATGAACAAAAGTCTCATTACATTTTTATTAATCAATTTCGGAGCACTTGCCATTGGTGGCTTTTGGACCAGCGGTGGCGTAGCATCAGATTGGTATCAATTACTGGAAAAAGCCCCTTGGACTCCTCCGGGGTGGGTGTTTGGTGCATCTTGGACGGTAATTATGCTGTTGTTTACAGTGTTCATGGCGTATGCATGGAGAGATACAGAGCACAAGGTAAAATTGATTTTGCTATTTAGCGCACAATGGATTCTGAACGTTGCATGGAACCCCGTATTTTTTAAAACTCAAGCAGTATTAGGTGGATTTATTATCATCTCTGTGTTAACTTTTCTTATGGGTTACTTTCTCGTTAATTACTGGAAAGAACTGAAGTTAAAGACCCTATTCGTGCTTCCCTATTTTATTTGGTTGCTCATTGCGACGTCGCTGAATGGGTATATTCTACTTTTTAATTAATTTCGTGGCAGTACGCACTTATGGATTTGACCTAGGTTCAATCAATAAAAAATTATAATGGATACACGACTAGCGGTGTTAATTGATGGAGATAACATTCCCTCAAAGCACATAAAAGAAATGATGGAAGAAATTGCCAAGTATGGAAACCCTACCATCAAACGCATCTACGGCGATTGGACGAAACCTCACTTGTCGAAATGGAAAAATGTATTGCTAGAAAATGCAGTTACGCCAATTCAACAGTACGGCTATACGACAGGGAAAAATGCGACGGATTCTGCCATGATCATCGACGCAATGGATATTTTGTATTCTGAAAAAGTCGACGGGTTTTGTTTGGTTTCTAGTGACAGCGATTTTACGCGACTTGCAACACGACTCCGTGAAGCTGGAATGAAAGTCTACGGTATCGGCGAGAAAAAAACACCGAATCCATTCATCGTAGCGTGTGATAAGTTCATTTACATTGAAATTTTAAAGCCAGAGGAAGAAGAGACGGGCACAACGACTTCAGTTCAAAAGGCAGCCAAGAAAAAAGATGTCGACAGTATTACGCCTAAGATTATACAGTTGATTGAATCTACAATCGAAGATGTTGCAGACGATGACGGCTGGGCATTTTTAGGCGATGTTGGTGGATTACTCCAAAAGAAACAACCAAATTTTGATGCGCGTAACTTTGGTTTTCTAAAATTAACACCCTTGATCAAGTCCATCAAATCGATTGAACTGGAACAGCGCGAAAACCCGAAAGGACGCTCCAAACTCATCTATGTGAAAGTGAAGGAATGAGACTTAGTTTCATTTTGACTGTTGGATTTTTCTGAAAACATTCCGTATCTTCGTGGTATTAATGCATGGATTTACAACGAACTACGTCAACAATACCTTCTTCAATGCTACGACACTTATTTTCACTTCTTTTTCTTTGCGCGTTTCAAACAATCAGCGCACAAACTAGCTTTCAACAGGCTTACGCCTCCAACCCACTCGTTCCACAAGGTCTGCTCGAAGCTGTTGCTTGGACAAATACCCGCATGGTTCATCTCACAGATGTGACAGAAGGCTGTTCAGGAATTCCCGCACCGTATGGAATTATGGGACTGCACGACCACGGAAAAGAATATTTTTACGAGACAGGTCAAATCGTTGCAGAACTTTCGGGAATTAGTATTACCGAACAAAAATTAAGCGCTCAACAACAAATTAATGCTTATGCCATTGCTTTCAATACATTGATGGAAGCTGAAGTCGGTCCCAATGGAGATCCAACCAACGGAAATGCCATTCGAAATGTACTTCATCAGTTATCAGAAATTCCTGAAGAAGGAATTGTGAATCAACTTGCTCGTGACATGCAAGTCTATGCTATTTTCGACTTTATGCGCAATGCGGAAATGGCAACGACGTATAATTTTCCTGCCTCCACCATTGACCTAGCAACCGTTTTTGGTGCTGAAAACTACACCGTTCTTTCCAGTCCAAAAATTGAATTTACAGCCACGGAAATTCGTTCTGAAAACAATGCGGTCTACAAACTAAGTTCAGCAAAATCACTCGATTTCGGTCCCGCCATTTGGAATCCAGCACCCGCTTGTAATTTTAGCTCTCGTAACGGTGTTGCTGTCTCTGCAATTACCATTCATACCGTTCAAGGGTCGTACGCTGGAGCTATTTCTTGGGCGCAAAACTGTTCATCCAATGTTTCTTACCATTATGTGATTCGTTCTTCCGATGGACAAATAACACAAATGGTGTCAGAAGCAGACAAAGGATGGCATGTGGGTTCCGAAAATCCGTACACGATTGGATACGAACACGAGGGGTACGTGAACAATCCAGCGTGGTACACAGACACCATGTATGGAAGTTCATCTGCAATCAGTCGAGATATTATCAACAGTGGTTACGGAATTCCAGCCGTAAGAACGTACTATGGTCCTTCTTCTGTCGGAACAAATTTATTGGGTGGATGCACCAAAATCAAAGGTCATCAGCATTACCCGAACCAAACCCACACTGATCCAGGGATCAATTGGGATTGGGAACGCTATTACCGATTGATAAATAACAATCCATCGATTATCACACTGTCCAATGCTTCAGGTGGATTTTACGATACTGGAGGTCCAGCAGGTAACTATTTGGACGATGAACGCGTCATTTGGTTAATTGAACCCGCAAATGTGCAATCAGTTACGCTCGACTTTACACTATTCAATGTGGAATCGGGTTACGACAATCTGTTCATTTACGACGGAAACTCCATCGATGCGCCGTTGATCGGTCAATATACGGGAACCAATTCCCCTGGAACAATTGTTTCATCAGGTGGAGCGCTTACGATTGAATTTAGAAGTGATTGTGGAACGGTTGCACCGGGTTGGGAAGCAAATTATACCTCCGTTCCAGACGCGGACAACATTCCAGAAACCGCAATTATCGCTGGTACAGTGTGGCAAAACGACGATTTTCAGGTCAGTTTTAACGATACCGATTTGGACAATGATATCAGCGAACGATTCTACTTAATCACTGAAAAAGAAATCGCAGGAGTTGACTGGAGCGCCACAGGTGCACACGGATTTGCACATGAAACTTTCGACGTTAATTCTGACAACTGGACGGACATCAATGGAACGTTTTCTCTGGTCTCTGGCGGATATACTTTTTCTGACGTGAGTAACCAAAATTCAAATACTTCCCTAAATGTTGCACAAGACAATTCACACAGTTACCTCTACGCGTGGGAGCAGACAATTACAAGTGCTGATGTCAGTCAACGCGCTGGAATGCACTTTTTCTGTGATGATGTGTCGTTGCCGAACCGTGGAAATTCTTACTTTATTTTTCTGCGACAAAACGACAACAAAGCGCAGATTTATTCCGTGGTCAATGATGTGTTCTACTTACAGGCGAACATCAACTTTACAGTCAACGTGGGACAAACCTACGCGGTTAAAACGACCTTCAATCCTTCAACGGGACTGATTCAATTGTACATTGACAACGCCTTTGTTGGACAGTGGCAAGATTCAGCACCGTTGACATCAGGAAACGCTATTTCCATCAGAACGGCAGGTTGCCAAGCACGTTTTGACAATATCCGTGTGTACAAATCACGTGGCGCTCAAGTTGACATCACGGCAGGTTTTGGAGAAGAAATGAGCATTGAAAGTGAAAATGCGACGCCAACAGCAAAGATTAAAACACTCGTTGTAGACAACGGTTACCACTGGTCACAAGAAGTTGAACAAGACTATTTACTCGACTTCACACCACCTGAAATCAATGTCATCAATGACGGAAATACGAACGACATTGATACATTTTACACAGCCTTGTTGGAATCAAACTGGGATATTTTTGATATTCACTCAGATATTAGCGATTATACCGTAGCTGTGGGAACACTTCCAAATTTGGCAGATGTCGTTCCATGGACCAGCAATGGAATTTCCTCAGTGTTTTCGACGGTTCTTGCCAATCCAACCTACAATACCGTGTATTATGTTTCCGTGGAGGTGACCAACAATGCTGGTTTGACTTCCATCTTTATTTCTGATGGACAACGTTACCTAGAAGGACTCGGATTGGAAGATGTGCAAGCAGTTTTAAAGGAAATGACGCTCTATCCGAATCCTGCTTCACATAACATTTCTTTTAAAAATGCACCTGCTCTGTTTGAAGTAATTGTTACTGATATGCAAGGGAAAATTTGTCAATCAGCGCAACTTAAACAGAACGATAAACTCGACATCCATTCGCTGGCCGAAGGAAGTTATCACGTGCTCATCAAACTTGAGAATGCCTTTGTGGTGAAGTCGCTGGTCGTGAAAAAATAGAGCTGTTTCACTAGTACTTGCTGAATGCGACTGAAATAGGTTACTTTTACTTCCATAAATTATCGCATTTTGGAATACGTTGTTCTATTCATCTTTCTAGCGCTTATCGCCGAAATTCTCGGAACGATCGGTGGTTTTGGTTCATCCGTTTTCTTTATTCCCATTGCTAGTTTTTTTCTTGATTTTCAATCTGTGCTTGGAATTACAGCTGTTTTTCACGTGGCAAGTAACATCTCAAAAATTGCGCTTTTCAGAAAGGGCGTTGATAAAAAACTCATTTTTTACCTGGGAATTCCCGCTGTGGTGTTTGTCATCATTGGCGCCTACTTCAGCAATCAAGTGAAAACTGAATTATTAGAAATTTGCTTGGCGATCTTTCTGATCCTTACAAGTATTGTATTTCTAGTTTTCAAAACATTTACCATTAATCCAACCATTAAAAACTCCATCATCGGAGGAATTCTCTCAGGTGGTATCGCTGGATTGATTGGAACAGGTGGCGCTATTCGCGGAATTACGTTGGCGGCTTTTGGATTAACTCCAGCAGTTTTCATTGCGACATCTGCCGTAATCGATTTGGGAGTTGACGTTAGTCGAAGTTTTGTGTATTGGTACAACGGCTATTTACAAGCAAATGAACTCTACCTTATTCCATTTTTGGTTGTTGCGAGTTTTGTGGGGACGTACATCGGAAAAAGAATACTGAACAAGGTCTCCAAAGAGCGCTTTAAAATCATGGTTCTCACCCTCGTACTCATTACAGGCGTCAGCACCATCGTAAAGGTGATCATTAGTTAATCATCGATTCGTATTCCACTTCGCCCAAAATTCCTTATTTTTAGTTCTACAAAGTCGATACCGTGAAAGAAGACAAACAATTGAGCATTAAAACTCCTCCGTCAAGTGCGGCGGGAATGAAAGCTGTGACCATTGCGTTGAAGAATATCTTCAAAGTGATGTCCGTGCGAAAATCGTTCAAAGTACTCAATAAACTTAACCAAAAAGAAGGTGTCGATTGTCCCGGTTGCGCGTGGCCAGACCCAAAACATCGGTCAAAATTAGGTGAATATTGCGAAAATGGAGTAAAAGCGATTGCTGAAGAAGCCATGGAGCAAGTTGCCGGTCCTGCCTTTTTTGAAAAGCATTCCATTGAAGAACTTCGCTCAAAAAGCGATTTTTGGTTGGGACAGCAAGGACGTTTAACGCATCCAATGATTCTTCATCCTGGAGCAACGCATTATTCGCCCATTTCTTGGGATGATGCAAATACCATCATCGGAAAGGAACTGAAAGCGTTGAACAATCCCAACGAAGCAGCATTTTATACCTCAGGAAGAACAAGCAATGAAGCGGCCTTCTTGTACCAATTGTTTGTGCGTATGTTCGGGACAAACAACCTGCCAGATTGTTCAAATATGTGTCACGAATCGAGTGGTGTCGCACTTTCAAAAACAGTGGGAATTGGAAAGGGATCCGTTACATTAGACGATTTATACAAAGCTGAATTGATCCTCATTTTTGGTCAAAATCCTGCGACAAATCACCCGCGAATGCTATCCTGTTTGGAAGAAGCAAAACAAAACGGCGCAAAAGTAGTTTCCATCAACCCAATGAAAGAAGTCGGATTGGTGAGATTTAAAAATCCGCAAAATCTACGTGGCGTTATGGGGAACGGAACTGAAATTTCTGACCTGTACTTGCAATTGCGCATCAATGAAGACGTGGCATTGCTCAAGGCAGTGATGTTGAAAATCTTCCAACGTGCAGAGAACAATCCCGAAATTTTAGATGGCGACTTTATCCAAGGAAAAACGGCAGGATTTGAGGAATTTAAAGCAGAATTGTTGACGCATCAACTCGATGAATTGGTTGCCCGAACTGGACTTGCCGAAAGTGAAATTGATGCGCTTGTCTACTTAATCGCTGAACGCAAGAAAATCATTGCCTGCTGGGGAATGGGATTGACACAACACGTGAATGGCGTGGACAATATTCAAGAGGTGGTTAACCTGCTTTTGATGAAGGGAAGCATCGGTAAAGAAGGAGCTGGAACTTGTCCCGTACGTGGTCATAGCAACGTGCAAGGCGATAGAACCATGGGGATTGCAGAACGTCCGTCGAAAGAATTATTGGATAAAATCAGTGAAAATTTTGGATTCACCCCACCGCAAGAACATGGTTATTCTGTGGTGGATGCCATCGCTGCTATGCATGAAGAAAAGGTGAAAGTCTTTATTGGGATGGGTGGGAATTTTCTTTCTGCTGCTCCTGATACCTACTTTACGGCAGATGCACTGGCAAAATGCAGTTTGACGGCACATATTTCAACGAAATTGAACCGTTCGCACTTGACGCATGGAAAAACGGCATTGATTCTACCATCCATGGGTCGAACGGATCGCTACGTGAAAAACGGAAAATCACAATTTGTCACCGTGGAAAATTCCATGGGAGTTGTTCATTCAACGCAAGGTGTGCTTCAACCACCATCAGAATTTGTGGAAAGTGAACCTGTGATTGTCGCTAACATTGCAAAAGCAACGCTAACGCAGGACAAAGTCGATTGGGATTTTCTCATTGAAGACTATGGAAATATTCGCGATTTAATTGAAAAAACAATCGCAGGATTTGAAAATTACAACGAGCGCATCAAACAACCTCTGGGATTTGAATTACCAAATGGAGCGCGAACAGGAGATTTTACAACGCCCAACAAAAAGGCAAATTTCACCGTCAATCAACTGAGAAAAGATACGTTAGATACCGACGAATTCATTATGATGACGACCAGAAGTCACGACCAATTCAATACAACCATTTACGGCCTCGACGATCGCTACCGAGGAGTTTACAACGGGCGCATGGTCGTGTTTATGAATTACGAAGACGTGAAAAACAACGGACTGAACCAAGGTGACAAAATCACGCTGTACAACAATTACGGCAACAAGGAACGCCTGGTCGAAGGGTTTGCGGTCGTTCCGTACAACATTCCAAAAGGCTGCTTGGCGACTTACTTCCCTGAAGCAAATCCATTGGTTCCGCTTGGACTTACTGCGCACTCGAGTCACACGCCGTCTTCGAAGTCGGTGCGGGTCAAAATTAGGGTGTAGGATCTACATTCGTGTGCACTATCGTGATACATTGTGCAAGCTCTTGACACTTTAAATCTAAATACAGCATTGAAGGGGTGAAGTACATATCAGTGTTTTATATTACGCCCTTTCAGGGCTTAGTTTCGTTTCACGTTTTACACGATGGACGTTGTCCATCGTTAAGTAGATGTCACCCCTTCGGGGCTTTTTATAGTGTTAAACGCAAGATGATAAAATTCTCACGGATTCATGAATAGCCCTGAAGGGGCGCTATACACACTAACATCGGGCGACGCCCGATGTTAAATCACCGCTTATCGCTCCAGCCCGCCTCAGGCGGGCGAAATACACCCTTGTCACATATTTTATATCCCACACCCTCGGGGCTTCAAAAGTGCATTTTTTACGTACATTTGCATATGTTTACGGGAATCATAGAACAGTTAGGCGTTGTCAAACACATCGAAAAGGAAGATGAAAACATTCACTTTACCATTACCGCACCCTTCACGAGTGAATTAAAAATCGATCAAAGCGTTGCGCACAATGGGTGTTGTTTGACTGTTGTGAAAATAGATGGAAGCGATTACGTTGTGACAGCCATCCAAGAAACATTGAACAAAACCAATCTGGGCGAGTGGACCGTTGGCACCAAAGTCAATTTGGAGCGCTGTATGGTAATGAACGGACGACTGGACGGACATATTGTGCAAGGTCACGTGGATACCACCGCAGAATGCATTGCCATCGAAGATGAAAACGGAAGTTGGAAGTATACCTTTCGCTACGAAGCAGATCAAATTACTGTGGAAAAAGGATCGGTTACCGTCAACGGAACAAGTTTAACCGTTGTTGATTCCAAAGACAAACAATTTTCTGTGTGCATCATTCCATACACCTACGAATTCACCAATTTTCATCAGCTCAAAGTGGGTGATAAGGTCAATTTGGAATTTGATATTATTGGAAAGTATGTTGCGAAGATGATGGGGAAGTGAGGGGTTGTTACTTTTCATTAGAATGCGACAGACCAGGCAGGTAATTGCGCACTAACGAGGTGTGATAAACTCAAGATAGTTGTCTCTATTTATCGTTTCAAATGACGCATCTGGATATGCTCTACTCCAAGCTCCAGGCGCTTTCACCTTTTTCTTAGCATTCCATTTGAATTCGTAAGCACTTAACTTTCCTGAACCTTCTTCTATAAGATCAATTTCTTGTTGATCATAGGTGCGCCAGAAATACTGATATACCAAGTTCTTAGAATATGCGTTGTACTTCATCCTTTCGGCCATTATGTAATTCTCCCACAAGTCACCCGTGTCTTGACGAAAATCCAGCTTATTAAAATTCTTAATAATCGCGTTGCGAATGCCATTGTCATAAAAGTACCATCGATTTGATTTTGTTACTTCCTTCCGGAGATTCCGACTAAATCCTTTTACTTTGTAGATGATAAAGACTTTTTCCAGTAAATCAAGATAGTTTTCGACCGTATTGCGGCTAATATCTTTCAGACTATTTGCTAATTCTTCGACATTCACTTCTTTCCCAACTTGAAAGGCAATGAGGCGTAATAGATCCATTATTTTCTCTGACTTCCGAACTCCTTCGTACTCTAAAATATCACGAATTAAATTGGATCCAACAACGTCATCCAGATATTCTATTTTTTCATTCCAGTTTTCAATATGCTGTAGCTCTGGATAACCTCCAAATATTAGTCGTTCCTCCAAATTTACACCTGTTTCAAACTGATTTTCTAGTGAACTAAACTCCATTTGTGCCAAAGGAAACAGTTGTAAAGTGTTTGCTCGTCCGACCAGCGGTTCGCCAAGCTTATTGGTTAAATCAAAGACAGAGGAACCCGTTGCAATGATGCGTAGCCCTTCAATTGAATCCACCATCAATTTCAATTTCATACCTATGTCGGGTATTTTTTGAGCCTCATCTATCACGAGTAGTTTAGTGTTTCCTAGCAATCCCGCATAGTTTTTTACTGTTCTATTCGCAAAGAGTTGCCATGTATTTTGATCCTCACCGTTATACAATTGATAGTCCTCAGGTGCTAATTCCGATAAGTATTTTTTAATCAATTCAGTTTTACCAACGCGGCGTGCACCCAGTAATATCAATACCTTTTGGGGTTGTATCCGTCGCTTAAACTCATCATAGATGGCTCTTGAAATGTAGTTTCCTTCTAACATAACACATATTTAGTACTGCAATTTACATAAATTAATTCATAAAAAAACAGTATTTAATGTTAATTAATTCATTTTGTTCATTTATTTTATGTTAAATGCTTGAATAGAAAGATCGAGTTTAGTCGCTTTCCCTCCAAAAATCGCCAATTTTCATCAGCTTAAAGTGGGAGATAACGTCAATTTGGAATTTGATATTATTGGGAAGTACGTTGCGAAGATGATGGGGAAGTGAGAGGGTTGAAAATAATACATATTTTGGCTTTCCCAAAACCCCTTTCTCACCAAATGGTTAAATCACGTTCGCTATCCTTTCAATTTTCTCAGACACCTTAAATACAGGCTTTCGCTTTTTGTATGATAAATGATACGAAGTGTAAACCCTTAGTATGATTAGAATGAAATTAAAAAATTCTTGCTTTCTAATTCTCGTGTAATCTTCTGTTTGACGACTGTGCGCAATTAAGTTTCTTTCAGTATTCAGTTCATCAATATAATAATCTATTCGACCTTTCATTTTAATATTCCATGCGGATCGGCTATCACGGAATTCTAAAGCATCTTTAATTATCCATTTCCAAAACGGCGTGTCAATGCAATTGTCTATATGTGATAAATTGTTCATGAGCTTTGTATAAGTAACCGCCTTTCCAGGTGCAATATCGAGCCCTAGATTCCTTATATCGGCTTTTGAAAGTTGATGTTCTTCCTTAACTTCGAATCTAATACCTGTCGATGTGCAACCATTAATTAAAAGTAGTTTAATAGAAACAGGGTAGTGTTTATTAGACCATATTTTGAAACAATTAAAAAACATACTTTTCAATTCACCCTCTTTACCAAAATAACCTTCCAAATTGCTGTAAATATCTAAAATCGAATACTTAGAATCTGACTTCATTAATTCAGATATCTCAGAAATAAGCCTTATCAAGTTTTGATCTTTGGGTAGGGACCAATCAAGTTGATTAACATAATCGATGTCATCTTTCTTGAATTCAGGTATAGAAGCGATTACTTCAATATCATTTATAGCTGAGAAAGTACCAAATAGAACCTTTGGTGTTTTATCTTCCACTGCTATTAATGCTTTTTCTCTTTTCAAATAGCACTGCTTTTCAATTTGAGCATTTAATATACTCAATGCAGCTGAAACTTTAAAGTAGGCGCGGTCGAGTATCATCGACTCTTGAATTCCTTCAACATGGACAATCGCGTTGCAAAATGAGTTTGGATTCTGATTTTTCCCATCAGCAATTGTAAAGTCTTCATTGTAGAAGTGTGAAGAAGTAATTATACCATCTCTAGATGGATTGTAAAATTTCACATTGAGTATTTCTAAAGGATCAAGCTGCCAATTTACACCATATACCTTATAAATGACTTCAAACTTTCGCTCCTTTTTATCAAGTAAATTAATCATTCCATCTATTTGTCCTCTTAGGGTTAAGCTGGAAAAAATACCATTTGCATAATTCTCAAATTCCTGATCAGTTTCAAAGTCTCCTCTCATTCGATCATATGGGAAAGTTTTTACATTTTGGATCTTAAACACTAAATCACTAAGATACTTTTTTGTAAATCCCTTAGAAAGCAATTCTACAATGAGACAATTAAGTAAGCTGCGTAAATTTGTTATAGAATCATCGGTAATACTCTTGTTACTGCTTAGCTCTTTAAGTAGTTCAGATCTGAGTTTTTTGGAATAGTGCATTTCAAAATATGCTATAATCTTATTTAGTTTTGTTAAAATATCTTTTGCAGAGATGTAATTCACATGTCCAATTTTATTAAAACTTCCAGATAAAATTGTTTGCAGACTAAAAATTTCTGATCTCCAAGTGACTGGAAGAGATTTAATAATCGCGTTTGATAAATCAAAAAAAGGTTCATCGACAAGGAATTTTTTCACCTTTTTGCAACAACCAAAAGATTCATAATTTGTTTCTATTTGTAGCTTAATCCTTTGTAACAGGCCTCTATGAGATTTTAACCACTCCTCATCCAATCTGAAATGCTGATAAGAGAAAACATACTGCCAATAATGAACCATAAACTCGATTCGTTTTGAAGCTTGGGGCAAATGAACTCCCTTTTCATTGTAGTATGATAATTTTTGTAAAAACACTGATGCCTTTTTAATTAGATTTTACTGAAACCTATAAATACTTTGAGTGGTGAGCTTACCCCCTAATAACTCCCCATAAACTCAGTAGGACACTTGTACGTGCTTCTTCGTTTTTGCTTTCGGTGTTTACCCTTCATCACGTAACGGTTGTCGAAATTCATGATGAGGCTTAACTCGTGCGAACCAAAGGATGCTGAACGTAAGCGAGAAAGTGTAAAGTCTATGCTGTAGGTTAAACGCACGCTTTTTTCGTCCTTCAGTGGCAATTGCGTTCCCAAAACAAAAATGAACGAATCATAGTTGTGAAACGCCATGGTGTAAGAACGATTTCTGAACCAAACTCCCACAGAAATAGGTTTTACCAACAACGCCATTCCTGCGCTGAACGTTTGAAACTGGTTTTGTCGCTCATAAATGACCGCTGGAGATAAGATCAATTCTTCCACCAAGATTTCCGTTTTTAGGTGACCGGTATACTTGATAGGCAGGTACTCAAATCCCAAAATAAATGCATCCGAAGGTTGATTCAAATGGTGAATTCCAAAACCCATCGTTGTCATCATTCGTCGGTACGGTCCGCTTTTTTTGCTTGTATGGTTGAAACGAATTGCTGTCCCAGCACCAAAATCGGCGTACATGACATTGTTCGAGTTCGGTGCAATGAAATTAGAACTCCTCACCTCGCCTTGGACTTCGTGCAATTGATCGGAAAAGGTAAACTGTGACCAATCAACGTATTTATTGATGATTCCACCACTCACACCCAGTTGCCACATGAAGTTTTTCGTTTCAACCGCGCGGTACGAGTAAGACAAATATCCTCCAACTGTTCGCAGCAATCCTTCTCCAGCAACATCGCTGAATCCCATTACACCCAAGCCAACTCGGGGAATCATTTCCGCTTCAAATCCTGCTGTGTAACTGTTAAACCTCCCTGGAATTGGTGCCCACAAGTTTCGCGCCTGTAGTCGCACTGTGTATCCGCCGTTCATCGCCGTTGTGGCTGGATTATAGTACACAGGATTATTAAAAAACTGCGAAAAATTCGGGTCTTGACCAAAGCTACTCATCGGTAACATGAGCAAAAACAAGTAGCAATATATAGTTCTCATCATCTTCATAACTATCTAATTACGGTTACCGTTCCTGATTTTTTAAGGACATTTTTTGGATATTCCTTCCCTTCCCAGACACTGTCATCCAAGAACGAAGCGGTCACTTTCCAAACGTACGCGTCCTGCTGAACTGGCTCACCCATAAAGGTTCCATCCCATGCCTCTGTTGGACGTCCATTTCCATCTAATGCCGTTGTTGACCAAATCAAGTTCCCCCAATCGTCGTAAATGAGTAATTCAAATTCCTTCAAGCCAACACCAACGGGAACAAAGTGCGACACGTTAAAATCAGTGTGATTCGGATACATCGCATTCGCTAAATACAATCCTTTGTACAATTCAACAATTATAGGTTTTGTAATAGTATCGCTACAACCAAAACTATTCGAAGCAATCAACGTAACGTCGAAATCTCCATGTGTATGGTAGGAATGTTGTGGGTCCTCAGCGTTAGAAGTCCCGCCATCGCCAAAATACCAGAAATATTCATTCGCATCTGTTGAAAGATTATAGAACCCTACCAATCCAGTCCATTGATTGATTTCAATGATATTTTCATAATTAAAATCCGCGACTGGTGTTGGGTGAATAATGACTGGTTGAGCAATCGTCAAGGTATCATTACATCCACCACCGCCATACGCAATCAACGTTGCCGTATAATTTCCTGCACTTGGATAAGTGTAATTTACAGTAGTTCCTGTTGCGGATTCTGAATTTCCAAACAACCACCCGATTGAGTTAGCATTGGTGCTCGTTGAAGTAAAGGTCAATTCGTTTCCAAAACAAGTCTGAGTTAAAGGAATATCATAACTTGCCACAGGGAAATCATAAAAATTCAAATCTTGTTGAGATGAACTAACACAGCCGTACTGATTTGTCGCTGTCAACGTAACCGTATACGTTCCAGCACTTGTATAATTCAATGAAGGATTCGTTAAAACAGAAGATTGACCATTTCCAAAAGTCCATGAATAACCCACAGCTCCCGAACTTAGATTTGTAAATGAAACGGCACCTGTTGTTAAACAAACAGACGGCTGATTAATTGCAAAATCGGCAACTGGTAATGGATAAGCAAGTACGTCCACTTCAACCGTATCAGTACAACCATTCAAGTTCTCTACAATTAAGCTAACAGTATATGTCCCAGCGTTCGCATACGTGTGACTTGGATTTTGAAGGCTGGATGTGTTTCCATCCCCGAAATCCCAATAGTAAAAATTCGCATTGATGCTGGTGTTAACCATTTGAACATCCAAAGGAATACAGCCATTCGCTGGGTTTGGCGTAAACTGAGCCACTGGCGTTGGACTTACTGTCACTGGGTGAGTTACACTCGCGAAGCATCCGTACGTCTGACTCGTTCCAGATAGAACAACATTATAAACTCCAGATGTAGCATACGCATGCGTTGGGTTGACCAATACCGAAGTAGATCCATCTCCAAAGTCCCAACTTACTCCAGCAATTCCACTGGATAAATTGGTGAAACTAATTGCCTCGTTGGCACAAACAGTAGCTGGAGCGGATGTAAAATCCATTAACGGATCTGGATGCACGGTGATTGCGACAGTTGTCGTATCATAGCCACAGCCATCGTTCGCACTCAAGGAAACGTTGTACGTCCCTGGCGTTGTAAATGTGTGGGTTGGACTGTACACGGTGGAGACATTTCCATCATCAAAATCCCAACTGTAATTCGTTCCACCTAAGGTATACTGCGTAAAATCAACCGTCACAGGAGAACAACCAGAAGTGACACTCGTATTGAAAAATGCGTCCACTAAAACTGGTGTTGCCGTGACAACATACGATGTTGTATCACTTCCACAATTGTTTTCAGCGACTAAAGTGATGGTATAGGAAGTTGGTGTAGCTCCAGTATAATAGGTGTGTTGAAATAAAGGAGAACTTGTAGTCGATGTGGTTCCATCTCCAAAATCCCAATAATACGTGTCAGCAGAACCGATGCTCGTATTGGCAATATTGACTTCAAACGGAGAACAACCTGAGTCGAAATCTGTTCCAAAAATCGCCGTCGGGGTTGGTTGAACTGTAATTGTCTCGATGTAGCTGTCCGTTCCACAATAATTTGTCGCAATTAACTCAATGGTGTACACAGTATCATTATACTCACTTTCAATATAGTTTACATCCAACGGATCTTGCAATGTACTAGAAGTTCCATTTCCAAAATCCCACTGGTACGTGTTAGCAATTCCTGTCGATGTATTCGTAAAACTAGCTGTTGTCGGTCCACAATCAATTGCTGGGACAAACGTGTATTGCGCATTTGGAAAATCGAGGACACTCACAGTTCTCGTCAGAGAATCAACGCAACCATTTGCTGAAGTAACAACTAAGGTCACATCGTACAATCCAGTTGCTGTATAGGTGTGATTCGGTGATAAACTAGTTGAAGTTCCACCATCACCAAAATCCCAATCATTGGCAAATGCTAACGTGCTGTTGTTGGTGAAGTTCACTGCAGTGTTGATACAAATCAATGAATCAACCACAAAATCGACAACAGGTAAAGGGTTCACCGTGACATCAACATCATCTGTATTGACACACGTCGTAACTGGATCTGTTATCGTATACGTAATTGTATGCACTCCAACCGTTGCCACAGCAGGGTCGAATGTTCCAAGGTTCGCATCGGTGATTCCAGTTCCAGACCAAACTCCACCTAACGGCGCACCTACTAAATTGAACGCAGGTTCAGAAATACAAATTCCAACATCTAATCCAGCATCCACTACTGGTAAATCGTGAACCGTGAATTCCATCGTATCTGTCGTTAAACAGTTTCCTACTCCTGTGGAATACACCAATTCATAAACCCCAGCTGTCGAAGGATTGAAAACACCACCAGCAGTAACAAAACTTCCAGTCCATGTCCCACCAGCTGGTAATCCATTCAGTACAACAGTTGGACTTCCAATACACGCTTCCAAATCAGGACCAGCATCTGAAGGATTTGGATCAACAACAGTAACGATGCGAGAACTCGAATCAACACATCCTGTTCCTAACGTAAATGTGTACGTTACCGTGAAACTGCCTGTTCCTGATGGAGTAAATACTCCTGATGGATCGATATTCAACCCAGACCAAACACCTCCAACTGGAGATCCGTTCAACTGAACTGGCGCTGGTAAATTACAAATAGATGTATCAACTCCTGCATTTACAATTGGAAGTGGATTCACCGTAACAGTGCTTGTTGTTGAATTAGAACATCCTTGTGCCGTTGTTCCAGTAATTGTGTAAACCGTTGTTGTGGTTGGATTGGCAATTGGATTATCACAGTTGGTACACGACAAATCAGTTGCTGGGAGCCAGTCATAACTTCCACCGATTCCTGCTCCATTAACACCAAGTTGAACATCCTGTCCAAAACAAATCGTCTCGTTACCCGACACAATTGTAGGTTGTGGATTAACCTCAATATCTGTTGTTACAGCAGTTTGACAAGTTCCTGTTCCCAGTGTGTAGGTCAATGTGTGTGTTCCAACTCCTGCTATTGCTGGATTGAAATTTGGATTAGTTACTCCAGTTCCAGTCCAAGTTCCGCCTAAGTTTGAAGGATTGAAAACGGAGTTTAAATCAACACTTGCTGCATTGATACAAATGGAATCCAGTGGATTTACCGTTGGAATAATTGGTGGATTCACCGTTACAATAAGTGTATCAGTATTTGAACAACTGGTTGCCAAATCAGTATACGAATAAACTAAATCCGAAACTTCAGTTCCGTTTGGAGTAAACGTTCCACCAGCAGTCACATTTGGAGAACCTGACCAAGTTCCGCCTACAGGAGTTCCATTTAGTACTACGGGGATCGGTTGATCACACAAATCCAAATCAGGCCCTGCATTAACAATTGGCAATGGATTCACCGTTACCGTTGAGTTGATATCTGCAGAACAGCCTTGCGCTGAAGTTCCTGTGATTGTATAAACTGTGGTCGCCGCTGGATTGGCAATTGGGTCATCGCAATCACTGCACGAAAGTCCTGTTATTGGTGACCAAGAATAACTTCCTCCGACTCCAGCACCTGAAACGTTTAGTTGAACGTCATCACCAAAACAAATGGTTGCATCGCTTGTTAATAAGACTGGTTGTGGATTTACTTCAATCTCAGTTGTTACCGAAGTTTCACACGTTCCAGTTCCTAAGGTATAAGTCAGAGTATGCGTTCCAATCCCTGCTGTTGCTGGATTGAAATTTGGATTCGCAACTCCTGTTCCAGTCCATGTTCCTCCTAAAGTTGAGGGATTGAAAACAGTGTTTAGATTAATTAATCCTGCATTGATACAAATGGAGTCCAATGGATCTACCGTTGGAATGATTGGTGGATTTACTGTAACAACAAGTGTGTCCGTGTTTGAACAGTTGGTTGCCAAATCAGTATATGAATAAACTAAATCCGAAACTTCAGTTCCGTTTGGTGTAAACGTTCCACCAGCAGTGACATTCGGAGAACCAGACCAAGTTCCACCAACAGGAGTTCCGTTCAATACGACAGGAACTGGTTGATCACATAAATCTAAATCAGGTCCTGCATTTACAATCGGCAATGGATTCACTGTTACCGTTGAGTTGATATCTGCGGAACATCCTTGTGCAGTTGTTCCTGTGATTGTATAAACTGTTGTCGCCGCTGGACTAGCAATTGGGTTGTCGCAATCGCTGCAAGAAAGTCCTGTTATTGGCGACCATGAATATGTTCCACCCACTCCAGCACCCGAAACATTTAGTTGAACGTCCTCACCGAAGCAAATTGTTTCATCATTCGTTGCTAAAATCGGTTCTGGATTAACTATAATTTCAACATCAATGCTTGAAGCACATGTTACTGCTCCAAGTATGTAGGTTAACGTATGCGTTCCAATTCCTGCTGTTGCTGGTGTAAAATTTGGATCCGTCACTCCAACTCCTGACCAAACACCACCAAGCGGAGTAGGATTAAAAATACCATTCAAATCGGTAGCTGGTGAAGAGAAACAAATCGAATCCAACGGATCTGCTGTAGGCACAATCAACGGGTCTACAGTGATAATAAGTGTATCACTTGAAGAACAATTCGTTGCTGCATCAGTGTATGTGTAAATTATTTCTGCTACTTCTGTTCCATTTGGTGTAAACGTTCCGCCAGCCGTCACGTTTGGTGAACCTGACCAAGTTCCACCAACAGGTGTTCCATTCAGTACAACAGGAACTGGTTGATCGCATAAATCCAAATCTGGTCCGGCATTTACAATAGGCAGTGGGTTCACCGTAACTGTACTCATTGTTGTATTTACGCAGCCTTGCGCTGTGGTCCCTGTTATGGTATACGCAGTTGTCACAACTGGATTTGCTGTTGGGTTATCACAATTTGTACAAGAGAGATTTGTTCCAGGTGACCAGCTATACGTTCCACCTGCTCCTGCTCCCGAAACCAATAATGCTACATCGTCACCAATACAAATTGAGGGAGAGTTGACAACTAAAGTAGGTAATGGATACACTGTCACAACAACTGTATCCGTTGTAAAACAGTTGGGCGATGTTGACGCTGTAACAACAAACGTATAATCCACTGGAACACCAGAGACATTGTTAATTGTCACCGTTGGGTTTGCAATAGAAGAACTGTTCAATCCTGTAACTGGTGACCATGAATAAGTCACTCCAGCAACTGGCGCTGATCCAATTCCAACTGTAATATCAGAACAGGTACTAGCATCCAAACCAGCATCAGCAACGGGTGGTTCAAATACTGTAACTGGTGTACTTGCGTTGGTAACTCCACAAGCATTTGTCACTGAAAAGTCGATAGAATAGTTACCAGCATTTGGATACGACACTGCTCCGGGAATCAAGTCAACTGAAGAATTTGGAACTCCTCCCCCAAATGTCCATGCATAGGCATCAGCAGGTTCGTAACAATCGTTTACTGTGGCTGCAGGGTTTATACTTTCACCCTCGCAAATTGGAGGAATGGCAGTCAACACTGCTTGCGGCGGAGCTTGACCTAATACAATTTGTTCGTGGAAAAATGTTCCACATGAATTAATTAAATTCAGTCTGATATTGTATTCACCTGGTGCACTGATCGTAAATTCTGGTTCAGCTGTCGTATTATTTGTTCCATTCGCAAATGTCCAGTTTCCACCTGCTGGAACACATGAACTTTGAATAAAGTTTACATTCCATAACGTATCGACATCGCACGTGCTTAATAAAGAAGAAAGATTTGTTGTTACCGCAGTAAAAGGAACACAGGCAGTATCTGGAGTTAATGTGAAATCTGGTACTGGTGGTTGTTCGATACACACAGTTTCTTGATGAGTAGAGGTAGAACAATTGTTCGATGCTGAAAGCGTAACCGTATAAGTTCCTGGAGTAGTATAAACGTGCGTTGGATTTGTCAATGCGAACGCTGTTATACTCGTTCCGTCTCCGAAATCCCATGTAAATAATGTCGTTGTCGCACAAGATGAATTAAACCCTTGCTGCGATAAATTCTGAAAAGGTACTGCGGTATTTACGCAGTAATTGGTCTGAGGAGTAGTAAAGTCTGCAACAGGACCCGTATAAACACGAATCGGTGAAATACTCGCTTCGGATATATCACACTGATTTTCCGCCTGAATATTAAACGTAAACGCATTTCCAGGTTCACCACATGAAGATTCGGTATAGATATGACAAAGAATTGCTGGAGGAGGATGGGCAAACTGTACTGTTGGAGATCCATCGCCGTAATCGACAATGTAAGTCGTTGACGGGTGATTGCCCGCATAGCTACTTAGTGGAAAGCACAATTCAATCGGTCCGCAACCTGTTGTTGCACCAGGATTCGCTGCTCCAATCGCTGGATTCGTAATATTTGAAACCAAATAGTGAGATGTATCAGAACAGCCATTGGCTCCCGTTATGATGTAATACATGTCAAAAATATCGCTTGTAGTGTACAAGTTAGATGTTCCTCCCGTCGGTGGAGTACCACTGACATAGTTTGGTGCACCGTTCCCCCAAATAATCACATGATTTACACCTGCAACAGGAGAGTTGTCATAGACTGTTAAGTTAAAACTACTACCATCACAATTTCTAAAATCTGAAATTGGATCAATTAGCACTGCGTCGGGAATTTGGTTGATTGTTACAGGTTGTGTTATGGCATCTTGACACCCAAAGCTGTTTGTGACAGTCAGCGTGACATTAAAGTTTTGCGATCCTGTTCCTGGTGCAATGAACTCGTGCGAAGGATTTGCATTGGTAGAAGTATTCTGACCTCCAGAAGCTGGATTTCCAAAATTCCAAGCATACGTTAAACCTGTCCCTGTGGAAGTCGAACTAAACTGTACTGGCGTATTCGCGCAAACATTGTTGGGTAAAAAGTTAAAACCAGCAACTGGGTCTGGTGCAATGGTGACAGTAATAGTTTCTGAAGTTGAACAACCATCATCATCTGTAATTGTCAACGTATAAACGGTTGTGGTAAGTGGTGTTGCGACTGGATTTGGACAGGCGGTACATGAAAGTCCAAGTGCTGGCGACCAATCGTAAATAATTGGCCCGTTGCCATTTACAACAACTGTTGTGCTTAAATCTACTGAACTTCCACCACATATAGTGGTGTCTCCCATTGAAACAATTGAGCACTGTGCAACAATTTCACTGCTGACAAAAACAAAGAGTAGGGCACAAAATAATCGAATAGTTAGTAAAGTAGTTTTCATTAAATAGTACTTAGGATGCAAAATTAGGTGAAAATCCCTTCTTATCCTAAAAAACTACATACGTCAAATGCCCTATTTTTTCGACCACTTCTTATCAATCCGTTTGCCGACCTTATTTCTGAAACGTTTTAGAACTGTTTCTCTATCACTGATATTACCACATTTTACAATGTCGCTGTACACCATTTGTCCGTTTCTATAGAATTTGAACTCAAAACTGATCGAGGTAATATCTGGTTGGTAAAGATCAAAAAGATTTCCAACGCTCAACGCTGCAGATAAATTGTCATTTGAGGTTGTTGGTTTAAACCTACGGTCGTATCCCCTAACACTAACCAACAAATAGGTGTCTACGCCTTTCGCAGCAATTAACTGTTGCATCGAATCGGATGCAAGCATCTGCGCATCAGCTCCCATTTTCATGATGTTCAATGCTGGAATGGTTTTTACTCCACGTGATGTCAACAGCTCAGTAAGGTTGATTTCAAGCGAATATCGGTCCTCTGGATTATCAAGTTGTCCAATAACTATCGCATTGGTAAGCGCCAGTTTTGCTTTTTTCTGTGCCGATGCGGAGACAGAAATAAGTACAGTGAGTAAAATTAAAATGGATTTTTTCATACTTAAAAAATTTCTTTGGCTATTGCCTTTACGCATTCGGAATTTGACATGGTATAGTAATGGATGCAAGGTACGCCAGCTTCCTTTAATTCTTTCGACTGCTGAATCCCCCATTCAATTCCCACCTTTTTAACGTCATCGTTCGACGTGCACTTGAGCAATTCTTTAGACAAAGCTTCAGGATAATCAATGTGGAAAAACTTCGGTAAAAAGGAAATGTGATTCAATGATTTTATTGGTTTCAATCCTGGAATGATTGGAACCGTAATCCCTACAGCGCGACACGCCTCTACAAAAGCAAAATATTTTTGATTATCGAAAAACATTTGCGTTACGATGTACTCAGCACCAGCGTCAACCTTTGCTTTCAAGTATTCTAAATCAGTGCTTAAATTCATTGCCTCAAAGTGCTTTTCAGGGTAACCTGCAGCTCCGATACAAAAATCAGTCGGCTCTAGTTTGATATCATCGATCAAGTAGTTTCCGTTGTTCATTTCAGCAATTTGCTCAATCAATTGCACCGCAAACTGGTGACCTTCTGGGTGTGGACGAAAGTTTGATTCCGTCTTAATCGAATCGCCACGCAATGCTAATACATTGTCAATTCCCAAAAACTGCAAATCGATCAATGCGTTCTCCGTCTCTTCTCGGTTAAATCCTCCACAGATCAAATGAGGTACAGCATCGACATCGTACTTGTTCATAATTGCAGCACAAATTCCAACCGTTCCTGGTCGTTTTCTAATTGCTATTTTTTCGAGCAAGCCGTTTTCTCGTTCTTTGTAAATGAACTCCTCTCGGTGATAGGTAACATTCACAAATTTTGGTTTGAATTCCATCAATGGGTCAATTCCGTCGTAGATGGACTGAATGCTCTTTCCCTTTAACGGAGGTAAAATCTCAAAAGAAAACAAGGTCTCCTTAGCGTTTTTTATGTGGTCTGTAACTTTCATTTTAAGTATTGAATCGTCTGCAAAGATACCATAATTGGTATTTCACCAAGGGTTTTTTAGTTATTTAAGCAGGAATAGTTCGGCGTACT
Organism: uncultured Fluviicola sp.; assembly: GCA_964643345.1. GTDB lineage: Bacteria > Bacteroidota > Bacteroidia > Flavobacteriales_D > Crocinitomicaceae > UBA4466. The sequence continues at coordinate 48,481 of CAZXRU010000007.1, forward strand.
TTAAATCCGCCTGTGTCGTTATTTTGATGTTTTCTGGATTGCCTTCAACAGTGGTAATTTTGAAGCCTGCTTCTTCTACCAAACTTGCATCGTCCGTAATTGTTGCATGGTAAGGACGACTATAGGCACTTTCCAACACCTCTCGTTTGAAACATTGCGGTGTTTGTACAATAAGAAATTTGCTACGGTCTACTGCTTTTGTAACGCCTTTTCCATCAATTTCACGAAGCGACTCCGCAATTGTCTGGATAGGAATAACGGCATCTGATTTTCTTAGCTTTTGTAGACACCTTTTAATGGTTTCTTCCGAGACAAGCGGTCGAACGCCATCGTGAACCGCGACGAAATCGCCGTAACAATACTCCAGTGCATTTTTAATGGAATGGTAGCGCTCATCTCCACCAGAAACTACACGGTGTGGAACTTTGAATTCATGCTCTGTTACCAATTCTTCCCAGTATTCTTTCCAGTCTTCTGGAAGCGTAACCAAAATCTGGCATTTAGGATCAAAATGGTAAAAACATTCAATGGTGTACATCAAGATGGGTTTCTCAAACATCAATATAAACTGCTTGGGCAACGATGAATTCATTCGTTTTCCTATTCCCCCTGCTGTGATGATTACACTTAATGTTCCCATGAAAAGTTCTATAAAAAAAGGTTGTCCGTACTCGACGAACAACCTCTAATCTATTATGAATAAAATGTGTTTATTTAAGTTGATTTGGATTGGATTTAGCCGCATCATTGAATTTCTTTTGTTTAAACATCCAAATAAAGAATCCAATAAAACCAAGTGTTAACAATCCATAGTTCATGAAACCTACCAACCAAAAATCATTTTGCAAGAAGTTAAATGTCCATTGAAAAATATCACCTAATCCGTAGAAAAAATCTGAAAATGTCATAATCTTATGTATTTAGTCTTACAAAGAAAACGATTTTTTTAAATATACCAAGTTTCTAGAAACTAAAAAGAATCAATCTAATGATTGCTGTTTAATTGCCTCCTCGACCATTAGTGTAAGCTCGATAAACTGCTCGACAGACAACACCTCTGGACGTAGCGCCAAATAAGGGTGATCAATGACAACACCTTGTAACAATTGCTTGATCGAATTTCTTAGGGTTTTTCGACGTTGATTGAAACCCATTTTGACGACTTGCTTGAACAATTTCTCATCACAGGGCAAAGTTGTTCGATCGTTGCGGGTACAGCGAATTACACCCGATTTTACTTTTGGTGGTGGATTAAAGACATGTTCATCAACGGTGAAACAGTATTCAATATCGTAATACGTTTGTAGCAAAACACTCAAAATTCCGTATTGCTTCGATCCTGGTTTTTCAGCGATGCGTAACGCTACTTCCTTTTGAAACATTCCCATAATTTCAGGAATTTGATTTCTATGCTCGATGCACTTAAAAAGAATTTGCGAAGAAATGTTGTACGGGAAATTACCCACGACGCCAAAAGGTTCGTCACCCATAATTTCTTTCAAGTCGACTTTTAGAAAATCAGCCTCACTAATTTTATTCTCAAGTTGTGGAAAATTGTTCTTGAGGTATTCAATGCTGTCTCTGTCAATTTCCATGACCCGCACGTCCAAGTCATCTTCCAATAAATAGCTGGTCAGAGCACCCATTCCAGGTCCAATTTCCAGTACCTTGGTGCAATTTCGATGCTTTTGGTACTGTTGTGCTATTTTTTTACAGATGTTCTTATCCGTTAAAAAGTGCTGTCCGAGATGCTTTTTAGCTTTTACTGTCATGTCTAAATTCTTCTAGAACCGTCAAAAGTGTTCTGAATGCTGCAAATCTACCATTAAATTTTGCCGAATGCTCGTTTTGCAGTGCTGTTGCATGATTTTCCTGGTACTCATTCAACTTACTTTCTGAAGGACAGACATAAGTGACTGCAAAGGTTACTCCACCATCTTCTTCTCCGTGCACACGTGCCAAGCGCGATTCAATGAAACAGCCTGTCGCCATGACATCGGGAATGTGTTTTGTCTTCATCCATTCCAGCCAGTCCAAGTGGACATGCTCATCAATGCTTATCGTTACGTTGTATATTATCATAGTCAAATTATAAGGAAGTTTCTAAAGCTCTTCCAATACGTTCTTTAAGTCTAGCAGCTGAAAATACCCTCCTTGATCGCCTGTCACCAAAAATTTCACTTTCTTCTGGCTACCATCCGCCAATCGATACGCCGTATTAATGGATTCTCGGTAATTCGCATCCGTTTCACAAAAATGATGGGTAAACTTCTTAGAAGGGAGTAAATCCTGCGCTACAGTTGGGGCGTTAAATGCTTGAAACTCGTTTCCAGCGACCAATAACATAATTTCTCCCTTCGAAAATTCGAACGTTTTTGTATCGCCCTTTTTCAGTAGAAACGACGCAACAGCACCATTTTTACCAGTTGACGCTATGTACAAAATCACATCGTATTCCGAATCATTGCGCATCATTGCTGCAACTGTTCCCTTCTTAGTCGCTAAATCGGTGACGTCAGCTCTTCTCGTGAATTTTGTTTTCGCTGCGCAGGAATCCAGGTGACCTTGCACTTTCAATTCGTCGTCTTTTAATAAGTCCTCATAAATCAATTCCAAGGTCTCATTTGCAAATGGTACGCGTAAAATCAGTGACGAACTGCTCCCAATCAACGGTATTCCTTGATCGATGATTTCTTCTTCGGGACGAACCTTCCCGCTAATTTCTTGTAAAAGTGAATCGATCTGCTTGCGCTCTTCTTGCGTAAACTGCTTGAAAGACGAATTGTTTGTGAATTGGTGATCAGTCACCTCGCTAAACGGCTTGGCATAAATAAGGTAAAAAACACCTCCCGCAATGATTACAAAAAACAGAAGTATCGCTGTGTTTTTCCAACGAATGGGCGTCCTTCCCTTTCCATGATTCTTTACCCCAAGTTCACCTGATTTCAAATCGCGACGTAAATCATGAATCTTAAACAGATGCTCGCGATTCAACTGCACCAATTCCATGCGTTTGAGCAACCAGTTTGCAAATCGAACGGTACACGCTTTTGAACGAATCATTTCAAGTAACGTGTCAACGTACTCTAATTTTAAGCTGTACGAAGCGCGCGAAAGAAGATTTACACAATCAATTATTTCTTCTGAACACAACGGTTTTACTGCATTTACGAGGTCTTGCTCTTCAACAAATTCGTTTTTTCGGCTTTTTAATTCCCTCAGGTCTTCCTGAATAGATTTAAACAATTGATTTTCGATCGTAGCTCTATAATCATCGTCCAGCAATACGACAAACGAAAATGCTTGTGCTAGAAGTGCTGTATCACTTATTCCGCCATATTGCACCAATCGATCTGCTAGGTACGGCGATAAAAACCGTTGGTACTCCTCCGAAAGTTGATGCAATAAATGTCCAAATGTATCTTCGTAGCTGTCTTCTATTTTGGAAAAGGATAATAAGTGAAGTAACGCCGTATTGTACGAAATCCACCCATAAAAAACAATGCTGGTGGGTTGTTCTAGCGACTTTCGAAATGCGTTCAGATCAGACTCAGAAATTTCATGTAGTCGACACAATTGCTGTCCTTCTTCTCCGTTTAAACGTTCCAAAAATTCAGCCATCCCCTCATCCGATAGTAAATCGGTGTGGTTGACGTAGAGTGGTTTAAAGTAGGATAGTGGTATGAAACGTTGCATAGGTATTACTTCATTAAAAACTTGATGGCTCGTTGCACTTCAACGTCGTGCTCGTTGAACAATTGATAATAGCCCTGCTCCACCCAAATTTGTCGTGCGATTTCCGCTTTCAATGTCGAAGCAATAAGTTTTTTACTTCGTTTAAAATCCGCTTCACTCGCTTTAATCTTATATTCTTTTTCGGCAAACTGGGTAAATTGATTTAGTATTCCGTCCGTTACGTTGAATTGAGCGTTGTAAGCCTTTGGTGAACTCCAATTGTTGCGTTTTCCCTGGACAAATTTGAACGCGAAGGTTGTAAACACACTCGAATAACGCAATTCAGTATAATACCAGCTAGCGCCTAATGTGTCTAACGGGACAAAAATATCGGGCATAATTCCACCACCACCGTAAACGATTTTTCCTTTTGGCGTTTTAAATTTCAGTGAATCGCTCAGTTGGGTTGAATCAATTTTATACAATTCACCCTTGTCGTAACGCTCTACTTGATCATCCATATAATCATCATAGTTGTCCGTGTAGGGCTTTTGAATACAACGACCAGTTGGTGTGTAATAACGTGCAATGGTCAAACGCAAATTACTTCCATCTCTCAGCATTACATCTTCTTGCACTAATCCTTTCCCGAAAGAGCGACGTCCGATAACTGTTCCACGATCATTGTCTTGAATTGCACCCGCCAAAATCTCTGATGCAGAAGCGCTGTTCGAATTAATTAAAACGACCACATCAATATCTTTCAGGTTTCCAGCGGAAGTAGCACGATAGGTATAAGGCTGAGAATTCACCCCTCTCGTTTCGACTATCGGCGTATTTGCCTCTAAAAATTCATCGACGATTTCCGTTGCTGCTCTCAATACTCCACCACCATTGTTTCGCACATCGATGATTAATTTTTTCATGCCTTGACTTTTCAGCTTTTGCGTCGCTTCTCTGAATTCATCTGCTGTTGTCAATGAAAATTGCTCAATTTTTATAAAACCAATGCCTTTTGCAATCATATAGGAAGCAAGCACAGATTGAACAGGGATGGAACCTCGAACAACTTGTTTTTCCAATTTATTTTTGTCACGCAGAATGGTAAGTTTTACAGCCGTATTTTCGGTTCCTTTCAACATTCCCATGATTTCTTCATTGGAGATTTTGACTCTTGCAACTTTTTTACCATCCACCTTTAGTATTTTATCACCCGACTTTAGTCCAGCTTGCATCGCAGGAGAATTTGGTAACACATTGGTCACACACACCGTATCTTGAATAATAAAAAATCGAATTCCTACGCCCCCAAACTTCCCATACATAGCTTCGTTCATCGCTTTCAATTCACTCGCAGGAATGTAATTGCTGTGCGGATCGAGCTTGTGAAGCATATCGCCTATCGTTCTTTCAAAAAGTGCATCTGTATCTACCGAATCGACGTACTTCTGATTCAACACCTGAATAATATCTTGCATTTTTTGATAGCGCTCTTCACCCACTGATTGCTGCACAGGTTGATTGGGAGTCAAGATGTTTCCTAAATACAATCCTAGTGCAATACAGCTTGCCATTACAATTGGAATCCAATAGTTATTTTTACGTTGTTGCTCCATCAAAAAGGATTTTCAATTTGTTCTACTTCAATGCCAGCTTCGGTAAGAAAGTCAATGCCACTCGTGTCTTTATATCCGTTGATGTACACCACGCGCGAAATGCCTGATTGAACAACCAGCTTACTGCAGTCTTTGCACGGGGAAAGTGTAAGGTAGAGCGTTGCTCCGTTACAATTGTGCGTAGATTTAGCGACTTTCAAAATGGCGTTTGCTTCAGCGTGCAGCACATACCAGTGCGTTTCACCTAATTCATTTTCACAGCAATTATCAAATCCACTCGGTGCACCATTGTATCCATCAGAAATTATCATTCCATCCTTCACAATAATCGCCCCTACCTGCTTACGCACACAGTGTGATAATTCCGACCACGTCTGCGCCATTCTCAAGTAGGCCATATCGTAACGCAATCTTTTCGCCTTCGCTTTGTCTTCCATTCTTTTACTAAAATCCAAAATTACTATTTTAAACCCAGTTGTACTAACGCGTTAATATCGTTAACCTATTTTGTGAATTTGTATCCTACACCACGAATTGCGTGGAAGAATTGTGGGTTTCTCGGGTCACTTTCAAAGATTTTCCTGAAGTTCAAAATGTAGTTGTCAATTGTTCTTGATGTTGGAAACTGATCCTTTCCCCATACTTTATCGAGAATTTCTGAACGTGCGATTACTTCATTTGCCTTTTCATCAAATAGTTCGATCAATGCAATTTCTCTTTTGGATAAGTTAATGACCGTCGAATCATTCACATTGGTGACTTCAAACGTTTTGCACTTCACCCGAAAATCACCGATGTCGATAACGTCTTACTCTTCGCGCTTACCAGCATTGGTCAAAATACCAACGCGCAACAACAATTCTTCTAGGTCGAACGGTTTTGGCAAGTAATCATTTCCACCTGCTTTAAGTCCATCTATGCGATCGCTTGTTGTTCCCTTTGCCGATAAAAAAAGTACCGGGACATTGGAAACTGTTCTGATTCGCTTGCACAATTCAACTCCGTTGACATGCGGAAGCATTACATCCAAGATAATTAAATCATAGTTCGTTGATTTCTCAAATGCCCTTTTTGCCTCCAATCCATTTTCAAAATGCGTCACGGTGTATCCCTCCAACTCAAGGTTGAGGCGAATCATTTCCGCTAGACTATTTTCATCTTCAACGAGGCAAATATTCATCTTAAGTATGGGCTTTAGAGTTAAAGTTAAACAATCCTCTAACTTTTTATCAAAAATCGTCTTTTTTGGTGATATTTCGTTGAAAACTATCTCATTTTTACACTGAAAACCCATTAAAAAAATAAAATTTGAAGTACTTTTGCACCTTCTCACAAGTGTAAAACAAGCGTAATGAACGACAGAAAGAAGATCCAATCAGCATTAGTTTCAGTTTTTGACAAATCGGGATTAGCCCCAATTATTGAACAACTCCATAAAGACGGCGTTGTACTGTACTCAACAGGTGGAACTCAAGCATTTATCGAAGAATTGGGGATTCCTGTTAACCGCGTGGAGGATTTGACTTCGTATCCATCGATTTTAGGTGGTCGCGTTAAGACATTGCATCCAAAAGTTTTTGGGGGAATTTTGAACAGAAGAAATCACGACGGAGATACAGCTCAAATTGCGGAGTTTGACATTCCAGAAATTGATTTGGTGATTGTTGATCTTTATCCTTTTGAAGATACGGTTAAATCAGGAGCTAGTCACGCTGATATCATTGAAAAAATCGACATCGGTGGAATTTCACTGATTCGCGCAGCAGCAAAAAATTACCAAGATGTTGTCATTATTCCTTCAAAAGATCAGTACCCTTCGTTTCTTTCTATCATTCAAGCAAATTCTTCGAGCACAACAATCGATGAACGAAAAGACTTCAGTCGTGATGCCTTCAATGTCTCTTCACATTATGACACGCATATTTTTAACTACTTCAATCAAGGTGAAACGGAAGTTTTTAAACAAAGTATTCTAAATGCTCAAGTGTTGCGTTATGGTGAAAATCCTCATCAAAAGGGTATTTTTCATGGTGACATGGATGCGTTGTTTGATAAATTACATGGAAAAGAGCTTTCGTACAACAACTTGTTGGATGTAGATGCAGCGGTGAATTTAATAGGTGAATTCAAAAATGAAGCTCCGACATTCGCTATTCTTAAGCACAACAATGCGTGTGGTTTAGCAACGCGTGATTCACTTTCTCAAGCGTATAAAGATGCATTGGCTGGAGATCCAGTAAGTGCGTTTGGTGGAATTTTAATTGGAAACCGCACCATTGATCTTGCTACAGCAAACGAAATAAATGAACTTTTCTGTGAAGTAGTTATTGCTCCAGGGTACGATAACGATGCACTCGAAGTGTTAAAAGAGAAAAAAAATAGAATCATTCTTGTTCAAAAAGAAGTTGAATTGCCAAAACGTCAATTTAGAACGTTGTTAAACGGAGTTTTAGAACAAGACAAAGATTTATTGGTTGAGCAACCTACTGATTTGGAAACAAAAACGAAGACTGCTCCCAATGCGCAAGAAATAGAAGATTTGTTGTTTGCAAACAAACTGGTAAAACACACGAAGTCGAACACGATTGTATTGGCGAAAAACAAGCAATTGTTGGCAAGTGGAACAGGACAAACGTCACGTGTAGATGCACTTCGACAAGCAATTCATAAAGCACAATCATTTAATTTCGATTTAAATGGTGCAGCTATGGCCTCTGATGCATTTTTCCCATTTCCAGATTGTGTGGAAATTGCTGGAAATGTTGGGATTAAAAACGTGATTCAACCTGGTGGTTCTATCAAGGATGAATTGTCGATCGATTACTGCAATGAACACGGGATTGCCATGGTATTTACTGGAAATAGGCATTTTAAACACTAATTCGCAACCTTTTTAAAATTTAGTAGTATAAAAAAATTGAATTGAGAAGGAAAACACCTAATATTACATACAACAACAACAAGGGGAAGAAAAAATGGGATTATTTAGTTTTTTAACGCAAGAAATTGCGATAGATTTAGGGACGGCGAACACCTTGATTATTATGAATGACAAAGTTGTGGTAGATGAACCATCTATCGTGGCAAAGGACATTCAAACAGGAAAAGTTGTTGCAATCGGAAAGCGAGCGCAACAAATGCACGGTAAGACACACAAACTTATAGAAACGGTGCGACCATTGAGAGATGGCGTAATTGCCGATTTCCAGGCTGCAGAACAGATGATTCGTGGTATGATCAAAATGATCGGTACTGGGAAAAGCCTTTTTAATCCTTCATTACGTATGGTAATTTGTATTCCTTCAGGGATTACAGAGGTAGAAAAACGTGCAGTACGAGATTCAGCGGAACATGCTGGAGCCAAAGAAGTATATTTGATTCATGAGCCAATGGCTGCAGCAATTGGTATTGGTATCGACGTTGAAGAACCAATGGGAAATATGATCATCGATATAGGTGGTGGTACGTCAGAAATTGCCGTTATCGCATTGGGTGGAATTGTTTGTGACAAATCCATTCGTGTTGCCGGAGATGATTTTACCAAAGATATTGAAGAGTATATGCGTCGCCAACACAACATTTTAGTGGGTGAACGCACTGCTGAAGAAATAAAAATTAATGTGGGTGCTGCATTGCCAGAATTGGACAATCCACCAGAAAATTATGCTGTTCAAGGTCGTGATTTGATGACAGGAATTCCAAAAGAGATTATTATTTCTTACACAGAAGTTGCTCACGCACTTGATAAAACGATTTCTAAAATTGAAGAAGCGATTCTTAGTGCACTTGAAATGACGCCACCAGAGTTATCTGCTGACATCTACAAAACAGGAATTTACTTAGCTGGAGGAGGTTCAATGTTGAGAGGTTTGGACAAACGAATTTCAATGAAAACCAAACTTCCTGTGCACATTGCTGAGGATCCGCTAAGAGCTGTAGCTAGAGGTACAAGTATCGCTTTGAAGAACATCAATCGCTTCCAATTCTTAATTCGCGATTAATCCTGGTATTGAGTTCTTATTTGTACACAAAACTGATTGGATAAATCCTTTTTCTCTCGTGTTGAAAGCTAATGCTTTTTCTTATTTTTGTGTATGCGCAATTTCCTCGCCTTTTTGCAACGCTTCCGCGTACTTCTCTTCTTCGCCTTTTTACAGGGCTTGGCGCTAACTTTGTACTTTACATTTTTACAATTTCCTAGAGTACAGTACTTGACAACAGCTTCAGCTGTAACTGGATCCATTCTTGAGGTTAGAAATGACGTCACAAAACATTTCAACCTAAGTAAAAACAATCAGGATCTTCAAAAAGAAAATATTGCGTTAAGAGATTCCATCCCATCGAGTTTTATTCGTCTAAACAATGGTCTGGTTAAAATTGACGACACACTTCACCGTCAACAGTACAGCTATATCCCAGCGACGGTTATCAATTCAACGCATCACAAACGAAATAATTATTTCACACTTGATATCGGTTCTGCTCAAGGAATAAAACGAGGAATGGGTGTTTTTTCCGAAAAAGGGGTGGTTGGTGTTATTCACAATGTAAGTAAACACTACGCAGTCGTGAAATCTTGTTTAACAGAAAACATCAATATTGACATTGTTATCGAAAACTCGGGACAATTCGGTCTGTTGAAATGGAACGGAAAGGATCCACGAAGAGGTACCATGTGGGGAGTTTCCAACGATTCGAAAGTAGATAAATGGTCACGCGTGGTAACACGAGGTGGAGGAGGAATTTTCCCAAGAGGCATTAATGTTGGAAAGGTCGAAAAAACAGAAGCAGTTGAAGGAAAACCACTTTGGGACGTTACCATACTTTACTCGGAAGATTACAGAAGTTTGCAACGCGTATACGTTGTTAAACACCTGCTGAAAAAAGAACTAGACGACTTACAGGAATTAATTCCAATAGAGAAAGAAGAATGAATCAACTTGTAAAAAATATCCTGAGATTTGTTTTCCTTCTATTGGTTCAAGTCCTTGTGTTAAATCAAATTGAGATTGGGTTTGGAATACAGCTCATGATCTACCCCTTGTTTATTTTGTTGCTTCCAGTTGATACCAGTGTAAGTGGTCTCTTACTCCTTGCGTTTCTACTCGGCATTTCAATCGATGCAATGTCCAATACGTACGGACTGCACGCTTCTTCATTGCTAATGGTCGCTTATTTCCGACCCATCATCTTTAAACTGTTTGCTCCTCGAGACGGTTATGATCCGCTGTTAGAAGCCAACCTACGCACGATGGGCTACAAATGGTTCATCAATACCTTCGGTATCCTTCTGTTAATGCATCATTTTTGGTTTTTTCTGCTCGAAATGTTTACCCTAAATGAATTTGTCTTCATTTTGCAAAAAACTGCACTGAGCGTGCCACTTTCCTTTCTGCTATGTATGCTCGTTCAATACCTTTTCATGAATAAATTTTCCTCCAAATGAAGTTTGAAGGACGCAAATATGTTTTCATTGTCATTTTTGTGCTCATTGGAATATTGTACTCAGCGAAGTTGTTTTACATGCAAGTCATTGACGATTCATGGAAATTACGTGCACAACAAATTGCTGAAAAACGCCGAGAAATAACACCACCACGTGCCGTTGTCTTTGACAGAAACGGAAATAAGGTCGTCTCTAACAAAACCTACTACAACCTGATGATGGTGGAAAAGAATATCACCTCTCTCGACACGGTAGCGTTTTCAAAATTAATAGGGTGGACAGTTCAAGAAGTACGGGATCGATTCAAGGAAATAATCAAGGGAGAAGGAACCTATTACAATCCCCATTCTGGAAAAACCACATCCAATTATCAAAACATCCGAGCTTACCCATTTATTAAGGAACTAACGGCAGATGAAATTTCGATGATTGCACCCCATCTAGAAGATTACCCAGGGTTCTATGAAGAGGTTAGTGATATGCGCGATTACCCTTTCGCCAATGCTGCAAATATTCTCGGATATCTTTCGGAAGTTACACAACCGGAAATCGACAATGATCACTTTTATACGCCAGGAAGTCGAATTGGGCGCGCAGGCATAGAACGCTATTACGAAAATGAGTTCCGAGGAAAAAAAGGCGTAAAATACATCGTGACTTCAGCACTTAACAACGTGGTGGGATCGTTTGAAGATGGAAAATATGATACCACCGCAGTTCAGGCTGATCCTATTCATCTAGGTCTAGACATCCATCTGCAAGCGTATGGGGAAGAATTACTCAAAAATAAACGTGGTTGCATTGTTGCAATTGAACCGAGTACAGGAGAAATACTTGCGCTTGTATCGTCGCCGAGTTATGATCCAAACCTACTCGTAGGAAATAGAAAAATTAGAGAAAACTACCCGAAACTGCTTGAAGACCCAGACAAACCCCTTTTCCCGAGACCGCTCGCTTCAGAGTACATGCCAGGTTCAACATTTAAACTGCTTCAATCACTCATTGGTTTACAGGAGGGCGTAATCCACGAAAACTCTAGTTTTCCCTGTACCCAAAGTCTTGTTGGTTGTCACAGTCACCCAACAGCTCAAAGTATTACACAAGCCGTTCAGATGTCGTGCAACCCATACTACTACCAGTTAACGCGTAAAATAATTCAGCAGGGCAAGAGCAAAAATGACTTTATCGACGCTAATATTGGATTGGAAAAATGGGCGGCGTACATGCATAGTTTTGGATTAGGGAAACGTTTAGATACTGATATTACTGGGCTGCGATCGGGAGTTATTCCAGACCCAGCTTACTATGACAAATGGTACGGGCACCATCAGTGGAAGTTTTCTACCATTCGCTCCATTTCAATTGGTCAAGGAGAGGTGCAACTTACACCACTTCAGTTAGCAAATGTCGCAGCAATAATGGCAAATCGTGGGTGGTATTACACACCTCATTTTGTAAAATCCATTGGAACTAAAGGTCCATTAGAAAAATACACCGTTAAAAACTATACCATGGTCGACCGAAAGCACTATGATGCAGTAGTTGAGGGAATGCGAAGGGTAGTTCACGAAGCTGGTGGTACGGCTAGAAGGGCGCGCATCGATGGTGTAATTGTCTGCGGAAAAACAGGAACAGTTGAGAATTACATTGGAAGCGTTAAACAAAAGAATCACTCTGTATTCATTGCATTCGCCCCAATGGATAACCCAAAAATTGCCATCTCCGTGTTTATCGAAAATGCTGGCGGTGGTGGTGGAACATGGGCAGCTCCTGTGGCTAGTCTGATGATGGAAAAATACTTGAAAGGGGAAATAAAAGACAAAGAAAAAGAGAAGCGAATTTTAGAAGCCGATTTATCTAAGTAAACATGAGACAAAATCAATCCTTAACAGCACATGTTGACTGGCCACTTTTTATAGTGTTCATCTTGCTGATGTTGATGGGTTTGGCTACTGTCTATTCAGCGGCCTTTGATGCGGATCATCCAAATATTTTTGATTTTTCTCAAAAATACGGGAAGCAAGTCATGTGGATTTGTGTCTCCCTGTTTTTAGGTCTACTGGTCTTTCTTATCGATTCAGATATTTACCGAAAATTTGCCCTACCTATTTACCTGTTCATTCTTTCGCTCTTGGTTATAGTACTCTTCATGCCACCTGTAAATGGTGCAAGAGCATGGCTGGGAATTGGGACGATGGGAATCCAACCCGCAGAGTTTGCCAAAATTGGAACAGCGATTCTACTCGCGCGCTTTCTAAGTACCATCAACCTTAACCAACAGAGCAAAGGAACCGTTGTCATCTCCAACTTGATTATCATTATCCCCATGGCGTTGATTTTGTTGCAACCTGATGCTGGGACATTTGTCGTCTTTACCGCCTTTTTATTCGTATTGTACCGTGAAGGCGTTTCCTATGATCCGCTCATCTTATTTTTGCTTCATCTTATTCCCATAAAAGCGCTGCACTTTAAACAAACGTGGATTGGAACTCACTTTATCCCAATTCTGTTCGTTGTGGTATTCTTAAGTGTTTCGTCATTATTACTTGGCAATACTACCTTCGAACTTTCCTGGTTTCCCGGAGTTGAGTTTCCTGGATATTTTAAAATGTTGTTCTTCGTTGCAATTTTTTCCATCATTGGCTATTTCATTATGCGATTTCTATTTTCAAAAAGAGATCGTAAGCGCGCAGCATTAATTACCATATTAGGTTTTGTACTTGTGTCCACGCTCACTTTTAGTGTAGATTATGCGTTTCAAAAATTAGCTGGTCACCAAAAAGAACGTATCGAACTGGTACTAGGATTACGAGAAGACCCAGACGGAGACGATTACAATAGAAATAGAGCAATGGCTGCGGTAGGCTCAGGTGGATTAGTTGGAAAAGGATACAAAAACGCTTCTGTTTCCAGCGTAGAAAGTAATCACGTACCAGAAAGCGAAACGGATTTTATATTTTGCCCATTTGCAGAAGAGTGGGGCTTCATCGGAAGTTTCTTTTTAGTTCTTTTATATTTATTTATGATTTTGCGGATTGTCTTCATCGCTGAGCGACAGAAATCTGGATTCAATCGGATCTATGCCTATTGCGTCGCCATGATATTGTTTTATCATTTTGCCATCAATATTGGGATGAACATTGAGTTTGCGCCTGTAATTGGAATTCCACTTCCGTTTTTCAGTTATGGGGGTTCTTCCATGATGTCGTTTTCAATTATGATGTTCATTTTACTAAAATTGGACAGTCAACGTATGGATGTGCTAAATTGATAACCAAAGCACCTTAGTTTTTGATTGAATAATTCTCTATTTTTACAACAACATTGCCCACATGAAAAAGGAAAAAAAGGAAAAAATTAGTTTCAACGATCGTACCGTTAAGGTGTTGACGAGACTAATGTGGATTGGAGCATTTACTCCAGTACTTGCCATTGTTATACTCTTAGTTAAACAACCAAACGACGAAATGCCTTCCATTGAAATGTTGGAGAATCCGCCTGAATTATTGGCTTCTGTGATCTTAGCTGACGATGGAAAAACAGAACTTGGTCGCTACTGGAGTGTCAACAGAACAAGCGTCGAATACAAAAATATTTCACCTTACGTTATTGACGCACTTATTGCGACAGAGGACGAACGCTTTCTCGACCATTCTGGAGTTGATTTTAAAGCATTGGTAAGAGCCGCAACAAGCATGGGCGGTTCTGGAGGTGGATCAACTATTACACAGCAATTGGCAAAACTTCTGTTTACACTCGAAGAGCGTAACAGAAAAGCTGAATTAAAAGCACAAGGGAAAACAATCAGTGAGCCATCAGGAAAGATTGGACGCTTGATGAAACGAATTGATGAAAAGGCAAAAGAGAATATCATTGCTGTGCGCTTAGAAGAACGATATACCAAGGAGGAGATTGTTACCATGTATTTGAATCAGTTTGATTTCTTGTACAATGCCGTGGGAATAGAAAACGCCGCGAAGGTTTATTTCAACAAAAAACCTATCGATTTAACGAAAAATGAAGCTGCGATGCTCATCGGAATGTGTAACAACCCATCCTTGTACAACCCTTATACCTACAAAAACAAAGATTATAGAAACAGTGTAGCGTCGCGGAACAATATACCTGTGGCGCAGGTCACCGAAGCGCAAATGCAAGAATTAAAAACTGCCGATAGCCTCCGCGCCATTCAACGCAGAAATTTAGTGCTTTATCAGTGGAGAAAAAATAGTAGAAATGATAATCCAGCTCTTAAAAACAAACTTTCAGATGCTGAATACGACTCGCTGATAAATGTTCCTATCGATGTTGACTATCAAGTAGTCGATCACAAAGAAGGATTGGCTCCACACTTTAGAGAATCCCTTCGTTCCGAAATCACCGAACTTTTCGAGGAGAAGAACGAAAAAGGAGAATTGAAGTACAAAAAAGAAAACGGGGAAGCTTACAACGTTTACCGAGATGGGTTGAAAATTTACACCACACTCAATGTTCAACTTCAAGAATATGCTGAAAAAGCCGTTGAGAAACACTTGAAGGATGATTTACAGCCCCAATTTGATAAAAACAATAAGACGGTGAAAAACTTCCCGTTTACCAATCGAATTTCTGACGAAGTAGCCGAAACACTGATGAATTCGGGCCGAAAAAACTCTGATCGCTACCGAATGCTAAAAGCGGAGGGTTTATCTGAAAAGGAAATTAAAGAGAATTTCAACTTACCTGTCCCAATGACAATTTTTCACTGGAAGGGAGATATTGACACGATAATGACACCCAATGATTCTATTCGCTATTACAAAAGTGTGCTTAGAGCAGGTCTTATTTCGATAGAACCAAGTACCGGATTTGTTCGCGCATGGGTTGGGGGGACAAACTTTAAACACTTCGCATATGACCATGTACGTCAAGGGAAACGTCAGGTCGGGTCTACCATCAAACCGTTTGTTTACTCAACGGCCATAGCGATGGGCGTAGTAAAACCGTGTACTAAATTTGAAGCTGGAACCTCCTTCTGTGTCGATGTTTTTGGCGCAAGTGGAAATCTGACTAATCGCTGGTGTCCTCGGGGAGACATTCCTAAAAACGCGAATGTTGCTAGTGGTTTAGCCATCTCAAGTAACCCTGTCACCGTTGCGGTAATGTCGAAAATGGGGGGTTATTCAGGACCAAAAACCATTTCAAAATTATTGAAGGATTTAGATATCAATTTACGACCAGAGGATGAAGTTCCTTCCATGTGTCTTGGAGTTATGGATTTGTCATTGTTCCAAATGGTTGGTGCACAAGCCATGTTTGTTAACCAAGGAATCTTTGTGCGTCCAACCACTATACTAAGAATTGAGGATAGAAATGGAAATGTCATTTATAGTGCAGACCCTCACTCGAAAGAAGTGCTGAATTCAGGTGTAGCATATACCACATTGAACATGATGAAAGGTGCAGTGCAGTTCGGAACAGCCACATCATTGCGAGGAACATGGAGAAGTTGGGGAGGAATCAATCACCCAACTGCTGCTAAAACAGGTACAACACAAAATAACTCGGATGGTTGGTTTATGGGCTTAACTCCAGATCTTGTAACTGGGATTTGGGTCGGTGCAGAAGACCGTGCGGTGCGTTTTAGATCAATGGAATGGGGACAAGGAGCAAGAATGGCACTTCCCATCTACGGCTATTATATGCAGAACGTGTACAAGGACAAAAAACTAAACATTTCTACCGCAGATTTTGAAGTCCCTATTGGATATGACCCAAGCCTTTATGAATGTGAAGGCGGACAGAATATTCCACCAGGACTAGATCCCAATCTAGGAATTTGATATTTAAAAACTATGAACAAAGTTGTAAAAGGTGTAACTGAAGCACTCACTGGATTAGAAGATAACATGACCGTTATGTTGGGCGGTTTTGGACTCTGTGGCATTCCTGAAAATTCCATTAACCACATGGTCAAAATGGGCGTAAGTGGACTAACGTGTATCTCCAACAATGCTGGAGTGGATGATTTTGGTTTGGGATTGCTATTACACCAAAAGCAAATCAAAAAAATGATTAGTTCGTATGTTGGCGAAAACGAAGAATTTGAACGTCAAATGCTCTCTGGAGAATTAGAAGTGGATCTCATTCCACAAGGATCGTTGGCAGAAAGATGTCGCGCTGGTGGTGCTGGAATTCCTGCTTTCTTTACACCTGCTGGTTTCGGAACGGAAGTAGCCGAAGGAAAGGAAGTGAGAGAATTCAACGGTAAACCGCACATTCTAGAATCAGCATTAACAGCAGACTTTGCCATTGTAAAAGCTTGGAAAGGTGATACTGAAGGTAACCTCATTTACAAAGCAACGGCACGAAATTTTAATCCAATGATGGCAATGGCGGGTAAAATCACCATTGCAGAAGTAGAAGAACTTGTTCCTGCAGGAGAATTAGACCCGAACGAAATACATACACCTGGCATCTTTGTGCAACGCATTTTCCAAGGAGAAAAGTATGAAAAGCGCATTGAACAACGAACTGTGCGTCCTCGCAACTAAGATGAAAATTAAGACACCTCCAATTTTATTTCAATTAGGTTGGGCTGTATTTATTCTCCTTGCTCTATTTTCTTGTTCGCCAGAAGAAAGCAAGCTGACCGAGTTTCATATCTATACGGATGAAATATCATGGGAGAAAAAAGGCGATTGTAGCATAAAAATTATTGAGAAAACCCATATTGACTCTGCGGAAGCAAAGGTAAAATACCGCGGTGGAATGTCATCTAAGTATGAAAAACATTCGTACGCAGTTACGCTTTGGAAGAAAAAGCCAATAGATGGATTGCCAGAAGCAAAAAAATGGGTGCTCAACGCCAGCTACATCGATAAGTCGTTTATGCGACATAAAGTGAGTTTTGACCTTTGGCGACAAATGAATCCAGAGAATAAATCACCACTTTGTAGCTATGTAAATGTCTATGAAAATGAGGCATATAAGGGACTCTATATCTTGATGCAACGGATGGATAAACATAGCCTGCAAATTGACGTTAAGGATCCAAAAGCCTTTATCTTCAAAGAACCACCCTTGCTTTTTCCACGAAAAGACACGCCCAATAGAGATTCTATGTACTTGGCAACTCAAAAGTTTCCAAAACTCAAAAAAGGAGATGCAAGCGCACAGCTAAAAGAACTTGAAGCGCTCATCTTTGATGGGGGCGACGAAGCATTTAAGAGCAACATCTTTAAACTATTAGATAGAGACAATCTGATCGACTGGCAACTACTTCTGATGCTCACTAACAACGGCGATGGTCAATTGAAAAACTACTACATTTACAAGCAAAGTGCTTCTACACCAATGAAAATTGCGTTGTGGGACTATGATCACAGTTTCGGTCGAGATGGTGATAACGAACCAAACATGCTCTTAAGAAATCTGATAGAAAAGCGCACACGTCTTTTTCAGCGGTTGATGGAATTAAACCCAGACAACTTCAACGAGCAAATGAGAGCACGTTGGATAGCGCTTCGGAAATCGGTGTTTACCAATGAAAATATTGCCAAGCTGATCGCAGAAAACGACAAAATTATTGGTCCACACATCACTAAAAACACTGAACTCTGGTCAATTAAGGGTAAGTGGTACTTTGATGATAACGACTATAATACTGAACTAGATCTCATTAAAGACTATGTGTCCAGACGACTAAAACAATTGGATAAACGCTTCAATCACCAAGAAAAATAATACCTTAGTACATCGGAAATACAACAGAAAATGGCTTTAGATAAAAACGAAATTGCACAACGCATTGCACAAGAATTACAGAACGGTTGGTATGTAAATTTAGGAATTGGAATTCCAACATTGGTTGCGAACTACATTCCAAAAGGCATTGAAGTTGAGTTTCAATCTGAAAACGGAATTTTAGGCATGGGACCGTTCCCTTTTGAAGGTGAAGAAGATGCAGACCTCATCAATGCAGGTAAACAAACCATTACAGCCAACAAAGGCGCTGTATTTTTTGATTCAGCCATGTCATTTGCCATGATCCGTGGACAACACGTTCAGTTGACTGTACTAGGAGCAATGGAAGTGGCACAAAATGGTGATATTGCCAACTGGAAAATTCCTGGAAAAATGGTCAAAGGAATGGGCGGAGCAATGGACCTTGTGGCATCAGCGGACAATATTATTGTTGCCATGATGCATGCTAATAAAGCAGGTGTTTCTAAAATACTGAAGGAATGTACCTTGCCTCTAACAGGAGTTGGTTGCGTAAAAAAAGTAGTTACCGATTTAGCCGTTCTTGAGATCAAGGACAATAAATTTCACTTAATTGAACGTGCACCAGGAGTATCTGTTGAAGAGATTATAGCCGCAACTGAAGGTGATTTAGTGGTGCCAGACCACGTGCCAGAAATGGTACTGTAAAACAACTGTGATTATTTGTAAAAATTCATTTCATCAATGTACTTTAGTACAGGATCTGTTAGTAGGTAACGTACGTCTTTCCCCTCTTTTATCGCTGATCGAATAAAGCTTGACGAAATTTTCATGACGGGTACATCCTCACAGAAATGCACATTCTGGTGCTGTAACAACGCATGCTCTGGTTCCTGATGAAAACGCTTTACTTCATCCAACGAAAAGGCTCTCGGGTAGACAAAAATCGAAAAGTTATCTACTATTTCTTGAAAATTGTACCACTTGTGGAACGTTCGCAGATTATCTTCCCCCATTATCAATGAAAAGAAATAAGTAGGGTGCTTTTCTTTTAGATAAGCCAATGTCGTAACTGTGTAACTTGGAATTGGTAATTCAAATTCTATATTACTTCCTCTTAGTTTCGGATTGTCCTCCACTGCCACGTTCACCAGGGCCAAACGATGATAATCCTCTAACAAGGTTTCTTTCTTTTTAAGGGGATTTTGAGGAGAAACAACAAGCCAAATTTGATCAAATCCGTGAGATGAAGCGAGGTGGTTTGCTATCACCATGTGACCCACATGAATGGGATTAAACGAACCAAAAAACAATCCTATTTTCATCCTATGTTTAAAAATGTCTTCACTAGCTTTTCTGCTCGATCGAACGCATCATTTAAGTTGTCATTGACTAAAATGACATCAAAATCCTTCGCAAATTTCAGTTCCTTACCCGCCTTTTCCATGCGTTGTGCGATCTTTTCATCCGATTCTGTGCTACGTGTACGCAATCGAACTTCTAGTGCCTCGTAACTAGGAGGTTGAACAAACACCGAAAGCGCGTTTTCACCAAATGCCTTTTTTAAGTTCAATCCACCAATGACATCGACATCAAAAATTACCGTCTTCCCATTTCCCCAGATGCGCTGCATTTCTTCGCGCAACGTTCCGTAAAAATGATCTGGGTACACTTCTTCCCATTCGACAAATGCGTCTTGCTCAATTTTTTCTTTAAAGGCAGCCACACTCATGAAATAATAGTCCTTTCCATCCACTTCATTCGCTCTAGGCGATCGACTGCACGCAGAGATTGAAAACTCCAACCCAAAATCTTTGCTCAACAAATGATGTACAATGGTCGTTTTTCCAGCACCTGAAGGGGCAGAAAAAATAATGCATTTACCGTTTAGTTCTTCTTTCATTGAACTATAACGTATTTAAAATCTGCTCCTTGATTTTTTCAAGGTTATCTTTCATATCAATAACCAATTTTTGCATTTCTGCATGGTTACTTTTACTTCCCAAGGTATTGATTTCTCGACCGATTTCTTGACTGATGAATCCTAGTTTTTTACCTCCTTCTGGCAAAACCATTGTTTCTAAAAAGTAGTCTAAATGATGAGACAACCTCATTTTTTCCTCCGAAACGTCTAGTTTTTCGATGTAAAAAATCATTTCCTGCTCAAATCGGTTGTCATCGTATGAACCTCCCTGCATATCTTCTAGCGCTTTTTTCATGCGCTCACGAATTGTCTCGATGCGCTCGTCTTCGTACTTCGGAACATCATTCAATAGGTTTCGAATATCGCCAATACGTTCGTTGAATTCACGTTCGAGATCTTCACCCTCTTTGCGTCTGAAATTGTTCAACTGATCTACTGCTTCTTCTGCCAGCTTTAAGATAAAGTCCTTCTCCTCTTGCTCGATCTCTTGACTTGATGAAGAAAAGACGTCAGGCATTCTCACAATAAGCGACAAATAATCTTCTGTCTTCTCTCCCAGACTATCGTTCAGTGCCTTCAACTCTGTATAATATGCCTTTGCAAGATCGTGATTGATAGAAACAAGTGAGTCTCCGTCTACAACATCCATGGACAAAGCAAAATCAACCTTTCCTCGAGCGAGTTTTTCCGTAACTAATTTTCGAATCGGCCCATCCAACTCTTTATATTGTGAAGACATTCGTGTATTCAAATCCATCGATTTGCTGTTCAGCGAACGCACTTCTACGGTATACTTTTTTGATCGAAAATTATCGGATGCTTTTCCAAAGCCCGTCATTGATTTTAGCATGAGCGCATATTTTTAGCAAATGTACGAAATACCTCGAAAATAAGGTGGACTATGAAAATCCATGCAGTGTCAGAATAACTGAGACCAGCACTTAATCTTCAAACTCAATGCTAAACACAGTAGTCCATTCCCCTTCAGAACTAAACTTCATCTTTCCTGAAAGTTGTTCCACCATAGTTCTAATTAAATCCATTCCAAATGCATCATTTGACTCAGTTTCAGCATATCCTTTTCCGTTGTCTCTGTAGACCAATTCAACTACTTTCCCTTCTTTTCTTAGAATAATGGAAATAGCGGGATTCATTTTTAATTCATTGAAGGCGTGTTGGTATGAATTAGTGATTAACTCGTTGATAATTATGCCAATTGGAATAAAGTGTTCGGAATCCAAATCATTATCAAAAGCTTCGACTTGGATGTTCAGTTTATCGTTGGCAAATGAATCTTTTAAATTATCTACGAGCGATGTCAAATACACCTTTGCACTGATTCCAGTAAAAGTACCTTGTTTGTATATGATTTCATGCACCATTGCCATGGCGTGAATTCTATTGATGGCCCCGTTAAAGGCATCCGCAACCACCTTGTTTTTATGGTTGTATGATTGCAGTTTTAGCAAGCTAGAAATGATCTGAAAATTGTTTTTTACACGGTGATGAATCTCCTGCAACAGCCCCTTTCGTTCATTATTTTGCTTTTCAATAGTTTCTTTCTGCTCACGAAGCGTTCTTAATCGTTTTGCGAGAATGAAAATAAATAGCAGAACCAGGACCAGAATGAACACCACACCAAAAGTGAAGTAATTCTGTATTTTCTCCTGTTGTGCAGCTATCTCCAGTTTCTTTTCAGACTCCTTCTTGCTTAGCGCGATCTGCTTATCGTATTCATTTTTGATCTCACCCTTTATCAATTCACGATTGAGCTCTTCGTTTTTTACTTTTTCTGCGTTTTCACTGCACAGACGCTGCATCTGATAGGCTTTCTTCCAGTCACCCTTCACTTCATAAATTTTCGCAAGAAGTCCTGAAGCCTGAATCAGGTTCGTAATTCCATTAATTTGTTGTGCATTTTTAAGTGACATTTCTGCTAACTCTAGCGCTCTATCGTAATTTTTCCTTTCAAACTCAACTTCTGCTAAGTTGAAACTTGCATGTGCAATCCCACGCGGATTTTGCTCTTTTAAGACGATTTCCAATGACTTAGAAAAATAATGCGATGAAGAATCTAACTTGTTCTCTCCTTTATACAGTGCTCCGATATTGTTTAGAGCAGCGGCGAGCCCATTTTTATCGCCAGTTATTGTACGCAACTCAACAGCAGTTCTGTAGTGATCCAGCGCTCTTTTTATATCTCCCTTTTCTCTATACACGCCAGCAAGATTATTATGACACAAAGCGATTCCAGATGTGTCACCCTCAATCAAAAGCCTCTTTAAAGCCTTTTCATAATACTCCTTTGCTTTGTCAAAATCACCCGCAGATCGGTACAATACGCCTATATTATTCAGGACTTTTGAAATACTCTTTACATCATCCAGTTTTTCCCAAAGTGCTAACGACTTTCGATTATAATTCAGCGCTTCTGTCATTTTTCCCTGCACAGAATAGGCAAAACCAATATTGTTAAATGCTGTGGCAATAATTTCCGTTCTGTCTCTGTTCTGCTTTTTCGAATAATTCTTTTGAGGTTTTTCTACCTCCTTTTCAGCTAGCCTACTATAAAAAATCACGCTGTCAGGATGCTTCGTTGCGTGCAATTCTGAGAGTTTTAAGTATACCCATGCGCGTTCAATTCTACTGGAAGAACTGCGCAACTTCTGATTTAATGAATCAGGGACACTCTGCTTCCCATAACTAAATAGAGGAAAGGTAATTAATACAATTAATGTGAGAATTTGTCTCAAGTGGTGCGTTTTAGTAAAACAAAGGTAAGTTATTGAAAATAAACGAGAAAAAAGAACTTTCTTTTTTTTACACGTCTATTCCTTTTCGCGCTTTCTTAAACGTAAACTAGCTGAGGAAGTAATATAAACACCTGAGAATATAATTAGCATATACATCACCTTCTCCCATGTAATTGTAGCTGTGTAATCCTCCACTAAACCTATTGAACTGAACAGAAACGTAAACAGGATCACCATCATCGGCTGGAAATAAATATAGCTACTCGACACAGAAGCTGTAAGGTATTTAAGTGCGGTGACTGTAAGTAAATAGGCTAAGAATGTCACTCCAACTATGACATAGGTAATTTTCCACCATACCTCCGCTGGAATGGTCGCAAAATTTGTGGTCATTAAATCACTAATTGTTGGTGGGAAAAGCAACACATACATAGTACCGAAGCTGAAAACATAGGTGATAACTGTTAATGGTGAATATTTTTTCATCAAGGGTTTTACCAATACCAAGTAAATCCCATAACTCAACGCATTGATGAAAAAGAACAAGTCACCCAGAACAGAATCTCCACTTCCGGTTCCTGCCGCTAACGTTAATAAAACTGCACCGATGGCACCTAGTAAAATCCCAACACTTTTCAGCATGGACAAAGGTTCTTTCAATATGAAATAGGCCAAAATTGCGACCATAATTGGATTGAGCGTCATGATGATTCCTGCATTAATCGATGAAGAAAGGTTGAGCCCGTGAAAAAAGAACAGTTGATTGTTAGCCACTCCAAAAACACCGCAAATTGCGCATAAGAACAAGTCCTTCCGCGCTATTTTTTCTTTGATACGAAACGATTTTACAATCCAAAACAATGTCGTCGCTCCTACAACGCGCATGGCTATAAAAACATTTGGAGAAACATAGAGCGGCATCACACCTTTTGCAATAACATGACTAGCGCCATTGAGTGCATTAACCGTAAAAAGTGCTAGATGAGCCTTGACTAAATTACTTGCCTTCACTTTGTTCTAAGGTTTTAATGCTCAGCAATTTTTTCAATAAAATACGCTTTCCGTTTGGTCGTAATTCGATTTTCTATGCTGTTTTCATTATGAACTGTGTAAATGTAAAATGTTCCATGCGAAAGATAAAACTGATCGTACCAGAAATTCATTGCATCAGCTGATGCATTTAATTCCTCATACTGTGTTTCTATTTTTCCATTAGTTGACAGCAACACTGTCCTCATCTTTCTACCATACGGATGATGTAGGATGAATCCCTTTGGATCTTCCTCTACATTTACATGCAATTTTTTATTCATTGGGCGTGATTCCATGCTCAGTTCAAGTGGAATGTCCCATCGTAAATTCCCTTCCCAGTCGAAACTTAGCATCGCGGCTCCTTCATAACGATAGCCATTAAATCTGTATGTTAACATGGCTCCTGCCAAACCAAAAAACACCCCAGCAACCGCACTTGAAGTATACTCCGCTCTATAAAACTCGCTTAAGACATAATATCCTTTGTCATTTGCCATAGGTGGATGGCTTGAAACTTCAATATGCTCCAAAACTTTTCTCAATTTACGCGCTGATTCAGAATCATCCCGCACGTCCTTTCCAAAAACCTGAAGGCTAACTAACGGCGTTTCATTATAAAACGCAATATCAAATCCATCGATCGTCGTTGAATAAATTCCAATAGGCGCGCTGATATCGTTTAATGCATAACTTCCTGTTAACAAATACCTTTTAGAACCAACAACTTTTACTTTACCTGCAAAAAGGTAATTACTGCTGAGTGCACCGATATCCGTAATTTGTTTAAAGTTACCGCTGAGAGAATAACTTGCCAACATTAAATGCCTTTCTACTTGATCTTTTCCCTCAATAAGAAAAACTAGTTCATCTAAATCTCTATCACAACTTACACTTCTAATAGCTACCGCGTCTCTTTTGTAGCGCGCAGCATTGACAAAAAACTCGGTGTCAGAATTGGTTTCAAAATCAATTATTTTGCAGGTGTTATTCTTTGATGAATTATAGAAAATATAAACCAGGTCATCGTCCGTCAACACTATTTTTCCCTTACCCGCTTTCGGTTTAGCACCCTCGATCTTTGACACGCTATTGGTTTCGACGTTTACTCTCATTAGAGTATATTCCTCCTTTGCATTTTCAAAATAAAAGAACACGTGCTTCTCATTTTGAAACTTGCTCCGCATCGTAAATCTTTTGGGTATCTGAAATTCTACGGAATTTAATACTACCAAATCAGTAGAATATTGATCGATGATCCACAAAAAATTGGCACCATCAGGTTTTAAACCCTTTGAAAGTACAACAGCACCGTTTTTAGCGACTTGGACGACCTCTTCAACAGAAATATCATCTAGCCGGTCAATCTCAATTCTTTTAACAACTGAGTTTTGTGCGCTCCCCCAAGAGGTTAAAAAGAGTATCGCTGTGAGAGTTAGAAGAAGGTTGATTTTCATGTATGAGAAAACTATTTAGCAAACGATTTCACCGCTTGTTCGACAACATTTTTGGCGTTTCCAATAAACACTTCATCACCATTGATGATAAAAGGGCGTTTTAAAAAGGTATATTCTTGAAGCATATATTTTTTGTAATCCGCTTCAGATAAGTTCATTTCATTCAGCCCCATCGAGCGATATTTCATTGCCTTTTTTGAAAACAATGCCTCGTATGAGCCCACCTTTTCTTTTAAAAAATCCAAGGTCTTCTCATCAATGTTTTGCTCTTTAATATTTTGAAGTTCTACACCTTCTAGGTTTAACTCCTTCAAAATGCGCTGATTGGTACTACAACTTGCTAAATGATATATTTTCTTCATTCTCGTTAACTTCTTGGATTAGCGTCCTTGTTGCGTGTTCCTGTCCTGATCATTTATTTCAGCTGGTGGACATCCTTTCGCTTTTTTCTCGAATAAATAAATGAATTTTATGTGCGGATAAATTGGCCAGTATTGCGATGAAAACCATTGCAGTGCTGGATTTCCAAAATAGGGGGCGTTAGGTGCGCCTTTTCCATTTCCTGCGAGCAAAGGACTTACACCTTGATATCCCAAGATAGGTGTTCTAACTCCTGGAATCAAATAGCTTCCGCGCTTCAACTTTATCCCAAAGCCGATGCTGTAATGCAATTGAACAAGAAGGGGATTGTACAGACTTCTTCGTCCTGGAAAAACTTCTCCTGGATAGGCTGCCTGTCCGTGTACGACTTTGTAATCGACATTCAAGCCCAAACCGTTGTCAATAAAAAAGGTCTTTCCCAAATTGATGTTCTTATGTAGCGTAAACCTACCGTAGACATGACCGTTGTAAAACTTTCCACTGAATTCATCCGTGCCTAAGATATTTCCTGCAGGGTCAAGTCGATCAAAGTACGTCGTTTCGGTTCCTCCCAAGTGTTTATAGCCAATGCCCCAGTCGTAATAGCTGACAAGTACAGTTTTCATCCACAACGATAATTTAGATCGCTTTTTAGGAAAGTGTGCCATGCCTATTTCTGCATAAAACCCAAGCAATCCGTTTGGATCGTGTGTATATCTGCCTGTTACACTATCAGCGGGACTTGCATAAGCTGTATAATTGTTCTTGTCCAACCGAGTGATCGTATACGTGGGTCCCAACTGAAATTGAATTCCATAGTTATTCAAGTTTCTAAAATCCCTCGTTCCAAACGCCTGTTTCCTTTTCGTCGGTGTCAAATCGCGTTGCGCAAACGTTCCAAACGATACAATTAAACCAATCAACAATACAATTCCTCTCATGCTATATCTTTTCTAAAATTCGATTCATAACTTCTTCCGAGTCCCATTTGGACTCAATATCGGAAATATTCATGACTTCCTTCATAATTTTATCCTGTCGCATTCCATTTTTTAACGCTTCGCTGTAACGAATCGTACTAAACGTGACTTGAGAATATAACGGCATCCACTTATCTGGGTACAGTTCTGCAAATTTTGCTTCAATTTTTTTCTGCAATAAAAATTTTGGGTCAGCGACAAAATCGCGCATAACATGGTAATTGTACAAGGACAAATCTTGAAGTGCATCACCGTCTGGTTTTCTTAAAACGGTGTATTCTTCAAACACCTGCTCCCAATTTTCGTTGTGTTTTTGCATCAATTCCCACATCACGGAACAATCTTCAAAACCTCCATTCATTCCCTGTCCATAAAACGGAACAGTAGCGTGTGCGGCATCTCCCATGAGTGCCACTTTTCCATCATGCCACGGGTAGGAGCGCATAATTGCCAACGACGACAATGGGTGATCTTCCCATGCATCTGCCACATTGGGCATCATCGTATAAAAATCAGGGAAAGTCGATTTGAAAAACGCATCCACTTCCTCCTTTGTGTTGACTTTATCAAACGAATTTTCTCCGCCTTCGTGTGGCATAAACAAGGTACACGTAAACGATCCGTCTTCATTTGCTAGTGCAATTAACATAAACCGACCTCTCGGCCAAATATGCAATGAATTTTTATCCATTGGGTAATCTCCATTTGGCAAAGCTGGTAATAGCAATTCGCGGTACCCGTCTTCAATAAAATGCTGACTGTAATTGAATCGATCTAGCTTTTGCATGGCATTGTAACGCACCGCTGAAAATGCTCCATCGGCTGCAAAAACGACATCAGCTTGCTTTTCGAATTCATCACCCGATTTTTTGTCCTTCAGTCGCACAATTCCAGCTTTTGTATCTGCACCCGTGCACTCTACATTGTAATGAATTGTTGCATTCCCAACATTTTCTGCAATGTCCATCATTTTTGCATTCACTCCACCTCTAGAAACAGAATAGATCGCTTGTCCCTCTTTTCCATACGGCTGATACGTCAAATTCCCTTCCATGTCGTGCATGGTTCTTCCGTACATTGGTATGGCAATTTTTCTGATTTCATCACCAACGCCAACAGCATCCAGTGCTTTCCAACCTCTAACAGATAGCGCCAAGTTAATTGACTTCCCAGCAGAAATCTCGGCTTTTCGGATATCGTCTCGTCGCTCATAAATGGTGACTTTGTATCCTGCTCTGGAAAGATAAACTGCCCAAAGCGAACCCACCAAACCGGCTCCGACAATTATTGCACTCTTTGATTCTGCCATAACTTATAGTTCAAGTAGTTAAATTCTTATTTTCTTTTCCAACCTTTTGAGTAGGAAGTTTCAAAAAATGATTTTCTAGATCGTTCTGCCAGTTTTCGCTTGTGCAAAACAGCGCTTGCTCTCCAGAGTACAATTCCACCGATAATGACAGCTGTCGCCTGAAGTGCTAGACTTAAATACGACGACATTTCACTCAGTCCACCTGAGTAGTTTGCCTTAATGAGTGTTTGAATTGTTAACTCGTCCATTTTTCAATTATTGTATTGCACTTTCGAGGTATTGTCCAAATCGGAAGCAATCCTCAAATGAGTTGTAAAGTGGAGCTGGTGCAATTCGAATCACGTTCGGTTCTCTCCAATCAGCGATCACTCCCTGCTCAAACAGCGCATCAAACAATGCTTTTCCTTGTCCATGTGCAACAATTGACAACTGTGCTCCACGTTGCTTCAAATCTCTTGGTGTAATGATTTCCAATTTACATTTCTCGCTATTTCTCTCCGAAATTTCATCAATGATGAATTCCAAGTAGGCGGTCATTACATCTCTTTTCGCTCCGATGCGCTCCATTCCCGCTTCCTCAAAAATATCGAGTGAAGCCAAATGCGCTGCCATTCCTAAGACAGGTGCGTTACTCAATTGCCATCCTTCTGCTCCACGCATTGGGTTGAATCCTGGTTGCATCTGAAAACGCGTTTCTTTGTCATAACCCCACCAACCTGCAAAGCGGGGAAGTTCAGGTTTGTACGCATGTCGCTCATGCACAAACATTCCAGAAACCCCTCCTGGTGATGAATTCAAATATTTATAACCGCACCAAGCTGCAAAATCAACTCCCCATGCGTGCAATTCCAAATTTATGTTTCCTGCAGCGTGGGCAAGATCAAACCCAACAACTGCTCCAACGGAGTGACCTACTTCGGTGATCTTTTTCATGTTGAACAACTGTCCCGTAAAATAGTTTACTCCACCAATCATCACGAGAGCTAGTTCATCTGCAGTTTCTTTAATTTTCGATAAAATATCCTCTTCGCGAATTAAATTCTCTCCTTCTCTCGGTGCGACTTCAATCAAATGTTCGTTTGGATCCAATCCATGAAATTTCACTTGAGACTCAAGCGCATATTGATCACTTGGAAAAGCTTTTGCCTCGCAGATAATCTTTGTACGTTTTCCTTGAGGGCGGTAAAACGACACCATCAACAGATGTAAATTCGTCGTTAGAGAATGTGTGATAACCACCTCCTCCTTTTTCGCTCCTACAATTTTCGCCGCTTTTTCGCTTAAAAACTCGTGATACGAAAACCAGGGTTTGTCCGCTAAAAAATGTCCTTCTACTCCAAACTTTGCCCAAGCATCCAATTCTTCTTTGATGTACTTTTCAGTCGTCTTGGGTTGTAAGCCTAGCGAATTTCCCGTAAAATAAACAACTTCCTTAGAGTGGAAGTTTGGAAAATGAAAACGATCTCTAAATGACTTTAACGGATCTTTTTCGTCCATTTCACGCGAAAATTCAAGCGTATTTTGATACTTCATTCGTCTGCTAATTTTGAGTAGAATTTGTTCTCAAAGATAAAGATATCATTTAAAAACCGATCAGTTTGGACAGGAACTGGTATTCCTTTTGTGAAAATTCAATCATATTTCGAGAACGACTTTATAAAAAGTGATAGATTGCTACCTTTGCATCACTTAAAATTATTACCATGAGCGTCAAACAAGCAATTTCCCGAGCAACTTCTGAAAAACTATTTGAAACAGCCAAAACGTACTTTCCCGGTGGTGTAAATTCACCTGTAAGAGCGTTTAAATCTGTTGAAGGTGCACCTTTGTTTATCAAAAAGGGAGATGGTTGTACCATCTGGGATGAAGACGGAAATGAATTTGTCGATTTTTGTTGCAGTTGGGGTCCATTAATTTTGGGACATAATCACCAAGGCATCTACAAAAAGGTCGTAGAAACATTGCAGAATGGAACCAGTTTTGGCGCGCCGACAGTTTTAGAAAACGAATTGGCAGAACTGATTTTATCCCGCAATCCATACATTGATAAAATTCGTTTTGTCAGCTCAGGAACGGAAGCAGTGATGTCGGCATTGCGCTTAGCAAGAGGATATACGGGCAGAAAAAAAGTGGTAAAATTTGAAGGTTGTTATCACGGGCATTCGGATTCGCTATTGGTAAAAGCAGGTAGTGGACTAGTTACTTTCGGAGAGTCATCCAGTGCGGGTGTTCCTGCTGAATTTGCGAACGAAACCTTGGTGTTACCACTGAACGATATTGAAGCATTGAAAAATTGTTTTGAACTACATGGAAATGATATTGCATGTGCTATCATCGAGCCAATTCCAGCGAACAATGGATTATTGCTCCAAGAAAAAAGCTTTTTGTTAGCGCTGCGTGAAATTTGCACGAAATACAATTCCCTTCTCTTCTTCGATGAAGTGATTTCTGGCTTCCGCGTTGGCTTCAACGGTGCCGCAGAATTGTTTGACATCACTCCAGACATCATCACTTATGGAAAAATCATCGGTGGTGGATTACCTGTCGGCGCTTACGGTGCTAAAAAGGAAATCATGGCGCAAATTTCTCCTGATGGTCCAGTGTATCAAGCTGGAACATTGTCTGGAAATCCTGTTGCTATGGCTGCGGGAATTGCACAATTGACCGAATGTGCAAAACCAGGATTTTACGAAGATCAGGAAAGAAGAACTCGAATTTTTGTTGACGCGATCAACAGCTATGCATCAGACAAGGGGTATGATTTTGAATTGGTGACTTTGGCCTCCATTTTTTGGATCTCCTTCGACGGGAAGCGAAACATACATCGTGCCGATGAAATTAATCCAGACATGACCAAGTTCAGTCGACTGCACTGGTCATTGTTGAACCATGGAATTTATATCGGTCCAAGTGGTTATGAGGTAGGATTTATATCGCAAGCGCACACCGAAGAAGTGTTGACAAAAACTGCTCAACTTTTCTGTGCGTGCTTGGATGAGGTTTTTAATTAAATATCGTCTCGCTTCATTCAAAAGCGTCACTGATTTTTCGTTTTTCAACCTTTGTCTCTGTCGTTTTAAACGTTCTGGTTTGCTCTAGTTCATTGATTTTTACTTCAGCTTCGGCTCCGGTATAAACTTCTTCTTTTACCACATCGCCATCAGTGGTTTTTATTCTTAACTCACGTTGACCATCGACTTCTTTAATAGAAATTTCTTCAGAGATTTCGTTTGATGTCACAACTTCTGATGTTGAACCATTTTCAAACTCTGCTAGTTTCCTTTTCGCTTCTTCACCTGTATATACTTCGTCAGAAGACATTGTGCCAGTTGAAGTTCTAATTATCAGCTTCATCTCACCATTCTCCTCTTGAATGATTGCTTCCTTTTTCACTTCGATGCTGGTCTTTTCCTGCGCCAAAGCGTTCATGGTCAATGCTGACACAAAAATAAATGCTCCTATTGTTAGTGTTTTTATCATGGGATATTTTTATTCAATAATACAACACTTTTTCATACGATCAGAAAATCACCACATTAAATGATGTTAAGCCCCCTACTATTCATATGATGGTTTTTATTTTTACATTTATCACAAACTAAACGCATGTCAAAACTACCGAATGTTGGTGCTACAATTTTCAGCACAATGTCAAAACTAGCTTCTGAGCACAACGCCATTAATTTGTCGCAGGGTTTCCCCAATTTCCCAGTAGATGAAAAGCTCACCACAATTTTAGAAAAAAGCGCGAAGCAGAGCATCCACCAATATGCCCCAATGGCAGGGAATCCAGTATTAATGCAGCACATCACCTCGCTTATTGCTTCTAGCTATTCACGAAACATTTCAGTGGAAGAAGAGCTTCTAATTACCGCAGGGGCGACACAAGCTATTTTTACAACCATTGTTGCGCTCATTCAACCGGGAGAAGAAGTAATTATTCTAGATCCAAGTTACGACTGCTATGAACCAGCTGTTCTAGTTGCAGGAGGGATTCCTATCCGCATTCCGCTCACCAATGACTTTCTTCCAGACTGGGATCGCATTGAGAATGCTGTTTCATCCAAAACTAAGATGATTATCACCAATAATCCACATAATCCTTCTGGACGAGTTTGGAATGAATCGGATCTGACAGCATTGGAAACTATCGCAGAAAAACATGAACAGCTCGTTATTCTTTCGGATGAGGTTTATGAATTTATTACGTTTGAAAAAAAGCACATATCCGTTCATTCTAGGAAAAATCTGATCGATAAAAGCATTGTTGTGTCATCTTTTGGGAAAACATTTCACATAACTGGTTGGAAAACAGGCTACCTTGTCGCTCCCAAAAAGTGGATGGATGAGATAAAAAAAGTGCACCAATTCAACGTCTTCAGTGTCAATAGCGTTGCTCAATATTGCTTGTCCGAATACGTTCCTCAAGTGGATGTCGCTTCGCTTGGTTCATTTTATCAAGACAAGCGCGATTTTTTCAGAAACAGACTTGTTGACTCCGGCTTTAAGTTGTTGCCATGTGAAGGGACTTATTTTCAATTGGCAGATTACGCTGAAATTTCTTCAAAAAATGACGTGGATTTTTGCACTGAACTAACCATCGAAAGTGGTGTCGCCACCATTCCTATATCTGTATTCAACGCGGAGAAAAAGGATCAGAAAATTATTCGTTTTTGTTTTGCTAAAGACAATGAAACACTTATTAAAGCAACAGATAGACTATGCAGGATTTAAGAATTTCGCTTGTTCAAGCAGATCAAATTTGGGAGGACAAAACTGCCAATTTTAACAACTACGAACGCTTGTTGAAGAATGTTGAAACTGACCTAATTCTCTTACCAGAAATGTTTCAAACAGGGTTTAGCATGAATACTGAAGAGCTTGCAGAAGACTGGAATAATAGTACTTCTGTGACGTGGCTGAAAGAGTTAGCATCAAAAAAAAACGCAGCTATTTATACCAGCTTGATGATCAAAGATGGTGACCATTTCTTTAATCGAGGAGTATTCGTTTATCCATCAGGTAAGCTAGAAAAATATGACAAACGAAAAACATTTAGTCTTGCCAAGGAAAATGATTATTTCAGTTCTGGTACTGAAACGACCATAGTCGATTATTTAGGATGGAAACTTCAGTTACAAATTTGTTACGACTTACGTTTTCCTGAAATCCTAAGAAATTACATTTTACCCAACCAATTGCCTGCGTACGACGTTCTGTTATTTGTTGCCAACTGGCCAGAGAAACGAATTTCTCACTGGAATGCGTTGTTAAAAGCTAGAGCAATTGAAAACCAGTGTTTTGTTGCTGGCGTGAATCGTGTAGGTAAAGATGAAAAGGGTCTTGCGTACAATGGTTTATCAGCCGGATATAACGCACTGGGAGAAGAGGTGAATCGTTCAAAAGAAGATGAGACAGTTATCAACTTGATTTTGAATAAAAAGGAACTTAAAGAAATACAAAAAGCACTTCCTTTTTTGAAGGATTGTTAAAATTTTGACATTCATGAGGTTCTTATGAAGATTAGATTATATTTGTAACACTTAAAAAACAAAATAGACATGAAAAAAATTTACTTAAGTTTGGTCATTGTTGGTGCATTTAGCACTGCCGTGGCTCAAAGAGTTGAGAGAATGGTCACTGATAAGGAATTCTCGACTGCTAACCATATTGCACCAGCTGGTTCATTTCAACCAAAATCTGGAATTGAAATTTGGAGTGATGATTTTGACAACCCTGGAGATTGGATAATTGATAATGACGGCCAAGTCGGAGCTTCTTTTGGTTGGACAATTGGCACCACTAACCACGGTTGGTCTACTGTTACCTCAAGCGGCATCAACTCTACTTCTGGAGGGAACTATGCACAATTGAATAATGGAAATCCTACAGCAACCCCAGGAACACAGGCTTTTCCAGTTGTCTACACAATGACATTGGCTTCTCCGCTTAACATTCCAACATTACCATTGAATACGCTTAATACAGATTTGGTAACACTTGAATTTCAACAAACTGGTGCACGTTTCAACGATGTGCAAGAAGTACAAATCAGTACGGATGGGACTATTTGGACAACCATTGCTGACAACTCTGATGTTCCAGTTCTGAGTTCTACAGGTGGTGATCCATATCCGAATCCAGATCTAAAAAGCATCAATCTGGCTCCGTTTATTGCTGGAAATGCAGGTTCTGTATGGATTCGGTTCGTATGGACAAGTGCTTTCCCAGCTGAGGTTAGCCCAAATGCATGGATAACATACGGATGGTTAATTGATGACCTAAAGCTAATTACTACTTATGATGATGATTTAATTCTTCAATCAGCTTGGATTGCAGGAGAAAACAATCAAGGATCTGAATATGGTAGAACGCCAGTTGATCAAGCTGATGCAAACTGGAATATAGGTGGTCAAGTGTTTAATAATGGAAACAACACACAAAACAATTTGATCTTATCTGCAGATTTCTCATCATTTACTGGAACAGCAACACTTCCTTCTCTTATTACGTTGACTGACGCGTTTATGGAAACAACTGAACCGTTAACGTTAACTCCTGGAGTTTACTCTGGTGATTACACTCTCGTTTCAGATGAAGAAACAGGTGGAGTTGCATTTACGAACAACACTGGTTCAAGACAATTTGAAATTACACCAGCTTCTACTGATCTTGGCTCTATCTACTCTTTAGACGGAATTGGTGTATACACTACTCCTCAGGTAACGTCATTAGGGACTGCTTCTTTTGGTGCAGATAGCCATGACGGATTCGTATGTGCGAATCAATACCACATTAAAAATACGACACAAATTTCAGGTATTCGGGTCATGCTTGCAGCTGGTACCGTAGCAGGTGGAGAAATTGTAGGTAGCTTTGTTGATACTACAAGCTTTTTGGCTGGGAATATGGCACCAATTCATAATACTAGCTTAATTACCATTACGGCAGCAAATATCTCTGCTGGATATGTTGATTTGTTATTTCCTAGTGTAGTAAGTTTATCAAGTAATGCATATTACGCAGCAGTAGCATTATACAGTAATGGTGGAACAAGTCACATCAGAATTCGCGATGATGAAACCGTTGCTCAACCTTTTAATGCATCTACAATTTTTATCCCTAACGATCAAGTTTATAATGGTAACTCCACTGCATTTGGTATTCGCTTGTTATTAGGTGACACTTGGGGTGTTGGTTTAGATGAAAACACATTAACAGGTGTTTCTGTTTATCCAAATCCATCTGAAGGTGTGATCACGGTTACGAATGATAAGAACACTACAAATTCAATTGAAGTACACGACATGTTAGGAAAAGTAGTTTATTCTACTTCTGCTTCGACTTCTACTACAATTGATTTATCATCAGCTGGAACTGGAATTTACCTAGTGAAAGTTTCGAATGAAAGTGGATCAATGATTGAAAGAGTTGTAATTAAGTAGTACTTTATTACCTTATATTTGAAAGGTCGTCAATTAAATTTGACGACCTTTTTTTATGGAATACATCGAACTTGGGTATATAGGACTTTTCATTGTTTGCTTTCTTTCGGCAACGATACTTCCTCTTTCGTCGGAAGGAGTACTTCTACTTTTCTTATCTCAAGGATTTGATCCATTGTCGTGTTTAATTGTTGCGAGTATAAGCAACACGCTAGGTGGAACCACCAACTACTTATTGGGGCTCATCGGAAATCCAAAAGCAATCAACGCTCTGTTCAAACGAAAAAAACGACTCGATTATTTCCAATCTCGCATTCAAAAATACGGTGCTTCACTCGCACTTCTTTCGTGGGTTCCTTTCATTGGAGATCCTTTGACCATTGCCTTAGGATTTTTCCGGGTTCCATTCATCCCTGTTCTACTATTGATGTTTCTGGCTAAAACTGCCCGCTACGTACTCATTATTTATCTTTGGAACTAATAGTTTCCTTCAGTCAATACCATTCAACTAATTCATTTTACCGATATTTGCAGAAAACAATTTCAATATGTCCAAACTTATTACCCTCCATGAATTCATCATGGATCGACAATCAGATTTTCCATACGCATCTGGAGAGCTTTCTCGTTTACTAAGCGATATTGCT
This sequence comes from uncultured Fluviicola sp., assembly GCA_964643345.1. Taxonomy (GTDB): domain Bacteria; phylum Bacteroidota; class Bacteroidia; order Flavobacteriales_D; family Crocinitomicaceae; genus UBA4466. The sequence goes on from CAZXRU010000007.1 coordinate 84,826, forward strand.
GTTGCCTCGAAAGTAGTAAGCAAAGATGTCCGTCGCGCGGGATTGATGGAAGACATATTGGGTGCGCAAGGAAATACAAATATTCAAGGCGAAGAACAACAAAAATTAGACGTCATCGCTGACAAACAATTTATTCGCATTTTTCAAGCAGGTGGAGAAGTCTGTGGAATTGCCTCCGAAGAAAATGATGATTTCATGCCTTTTGATTCCGAGTTTTCTAAACAAGGTAAATATGTCGTGCTTTTTGATCCGCTAGACGGCTCTTCCAACATCGATGTGAATGTTTCCATCGGTAGTATTTTCTCCATCTACAGAAGAAAAAGTGAGAAAGGAACTATGGCGACATTAGAAGATATGCTTCAAAATGGAGACGATCAAGTTGCAGCAGGTTATGTGCTATACGGTTCTTCAACAATGCTAGTTTACACAACAGGAAAAGGTGTGAATGGTTTTACATTAGACCCTTCCATTGGCGAGTTTTGTCTTTCTCATCCTGATATGAAAATGCCAGAAATGGGACGAATTTATGCCATGAATGAAGGAAATGTAAACATTTGTGAGCCTGGAATTAAAGAATACATTGAAACTTATTGCCAACAAATCCTCCCAGGAAAGGACAAACCTTACTCCGGAAGATACATTGGTTCACTGGTAGCCGATTTTCACCGCAACCTCATCAAAGGGGGAATTTATATTTATCCTGACACAACCGTTGACCCAGAAGGAAAATTGCGCTTGTTGTATGAATGTAATCCCTTAGCATTTATTGCAGAGCAAGCTGGTGGACTAGCAACAACTGGACGAAAGCGCGTTATGGAAATTCAACCCACACGTCTTCACCAACGCGTACCTTTCTTTGTCGGATCTAAAACAATGGTAGAACAAGCCATGAGCTTTTTGAAATAAGGGGAATGGATGTTAAAGAATTAAGTGCTTCTTTTTCAAAACTCAGTCAAATTGATGCCACAGCGAACGAACTTCAGCTGATCGGCACTAAAATTAAATGGACAGGACTTGTTGGTTCTTCACGTGCGCTTTGCGCTTCAAGTGTAATCAACCAAGCGCCAGGTAATCATCTCTTTATTCTGGAGGACAAAGAACAAGCCGCCTATTTTCTCAATGATTTAGAGGGAATAAACAGCAACAATTCAAACGTACTTTTCTATCCCGCTTCGTATCGAGTTCCGTATGAATTAGAAAAAACCGATAATGCGAACGTAGTTGCGCGCGCTGAAGTTCTCGAGCGCATTTCAAAAGGAAGTAACACATGGATTGTTACGTATCCAAAGGCGCTGATTGAAAAGATTCCTTCAAAAAAGGTTCTCAAAAAAAACACCTTAAAAGTTGAAGTTGGAAAAACGTATTCCATCGATTTTATCAATGAAACTTTGCTTGAAGTGGGTTTTGATCGCGTGGATTTTGTCTACGAACCAGGGCAGTTTTCAATCCGTGGTGGAATCATTGATGTGTTTTCATTTGCGAATGATCACCCTTACCGAATCGAGTTTTTTGGGGATGATGTAGAAAGCATTCGAACATTTGATGCAAGCACGCAGCTTTCTGTTAACCAACACAAGCATTTTAATATTGTTCCAAACATTCAAGGATCCATCGTTCAAGAAGAAAACGTTACTTTTTTTGATTTTTTGGGTGAACAAGTTACCGTTTGGGCGTCATCGATTGAATTGACAATCGACACAGTCAGCAAAGAATACAAACAAGCTGTTCACATTCATACGCATCTTGAAACCCAAACTACAGCAACAATTCCATCAGATCTATTTCTTCATCCTTCAGAGGTCGAAAGATCACTGGAACAAACATCGGTCATTGAATTTGGTACGGATCAATTTTATAAGCGAGGAAAACTCATTGAATTTGACTTCAAACCTCAGCCGAGTTTCAATAAGAACTTCGATTTACTGACAAAGGATTTGGTTCAACGGAAAAAAGACGGGTACACCAACCTCATCTTTTCCAATCAGCCAAAACAAATCGATCGGTTGGATCAAATTTTTGCTGATACAGAGTCAGAAGTTGAATTTAGTCCCATTTTTATTGCGTTGCACGAAGGATTTATTTCTCCACAAAATAAGTTGGTATGCTACACAGACCACCAATTGTTTGAGCGCTTCCATCGATTTAAACTCAAAGAAGGATTTAGACAGGCCAAACAAGCGTTAACGCTCAAAGAACTGTATAACCTTCAAAGTGGTGACTACGTCACGCACGTCGATCATGGAGTTGGAAAGTTTTCGGGACTGGAAACCATCGACGTGAACGGAAAACCGCAAGAAGCGATTCGTTTGTTGTATCGTGACAATGATGTATTGTACGTCGGGATTCACTCCTTGCACCGCATCGCCAAATTTACAGGTAAGGATGGCATTGCGCCAAAAATGAATAAGCTAGGAACCCAAACCTGGAGTAATTTAAAGAAGAAAACCAAAGCGAAAATCAAAGAGTTGGCGTTCGATTTAATTCAATTGTATGCCAAACGTAAAAGTCAACCTGGATTCGCTTTCAGTCCTGATACGTACCTACAAAACGAATTAGAGGCGTCTTTCATGTACGAGGACACGCCCGATCAATTGAAGGCTACTATCGCTGTCAAAGAAGATATGGAGTCGAATACACCAATGGATCGATTGATTTGTGGCGATGTTGGATTTGGAAAGACAGAAATTGCCGTAAGAGCTGCGTTTAAAGCTGTTGCTGACAACAAGCAAGTCGCTATTTTGGTGCCGACAACCATTCTTTCATTGCAACATTACCGAAGTTTTAAAGAGCGCTTGATTGATTTCCCCTGTCGTGTAGACTACATCAATCGTTTTAAATCTGCCAAACAAATTACGGAAACGCTCAAAGATTTAGCGCAAGGAAAAATTGATATTTTAATTGGAACGCATGCCATCGCTTCGGATCGCGTGAAGTTTAAAGACCTTGGACTGATGATCATTGATGAGGAACAAAAATTCGGTGTTTCCGTCAAAGACAAATTAAAAACCCTCCGTGCAACGGTTGATACACTTACCCTTACGGCAACTCCAATTCCTCGAACGCTTCAATTTTCGTTGATGGGTGCACGCGATTTGAGTATCATTAACACCCCTCCTCCAAACCGCCAACCAGTTTTGACAGAGATCATCCAGTACAACGAAGAAACCATCAGAGACGCCATCGCTTATGAGGTTAGTCGCGGTGGACAAGTCTTTTTTGTGCACAACCGTTTGGAAAACATTCAAGAAATTTCAGGAATGATTCAAAGATTATGTCCTGGAGTTCGTGTTGCCATTGGTCACGGACAAATGGACGGAGCTAAATTGGAAAAGGTAATGATGGGCTTCATCAATCACGAATTTGATGTGTTGCTGGCTACGACAATCATTGAATCGGGAATTGATATTTCAAATTCGAACACCATTATCATCAATAATGCGCACAATTTTGGACTGAGCGATCTACACCAGTTACGCGGAAGAGTTGGTCGTTCCAACAAAAAGGGATTCTGCTATTTAATTGCACCTTCAACAAGTGTACTCACTTCTGAAGCGCGTAAACGATTGGAAGCACTGGTACAGTTCTCCGATTTAGGTTCTGGTTTCAATATCGCAATGAAGGATTTGGATATTCGAGGTGCAGGGAATATGCTGGGCGGTGAACAAAGCGGGTTTATTTCCGACATTGGATTTGAAATGTATCAGAAGATTTTAAACGAAGCAATTGAAGAGTTGCGTGAAGGGGAATTTAAAGAATTATTCGAAGAACGGAACAGCGATTCAATGACTTCCTTCGTTAAAGATTGCATCCTAGAAACGGATTTAGAAGTGCGAATTCCAGATGATTATGTAAACAATGTAGCTGAGCGATTGAGTCTGTATCAGCAACTCGACAACATCAAAACGAAGGAAGAACTCGATGTGTTTGTTTCAGAGCTCATAGATCGCTTTGGCCCAATTCCAGCTCCTGTCGAAGAATTGATTTTGTCATTCCGATTGAGATGGTTAGCGCAAGAATTGGGCATAGAAAAATTGGTGCTGAAATCAGGTAAAATGATTGGCTATTTCATTGCGAATCCTCAATCGAAATTTTACGAATCTCCTGTTTTCTCAAAAGTGTTGGACTACATGCAAAAACATCCATCCGAAGCAAAGTTGAGCGAAAAGAATGATCGTTTGCGGTTAATTTACAGTGATGTGGAAACGCTCAACAAGGCTTATAATCGCTTCGAAAGTATCTTTAGTCTGAATTAATCGTTTTATTTAGTTGATTTTTGCGGTTTATTCTTGCTTTACGGGTTCACTATAAAAAGGCGTTAATCCAATATCTTTTCTTTAAATTTGACCAATGTCGAAATCCATACGCGCCATAGTTTCTGTCACCAACGATTTGTACACCGACCAACGTGTGCATAAAGTGTGTACGTTTCTGCAAGCGCAGGGATACGATGTTTTGTTGATCGGTCGAAAACGAAAATCGAGTGTTGAACTTCCCGAAAGAACATACAAAACGAAACGGATAAAACTGCTGGTTGAAAATGGACCACTTTTCTATGCCTTCTTTAATCTTCGTTTGTTTTTTATCCTACTTTTTAAGCGCGCAGATGTTCTTGTCGCAAACGATTTGGACACGCTCCTCGCAAACTACTGCGCCAAAAAATTTAAACGCTCGGCGACTTTAGTCTATGATTCTCACGAGTATTTTACGGAAGTTCCTGAACTAACTAGTCGACCTAGAGTACAACGCATTTGGCTGCACATTGAGCGCAAAATTTTCCCATCACTCCAAAAGGTATATACGGTAAATCAATCGATTGCTCAAATCTATTCGCACTTGTACCAAAAGGATGTGAAAGTCGTACGAAACATTTCTCCACTATGGAAACCATTGGAGCTACTGGATAAAAAAACACTAGGGATTCCTGAAAACAAATCGCTGATTATTCTACAAGGGGCAGGAATCAATATCGACCGTGGGGCAGAAGAAGCTGTTGAAGTGATGCAATACGTCGATGCGGTACTTATGATCGTCGGCGATGGTGATGTGCTCCCTCAGTTGAAGAAACGCGTTCTAGAGCTCAACTTGCAAGAGCAGGTTCTTTTCTTTGGAAAACAATCGTACGATCGCATGATGAACTATACGCATTTTGCGGATATTGGTCTAACGCTTGACAAACCCAGCAACCTAAACTACAAATTATCTTTGCCCAATAAGGTTTTTGACTACATGCATGCTGGAACGGCGGTTGTTGCAACTGATATTAAAGAAGTCGCCCACGTTGTTCAAACCCATAAAATAGGCGAAATCGTACCAGAGCTAACTGTGGAACTTCTTGCAGAAACACTCAACAACCTATTGAAAGATCCAGAACGTTTATCATCCTATAAACAGAATTGCGTTAATGCCGCTCAACAAGAAAACTGGGAAAAGGAAACCGAAGTACTCAAAGAAATATACCCTTATGTCGGAAAGTAAACATATCCATATCGTTTCTTTGGACGTTCCATATCCAGCAGATTATGGTGGTGCGATTGACATCTATCACCGCATCGTTGCACTGCATCAACTTGGATTTAAGATTCATTTACATTGTTTTGAGTACGGTCGTGGCGAGCAACCACACCTGAACCAATTTGTAGAAGAGGTGCATTATTACCCACGCAAAAAGTCAATTCGTTACTTATTGGGTAAACTTCCGTTCATTGTTGTCAGTCGCCAGTCAAACGAACTATTTCAACGTTTGCTACAAGACAACCACCCCATTCTTTTTGAAGGAATTCACACCACACTTTTGTTGAATAATCCACGATTAAAGGAACGCATTAAACTCGTTCGCATGCACAATGTCGAACACGATTATTATACTGCTTTGGCTAAAAAATCGAAAGGTTGGAAACAACTTTTTTACAAACGAGAAGCAGAAAAATTAAAACGCTACGAGCCTGTTTTAAGCAACGCCCAACACATTCTTGCGATTCAATTCAACGATAAAAAACATTTTGAAAGATTTCATGGAAGCGTATATTTGTTCCCTGCCTGTATACCTGAAATAACCACAAGTACTTTATTACCTACAAAAGCCTATTGTTTGTTTCATGGAAACCTATCGGTAGAAGAAAACAGTGCCGCCTCATTTTGGCTGTTGGATGAGGTGATTGGTGAAAATAAATTTGAAATCCCTTTTGTCTTTGCTGGTAAAAATCCATCCGACCAATTAAAAAATAGCTGCAGAGAAAAAGGCGTTCAGCTTTTTGAAAATCCTTCTGAAGATCAAATGAATCAGCTCATTCAAGAAGCGCGTGTACATGTGTTGTACACCGATCAAGCTACGGGAATTAAGTTGAAACTTGTCAATTCTCTAAACAGTTCGGGACATGTTTTAGTAAATCCATTAATGGTTCAAGGAACAGATGTCGCTGATTTATGCACGGTTTATGATTCGCCTGCGGCTTGTCTTTCTTCGATTCAAGAAGCAATGAAATATCCTCTAGATAACGCTCTTGTGGAAGATCGATTGAGCAAGTTGAATGTGCATTTTAACTCGCTAGAAAACTGTAAACTGATTGACCGACTGGTGTAGGGTTTAGCTCGCTGTAACGAAATCTTCTACTTAGAAATCAACACCCGTTCTCTCCCCACAACTGTTCCGTTGGCTATTACTTCAACAATATAAACGCCCATTCCAAGCGACTGAACTCCTAGAATTGTCGTTCCGTTATGCACTAAGCTTGATTCACTCAAGACTACTTGCCCTGTTGTATTGAACACTTTTATTTGAGTAGAAGCGCCGCTTTCAATTCCTTGAATTGTGAGAAACTCATTGGTTGGATTTGGAAAGAATAACAAGGAATTCACTGTTTCCTTTTCACCTAGGCTAGCATGTTGTAAAATGTCGTGTGCTACACAGAAATCAGGAATTCCATAACCTTTTAAATGATCCGGGGTTGTGTACTGATCAGCACTTTGACGAATGGCTTCAAAAATGTCCATTGGCGGTACGGTTGGATTGGCTTGCATGAGGCAAACGGTTGCTCCACACATAATCGGAGAAGCAAATGAAGTTCCATTTCCAGCACCTACATTTCCCCATTGACTCACAGCCCATGCATCTTCACCTGTTGCGACAACATCTGGTTTTACTTGACCATCTGATGCGGGTCCAACAGACGAAAAATCAGCTATAACACCCGCCGCGTTTACCGCGCCAACACATAGCACACTATCCGCATCACAAGGAGTAGAAATCGTTTCTGGACCTCTATTTCCTGCGGCGGCAACAACAGCAATTCCTTTCGAAGCAGCAGTATTAACACCAATGGCAGCCATGGTTGTTTGTCCATCCATGTCCGAATAAGGATGATCGTCCGAAGGATCATCAAAGTCTACATATCCCAGCGAAATATTGGCAATATCTACCCCTTCTGTATCGCATCGTTCCAACGCCAACACGAGAAAAAATTCTTCTTCAATGTATTCAAAATCTGCATCTTCGGAGCGATATAGCGCAACATCAACATTCACTGCTGTTCCATAATACTCATCCGGTGTTGTTCCCTGAGCCACAATGCATGAAGAAACCGATGTTCCGTGCCCATGAAAACCAAAAACATTCGGGTTATTGGTCACAAAATCATACGTATCTAGTATGCGATTTTCATCAAAAATAATATCAAAGTAATCTATGAGGTCCATATTGATAAATCCAGCATCAATTATAGCCAAATAAATACCTTCACCTTGGTAGCCTAAATCGTGCAAACAATCTAAATTCAGCTGTTCAATTTGTCCTTGACTTGCGCCATAAGAAATGTTCTTTTCACCAAACGTATTTAGATCCTTTTCTACCCTTGATTTTGTTTTGTTCACCAATTGTACTCGATCAATAAAGGAATAACGACTCAAAAGCTCTGATGGTGACAAATCCGTGGTAAATGATACTGCATTCAACCACTTGGAGGCTGAATTAATCTCTCCGACATTCTTTAGTTGCGCTTGATATGCACTGTTGACTGGAAAGTCCTTCTCATCAAACGCAATGTTGTATTTAGCACGACGCTCAATGGATCGAACGGTAAACTGCTCTAATAACACATTGGTTTGCTGTTTACCTACCACTGAAACATCACCTTTATCTTTAAAAAAGACGATCATTCTATTTTGACTGTATGCACTTAGGCATACACAAAGACTAAATATGGAGAGGATTGTTAGTTTCATAGGTACAATATACGCCAAAAATCAATTTTTCAACACCTGTTTCACTACTATTGATTTTTCTGTAGCCTTGGTGGATTATTCGGTGGTTTTGTCGTCATCTATTTCATTCTCCTTGAACGCTGAAGGGACGAGGTCGGGAATGATTTTTAGAATCAAAGGTAATAACACGACACCTCCTGGAAGCATAAAAATTGCGAGCGCTGGAACAGATTTTACAATGTCCATGAACTGTGTTTTAACAATTTCCTTTTCCTCTTTTGTTAGATCTTCTGTCGCCGATTTCTTCACAAGAAACACTAACTCCTTGCTTTGTCTAATTTCGGCGGTCAATTTATCTTTGTTTCTCCACAATACTTTTCCCCAACGCTTGGATAATCTTGAATAGACCCGTTCATACGAAGGAGAATCCTTTATGATTTCCATTTCACCTTGGGTGCGCAATAAAAAATTCTCGGTTAGACTGAGACTTTCCTCCAACTCCTCCTCTGAAATCTGCAGATAAATACACAGCTGAAGTAGGTAATCGAACTCCTCGTCGGTTAAGTCTTCATCTGAAATGAGCGTTAAAATCGAAAGGTCCAATAAAAATCGCTTGAGTAACCAATGTTCTTTTACAAAAACTGGAATGTCGGAAAAGGAAACACCTTTTTTAAATTCCTCTTTAGCGGCTTCTCTGGCTTCGTCCTTCAAATTCGCTGATGCAAGAAAAATCTTAAAGAGGTTCTTTTCCTGTCCTTCTAATACACCGTCTGAGTTGGCTGCCACAGAAATTGCGGTAAGACATGCTCTTGCGTATTGCGTATAACTCACTGTTAAGGCATCATCTTCCAAGTGATGTTCGAAATCGTCGAAGAGAATGACATCTAGGTAAGCAAACACGTTGCTCAGCGAGTTTACCCACCAGCGGTTCTCAAACAAGTTCATTTTTATATCAACACGACTTGCCAGTATTTTCTCCAGTTTTTCCTCCAATGATTCTTTCATGAAAAAACCGAAAATTCGTTGGGTTGAGCTTGCTCCGTGATTTTCGTAAAATTTCAAAAGGGCAAACAGAAATTGGTTTCTGTCAAAGTTCTTACTCTTATGAATCTGAGTATACACAAAGAGTAATGATTCGAACAACAACAGTTTGAATTTCTCTTCTCTTGTCCACTCGCTTTCATCTAAATTTTTAGCAAAAATAAGTTGATCGGGAAATCCAAATACCATTCCACTGTTGGTCAGCGTAAAGTGCATGTGGCGCAATTTACTCAAAGATTTTGGTCGCTTGTGATCAATTACAATCGCACCGCTTTCCACTAAGTGAAGATATTTGTTTATCCAACCTTTCGACCCTGGGGAAATCATTTTGATTTGTTTTTACAATCGTCCTGCAACGACAAATGGCTTTTTCTTGGTAAACACAATGCTTCCATCAATATTGAACGCTTCAAAAACACCAATGTAGATCCCAATGCTAGCCTTTGTATTGTCTTCTCTTACACCATCCCATATGAAAGTGCCGCGCGAAGCTAGTAATTCGGATTGAAATACGGTTGAAATTTTTCGCCCTCGATCGTCATAAACGGTAAATGTTCCAACAAGCCCAGGCTCAGCCATTTCATAGTTAATCTGCAAGACATCCTCAAAACCATCGTTATCAGGTGAAATAGTTTCGCTGGTATAACTAAACTCGCCATTCGAAACGACTGGGTAATATTGCGAATTCTCAGTCCCAGGTGTCGCAAACCCAATGGCTTCAGCGGCCGTATGCCAATTGTTTTTATCGTCTGATGGGCCGTCGGGGTCAATACGCTCTAATGATTTTCCTTTGGTACCATCCAACAATCTAAAATGCCAGTCATCAACGTAGGAAACTTTGTCGATTTGAAATGTCCCTCCAAACAACGATTTTGCTAGTAAGTATACCGTACTTGAATCGTTGGTATAACTTGGGATGTCCATTTCAATGAATTTACCAATCACAGTGGCAGGATAGTTTTGAATGATTTGTGATTCGTTCTTTGTCAGTACGACATAATCATCCGGCGACAACAAATAGTGTGTTGGAACAACTTTGATGTTACTAATCACGCCATCTTTATAATTCCCCAATTCCCATTCGTACAAATCAATCAGCTTGTCCGATTTATTGTATACTTCCACCCAGTCACTTCCTCCAGTGAGGGGATCAAACATAATTTCATTGATAATAACATCTCCAATATCTGCTAACTCCGCTAGCGCAAAAGTTCCATTCAAGGTGACGCTGTTGAGCCAACAATCGGCTACGTTCTGGAGTTCAATGCTGTAATTCTGCGATCCCACTAGGTTTTCATTGAAAGCAATCGAAAGCTGCGTAGGAAAGTCTCCTACAACCGATTGATTCTGAATTGTCAATGCTGGATTTGTTAGAATTGTTGCGCCCAACAGCGACGAAGCATCCATTCCTTCGTTAAAGTAAACTTCTACCAGATTGGGATCTGTTGCTATAATCTGCGTGATGTGAGGTGGCATGTTATCTGACGTTGGATCAAAAACAGAGTTAATCGCACCAGGAGTTCCTCCAGAAGCATCGTTACTTGCTGTCCAATCGGAAATATCGGTACATGGATCATCAGGATTAATGCGTTCAATTGTATAACCTCCGTCATCTTTGTTGGTGTCGTGGTACCAGCTCAAATCATAATAAATAGAATCTAAAAAGTTTCCACTATTGTCGTAGATAACAATTGCATCACCAGAATTATTTAAACTTGGAAAGCTCGTCACCCCTGTCGCAACTGCAAATGAATCAACGCTTGAAGTCGGCGTCAATACAATGTATTCACCAGGCATCAACCATCCATCTTGCATTGTTCCGAATGTTGCATTGTCTCCCAGTTGCCATCCATTCACATTAAATATCTTTGAACTTCGGTTGTACAGTTCTACAAATTCAGCGTCTGGCAGTCCTACCACAGGTGTTGGATCGCACATAAATTCGTTGATTACAACATCTCCTTGAACTGGAGTTTCGGCAATTAAATATGAAAAATCAGTTGATTGAGACCCAGAAGCATTCCCTACCGCATCTTCAATTAAATTCGTGAACAGGGTGTATGAACTACCGTTCGTCAAAGGGAAGGCCGGAACAATGTGTACCAAAGCTGGGTTTGTGCCGTCCAGCGTCGCTGTTACCGCTGATTGAAAAGGTTGAATGTCGTAATTGTTAATGTCCTCTGCCGTTGTTTGATCGAGTGGTTCATTGAAGAGCACATCAATTAGGTTGGCGTTGATCGCTGTCGCTGAAATTAACACCGGTGGTGCAAGATCAACAATTTCATCACCTACATAAATGTTATCGTAATAGAATTTATCAGCATTACTGGCAGTATAAACTTGCAACATTCCGAAATGCGTCCCTAAAAATGGACTTGGATAGTTCACCGTTCCAGCGAGTGTATAATTCGTTCCTCCAGCAGCATCAATGTACAATGACCAATTATCACTGTTATCACGTACCACTCTTATTCCAACTTGAAAACTGTTAGCAATTTGTCCTATTGGTCCAGCTAACAACTCAAAGTGAATACCTCCCACCGCATTAATAAGGCGCACCGCATCTGTGGTTCCTGCTTCTCCCAACTGAATATAAAATCCATCAGGATCTGTGGTTAAATCAGCCGAACTTGAAGTCAAATAAATTCGTCCATAATTGCTTCCTGACGGAGAAAAAGTCTGACGTGTCCACAACGTCCATTCCTTTGTGTCTAGAGTTGCTAGATTGTGTGCTGTGGATAGATATGACACACCTGCAATCGTATTGTTCAGTTGAAGTTGTTGAGATGCATTGACTATAAAATCAGCGTCCGTTCCAGACCAAGTAGGAGCGTTGGTGAAATCCCCATCCGAGAAATCATCAAATATCTGCGCGAATAGTGCCGATTGAGTTAAAATAACAACACCCAATAAAAATTGCTTCATAGTTCATCATTCAGTGCAGCTAAATATAGTAAATTTGGCAATTCAATTAAAATAAAATTTTCGTTATGAGGGTTGCTGTTGTTGGTGCTACTGGAATGGTTGGTGGAATTATGTTCAAAGTATTGCGGGAAATGAATTTTCCGATTACCGAAATAATTCCTGTCGCTTCTGAAAAATCTGTGGGTAAACTCATCGATTTTGGTGGAATTAGTGCTTCAGTAGTTGACCTACAAACTGCGGTTGACATGGTTCCTGACATTGCTATTTTTTCTGCAGGGGGACAAACTTCTCTTGATTGGGCACCTAAATTTGCTGAAAAAGGAACAGTTGTGATTGATAATTCATCTGCGTGGCGCATGGATCCATCAAAAAAATTGATTGTCCCAGAAATCAATGGTCATTTACTAACGGCTGACGATAAAATCATTGCGAATCCAAATTGCAGTACGATTCAATTGGTTCTCGCTTTAAAACCTTTGCATGATAAATACCGTGTGAAGCGCGTTGTCGTTTCTACGTATCAATCTATTACTGGAACTGGTATGAAGGCAATGGAACAGCTCACCAATGAACGAAATGGAGTTGAAGGAGAAATGGCTTATCATTATAAAATTGATCAAAACTGCATTCCACAATGTGATGATTTTACCGAAAATGGTTACACCAAGGAAGAAATGAAATTGACCAATGAGACAAAGAAAATTTTAGATCCTTCGATCAACGTAACTGCGACAGCTGTCCGTGTACCTGTGATGGGTGGACACTCAGAAGCGGTTAATATTGAGTTTGAATCAGATTTTGATTTGAATGAAGTACGTTCGCTTTTGCACAATCAAGCGGGAATTACCTTGAAAGATGATCCAACAACCAATACGTATCCAATGCCATTGTACGGTGAAGGGAAAAATGATGTTTTTGTGGGTCGAATTCGTCGTGATGAATCACAACCAAACACACTAAACATGTGGATTGTTGCGGATAACTTACGCAAAGGAGCTGCGACAAATGCCATACAAATTGCTCAGTTACTCGTTGAAAATGGACTTATTCGCTCCATGGCTGAGCGATCTAGGGTTTAAGGTTAGGACTCGGCATTTCGACTGCGCTCAATATCCGAGGCACAATGACCGATAATCGCCTTTCAATTTTAAAGAGACGAAAAGACTAGGATCTTTCAAAAGAATAAGTCTTAGTATCTTGAGTCTTTTAGTCTTACTGTCTCTTCAATCTCCACTTATTCTTTAACACGGAACTTCTGAAGTCGTCGAGTTTTTCTGTAACTCCCTTATTGACCAATTTCTGAACAAACTTGAATGGTCCTTTGTGCTGCTTGTAGTCCATTTCGGATTTGAAAATTGGAATTACACCTAGAAAGTTGACTTTTTTGCCATCAACAATGATGGGCGCCATTTCATCTTCTAACAGCATTGGGTCGGATAAGAAAAAGTAATTCTGCTTCATTGTATTCGAAAGTGGCTGAGGGTCTTTCCCACAAGGGATTGTATGTCCGTGTCCGTACCACGTTTCCTTTTCAACGACATGTTTTGCTAAGCGTTGAATCCACTCAAACACCCAGTTGGTATTTGGATTGTTCACATCTTCCCATTCCCAATAACTGGGCAAGCAAAAATAAAGTTCGTTGTACGTTCTATCTTCCCATTTTTCGGGAACAGGCATTTTATAGTCACGCAGACCGTTGGTGACAATTACGGTCACTGGTGATTTTAGTTCCAAATCCAACACGAGGAGCGGAACACCTTCAAAAAAAGGAGCATCTGATACACGATGCTCCCCAAATCTGTCAATAAATGCTTGTTTCAATGTAGCTTGTACAAATTATTTTTTCGACCACTCTTCGATGGACGCTTCATTCATTTTAACATAATTCTCGTTTCCAGCCTTTTTTGCTGCCTCGAGTGATAATTTAGCAGTTGCAGTTGCTCCTTTGAAATCTCCCATTTCTGCTTGAATCAACGCTTTTTTACGCAATACGTAGAAAGGAACACTTTCTCCACTCATCTCAATGGATTTATTGATCCAAACAAGTGCATCTTTCAAATCTGTTTTCTCAGCATACTTGTAATCTGCTGCGCGATAGTAATCTGCAACTGAAGGTCCTCCCATTACTTTAGCGATGTTCTCGTCCATTTTTGCACGTGTTGGCACCATGAATTTCGTAGAAACTTTTGTTTTATCCCAAGCAAAAGAAAGCACTGCATCGTTCAGGGAAATCGATTCAATAGCAATGGTGAAGGTCTCAACAACATCGTTCAGTTTTTGAGTTTTTGCTTTTACTTCAAGCACTACATTTTCTGCTTTCCACTCCTCTGGCGTTCCCCAGTTTTCAATTTCTGAATACAAATAAATGCTCCATTCTGCTTCACCTGGTTTCACGAAAATGGCATACTTTCCAGCTTTAACGGTGTCTTTTCCGAACACCACTGCATCACTGAATTCAATCATTGAATTTTTATTTGCTCCAGTTCTCCAAACTTCGTTCATTGCGACAACATCTCCAAAAACGACACGATCGCGTTTGCTTGGGCGTGAATATTCTATCGTAATATCTGTCAATCCAACTTGTTGGGTAATTTTTGCTTCTGGACTTAAACGCGGAGAAGCTATTTGCGAAAATGACACGGATGCAAATGCACATGCCATTACTACTACTAAATTTTTCATTTGTTACTGTTTTTTTCGCTAAGATACAAAACCGAAAGGAACAAGCAGTGCGTTTTCAGGATTACTAAGACAACGTCTTCTAAACAAGTTTCACAAGTGCTTGCCAAAAGCTCTCTGTGGAATTGACACAGCCCTGTTCCAGCATTTGATGGATTTCCAGTTCCCGCTCCTTTGTATACGGTTTTGACGTTTTAAATACGGTCAATTCAGATGGTTGATTTACCAACGCCTCATGGATCGACTCAGGTGTCGAAAGATCAACGGTGCTTTCTGGTTTTGCATTCAAGGAAATCATCTCTATGATCTCTGATTTTAAATGAAAAACCAAACAAGAAGTCGCTGAACGGTGCTCAATGAACTTTATCTTTTCATACACGATTTGCAACACCGTGTCTGAAAACAATTCAACGAGTTGCACGGCCTTTTCAGGGTTCACCTGGTTCATTTCCTCCCACTCTTCACTATGCACTCCGTTGACAATTAGGAAATGCTTTAAATCCTCCGCAAAAACTTCCAATTCCTCGTCAGATAGTATTCTATACTTCATAAGGCAAAAGTAGGAGAATTAAGCAAAAAGTTCTCTTGGTTACTCAAAATACGTGTATTCATACGTGCTGTTCCGTTGTAATTTCCCTTTTCTAAAATACTGGTGTGCTACAATCAAATCATTCTCTCCATGCATATAGACATTGGAGGATGTACATTTTTTTCTTTTGCCTTGATATATTTCTTGTCGTGTTTTTTGCTTAGCGTCATTTAGTTCTGTTCTATACCCATAGTCGAACTTCCCCCTTCTAAAATAACTTATCATTGTTGCATTTCCTTGAACAACCGTTGAACTTACCAATATACTGTCACGCACGTACCTATGGTTTGAAATAAAAACTGAGTCTTTGTCATATGCAGAAACGGATAAGTAGGGTTTTCCCTTTTCAATCGTAACCGTGTATTTTTTGTAACTTCCATCTGCACTCTCCTCAGCATATTGACAATAACTACCTATATCGTTGGAACTAGATGCTAAGAGATCAGAACCTTCAGGCTTGCACGAATAATCCCATTTATTTTTGACCTTTCCATTCTTAAAAAATGTTGATTCGATGAGTTTTCCCTCTTCATCGTACTTTTTCTCCAGTACAGTGACCTTTTTTAAATTCCGTCCTTCCGCAAATGTCTGTTTCACTATCTTCCCATCTTCTAGTTCAAAGGTTCTTTTTGAGCTCACTTTACCTTTCGTATAAACAGTTTCGGCAGTTACTGCGTAGGTTGAATCATGCTCAAAGGTTGTTGTTCTTGTCCACTTCTTGTTCTTTACCACAATCTCCGTGGGAATTGAATCTTGAATATACGTTAAGTTTGTTGTTGCGTATTTTGATTTAGAATAAACAATATTTCCACTGGAATTGAAGTGATAGGTTGTTGTATATGTCTTGTTTTTTGGTGATTTTGACGTAATTTCGAGCGATTTAATTTTCTTTTCGCTGATCGTTTCTGCTTCCAAGGTTTGTACGAAAAAGTAAAGTTGACTTAGGTTCTTATTTTCAAGGTTGTATTCGTAATAACGCATCTGTCCAGGAGTTTGTGCATTAACTGAACCGAACACCAATAGTGTCAAAGTGGAAATAATAATTTTCATAAGGTAGTATTTATAATTTTGAATATATAATTGAAACATCGGTAAAAGGTTACGCAGAAATTTTCAACTCGAACCAATTCTATCTAGTATCTTTGCTTCATGACATCAAAAAAAGGAATCGCCATCTTAGGCTCAACAGGTTCTATTGGAACGCAGGCTTTGCAAGTAATTGAAGCGTATCCAGAACAGTTTGATCTGCAGGTTATCACTGCGCATAAGAATGTCGACCTATTGATTGAACAAGCGAAAATACACCTCCCAAATACCGTTGTAATTGGCGACGAAACACAGTTCGAACATCTAAAATCAGCGTTGTGGGATTTAGACATCCATGTCTATTGTGGCGAAGATGCTTTAGCGCAGGTCGTAGAGTCGACTGAAATTGACACAGTACTTACCGCGATGGTTGGTTATGCGGGACTAAAACCTACGCTTGCGGCGATTCGTGCTAAGAAAAACATCGCGCTTGCGAATAAAGAAACACTGGTGGTTGCAGGTGAGCTAGTTACACGTGAAGCGTTTGAAAATGGTGTGAATATTTACCCTGTAGATTCCGAACATTCTGCTATTTTTCAATGTTTAGTGGGCGAATTTCATAACCCCATTGAAAAAATATATTTAACCGCTTCGGGAGGACCGTTTCGTGGATTTACACCAGAGCAACTGAGCAAAGTCACCAAAGCACAAGCCTTGAACCACCCAAATTGGGACATGGGAGCAAAGATTACAATTGATTCTGCTTCGATGATGAACAAAGGATTAGAAGTAATTGAAGCCAAATGGTTGTTTAACTTAAAGGCCGATCAAATCGATGTCATTGTTCACCCTCAATCGATTGTACATTCGCTAGTGCAGTTCGAGGATGGAAGCATGAAGGCGCAAATGGGACTTCCCGACATGAAATTGCCGATTCAGTATGCGTTGACCTACCCAGATCGACTCAAGACCGATTACCCCCGTTTCAATTTCATGGATTATCCTGAGTTGACGTTTGAAAAAGCGGATTTTACAACGTTTCCCAATTTGCAATTGGCCTATGATGCACTGAACGCTGGTGGAACACTCGCTTGTGCGCTCAACGCCGCCAACGAAATTGCTGTGGAAGCCTTTTTGGAAGATAAAATCGCATTCGCTCAAATTGCCAACATCAATGCCAAAACGATGGAACGCGTACAGAACATTTTAAAACCAACACTAGAAGACTACATTGCAGTCGATCAGGAGGCACGCAAAATTGCACTTGAACTAGCTCTTGGGAATTTCTAGTAGCACTACGACCACGCTTAAAATGTACTGAACGCCAATCGCAATTACAATGAAGCCGATTATTCGTGAAAGTGCGTTAATTCCCGATGCTCCCATCAGTTTAACAATGTAGTGAGCACCCTTCAAAATAAAGTAGATTCCCACACTCACACATAAGATAGCACCGATGATAAACAATTGTTGAGAAATATCAGTATAAGTTTGCTGGTAGGAGATGAGCAAACTAATCGTTCCTGGTCCTGCAAGCATAGGAATCGCTAACGGAGTAAGCGATATTTCTGATCGATTAAACGCATCGTCCTTTTCGCGTTGTTTCATTCCCTTGTGTTCAGAAAACTTACCTGTCAAAAGCGCAAATCCTGACGATGCAATGATTAAACCACCTGCGATTTTCAGAGCATCCAGGCTAATTCCAAAGAAGGAAAGAATGTACTGCCCAAGGTAAAAGGAAAGTAAGAGAATAGTGAGCACATAAATTGCGGTAAAAAAAGCGATCACATTTCGCTCTTTGATTGTATTTTCTTGTGTCAATCCAACAAATATTGGAACGGTCCCAAGTGGATTAATGACTGAAAACAGAGCGGCAAAACTGAGTATAAAAATTTCCATTTTTTCCGCAAAGGAATCGACTTTTCAGATGCCGAGAGTTACGCTCAGGTTATGTTTGCGTTAAAACAAACTACGCTATTTTTTGAGGGAATTCTCAAGCGCTTTTTCAATTTCTGTGTAGTGAAATTTAAACCCTTGATCTTGAATTTTTTGAGAAGAAACGCGACTTCCTTCGAGCAATAGGTTTGCTATTTCACCTAAGTACAATTTCAACAATACTGCTGGAACATTAGGCATCCATAACTTTTTTCCAAGCGTTTTTGCCAACGCATGACTAAATTCTCGGTTAGTTATATGATTTGGCGCAACTGCATTGTACGCTCCTTTCACTGTGTCATTTTGTAGCGCAAACAAGTACATTTCGCACAAATCATCGATGTGAATCCATGGAAGGTATTGTTTTCCAGATCCAATCGCCGCGCCAGCGCCCAATTTGAAGGGTTTTACCATTTTTTCGAGCCCTCCTCCTGAGGATGCTAGTACCAAACCAGTTCTCAATTTTACAGTGCGTATGTTCTTTTTTTCAAACGTATCAATCGCTGCTTCCCATTGAACGCAGACATCGCCCAAAAAATCATTGGCTGATTCATCTTCCTCCGTAAAAATTTGATCGCTTGTAACCGCTCCGTAGTATCCGGCACCTGATGCAGAAATAATTGCTTTTACGTGATGGTTCTCTGGTAATTGATCGTAGAGAAGTTTTGCTGAATCAACGCGACTGGAAATAATTTCTCGTTTTCGCTGTTTGGTCCAGTTTTTATCGGCAATTCCCGCTCCAGCCAAATGTATGATGTAAGTTACATTTTCTAAAGCTCTTGGGTCTATGGTCTGCTGTTCCACACTCCACGTATAGTAGGAAATCTCCTTACTCTGTTTTTGGGCACGACTCAGCACGGCGACTTCATATCCGTTCGCCAGCAACTTGTTTGTCAGATGTCTCCCTACCAATCCATCTCCACCAGTAATAAGCACCTTTTCCATGGTATAATGTTAAGTCAAAAATGGATGAAATCAAAAGAACTACTTGATTCTTTTTTCAATGTATTGGGAATTCATAATTCTCAAAATCCCCATGTAATCCATCTTAAACTCAATGAGGTCACCTACCTGAAGATTTTCCTTGTTTTCACCTAAGTCGATGACCAGCATGTCAGAAGATGCTCCTACGATTTCGTGTTCCGGATTATTCAGTCGAATATGATCTTCGTCGATATCCAACAGCCCAAAATCAATAATGGCTCGGTAAGATAAATCCGATTGGTCCGTAGATTTGAATGACACCGTATCTCCTGTCAAATTGGTTCCCATTTCGCCCATAGGGTTTGCTGGTTTTTCTGTGAGTTCGATGATCTCAGCATGCAATTGAAACACATCGTTTTCCATTTCCTTAAACGTCGTGTCATTGTAGACATCTGTTCCCAAATACAATGTTTCCCCTACACGAAAGTGGTTAATTCCCTTAGGAAGAAGTCCTTTGAAAATAAGTGGAATGGTGACAGAAGATCCACCCGAGACATATTCGATTTCACGGTCGAACTTTGCTTCGATGAGTTGTTCGTACAAACAGAGCTGAATGAGCTTGTCGTGGCTAGGCAACACACCGTACATGCAGGTAAGATTCGTTCCAAGTCCCACCACTTTTATATTCGGCAGCTTAAACACGTCTGAATAGAACTCCAGTAAATCTTCACGGAGTACTCCTTCTCGGAGCTCGCCCAGCTCAATCATGATCAAAATTTTGTGAATCTTTCCTTGCTTTTTAGCTTCGTCGGAAAGCATTTTGATCGTTTCAATTTCAGTGTTGAAACTGATATCTGCATATTTTACAATTGCTTCTATCGATTGCTTAGGAGGCGGTTTAATGTATATTGTTTCGACGTCTTTAGACAAAGATTTAATCGTCTCAAGATTTGAAACTCGGGAGTCGCACAGCTGTTTGGCCCCCATAGCTATGAGCTCTTTTAGATAAATTTCGTTTCCACAGAGCATTTTGGACACAACTGCCCAGTCGATGTTGTTCTCCTTAAACGTTTTGTCAAGAAACCGATAGTTCTTTTTTAGTTTTTCAACATTCAGTGTGATAAAAGCCATAACTATGTTTTTCTTTTCAGTCGCATTTCCAAATACGGATTGGTGAATTCAAATTTCTCATACAACCCTTTCGCTGGATTGTTTTCTTCCACGTGGAGTGCAATATCACCTTTGGCGTGACTGATGACTGTCTCCATTAATTTTTTTCCTAATCCTTCTCCACGATGATCGCAATGCGTAGCAATGTAGACTAAAATGTTTTCTGGAATATACCCACTCATTCCGGTCGCGTTGACAACCACCACTCCTTTCAATATATCGTCTTCGGATATTGTTGCTGTAAATCCTCCAAACGACGCAAACTCCTTCACGGAATAATTAATCGCTTTTCGAATGTCGGGTTCGGGATCTCCATATTCACCTAAATGTTCTCGAAGGAATTTGACCATTTTTCCCTTTTCTATTTCTGTTGGTCGATTGAGTGTATTGTACACTTTAATTGTCGTCATAAAATAGTTTTACCTACAGTATAGCAGAATCTTGGAAAAAACCTAATTATTTGGAAGAACAAAATATTTATTTAATTTTAACCGATTTTGATATTTTCAACATAAACACATAAGAATGAAATACCTACACTATTTATTGATCCTTGTTCTGGCGCTAATTACCAGCTGTTCAGAAGAACCTAAGCCATCTGCTCTAGAAAAAATGCTCAGAGAAGAAGCAAGTAAGGAAGTTCCATCTGAACCTCAATCGGTTACCCTCGACGACATCTTTAAAAATGAATATGAGCGCAATGAAACGCTTGAATTTGAAGGATATATTGGTGAAGTTCCTTCAACGGTCAGCATGACTGGTGGAAAAATGAGTATACGCATCTTCAAACACCGCCATCAAACTGTAGGAAGCTTTGTAAGTGTTGATCTTCCAATTGGAAGAGACCCAAACCATGTTAAAAGTCTTCCGGCGAAATATCAGCAATCGGATTTACACGTTTTTGCAGATGATAGAACACAGCTAGGCGTGGGAGATAAGGTCAAAATTACAGCCAACGATTTTTATTCCTCGACCAGCTATTTTAGTCTAAATTGTATAAAAATAGAAAAGGCAGATAACACTTTTGATGAATCCATTTTTAAGGACGCTGTGGTATTAACGAGTGACTTGATCAATGATACTGCTGTGAAAGAGGTTTATGGCTATATGGACGGAGTATTGTCCATTCCAACTGTATATTTTTCCTTGGATAATTACATTGGTTTAAATTTCAAGACTGCGCACAATAAAGACTTTGACAAAGTTGATGTGCGTGTAGGAAGCGGTCCGAGTTCAATGAATGTTTTACCTTCTAACTACGGTCCAAAAGATTTAGTGATTCGCGATTATAAAGGAGCCGAAATTAAAGGAAGCAAAAAGGTACGAATTTACGGAACTTGGAAACGCTATAATTTTGTCACATCTTCCGGATTAGGAGGTCAATTCAAAGTTGAAGAAATAGAAGTGAAATAGGGTTATTGGTCGGTACTGACAAGTAGATTCACCTGTTAGGGTATTCAAGTTTATACTTTGTTAGTACAGCTTCCAATGATCTGTAGTATTCACCCAAATCGTAATTGGAAATCTCAGACGGGTTACTGTCTTCGGTTGACACAGGCATCTCATCTAGAAATTTTGACAACTCTGGAAATCTGTCTTTGATTATTCGTTTTATCTTAAGAATTTTTCGGTTCAATAGTTTGGCTGGATTCGGACTTTTGTGATTTTTCTTCCTACCTTCTTGTGGCTGGTCATTCTCATTGTCCTGTGATGATTTATCAGATGTATTCTCTGGTATTCTCAAATCATCTCTTCTACTTTCTGCTCGAAATTCACTCATAGCCTTCTAATATTTACATCATTCCCTTGTTTAACAAGTTAATTCTAAAGAAGAAGTAGTATGTTGAAATACAGGTAGTAGGCGTTCAATAGGCAGTGAAAAAGGGGGTGAAATTTTTAGTCTCACCCCCTACAATTAGATTCTAACTCCAAAAGTCGCTTGTCCCCAAACATTTTTATACCTTGGTGTAGATGATGTTCCATCTCCTTTATTGTCCATAAGGTCCCACCCAGCTCTTGCACCAATAACAAAGTGTCCAACATTTACATCAATTCCACCTACAAAACACAATGTGTTTTTACGAATGTTATCGTTGTCAAACTCTTCCTCAACCATGAAATCAAACGCTGAGCTTTCAAAATCATCTCTTTGACTTAAAAGGTAAGAATACTGAGGTCCTACAAGGATCGAAATAAAGGGTGCTGGTCGGAAAGAAAACAACAATGGAACGTCTAAATAATTAGAAGTTCTTTTCATTCCATACGGCATTCCAAAAACTGCACCATTTCCGCTAAACCCTCTTTGAGAGAACATCACCTCAGGTTGAAATCCTAGGTATCTTCCGATTGGAATTGATACAAAAGCTCCTGCAGCAAAACCAATTTTTCCATCTGCGGCAAAGTCTTCCCCTTCCGAATCGTAAACATTTGAATGGTTCATTCCCACTTTCGCACCAAGTCTAATTCTCAACTCATCATCTTCCTCATTCATTTGCATTTGGGCATTCGAGTACGAACCAACAAACGCACAGGCAATCATTACTACGGTTAATTTTTTTAATCCTTTCATTTTTATTTTTTTAGTTAGATGGGATAATTTCCCGCTACAAAGGTGGGTGTATTGGGGCTCGAAACCCTTACATAAAGTCAATAAGAAGTTACAACATTCACGTATGAAATGTTTAAGTGTTGCGCTAGAAGCACTGGATAATACGAATAGGGTAGTCAGACCTTTATTCAGCGAAATAGATTATGGTTAGTGAGAAAGCTTTAAATTAAATAGTATGAAGATATTTAGTACGAAATGGATATAACTCCTTTTACATCCTATCCATGTACCACTTTAGTTGCTTTTCCATTTTCTTGTATTCAAAAACACCTGTACTAATTTTTAGAAGTCGCACAAATGCCGTTTCACTTTTCACTACATAATCCGTTGCATGATGATGCATGCAGCTAATTGCGACTTCAATTTTATCTTGAGACGATAACATTATGACAGGAATATCCGCATCAAATTTCTTAATCCTATCTAGGGTTTCAATTCCGTTCATCGCAGTTTTTTCTATACCATCAAGGTGATAATCCAAAATAATAACATCTGGCTTAAGCGCGAGGTTTTCTAAACAGAGTTCACCTGTCGCAAACGTACTAATTCTAAATTCTGAGTCTAACAGAAATTCAATCTCTAGTGCCTTTAAAAACACGGGGTCATCGTCTACTAAAAAGAGATGTATTTTTTCTTTGTTCATTTATCTGTTAATCTTTTAATTTCTTCTTTTAACTCTATACACGCTTCGTTACTCATTGTTTCGAGTTTGGAAACAAACACTGAGAGCTCTTCCTTTTCATTGCCTTTCCCAGCTTCATCATGAATTGCCCTTGCCATCTTTTCTGCTTCCTTGCTGATCCCGAACATTGCAAACGACGGAATCATTTTGTGTACTGCAGATTGAAGTGATTCCCAATTCTCTTCGTCAAAGCTCTGTCTCATTTCTAACACAAGCTCAGGTGTTTGCTTCAGGTAAAGCGAAATCATTTCCCTCATCAGTTTTGGGCTGGATTTAGTAAGCTTATTCAAGTACGACATCTCAGTAACCTTTACTGTCTTCGTATCGTGATCGCTGAGTTTCCTTTTTACGGTGGTCTTTGGTGCTTTTTTTATCAATCCTAATATCTTAGAATACAATAATTTTTCATCCATCGGTTTTGCAAGATAGTCATTCATTCCCAATGCTTTGCATTTTTTTAAATCAACTGTAGTGACATCAGCAGTCAGTGCCATGATAGGAATGGTTAATTTCAGCGTTTTTCTAATAAAATCTGTTGCTTCAAACCCGTTCATTTCTGGCATTTGTAAATCCATCAAAATAATATCATATTCATTTTTCTGGAGTTTCTCAATGGCAATTTTTCCATTTGGTGCTACGTCTGATGCAAAACCAAAGTCGTCCAACAATGTTGTCATCAAAAGTTGATTCAACGGAATATCTTCCACAACGAGCACGCGAATATCCTTTACATCCATTTCTGGTTCGATTACTTCTTCAACAAACCGGGCATTTTCATCTGTTTTCAAGAAGTCTAGGGTGAAACTGAATAGCGATCCTTTTTCAATTTCACTTTCCACTAAAACTTTTCCTCCTTGCGCCTCAACTAACTTCTTTACGATGGCTAGTCCCAAACCTGTGCCACCATATTTGCGCGAAGTACCGTTCGATGCCTGTTGGAAATTCTCAAAAATCTCTTTGATTTTATCCTGAGGAATTCCGATACCGGTATCTTTCACGGCAAATAAAACTGTCACTTTTTCTTCGTTTTCACTTTCCAAAGAGACTGAAACTCCTATTTCACCCTTATCCGTAAATTTTACCGCATTACTTACCAAATTGAGTAATATTTGATGTAAGCGCATAGGGTCACCCAACAAAACTTCTGGAATTTTACTGTCATAATCTTTCGAAAGGGAAAGATTTTTCTCTTGAATTTTAAACTCGAACAACTGCAACATCGTCGCTATTGACGATTCAATTCTAAAAGGTACTTGCTCAAAAACAAGTTTGCCAGAATCAACTTTTGCAAGGTCCAGAATATCATTAATTAAAACGATCATGGCATCACCACTTAATTTGATCGCTCTCAAATACTCTCTTTGTTTTGTTGAAAGCTCTGTTTTCAGTACCACCTTGGTAAAACCAATAATGGCATTCATTGGAGTTCGAATTTCGTGACTCATGTTCGACAAAAACTGTTGCTTTGCCTTCATCGCTTCTTCTGCTGTTCTGGTGGCAGATTCGGCTTTTCGCTTTGCTTCTTCTGCAATTACGGCGGTGAGTTCTGCCAGAATTTTGGCATTGGTTAATTCTTGTTCAATTCTTTTCTGGTCGGTGACATCCCTTACAACGATAACAATTCCGACCACATTGTAAAGATTATCTTTGTAAACGGAGCCATTGAATAACACCTCAATTAACTCTCCTTCCTTGTTGAGAAGTGTAAGAGGAGAATCAGAAACCGATCCTTTTGCAAAAACTTCTAAATAAGCTTCCCGTGCTTTTTCGACATCGGTAAAATAATGGAAGAAGTCGGAGCCTCTTAGTTTATTTCGAGAGACACCTGTTAACTGAATAGTTGCCGCATTCATGTCGGTAATTTTCCCTTCCGAGTTAATTGTAATGAGCGGATCACGACTCGCTTCAATAAGACTTCTTGAATATTGAGAAGACAATTCTAAGGCATAACTATATTCTTCAAGTTCCTTATTTTCATCTTCCTTTTTCTCCTTCTGCTTCGTTTGAAATGAAAGTTTTTTCTTTGAAATCGTTAATTCCCTTTCTCTTTTTTCCTTCTGTTCAATCTGAAAAAGTAACGTCTTATTCAAAATAATAAGCTCTGCGGCTATTTTTTCTTTCTCTGCATTCTGAAGTCGAAGTTCAATATTTGCAACAATTAGCTCTGCTGCCTTTTTCTCTTTCTCTTCGGTCTGATATAAAAGTTCTTTGTTGGCTGCGCGTAGTTCGATTGCCCATTTTTGATTGGTAACATCCCTTGCCGCTGCAAAAACACCTAGGACATTTCCTTCATTGTCTTTGTATACAGAGGCATTGTAGGAAACATCTGTCAATAAGCCGTTCTTATGTTTGATCGTTAGTGTATAATCCGATACAAAGCCGTTCTCAAAAGCCTGTAAATAGGCTGCTTGAGCCTTTTTTGGGTCGGTAAAATGGAGGGAGAAGTTAGTGCCAATAATTTCCTCGCGTGACAAGCCTGTGACTTGAATAGATGCTTCGTTGACATCCAAGATCTTTCCTTCGGCATTAATGGTAACCAACGGATCTATACTTGCTTCGATTAAACTTCTTGCATACCGCTGTTCATTTGTGACTCTCGTTAACTGATCGTTTTTAACCATCGGGTTCTTAATTTGTGTCATTATTCCCTCCGATGTCTTCGATAGAATTTCTTTTATTGTCTTTCAGTTGTTTATACGCTGAAGGAGTAAGTCCCGTGATTTTCTTAAACTGATTGGATAAATGTGCCACACTACTATAATGAAGCTTGTACGAAATTTCCGTTAGATTCAGCTCATCATAAAGTAAATATTCCTTTGCCCGTTCAATTTTATTGATGATGATAAATTGTTGAATGGTAATGCCTTTTACTTCTGAAAAGACATTTGACATGTAGGTATAATCATACCCAATTTTTTCGCTGAGCAAATCGGAATAATTTACTTTTGGCGATTCATCCGTATGGTGAATCATTTCTGTAATCACGTTGACCACTTTCTCGATAAGTATCGCCCGCTTGTCATCCATCAACTCAAGCCCTGATTTGAGCAATCCATTGTTGAGTTTTACTCGTTGCTCATTGGTTAAGTTTTCCATGACTTCAACCTCACCCAGGTCCACCAAAACAAAATGAAGTCCAAGCTTCTTAAGCTCTTCTTTCACTGCCATTTTGCAGCGGTTACTCACCATGTATTTAATGTATAATTTCAAATTATTGCTATTCGTTAGTATTGATAAAAGGATGTGGTATACATTCCCGTAGAAACATCTTATGGTTTAAGATTACTGCATAATGCAGCAAGTAAAAAAATTGTGCTGAGCCACTTTTTGAGGCGAGAGGCTGTCGAAGATTTCCACAGTTAGGGTGAATATACAACAATAAATCTACTCCACCTAGGAATTCAACCTGGGTGGAGCAGAAAAATGGTAATTTGTTATCGCTAGTCAAATTGAAGCACTACTTTTTAGTGACTATAAACTCTGTACGTCGATTCAGTTGATGCTCTTGTTCCGAGCATGTTGAAATGACATCGCCTTCACACGCACAGTCATTCACCGTTTTAGATTCACCAGCTCCCTTTCCTGAAATTCGTTTCGGAGTTGAGATTCTTTGCTTGATGTATTCTGCTGATGAGCTAGCCCTAGCTTGGGATAGTGAGCTGTTATAATAACTGGGGCCTCTACAATCGGTATAAGAAGTCAATTGAACCTCCATCTTAGGAAATTTATTCATCACCTTTATCATTTTATCCAACTCCTTCGCTGCTTTGGGAGTAATGTCTGATTTATCAAAATCAAAATAGATTGGTTTCATTTTGATAACTGCACCAATATCTTCATTCACGACAATATTTTCTTCTGCAACGTCGACCTCTTCCTCTCCGTTTTCTCCGTCTTCGTCCTTTAAAAGCCTAAGATCGGCATTAACAATTTCATCATTGCCAAATGTACTAGCATAGCTGTTGGCCTCTATAAAATCCTGTTTATTTCCTGTCAACATGTAGTTCTTATTTGATTCCACTGAAAATGTATAGGCTCCACTATCATCTACCGTATCCTCCCCTATTTCATTTCCCTCTTCATCAAATAACTTCACTTTGGTTCCTGCAACTGGATTGTCATCTATATCCGTTGCAATACCAGCTATCATTTTAGCATTTGATGCCACATTCAATAAATCAACACCATAAATGTCGTCCATTCCACTGCCATTCTCTCTATTCGAAGAGAAGTAACCTTTATTCGTTTTGTTATCTGAAATAAAGGCATAATCATCTTTTATCGTATTCAACGGAGCTCCCGCATTGGTCACTTTACCCCAAGCGGATCCATTCATCGGACTGCTAAAAATATCCAATCCACCTAGACCGTAATGCCCGTTGGAAGCGAAATACAGTGTTTTTCTTGATTCATCTAGGAAAGGGAACATTTCGTCGCCTTCCGTGTTGATGACATTCCCTAAATTCTCTGGTGCTCCCCAAGAACCATCTCCAGCTCTTGTTGAACGGTAAAGATCTGTTCCTCCGAAACCACCGGGCATGTCACTTGTGAAATACATTGTTTTTCCGTCAGCCAATAAATGTGGTTGACCAACCGAGTATCCGACATTGTTGTGTTCAAAGGCAACGGGATCTGACCATTCATCATTTTCCAAAGTACGTGTGAAAATTCGAAGCTCTACTATCTTGTCCTTGGATTTGTCCGATGAAACATTCTTGGTATATGCCATATACGTTCCTGAATTACTAAACGTAGCAGGTCCATCGTGCATTTTTCCATTTTCCTTTTTATCAAAGAATTCACGGTTTTTCAGCTGACCTTCTTCAACATCGGCTACATACAGGTTAAAAAAGGGCTCGTTGTTACGGTTGTCTCTACGTTTGATCATTTTAGGGGCCGCATTGCTAGAAGCATATACAACCTGATCTTTGTAATAGGAGGTGCCAAAATCTTGAGAGTCGGTGTTAATATCCATCTCACGGATTTTAAAATTTCCATTGTCTTTCGACAGAGCATTGAACTGATTCCTATTCTCACGAAAACTAATCGCTCTTAGGTCATTTGGTTGTTGATTGGAAAACTTGGTCATCTGAACATCAGATTCAGTATACTTTCCACTCTTTTTTAAAACCATGGCATAGTTGTAATAATCCTCCGAAATAAGTTGATTTCCATCATTAATAAGCGCTGCATACGTTTCTTCCGATTCGTCATATTGTTCCATGATGCAGTAACTTTCCGCCAAGTTTCTTTGTCCAGAAACCGTTAAGTCCTTTGTTCGTTTGTACTTACCAATTGCATCATCGTATTCGTAAATGGTGAAGAACTTGTCACCCTTTTTCTCCTTGGATGATTTTTCTTGGGCGAAAGCACCTGGACTGATTACAATCAGAACAAGTAAGGTTATTAGTATTTTTTTCATAATTTCTATTTTTAACTATTAGAAGTATCTTGGAGATTGTATTTGTCTTTTGCTGTTGAAGATGAAATCGTATCTCAACATGATCTCGTGACTTCCTTGATTGTACACTGGTGTTCTAAGTCCAAGTGACCAATCGTATGAATACCCTACATGAAACTGTTGAGATATATCAAACCCAACCAAAACCCCAACAGCATCACCTGTTCTGTACATGGCACCCAACAAAAATCTTTTCATCATGATGAAGGAAGCTGTGACATCCACCTGAAGTGGTGCACCTGTGGTCATTTTCACAAGAGTGGTTGGCTTAAGCGCAAGGTTATTCGATAAGTTGAACACCGCACCAGCAATAAAGAAGTAGTGTCTGCTCGACCTCGCTTCTGATATTGTTCCGTCTGATTGTGTCGTTTCATAATAGTTGCTTTCCAATAAATTTGGCGTAGAGACTCCCGCGTAAAAACGCTCTCTGGAATAATAAGCACCAAAACCAACACTAGGTGTAACTCTGTTATTTACGTCTTGTTGGAAAGAAGGATCATTTTGATTATCCAGTGCCAGCGAACTCAAATCAGCTTGAAGTACGTTGATTCCACCACTTAAACCAAGTGATAACTTCGATTTTTTGTTCAATTGCATCATGTAGGCAAAACTCCCAGAAACCGCGGTATTGTTTGTCGGACCGATCTTGTCATTCGACGCCGCTAGTCCTAAACCAATGTGCTTGTTCCCCACTGGAGAATGTAAGGTAATGGTCTGCGTCATCGGTGCTCCTTTAAAATCCACCCATTGTGAGCGGTGAAGCGCTGTGACCGTTAACGCGTCTCTACTACCAGCATACGCCGGATTGATGGACAGTGTATTGTACATGTAATGCGTGTACATTGGGTCTTGCTGCGCTTGTGCGCCGAAGCACACAAAACTGAACAACAGGACAGATATTATTTTATTTGTTTTCATAATCTTTTTTATTGTTTGTTGCTACGATCTTAATTATTCAAGTAAATCGTTCCTTTATAAATATCTGAACCATCTCCTAGATCAAGCACATAGAAGTAAGTTCCAACTGGCAATACGTCTCCGCCAATATTGAAGTCAGACCCTGATTTTCCATCCCATGTGTTATTATACGACTGTGCAGAAAAGACAATGTTCCCCCAACGGTTAAACACCGTAAACTCATTCGAAGGATAAGCTAATATTCCTCGGATAAAGAACACATCATTTACCATATCTCCATTTGGAGAAAATCCTTCTGGAATGAAGAAATCAGACGGTATTAGCACGATCGTAGACACATTGTTTGTGACGTCCGCTTCAAATTCATTGATCGTAATCTCAGCAGTATTCTCGTAATCACCTGTTTGATTAACCGTCGCAACGATCGTAAGTGTTTCTGAATCACCAGCGTTTAAATTACCTATGTTCCAAACGCCTGTGATTGGATCATAAGTTCCGATAGTCGCAGTTGAGGAAACATACGTATAACCGCTTTGTAATAGATCTTCGA
Source organism: uncultured Fluviicola sp. (assembly GCA_964643345.1). Classification (GTDB taxonomy): domain Bacteria; phylum Bacteroidota; class Bacteroidia; order Flavobacteriales_D; family Crocinitomicaceae; genus UBA4466. Next base: position 115,530 of record CAZXRU010000007.1, read on the forward strand.
CTTGAGCACCCGTTACATCTGTTAATCCAAGGTTATTTGCAGTAATTGTAAATACTACTTCCTCACCGATAATTGGCGTCATACTAGAAGCGGTTTTTACTACACTCACATCTGGAAGACATACATTGACAACTAAGGCAACATCATCAGAAACAGCGTTTGGTAGACATGTACCTGTAATAACCACATTGTAGTCATTTGCCGCATCCAACAAAGTCGTTGGGTTGATAGTCAGCATTGCTGTCGTTGCTCCCGAAATAGAAGCGCCATCAACTAAATTAACTAATCCCTTTCTCCATTGGTACGTGTTTCCTAATCCACTAGCTACAACTGTGAAGCTTGCTGACTCGCCCAAACAAACCGTTTCGTCTGTTGGTTGCGTTGTGATTATTGGCGCTTCATCTACGATTAACTCGACGTTATCTGAAATTGCATCTGGTAAACAGGTGCCTGTAATAACTACGTTGTAGTCATTTGCGGCATCCAATAAGGTGGCTGGGTTAATAGTCAGCGTTGCTGTCGTTGCTCCCGAAATAGAAGCGCCATCAACCAAATTAACCATTCCCTTTCTCCATTGGTACGTGTTTCCTAATCCACTAGCTACAACTGTGAAGCTTGCTGACTCGCCCAAACAAACCGTTTCGTCTGTTGGTTGCGTTGTGATTATTGGCGCTTCATCTACGATTAACTCGACGTTATCTGAAATTGCATCTGGTAAACAGGTTCCTGTAACAACCACATTGTAGTCATTTGCAGCATCCAACAAGGTGGTTGGGTTGATAGTCAGCGTTGCTGTCGTTGCTCCCGAAATAGAAGCGCCATCAACTAAATTAACTAATCCCTTTCTCCATTGGTAGGTGTTCCCTAATCCACTTGCAACAACTGTAAAACTTGCAGACTCGCCCAAACAAACCGTTTCGTCTGTTGGTTGCGTAGTGATTAATGGTGCTTCATCAATTGTTAAAAAAACATTGATGGATACCGTTCCTGGAGCAAATGCTCCTGTAATTACAACGTTGTAATCAGTTGCTTCATCGGCAATTGTAGCTGGATTGATCGTCAATGTCGCCGTTGTTGCTCCTGAGATGTTTCCGCCGTCAACTAGATCGATTAAACCTATTCTCCATTGATAGGTTAAACCTACCCCATCTGCTGTAACAGTGAAGCTTGCAGATTCGCCATCACAAACCAATGTGTCGCTTGGTTCTGTTATCACAATTGGAGAACAACTTGTTGGCATGATTGCATCGATTGCAAATGTACTTACAGCACCAACAGCTGTCAAAACTCTACCGTAAAAGGTAACTCCTGTCAATAAATCAACTGCACCTTGGGATATTATTGAACCTTGAAAGATAGAATAATCACCTACCTCTATTGCACCATTCATCACCCAATACACATTCTTAGCTTGTGCTCCGTTTTGTAGAATAATATTTGAAAATGTCCCCGCTGAAAAAGCACCATACACTTGAAAAACAAAGACTGCATCTGGGTTCCCTTGGGCATTCAGGTAAAGTGTATCTGTAAATGTCACCGCACTGTTCATTAAATACACATGAGGTGTTAGTACTAAATTATTTCCAAATAATGCTGGGTACAATAATTCAATTTCGTACGGAATTGCACTTAGATCGTTATATACTATAGTGACATCTGCGGCACATTGTGCAGTAAATGCGTCAGGGACTCCATGTATTGTTCCTGTAACCAATAAGGGATCAAATCCTAATGGCGACTCGCTGTTTGTGCCAACATCTCCTGTTACAGTGGTAATTCCAACATTTGTTACCGGCCCAATCGCCGAAAACAATACAAAACATTCCGTAGAAAGTAAATCTGGGTTTCCTGGACCAGTTAAAACTGGTGCAAGACATCCAAGTGGTGTACGCGCAACGATTCCAGTAACTCCAATCGCTCCATTAATTGATAGCGCTCGTCCTTCCAAAGAATCCCCTGCACTCATTGAAATGAAATCATTGTACGCAACGATCGTCCCTTTCATTATAACTCCTGAAGCCAAACTCACAGCACCATCAACTTTCCAGTAAACATTACATGCCTGAGCATCATTTAGCAATTTCACTTCTGCATTAGCTCCAATACCGAATGCTCCTTCAATTTGAATGATAAACACGGCATTAGGATCATTTTGAGCATCCAAGTTCAGTTCACCATTCATCGTTGCCGCACCCGGTATATTGTGTACCCCTGGTACTAACGTCATCCCACTCCCTAATAATACGCCAGGAGAATTTGTTGACACTGCTGCATCTAATTCAAGATAGGCGACGTTCAAATCCAAGGTTGCTTGTGCACTCGCCGGATCCTGATCGTGCATAACACCATCAACATTTCCAAAACCTGTGCTGCCACCAACATTGGTGCCTACGTGCCCTGTTAGATGTGTGACTCCTACGTTCGTTACTGCACCATTGGTGGTAAATAGAACGAAATCGGCTGCTGTCCCTAAGTTAATTACCTGAGCATAACTTACGCTCGGGAAGGATACAAGAGAGGCAATTGCCGCAATAATAAGTAAAAATTTAATTTTCATAATTTTGTTTTTAGGTGAATGAAACTTCACTTGGCAAAAGTCCGCAGAGAACAACTCATAAGCATTACATCAATAATGAAAATAGTTGCAGAAATCACAGTATTCTCAAACAACTGATAATCTGAGTGTTAAATGTGGTTCTTGACGTGGAGAGTATTAGAGCAGCACTAATTTGGTCTTTTCTTACTGGCTTTTCTTAGAGCAGGTAATTTAAATACTGTTAATGGTGACATGGTGTCTCCCAATAAAAATCCCCACGGTTTTAATGAATCGATGTGATCAAAAATGACTTTTACGATTGCAGTGAGGGGAATTGAAAGGAACATTCCAGGAACTCCCCACAATGCGCCGCCGGCAATGACAACAACAATTGAAACCAAGGCGTTGATTCTTACCCTAGATCCAACCAATTTAGGAATGATATAATTGTTGTCAATCAACTGAATAATGGTGTACACTAGTAAAACCAAAAGCGCTGTGGTGGCAGATTGTGTTGCCAGCGCAAGCATCATGGGTAGTGCAATGGCAATTACCCCACCGATGTATGGAATAAGATTTAAAATAGCGCCGATTACTCCAAATAAAATGGCATAATCGAGACCGATAAGTAATAAACCAACTGAATTAAGCACTGCGATAATTACAGTTTCTATGAATAGTGCAACAAGATAGCGTTGGATGACTGACTTCGTAGAGCGCAATACCGACTCAACTTCAGAATTGTTATTTCTTCCAAAAACTCTACGAATAAAACTCAGCAGTAGGGGTTGGTAATATAAAATCATAAAAATATATACCGGGATTAAAAACACTGCTACCAATGCGTTGCCAATCATGGTAAAGGTTTCACCTAAGTAAGTTTTACTGCTCACTATAAGTTCACCTTTTGATTCCTCGATGAAATTGTCTACACTACTAATTTTCACATTAAAAGTGGACGAGATCCATTTAACACAACTGCTAAGAGCTTCTTGACTTTTTTCCATAAGAAGTGGAATGGCCTCAGCAAATTTTCCTAGTTGCATGGAAAGTATAATAACAGTTCCTAATGTCAGTGTAATCAGCAAAAGGATAGCAATGGTAATCGATAAGATTCTATTAAAACGAATACGCACCAACAGATTTACTAAGGGACTTAGAAGAACAGCAACTATAAAAGAAAAAATCAGGGGTACGATGATTAATTGACCGATGTATAACATGTCAATTAAAAAATACAAACCAATAATAATTAGCGTTGCTTTAAGGTAAAAAGGGTAACTTTTTGTGGGCATATGAAGGCTGTTTGGAAAATGATTAGCCTGCGCCTATTTTAGGTTCGGCAACGAGTGCACGAAAAGCTTCTTCACAATTGACTTAAATGGAGTCTTCATCCTTCGACTCGTTCTGTGGATCGCTTTGTTTGTCCTTTGAGGAAAAGAAATTAGTTATCCCTGTTAATATACCTCCAGCATTCGCTGAGATAAATGAAGATGATAGTTTTTCCAGTACAACCGAGCTCATGAATCCTTTGATACCACCTTTGTTAAAGACTTTTTCAATTAAGAAATTTGCTCCTAAGTTCATTCCTCCTTTTACAAGGTCGAACTGTACTCCTTTATCCTCGGTAAGTTTATGAACCGCAGATTTCATCACTTCAAACGGACTCAGGGAATCAGCAAAGTCTCGAAAACAATCCGCAAGGGCTGTTTCTTGACGATCTTTTGACTCTCTCGTGATTAGAATTAATTGTGTTAATTCTGCGTGGCTTGAAACTGTTGTCCTTTCCATGGTTTGAATGAGTTTTACTGATATATTATTACTTGTCTAGAATTCTTTTAACGATTCTATCTCGAATCGGTCCTTCAATAAGTTTCTTACGACCCGGAATGAGCAGAAGGCTTAATAAAAGGTAAAATGCGCTCACCAGTAAAAAGCCAGTAAATGTGTCTTCAAAATAATTTCCAAGAAAAAACCCTGCGGTGATACTTGTAAACAGAACGAATAGAAAAAGGGAAAGCCTAACTATTAAAATGCTAATTAAAGTAGCGCCATACACAGAAGTTCTTTCTGTTGCTTCTAACTTCAATAGTTCAATGTTCGTTTCAACATAGACTTTTAAACTTTTAGTCAATTCCTCTAATTTTCCTGTTTCAGACATATTCCAATTTTTTTCCGTATTCAAAAAGAACGGTCAGCTGATCAATTTTGCTCCAAACAGCAATTTTCTCGGCTGACCGTTTCCTAACTTACTACTTATGCTCTTCTAATTCGTGCTGTACGCAAGTTCTTTTTAGGACTTGTGATTAACATCAGCCATTTCTTTTTGCGCTTTTTGCTTAATGTCGTCAGCAAGATCTTTTGCTCCGTTCATTATTTTCTTACGCGTATTTGATCCTTTGTCTGGCGCGAACAATATCCCTACTGCTGCTCCTACTAGTGCTCCGAGCGCTATCGCTCCAACCAGTTTACCGTTGCTTGTATTTTTCATGCTATTTTATTTTTATGTTACATTCATTTATAACCGTCTTCCACCGATGACTCTCAACAATACCGCTACCGCTGCGATTACTAACAAAATATGGATCAAGTTTCCAAAGTCATATGCATAGTAACCAGCTGCCCATAAAATGATTAGCACAATTGCCACTACATATAATAAGTTGCTCATCTTTTCAATTTTAATTTCGTTGTTACATCTTTTCAAAATGATTGGTCTATTATTTCTAAACGCCTTCAAATTGATAGAACAAAGGTGGGCACTTTGAACTGGTATTGTGTTGCATTAAAATTGCAGATTGTTGCATAATTCACATAATCTGGGTGTCTCACCATGTTGTTTTTGGGTAGTTAAATCCAGTTTCGCTAAACGCAAAAGAACCCACCAACATAGGGCTGATGGGTTCTTAATAAGGAAGCGTTTTCTACTGCGCTATTAGTTTCCCTGATTGAATGATATTGTTGTTGTCAATCACATTGTAAAAGTATATTCCAGAAGGAACACCATCTGTCCTAATAACCGTCGTAGTTTTATTTATAACAGAAAATAATACTTCTTCACCCAGCGTGTTTAGGATTCTGAGTTCATATTCATTGTCCAAAGAATTACCATCCGTTAGAATCGTAATTGATTCCATGAATGGATTTGGGTATATTACCACTGACTCCTTGATACCATCTATCGAAGAAACGCTTAGCTCTTCACAGTTCCCAGGGACATCTGTAGGGTAAGCATCCATTGCTGTTGTAGAAAGTGAACCAGCTGTTGTGAGTGCGCGTCCATTAAGTACAACACCTGTATTTATTGCTCCAAGTGCTGCGTTGTTACAAATAATGGTGCCACAGAATACAGAATAATTATTAATATCTACCGCCCCTTCAATTTTCCAATACACATTTTCTGCTTGAGCTCCATTCATAAGGAGTACTTTAGAGTAAGTGCTTGTTGAAAGTGCTCCATTGATCTGAATCACAAATACAGCATTCGGATTTCCTTGAGCATCAAGGTAAAGAGAATCAGTAAATGTTACTGCTGCATCCATTAAATAAGTATGTGGAGTTAACACTAGATTGTTTCCAAATTGTGCTGGATACAGTAATTCAATATCGTAAGGTAAAACATTAAGATAATTATATGCCGCCAGCAAGTCGATTGCGCATTGTGCTGTTGATCCATCAGGAATCGTGTGAATCTGTCCATTAACCAATAAAGGATCATATCCTGTTACTGCGCCATTATTACTTCCGACATCTCCAGTTAAATTAGTAATTCCGGCATTAGAAACAGCTCCATCTGTCGAGAATATTGCATAACAAGCCGCTCCACCAAGGTCTGGAGCAGTTGGGCCAGTGAGAACAGGGCTTCCACAACCAATTGGTGTGTAAGCTAAAACGCCATCAACTGTAATCGCACCGATGATAGAAAGAGCCCTTCCTTCAAGAGTGTTGCCTGTAGACATTTCAATTGCCGAGTTGTTGGCAACAATTGTTCCTTTCATAGAGGTTCCGGTAGCCATACTCACTAAACCTTCGACCTTCCAAAAGACGTTGCACGCTAGTACTTCGTTAATTAATTCAATTGATGATCCAGCAGCCGTTGAGAGCGTCCCTTGAATTTGAAAAATAAATACAGCATTTGGATCTCCCTGACCGTCCAATATTAGGTCCAAGTTGATTGTTGCATCACCAGAAATAGCATGCACTCCAGGAGTAAGTGTCATTCCATTTCCTAAAGCAGGAGCAGGATTGCTCGTTGGAATCGCAACGTTCATTTGTCCGTAAGCAATTAACAAATCCGCAGCACATTGCGCGCTAACGCCGTCTCCATCATGCATTGAACCATTCACATTTCCAAAACCAGTACTGGATCCGTTATTCGTTCCAACGTTCCCTGTTAGGTGGGTAATTCCAGTGTTGCTGATTGCTCCGTTTGTTGAAAACAACACAAAATCTGCTGCGGTTCCCAAGTTTGGAGCTTGCGCAAAATAATTAAATGGTACTGATAAAAATGTTGAGAGTAATACGTAAAGTAGATTTTTTTTCATAAAAGAAATTAACTGGTGAAAGAGTTTCCACGCTCACAAATTTGACGATGTTTATGGGCATTCGAGTTACACAAATGGTATTCATTGTTATATAAATCACTGATTCTATTGTGTGAAAAAGAAAAACCCATCCCACTTAATGTGAAATGGGTTCTAATATTTTCTGATATTAAGGCTACTTTTTGCCTTTTCCACCGCCTTTGCTATTCCCACCTTTTCCGTGCGATCCGTTTCCGGGGCTCTGTTTGTGGTGTGAAGGTTTTGCTTGAGGTTTACTACCTCCAGGGCTGGCTTTTTTATGACTAGGACTATTATGAGATTTTGCCTTTCCTGGACTTGCCTTTTTATTTCCTGATGCAGGATTGGGTTTTGCATTTCCCTTTCCAGGTTTGTGACCAATGGTTTTTTGAGGACCGCGTCCCTTATATCCCTTCTTGTAATGTCCCTTATGATAATTGTAATGTATATATGGAGCATTGCCCTTATACGTTTTCATCACAACTTTGTATCCACTGTACAAATCATAACCTCGGTAACGCGAAGGAAGGTAAGATCTATGGATCCAGTTTCCGTTATGTAAGTAAATGAAACGTGCAGAACTGATGTCATAGTAAGCCTGAACATCTGGCAAATAGTAATAACGTACCTGAGAATATCCTGAAGGACCCCATGCTGGAGGACTGCCTATATTTACGTTTACGGTAACTTGTGCGTTCACGGCCATTGTCATGAACAACAACATTCCGAGAATAAGTGATTTTAAATTTTTCATTTTATAAGGTTTTAGAACAAAAAAGAACCAGCTTCAAGTAAATGAAACCAGTTCTTATTCGTTGAATTTTATTTACTCGATTACGAAGGTGTTTCCATCCATGGTCACAGCACCATTTCTTGCCAACGCCTTACCATCTAGTGTTGCTCCTGTATCAAAAGTGATAGACTCTAACGCAATGATTGTTCCTTTGAATACAGTTGTCGTTCCAAACGAAGCAGAACTGCTTACTTGCCAAAAGATATTCGATGCCTGCGCACCACCGCTAAGAATTACTTTACGACCAGATGTTGTCGTTAAAGACGACGCAATTTGTATAATAAATACAGCATTAGCATCTCCAAGAGCATCAAACGTCACATCTCCTGATGAGATTGCTAAGGATGATGTTGATTTGTACAATCCTGGTGTCAAAGTAAGTCCACCAATGTTTCCTGACAATGTCACCATATCTGTTGCTGTTCTTCCAGCAGCATCGTTATAAGCTGTTGTAAGATCTAGTTTCGCTTGATTTGCCATCGCATCATTAATGTGCAGTGTTCCGTTCAGTATTCCAGGAGGAAAACCACCGATAGAAGTACCAGGACTTAAACCAAGATCTCCTGTTATAACAGTTGCTCCTGTATTCGTAACGGCAGACCCTGCAATGACAGCGAAGTTGCCAACTCCTGCCAATTGAACTGTAGAATGAACTGTAGTTTGAAGGGGAATAATATTCGGCTGAAAAGGACCATAGTTTGGATTTTCTTTTTTACAACCGACGAATAAAATAACCATTGCTAAAGCAAAGGCTGAATAGATTTGTTTGGATTTCATAAGTAATTTTGAATGTGTGAATGATTTTTCACAACCGCAAAATTGCAGAGAGCAGTGTTGTAAAGTGTTACACACTAGCAGTTAATTATTACATAAATCACTGATTTACACAGCAAAAAAACC
>CAZXRU010000007.1:124330-165823 GCA_964643345.1 uncultured Fluviicola sp.
ATTTTTTTTTAAAAACCTCAAATTTGAATTGTTCTGTTTTTTATTGTTTAACAAATTATATTTTTATTTTTAAAAAATTCCTTGTTTAACACACAAAAAAAACCGACTCCAAACCAGTTGGAATCGGCTCTAATTAACTGACCATTAACTAATCTATTGTCAGTGTGTTCGCATCCATAGTTACTTCACCATTTCTTGACAAAGCTCTACCTTCCAGTGTTGCTTCTGCGTCAAATGCGATTGATTAAGTTTAACTGCTAACCTTTAAACAAAAATGCCCCGCTTATATCTAAGTGGGGCATTGAATTATGTTGTTTAAGACTGTTATTGTAGTCGCTTCACAGAGGAACCATCGTTAAAAAGGTCAATTACGACCCCTTTGTAATGAACATCCACTTCTTGTCCAATAAGGTTAATTGTTTTAACCAGTACATTACTTGTTGTATTGCTCAGTGACACAATTCTAGCGTTACTTTCTGTTCCGTCAATGTCTGTTTGGTAGAGTTTGTAATAGTTTACTCCGTCAACAACTTGCGTATGATCGAATGCATAGCGCTGCGTTTCTGTCGTGTTTCCATTTCCATTTACAGAACCAATTACCCTCCAACTTTCAGTATCTGTAGAGTGCTCAAGTGTGAAGTAGTCGTTGTTGTACTCTGAAACTGTTTCCCAATACAAACGGTTTCCTGTTTTTGTAGGTTCTCCGTAAAACGTTGTTAACTCAACTGGTAGGACAACAGCACAATCCAAACCAGCAGTACCAGTAAAGTCGAGGGTAAATGGAGATGTCGTAGATGAGAAGTTATCAATTAGCACAACAATCACATCGCCTGCATTAACGTTGACACCGTCAACAAACTTATCTCCACCTGCACCTTCTGAGGTATCACCAGAACCGTTTTGAAGCCCAGTGTCACCTCCACCACCAGCCCAAGTGCAGCGTGTTGGCGCTACTGCTGGTGGACACGTTTCTCCTACACCTCCAGGGTAGACCCAAACGGCGATGTCATAATCATCTGTTCCGTTATTCGGAGACACAATAAATTCAAAACTACCTGGAGTAGAAATCTCAAGATTGAACCAACTTGCCTGATGTTCAGTACTCATACAACCCTGATTTGTTGCGTTCAAGTCAACAACTGATCCAGAACCATTAGACGCACCGTTGATTGTCGCATCTGTACATAGACCAGTTGATGTATTACAATCTTGATTGTCGTCTGGTACAGCGGGTTCAGAAAAACAAATATCAAAGGTTCCCGTTTGATCATTCCCAAATTCCCATACGCGGACAAAAACAGTTGTCCCAGGAGCTAATCCCGATGCTGAAATACTGGACATAAATCCATTTCCAGACATATCATCACAGGCAATTTCCGTCAGTGCTCCGCATGTTCCAGTATATATTGCCATATCGGTATCAGTCAATCCAATTGGCGTGCTATAATCCGTTGCGAACGTAATGTTTCCAGAAAGTGGAACTACTACGCTGAACCAAACATCTCCACCCAAATAACCTGCACAAGTAGGGGCGGATACTCCTGGAGAAGCGGTTGCTCCCACATTTGTTGCTGTTACTTCTGTACAAATTCCATTTGCTCCAACGGCGACTGGAATTGCATCAATACAATTGTCATTGGTTAAAGGTGGGATAGGCGTTGATGCGGTAATACATAGGTTAATTGAAGGAATCGTTCCGTTAACATCAGAATAAAAACGAATATAGTAGGTGCCGTTCGGTAAGCTGCCCAAAAGTGACGATTCCGCTGCTCCAGCGCCACCAGTGTTTGAACAATCAATACTAGTCAATCCAGCGCACGGCCCCGTACTGCTGTATACCTGAAAATTTACATTACGTGAATTGCCCCCGTTTCCTGTAGATACATAATTATCGGCAATAATGTTAATATCCAAAGGACCACTGGCTATGGTAAAGCTGTACCAAGCGTCATTCACTGCTGCATCACATGGCGCCGGTACACCTATAGCTGTTGCAATTGAAACACCATTAAAACAATACTGCATATTCGGTTGTGCGTCATTCGTAAACGATGCCGCATCTGCACAATTATTTTGAGCATGTATATTTGTAAAGGAGACCATCATTAACAGTCCTCCAAGTATATAATTTAACTTTTTCATATTCTTGTCTCCTTTCTTTTAGCTTCAAATGTTTGCAAGTGATACCCATTCATCAATAAACGCTCCTCAAGCTGTTCTCGCTTGATACGTGCATTGGTATCAAAGAGAATCTTTCCATTCTCACTGTTAAATTTCCCTGGCACATCAAAAATAGGGCGCAGGATATAATCAGCTTCCTTTACTGCAACTTCTGAATCTATTTCCACAATAGATATAGAATACTGAATACTGTAATTGGTTTGTCCATAACTGCTAAACGAAAGGATCGCAGCCACAATCAACGAAGCAAAACTTCTTGTTTGATTCTTCATTTTCATTACTTTTTTTAATTAAAATTTCAACAACACACATCCTTCTTGCTGTTAAGAAGGACAATAAATAATGTACATACGTACACCCCCATTTCTGGGCGTTATGTTTTAGTTGAGATTGTGTTGATTATTAAAAAACTTCTTTCGGTGCTCTATTTAAAGAAACGAAAACACCTAAAAAGGAGATTGTTTTTTAACTTTTACAGAACAAATTTAATTAAATTTTAACAAATTGCTCGGGTAGCTACGTAGAGCTACGTAGAACTACGTAAGAATGAATATTTTCAGGTTTCCGTCGAGTATTTTGCTCTTTTCAATTATCAAATCGCGTTTTCCGCAATTAATCGCCTGATAATCTCTCTGTCAACTTGCTCAAAAGGATGCGGTTGACCCGCGAGTACCTGCATCTGGGCACTAGGAATAAGAGACGCTATATGTACAGACTCTTCGACAGTGACCATCATGTCTTCAAGTCCTATTGCAATAGTGACGTTGTGTTGAATTGTGGAAAATGCTGCATCTGAAATTTTCTCACCCCCTCCTAAATTCAACATCATGTCCGCTGTCTTTTGCATCAACGTCTTCCAATCACTAGGAAAATGATCGTTCTTCAATTTTTCAGCAAACCGCGGTACTTTTTGTTCAATCACTTCAGGATTTAACATTCTAACTTCCTTCGCTGCAGAGGCTTCGGTCCAATCGAATTTAGTACCGTAGGTAACAATTTTATTCACCAATTCAGGCCTTTTCAATGCTAAGTTCAATGCAACATAGCCACCCATGCTGTATCCAAAAATGGAGGTGTACTTGATATTGTTAGCTGACAGGAAATCGATGACGTTCTGCGTAAACAAATCAATGGAAAAAGCTTCATCTGAGTCATTTCCACCATGTCCAGAAAAATTGAAATCGTACACATCAAATTGTTCCAAAAGCAACTCCTTAATTGCTTTCAGTTGATTCTTAGTTCCCAGTGCACCATGCAAAAGAAGAAGGGTTGGTTTTTCCATTTTGATCGACAAGTTGTGTTTTTACAACGACAAAATTAACCATTTCAACCTTTTTTGAATGCGCTGAGGCACAAGCTTTAATTCAGTAATTCTTTTTACCTTGTGGCGCGATATTAAAATGCATGAGAGAAATTAACCCAAAAGAACACTACGATGTAGTTATTATTGGAGGAGGAATCAGCGGTCTGACCTCCGCAGCACTATTCAGCAAAGCAGGTATTTCTTGTTGTGTCATTGAGATGGACAATCGCCCTGGTGGCTACTTAGCAGGATTTAGAAGACATGATTTTCGTTTTGATTCAGCAATTCACTGGCTCAACAATTGTGGCCCCAATGGTTTGGTAACAAAAATCTTCAAAATTATAGGTGATGATTACCCCAAATGTCGCGATCAACACCACATTCGCCGCTTTGTCAGCGACGAGTTCGACTACCTAGTGACGAGCAATCCAGATGAGTTACGTGATCAGTGGATCAAAGAGTTTCCTCACGAAAAAAAGGGTATTCTTCGCTTTTTCAAGGACGCTAAAAAAATTGGAAAATCGTTTGATCGATATGCGAAGTTAAGTCGAACAATGAACAGCATGAAGTGGTACGAATATCCTGTGCACGGAATTAAAATGCTCAGTTTTGCGATGCCGTTCATTCCACATGTCCGCTTTACTGGAAATGAAGGATTAAAAAAAGGCTTGAACAGATATTTCAAAGATGAAAAGTTACACCGTGTTTTTTGTTCAGAACCTGACGTACTTTCCTGCCTTATTCCAATTTCATGGGCATACATCAAAGATTTCCAACTCCCTCCAGATGGTGGAAGTCAAAGTTTCCCTGAATGGCTTATGTATGCCACTGAAAAAATGGGTGGAGAAATTTTCTTCAAATCAAAAGTGACGAAAGTCCTCGTTGAAAACAACACTGCATGTGGCGTTCTCTTGGACCACCGTGGCAAGGAATACGAAATAAAAAGTGATTACGTTGTGGCAGCTTGTGATGCTGAAACGCTGTTTGAAAAAATGTTGCCCCAGTCTGCCGTTCCAGAAAAAATGAAAGCCCGTTTAAAAGGTGCTCCACTGTATGCTTCTGCAATTACTGTAGCTTTGGGAATTGATTGTCCCGCCGAAGAATTAGGCTTGGGCGAAGAAATCGTCTTCTTGGCGGATCCATCCGTTTCACGTGACGAACTTGGAAAGGGAGATCCTCACAAAAGTGGAATCCACATTTTAGCTTCTACTGTTCGAGATAAATCATTGTCATTGCCAGAACACGGGACCATTACCCTTTTCATTCCCGCTTGGATGGATAACAACAACTACTGGGAATGTGAAATGGATGAACATGGCAACTACATCCGAGGGGAAAAATACAATGCCTTGAAACAAAAGTACGCCGACATTCTAATTGACCGTGTCGAAGAAAAAATGATTCCCAATCTGCGCAAGCACATTCTTTATTGCGACGTCGCAACGCCAATTACGCACCATCGCTACACTGGAAATAAGAACGGAACAATGATGGCGCAAAAACCAGGGAAAGAAAATTACCAAGGGAAAGTCGCTTCGTACTTAACACCCGTTGATAATTTATTTTTGAGTGGACATTGGGCAGATTTAGGTGGAGGAATTCCAATAGCCATTAAATCATCTATCAACACAACGCTTCTCGTACTTCAAAAGAAAGACAAAAAGCGTTTTAAATTGTTCGCTAGATATATGGATGGAAAGATTGGTGTAGAAAAACTGAAATCATCTGAGCTGTTGACGAATTACGACAATTCATGGGTAAAAGACCCCACTCCAGCTCAGAAAAAAATGAAACGTAGGGAAGAGGAGCAATCTCACTAACCGTATCGTTCTCCAACAAATAGATTGAAACCTCAAATTACTTTCCTATTTTTGAGTATGAAACCGATTGTTTTTCTTGCGCTTCTACTTTTGTCCCTTTCTGTCCTTTCTCAGAAAGAAGAAATAGATACCTGCATTGCACGCATTGAGGCCATTTCTGTTGAACGAAAAAAAGCAATCGCCTACGATAATGCGGCCGCATTAGCATGGACAACTGGTCGGTACGCAAATACTTTGACTTATACCAAGCGAGGACTTAAAATTGCTGAAGACAACAATTTCAAAGATGTACAAGCCAGCTTGCTTAATAACCGAGGAATCGCTTACGATTATTTGGGTGATTATACCGCCTCGTTAACCAATTATTTCAAGGCATTGCGGATTCAAGAAAAATTGGATGACCGTGATTTGGAGGCCCAAATATTAAGTAACATTGGACTGATCTACTCCAACCAAGAACTGACGGATAAAGCACTATTTTATCACAACAAAGCCTTAAAAATTAATACTGAAATAGACAACATTCGAGGAATTTCTGTTTCACTGAACAACATTGCCATTATCTACTCAAAACAACACGATTATGAGAGGGCCATAGAAAATTACTTGGAGTGCATTCGAATTGATAAGATCATAGAAGATGAGCGTGGCCTGGGAGATGATTACAACAACATCGGGATCTGCTATATGGAACTTAAGCAGTTTGATAAGGCAATGATCTATTTTATGCAAGCGCTTGAGATTGGAGAAAAAATTAACAATCCACACGGAATCATTGTAACCTATACCAATATCGCCTCCAATTATTTGAACCAACGTAATCTTGACAAAGCGCGTGAATACTTTTTACTCTCCATTCCCATCTCAACAGAGATCGGTAACAAAGAATCACTGAAATATGCTTACCAAAACTTGTACTTATTAGAAGATACACTTAACAACACTGCAGCTGCATATGGTTATTATAAACTATTCGTTGCCTACAAAGACAGCATTGACAATACTGATCATGCACGAATACAAACTGAGCTAGAACTCAACTACAACTACGATAAAGAAAAGGAGCGTCTACGGCTTCTTCAAGAGAAGAAAGAAGAACGTTCCACCATCATTTTGTACTCCGTTGTAGGGGTCTTATTCTTAATTCTAGTGTTTTCTGTCTTGCTTTATAAACGATGGAAGTACGCTCAACAGCAGCAAGCAATTATCGAAGAGAAAAACGAACTGGTACAGCTCAAAAACGATGAAATTCTCGACTCCATCAACTATGCGAAGCGGATTCAAACGGCCATTTTGCCTTCTTCAGAACAAATCACCACGCTTTTTCCAAATCACTTTGTCACGTTTTTCCCAAAAGACATCGTTGCCGGGGATTTTTACTGGCTGGAAGAAACACCAAACCACATTTTTATTGCGGCTGCTGACTGTACAGGTCATGGTGTTCCAGGAGCCATGATGAGTGTTGTTTGTCACAATGCCCTGAACCGCTCGGTAAAGGAGTTTCAATTGACCTTGCCCGGAGAAATTTTAGATAAGACCCGCGAAATTATAATCGAAGAGCTTTCTAAAAGTGAGCAACAAGTGAGTGATGGAATGGATATTTCTCTCTGTGTGATTGATCGTAAGAAAAAGGAAATGCAATGGGCAGGAGCAAATAACCCATTGTGGGTGTACCGCACGACGAAAAAAGAACTGGAAGAATGGAAAGGAGATAAACAACCCATCGGAAGTCATTGGGAACTTCAACCGTTTACATCACACCTCATCCCTATCAACTCAGACGATCGGTTCTTTCTTTTTTCGGATGGATACGTTGACCAATTTGGCGGTCCACACGGCAAAAAACTGATGAGCAAGGTGTTTAAACAATTGATTTTGGATTCGGCCCACATGGATTTAATCGCTCAGCAAAGCTACTTGGAGGCGTACTTCAACGACTGGAAAGGCAACTTGCCACAAGTCGATGACGTGTGTTTGATTTGTATCACTTTGGAAAAATAGTTCCTACGCTGACGTTATATCTTTCTTAGGGTCTTTTCCTTTTTGGCTTTGGAAAAACCACGGTCCTTGTAATACTGCATGACGGCAAACGAAACAATCATCGCCATAGCAGCTCCTTCAATAAAAACGACCCCTACAATTCTAGTTGTCGTTAAATCTCCAGCAAACCAAATGGATTCTTGTAAGCTTACCAACAGCTCTGGTCCTATTGTGCCGATATAAAGCATCAGTCCAATTACCGACAGAACCAATGCAAAAATATTAGCAAAAAGAACCCCAAACAAACCGTCGAGGTAATCCAAACCACCTTTCTTTTGAGTTATGGTTTTTGCCATTCGCATAGAAAAAAAGACCACAATGAAACCGTTTAAAAAGCGCAGAACTGTCAGATGCTCCAACCCAAATGCCTTCATAATGAGGAAGAGACCTGAAATTCCCAAAAACATGTACAAACCATACTTTACTATGTGATTTCTCGTGTTCATAATTCTCAATTTAAGAAGTTTTTTTGAAAAAAACAAATTGAATTCTAACTGTTTAGCTTTGGAAACTGTAGCTAGTACACCGTGATTTCACTGTTTCAACGGCCTTCAAAAGTAGTGCTGCTACTAGCACTAAAACAGTAATTAGCTGAAATTCACCAAATCATGCTGACCAGCAATTTTCTCTTCGAATAAATAATACTAAGTTTGTAGGCTTAAAACATATTTTAGCATGACAATTAAAGAAAACATGGTGGTTTCATTGAGCTATAAGCTGACCAATCACAAAACAGGTGAAACAATTGAAGAAACGTCGAACGACAATCCAATGGTATTTTTGACAGGAGCTGGAGGAATAATTCCACAGTTTGAAGAAAACATTGATGGAAAAAAAGTGGGCGATGCTTTTGCATTTCACATTGAAGCGGATATGGCCTATGGATCTCCAAGTGAAGATAAAATTACCATGATTCCTATCGATGTGTTTAGAGATGAAAAAGGTGTTTTTGACGAAGCCTATTTTGTTCCAGGTGCATTAATCCCAATGTCAGACAACGAAGGAAATCACTTGCGCGGAAAAATTTTAGAGGTGACATCAGACTCGATCAAAATGGATTTCAATCATCCGCTAGCGGGAATGGATTTACAATTTGAAGGAAGTATCCTGAATGTGCGCGAAGCAACAAAAGATGAGTTGGATCACGGACACGTGCATGGAGAGGGTGGACATCACCACTAAAATAGTTGAATTACAGTACAGGTCTATATCGCTATGGGCGCTAAGTAAAGGGAAGTAGTTACTGGCGAAATAAGAACGCAAAGCATCAACTTCGTTGATTTTTGTATGCCTCAATAAATTTTCTTCGCATGTTAAGGGCAATGACTATTGACCTACTTTGCTACCTTCTTTACCGAGTCCTTACAAAAACCTTTGCGTGCTTCGCGATTAAACTATGTCAAACATTGTTGGGCGAATTCTACAAGTTTTAATCGCTAGGGGCGCTAGGTAAGGGGAAGTGGTTACTGGCGAAAAAAGAGCATAAAGGCATCAACATCGTTGATGTTGGGATGAATAATAAATTCTCACCAATTCAACCAAAATAATCCGTGTAAACAAAAATAAACTTATACTTTTGTCGTTCAGTTAATTACAAAACAGAACCATTTATGAAGTTTTTAATTTTATTCCTGATCATCTCATGTTCTTTTGGAGCGGCTGCAACCACTATGGATGGAGCATCTAAAAAAGAAATCACTACTGAATTTTCAATAGGAGGTGACAAAGGAAAAAAGGCGCGCAAGAACAAGCGCATCAACAAAAAGAGAAAGCGTAAATGCAGTCAGTTCGCTAAACGTTCGTTTGCTGGATAGCATTCGCTGAAAGGGGAAACCCAACCAAGAGAAGGGCTTGCTTATTCCGGATCGTTTGAAATCAATTTTGGTTTTGTGCAATCACTGAAAAAGCAAGTCCTTTTTTATTTCTTCACTGGTAAAAACGACGAATTCAATTATCTTTAGTCTCTCAGTAATTCGTATGGCTAAAGTAAAATCAGCTTTTTTTTGTCAAAACTGTGGGTTTGACACCCCAAAATGGCTCGGAAAATGTCCTTCGTGCAATGAATGGAACACCTTTGTGGAAGAAATTGTCGAAAAGCAACTTCCTCAACAGATCGTGGCATTTTCTAAATCGGGCAAAGCGGCAAAATCACAATCGCTGCAATCCATCGAAAAACAAGAGCACCGCAGAACTATTCTTAGTGACAAAGAATTGAACCGCGTTTTAGGAGGTGGATTGGTCGCAGGATCACTGATCTTGTTCGGTGGCGAACCTGGGATTGGTAAATCTACCTTGTTGTTGCAACTCGCCGTTACGACGCCTAACCTAAAAGTACTCTACGTTTCAGGCGAAGAAAGCGATCAGCAAATAAAAATGCGCTCTGAACGCATCGGGGTGAAGAATGAAAATTGTTTTATTCTCACCGAGACCAATATTGAAAACATTTTTAAACAGGCCGAAGACGTCCAACCGCAACTGGTGGTGATTGACTCCATTCAAACCCTGTACTCTTCGCACATTGAAAGTTCACCGGGCAGTATTTCGCAGGTGAGAGAGTGTACCGCACAATTGTTGCGTTACGCCAAACTTTCTAATATTCCCGTTTTCTTGATTGGACACATTACCAAAGAAGGTTCACTTGCAGGACCGAAAGTCCTTGAGCACATGGTGGATGCTGTTTTGCAGTTTGAGGGTGATAGAAATCACGTCTATCGCTTACTCCGATCGATTAAAAACCGCTTTGGAAGCACGAACGAACTTGGTATTTATGAAATGTTGGGGACAGGATTACGACAAGTAGAAAATCCTTCCGAGATCTTAATTACCAACACCGACAGCTCGTTGAGTGGAATTTCCATTGGCGCGACATTAGAAGGAATGCGTCCGATGCTGATTGAAGTCCAAGCGTTGGTAAGTTCCGCAGCTTATGGAACACCTCAGCGCTCTTCCACAGGCTTTGATGGAAAACGTTTGAACATGTTGTTGGCAGTCATGGAAAAACGCTGTGGATTTAAGCTCGGCGCAAAGGACGTCTTCCTCAACATTGCAGGTGGCATTAAGGTCGACGATCCAGCACTGGATTTAGCGGTTGTCGCGTCTGTGCTGTCTTCCAATACAGATTTACCCATTTCCAACAAGATTTGTCTTTCTGCAGAAGTCGGTTTGTCGGGAGAAGTCCGCCCCGTAAACAGAATTGACCAACGCATTTACGAAGCAGAAAAACTGGGCTTTGAAAAAATCATTATTTCCAAGTACAACAAGGGCATTCACCAAAAGGATTTTAACATCACACTCGTGCAATGCGGCAAGATGGAAGAAGTTGTGCGTGCGTTGTTTGGATAATTGTATATTTAACCTAAACAATTCATTATGAAAGCATTCTTCATTTTAGCCCTTGGTTTTTTGGTGTACGCGTGCGGTTCCACCCAAGAAGTAGCGCCCATTAAAAACAAAACGGCCGACGTTCCCACCGAAGACGGAAGGTACATTATCACCGCGCCCATTGTTCTCAAAAATTTTGTCCTCAAAAACGCAAAGGTCTCCGAGCATTCTGAATACTATGTGCAACGCTCTGTTCAAGATTACTTCATCAAATTTTGCGAAGGAAACATAACCGTTGATGAATTGGAAAAGCACCTCAACAAACAAAAAGGCGACATCAAATCCCTCACGCTAGAAATTGAAATCAAAGACGGATTATGGGACAGCTGCGATCATTCTGAAATGGTGCAAAGCCGAACAGGACCGTATATTGTGATTTATCGGGTTGTGGAGGAGTAGATGACTAAGCACTAGGCCTACACAATGTTGGATTACACCTTTTCCTCTTTTGAAAAGTTATTATAATTTTAAAAGATAAACTAAAGGCAAACCGGTACCTTTAATCCAAAAGCAGGTTGAAAATATTATAATTAGCTCATGAAACAAAAAGGTACTAAACACGAAAACTATGAAATTCTAAACCTGTTAGGTTATGGATTATCTAAATTTGACGATGCTTTTTTAAAGGAATTTGGCTTTAGTACAAAAACAAATTTCTTTAACTATTTCGTAGAAATTGGAATTGTTGAAACAGGAAGTGTAGTAAAAAATAGAATGGATCTCTTTGATCCATTTTTCCCAGATAACGGTAGAAAAGGTTGGTGGCAAAAAGGCGATGCATACATTCATAGAAAACACCTTATTGATAGTTTATTTGGAAATGAAAATGTTAAGGGATATTCAGATATTGTAAAACTTTTTTTGAAAGATAATTTTAAAATAAATGATATTTTGGCTGAAGTAAAACCAATCGTTAAATCAAGATTTAAAAAACTTCAAGAAACTGGATTGGAAGCAGAATTGTATTTTATTAATAATTATAATTCGATTGATATTTTTAAAAACGGAATCATTGAAGATGCTCGTTTATATGGAGATGGTTACGATTTTCAAGTCAGTGTAAAGGAAAATTCATTTTTGGCAGAGATAAAAGGAATTAGAGAGAAAAAAGGAAGGTTTAGATTAACCGAAAAGGAGTTCTTAATGGCCTCCGAATATAAAAATGATTATATTGTTACATTAGTTTTAAACATGAGTGATTTACCCACCTTTTTAACAATTGAAAATCCAATTAATAATTTGAAATTTGAGGAAAAAATAATCAAATCAAAAGAAACTAAAGAATATCATTTAATATCAGAAGTATGCTAGAGGAATATACAATCAAAATAGCTTCAGCGATTCCTCCTCCAATAAAAATTGAAATGTGTGATTCCCTGAATTGTCCCATTTGCGATATTGACCTTTTGGATGAACTCGACATTGATTTAAAAAAATTTGAAGTAGATGATAATACTTCTATTCATTGCGAAAATTGCAATTCAAAAATCAATTTTGAAATTGCAAAAATATAATCCTAAGACTTTTCTTTACCTTATCAATTCAAAATATCAAGAAACAGTTTTTGTAAAAGTTTTTAGTAGCCAAAACGCAGGTATGGATCTAAATCATAAAGAAAATGGTGTTTACTTTCTCAACATCAATGAGCAGGTCATTCGATTCGTGAAGGAGGAATAGCGGTTTAATGACATTTGGTGATGTGGATAATTTTTTATCTTTAGGATAACAACGTTAGCATGAACAGACTAACCGTTCCGTTAACAAAAGAGAAACAGTAAACAAATGAAATTACCCATCGGCTACCAACCGTTTCACAAGAGCAAATTTCTGAACTACCAGTTAAATCGGTGGTACTCTCTCGGGTATGCGCGACTCGAGGACATCCAAGCAATCGCACAAAAAATAAAAACATTTGACGACTATGTGCATGAGTTTAGGATTGCTTCTGACACTGCCTTAAAAGAAGGACGGCTAAAAAATGCTTCCACGTATTTGAGGGCAAGTGAATTCTTAATTGCACCAAATGATGAGAGAAAAATCCCCGTTTACAAGGAGTACATTGAACTCTTCGATAATGCATTTGCCGATGAAAAATTTGAACGGCACCAAGTCCCCTATAACGGAAGTTTTCTGTCTGCTATTAAAATTCCATCAAAAACCTCTGAGACGAAAGGAACGATTGTAGGTATTCCTGGGTTTGATGCATTCATAGAAGAATTCTACTCCATTTGGAATTATTTTGCTGAACATGGTTATGACGTCATCGCTTTTGAAGGACCGGGACAAGGCGGAAGCAGACGACTGTACAATCAATATTTCGACCATGATTACGAAAAACCAACGAAGGCTGTTTTGGATCATTTCAACCTCGATGACGTAACCGCTTTGGGAGTTTCCATGGGTGGGTATTGGATGATGAGAGCTGCAGCTTTTGAAAAACGCATCTCAAGAGTAATTGCCATGCCTCCAGTGTATGACTGGCTAGAAATGACCAATTCGTTCAATCAAAAATTGGCAAAATGGTTTCTGACCAAGCGACGACTTACCAATTTCTTCGTGCGACTAAAAATGAATGTCGGCACGCTGAAACACACAGTAAACAATGCACTATTCATCCAAAACAAAGCCGAACCATTTGACGCGGTGGAGTGGATGATTGGAATGAATAAGGAACATATCATGAGTCACCTAATTGATCAAGATGTGCTCTTGGTCACTGGAGAGAACGATGCTTTTCAACCTCCTGTACTTCTTCAAAAACAAAAGGCCGCTTTGACCAACGCAAAATCGATTACTACACGGATCTTCAAAAAGGAAGAACACGCGGATCAGCACTGTCAAATGGGAAACCTGAATATTGCGCTAGAAACGATGTTGGATTGGGTAAATGGTGTAACTAATCAAACACAATCGGCAACGAAATAAACGAGAGGTGCGCCTTGTCGTGATGAATGCTTAAGGTCGGAGTTACTCTTTCGGGGATCTTATCAAACGTACTTTTGTCAGCGCCCGCAATGGCAATACGGATCGAATGTCCCTTCTTAATTAAAACCGAAGTTGGCCATAATTTAAACGACACCTGAGTTATTTCATCCGGCACCATCGGCATTGCGTCTTCTTCGTTGAATGAATGCAAATTAAAATTCTCATTGTTCTGCGGGAGTTCTTTTCGGTGAATCAGGCGCAATCCTCCCTCGGTAATGTAGGTGCTGTTTCCATGTTCGTCAACATCTTCTAGGTACACCAACACAGCTCCGTCCGTATGTGTAGAGGATAGCTGCAGATGCACTATCGGGGTTCCCGTTATTTGAATGTCTTCTTCAGCAGGTTGAGATGTGTACACCAACATTCTGTCGTCCATTTCATTTCGATCATTCAGATTAAGCACTGGACCTCCCATTTGAGTCGTCCAACGATTTTTTTTGCTGGTATACACCCCAAAGTCTACTTTGTATGTGTCCGCTGTACATTTTTCTGGCGGTAATGATGTGCTCAACCCTCCCTTGTCTTGCATGTAATAATTGGTTTCAACGGTTCCAGAAATAGGCCATTCATTTGAATGCTTAAACTTCTCTTCACTCAGGTTGAAATAGGAAATCAACGGCCATTCGTCTACTCCTTTATCGATCCCTTTTACGTAATGATCGAAAAAATCCAGTTGCATTTTGTTTTGTACTGCGACCATTGGATTTGGGTACAACAAACTATCCCCAACCACAAATGGACTTGCATTGCTCCATCCTCCGTGCGATGTCGCCATGAGCACTGCTTTTTGAGGATTACTGAAGTTTTCCAAGCGTTGAATGGTTCCTTCTGCGGTTCCGGCATCCATCCAGCTGGCGAGGATGAACATGGGGACGTTGGACGCTTCGATTTCTTTTTGCCAATGAACGACAGAACATTCTTCATAGGTAAACTCCCCAATTCCTGAATTTCTAAATTCAGCGTTCTTGGTAAATGCATAAACATCTGGATTGTTCCTGTGTTCCAACAGCGCAGGTTTCAACGAATCTTCTATCACTGGATTGATGGAACTTCCCAACAATAACTTCCTGTTGCGGTCCAAATATTTGACGTACTTACTCCATTTCTTAATGAACGAACTTGCCAATAAACCATAAGGACGTGCGGGACTTCTGTACACATCAAAATCCGACCATCCCGGAATCACTGCTTTGAGTGAAGGGTGGTTCGTCGCGCAGAGTAATTCGGCGGTTGTGCCTGTATACGAAGTTCCATAAGACCCAACCCGACCATTCGACCACGGTTGAGCCACCACCCAATCCAAAACATGCGTTGCATCCATTACCTCAACGGGCGAATATTCTGAAAGTCGTGTCCCGAAGGAAGCTCCCGAACCACGCGTATCAACAATTACAATGATATATCCATTTTCACTGAAATAGTTGTTAAGTCCGTACAATTTAGAGGAAGCCTCTTGTTGTTTTTTAGGGATGGAAGATCGCCAGTAGCGCTCGAATTGAATCAACACGGGCAATTCACCTTCCATGTATCCTTCTGGTAGGTACACATCCACAGCAAGCTGCACACCATCTTCCATCTTTACAAAATATGAGCTTAGGGATTGGGAAAATACAGCTTCTTGAAAAACTAGGAACAGGAAGGTAAGCAGTAAGTATTTCATTTTAGTAGATTCTATTGCCATAACGGTAAGTGGCAAATTATATTACATAAAATATCACACTTCACTTAACGCAAAACGCTAGCTACCTAACAAATGAATTTATCAAAGAAATTTTAACCGACAAACTCCTACCTCTGCAAAGCAACTTTTTTCACCGTGCTAGTGTCATTCCCGTGTACTTCTATGTAGTATACACCTTGTGATAATTGTTCTAAGTTGATGTTTTCTTCTGGAGCTCCTGTTGTTTTGTGGTACACAATCGCACCTAAAGAGTTATATACAAACACTTCTTTTTCGCCAGATTTTTTGAATTTTACGGTAAAGTTTCCTGTTGAAGGATTGGGAAATAGTAGAAAATTATCATCATTGAGCGTTTCAACAGATGCGTGGTCAATGAAACCGTTCGCATCAAATTTCACCAAAAACCCATCTTCAGCACCTCCAATCGTATTCTGGTGTCCACTTAATGAGATGTCTGATGCGGACTGCGTGCTTCCAGATAAATAGACATAATCTGCACCTGCTGTTCCACATGCCCAACCTCTGTCAAGACTTGTTCCTCCATAATAGGTACCCCAACGGCGCTGTCCTGTAGAATCAAATTTCACCAAAAAGGCATCGTCTGCCCCTCCACCAAAATTCATCTGGTGTCCACCGTAACTGATGTTGTTTGTAGAAGTACTCATTCCGCATAAATAAACACTGTTTGAATCATCAACAGCACAAATCCAGCCTAAATCTTCATTACTTCCACCGTAATATGTCGCCCAAAGTCGTGAACCATTGGAATCAAATTTTACTAGAAAAGCATCGTCCCAACCTCCTCCGTGGGTGTTTTGATGTCCGTTAAAGGCAACGTTGGAGGTAGATTCTGTAAATCCTGCTAGATAGACATTTCCAGACCTGTCCGTTATACACGAACGACCTCTATCGAAAGAGCTGCCACCATAATAAGTCCCCCAGATTAAAACACCGTCCGAGTCAAACTTTGCCAAAAAAGCGTCTGTACTTCCTCCGATTGTATTTTGAAATCCGTTTGAGGCAATGTTGTTCGTCGATCCTGTCCATCCGCCTACGTACACATTATCTGAGTCGTCTAAAGAACATCCCCAAATCCAATCAATATCGCTTCCCCCATAATAGGTAGCCTATTGACGCACACCATCTGAATTGAATTTTACGAGAAAGCCATCACTACTCCCACCACCATGAATGTTTTGATGCCCACCATCAGCCATGTCACCCGTTGAAAGAGTTCTACCCGATAAATAGATATTGCCCGATGCGTCCACAGCACATGCTCTTGCTCTGTCTTCATCATCTCCACCGTAATAAGTCGCCCATTGGCGTACACCATCTGAATTAAATTTCACTAAAAATGCATCATAAAGACTGCCGTTCAACGTATTTTGATGTCCTCCGTCAGAAATATTCGTAGTTGATCGGGTACTGCCGAACAAATAAACATTGCCAAGCGCATCCAGCGAGCATCTTCCGTAATCGCTTTCGGTACCTCCGTAATAAGTTGCCCACAGTCTAGTTCCTGCCGAATTAAACTTTACTAAAAAAGCATCTGAATGACCACCGCCAAAACTCATTTGATATCCACCGTCAGCGATATTGTTCGTTGAATTGCTGCCACCTGCAACGTAAACATTTCCATTTAGATCGACAACACTAGAGTAAGCATAGTCATTGGCACTTCCTCCATAGTAAGTCGCCCATTCAACAACAGGATCAATGATTAAAGGTAGTTCAGGATCGTAGTTTTCTACATTAAACGAAATGGTATTATTTTCAAGTTTAAAAGAGCTTTTGACGCTTTTATCTCCTTGATAGGAGACTGGTTTATTTTCCATTATCTCACCTAGTCTCGCTGTAATTACAAGATTACCACTAGGGTCGATAGTTATTTCTTCCGCCCATTGAATAGATAATTTTATTTGTGAAGGGTCTCCTCCTGGATGTACAACAAAATCATACTTTAAGTTTTTCTTATCGGTATAAACTACCCAATCAATGTTTGGATATACATCGTGGTAAACAATTTTTGAATAGCCGTAAACCCCAAGCGTATTCTGTGTAAAGTAATTGATGAAATCGTTGCTTTTACCATGTTTTGTAACTGTTGAGTTGTTGGACGCACCAACTAGTTTGAGGTTCATTCGATAGGTTTCAACAGATGCGTTTTGTTCCATATCATCGACTAGTTCAACCTCATCGTCAAAATTCCCAGCTTCGGACTGTTTGAAGTTATTGAATTGATACGCGAGTCCATCTTCCATCAAGAAAATAGAACCTCCGTTTAACTTATAGACAAACTTTACCTTGTCTGCATCAGTACCAGTTATTTGTCCAATGTTTTCTTCGAAAACAAAAGCCTCAGTACGCTGACTGGTGTTAGCATATGAAAGCTCTTCTCCGTAATTTTGTTTCGATTGGGAAAATAATGTAAACGGACATATAAAAATTAACGCGAAGTAAAAAAGACGACTGCTCATAATAGTAGATTTTTATGTATGTATAAAGCAAAAATCGACAAAAAATCAAGGAATTAAATCCCATTTTGATAAAAAATCCAGACTTTTATACATGTCTAGTTTTGAGTGAAGTCCATAAAATTTAACAACTAAAGAGAAAATGCCAGAAGAAAAATTCAGCCTAAAAGATCATTTGTTCAACCCTGAAAAAATTGAAAAAATTTCGAATGAGATTCTTCAAGTTCATCCGAAATTTGAAAAAAACAAATTCATAAAAGAAGTAGTGCGCGAATTTCCAACGCTGGAACTTAAAGCCAGGATTTACCACATTACCGAGTGCTTGAAGAAATATCTTCCGAAAGATTATACGGAAGCCGTTGAGATTTTGATCAAATCGTTGCCTGAACCGTGTAATCCAGACTTCAAGGACGATGACTTTGGCGATTTTATCTATGCTCCCTACCATCATTTTGTCGCGGTTTATGGATGTGATTCCAGACATCTCCATTTTTCACTTAACGCTTTAGAAGAACTCACAACGCGCTTTTCTGCAGAAGATGCTATTCGCTATTTTATCAATGCCTTTCCGAACGAAACGTTGGACAAAATGAAAACGTGGAGTGAACATCCCCATTATCATGTTCGACGATTAGCCACTGAAGGATCTCGCCCAAAATTACCTTGGTGCCAAAAAATAAACATCCCCATCACAGCTCCTTTACCCATCTTAGATAACTTATATTCAGATTCAACCCGCTACGTTACGCGGTCTGTAGCCAATCATTTAAATGATCTTTCAAAAACGCATCCTGAATTGGTAATTGAACAACTCGCAAAATGGAAAAGCACAAAAAAACAGGACCAAAAAGAGATTGATTTTATCATTCGACACTCGCTTAGGACATTAATAAAGAAGGGAGACAAGACCGCACTTGGACTTATTGGAATCGCGGAAAATCCACCCATCGAAACTGCATCGTTTAAGCTGTCTGCAGCCGTAAAAATGGACACGCATTTGCTCTTTGAGTTTGAAATAAAAGCAAAAGAAAAAACATCACTATTAATTGACTACAACATCAATTTTCAAACGAAAAAAGGGGAGATGAACAGTCAAAAAATATTTAAACTAAAACAAGTGTCGCTGGGTAAAAATGAAACAATTCACATCACCAAAAAACATCCGATGAAGCAGTTTATGACCACAAGAACGCTCTATCCGGGAAAGCACGAATTGGAAATTCAAGTGAACGGAACAAAAATTTTGAAGGAATTTTTTGATGTATATTGAAATCGTTTTCAAAAACTCACTATCTTGTTTCTTAACTGGAGAAAAAACCACTCCAAGAATTAAAAATTATTAGCTAAAGCTTCATCACTATGGAAAACAAATCAAAATCAATTATTCTCGGCATTTCTCTATTGTTGGGACTTTCGTTGTTAGGCTATTTCATTTTTAAAGGTCTAAAAACATTTAGTGACAAAGACCGGGTAGTTACTGTAAAAGGATTGGCCGAAATGAACATGAAGGCGACTTCCGCAACGATTGCTTTAAATTTTTCATTGTCGAGTGATGATTTGCAGGATGTCATTAGACAAACAGAAAGCAAAAAAAACGCCATTGTCGACTATTTAGTTAAAGTCGGATACAGTAAAAACAACATTTCGGTAAACAATATAGACGTCACCGACCGACAAAAATACTACGAAACCCAATGGGAAAATGGGCAACAAGTGCAAGTGAAAATAGATCGCTATACCATCACGCAAAGTTTGAGCGTTCAATCGAAAGATGTCGAAACCACAGAAAACAAAGCTTCTCAAATAAAACTTGATTTGGTCAGCAAGGATTTAACATCGAATATTTACACGAACTATTCTTTCCCCGAGTTAAACTCAATTAAGCCGCAATTAATCGCCGAAAGCACGAAGAATGCACGTGTGGCAGGTGAACAATTTGCCAATGATTCACAAGCAGAATTAGGCAAGATAAAAACAGCTTCGCAAGGACAAATCTCTATTGTCGGAAACTATTATTACGACGAAGAGGCTACTGAAAAACCAGAAGAGCCCTACATCCAAAAAGCGAGAGTCGTAAGTACGATTGTTTTCTTTTTGGAATAGAACAGGTTTACTTCGTATACACCTTAATTGCCTGTGCTCTAGAGGTGACGTGCAGTTTTTTGTAGATGTTTGCAATATGATTACGAACTGTGTTGGGACTGATAGCCATCTTCATGGCAATTTCTTTGTATTCAAACCCATCTACCAAGTAATCTAGAACGCTTTTCTCTTTCTCAGTAAGATTATGGTTGTATTCTTCTGCTGGATCATCAAATGGGGTTTCTAGCGTTGAATTCATCAAGAGTTTTAATACTCTTCTGGCAATACTTGGCGACATTGGAGTCGATTCGTTGTTGAGTAAATTAAAAATAGCTTCACCTATTTTATCAATCGGTTCGTCTTTTAGCAAATATCCATCTGCCCCCGCTTTTATTGCGCTAAAAATCTTATCATCTTCGTCAAAAATGGTTAACATCAGGTACTTTAGGTCCGGATAACGCTCCTTACCCTTTTTCACGGCTTCAATTCCTCCCATGATCGGCATATCGATATCCATTAGCACGAGATTAGGTTCAATGCTCTTGCGTGCAATCATCATTTTCTCTAAAAAATCTTGCCCGTTTTCAGCAGTAAACAATACTTCGCAATTGTCTAAGGCGTTTAACTTTGCCGCTAACGTATTTCTCAGATTGGTTTTATCTTCAACTATTGCTAAGTATATCATGGTCCTTTTTTTAGTACAAAAATCTCAAAAATTGTCCGTTCTGCATATAGTACATCTATACCACTAATAAATAGGTAGTCCCCTTTCCTGGTTCCGATTGTACATTTAACTTGATGCCAACCTCTGCCGATCGGTTATATATGTTGTTTAATCCATAACTGTTAGACGGTTGATTGTCAAGATTAAAACCAATACCGTTGTCAGCAATCTGTATATCAATTGTATCACTTGATACAATTGAAACGGTTAATTCAGAGGCTTTTGCGTACTTAAACGCGTTGTTTATTATTTCTTGGCAAATGCGATACAAGTTTAGTCCAACAATAGATTTTAGTTGAACATCAGTTTCAATCTCTTCTGAAAAAACAACCTGCGTCGAACTGTTTCTGAACATTTCTCTGGTGTACACTTTCAGTTTGTCTGAGAAGTCATTTAAAGACATCTCTTCATCGTTAATTGTCCAAATAGTCTCTCGTAGGTTACTGATAACGCTTCTTACGGAGTCGTTGATATTCGTTGTTAGTTCTTTTCGTTTGGTAGTATCTTCCTCATTGATTCCGTCCAAAGAATAAAGCACATACGAAAGCTGTCCTCCGACATTGTCATGAAGATCTCTCGAGATTCGCTCTCGTTCTTTCTGCAATTCATTTAATCGGGTCAACTCGTTTTGTTTTTTTCTTAGGTTGAGTACATTAATTCTCCAGAGTATAAACGTGACAATTAGAAGTATACCTACAACAAGGCCAATAATTGTTCTGTTCCTGGTTTCAATTTTAGCTTGATTTGTTTTTAGCTTTTGCTGCAGGACATTGTTTTCAATCTCCTTTTTCTCCGTCTGATATTGTAATTCATACTCCGCCATTTTTTTTGCTGTTTCGTCACTAAAAACGGAATCTTTCAAACGAATATAACTGGTATAACTTTCCATTACATCGTCCGTTTTCAGCTTCGCCTTTACATCAGAGATTGCTTTTAACATATACAAAATTCCACTTGTGTTATGTTGCTGCTGATATATAATAAAAGCTTCGTTGTAAATAGTTAAGGCCTTTTCATACTCCTCTTTTTCATAATACCAACGCCCTCTTTTGGCCGTTGCAAAGGCGATAAGTATTGAATTTTTTGAAAGTTTGGCATACTTCTCAGCTTGAATGAGGTATTTGTCACCTTCATTAATATTATTAAGCCGTTCAATGTAAAGTGCAGCAATAAGCGCATTTGTTCTTGTCAGTTCTACATAATTGTCAGTTTTGTTTAAAATAGTCAACGATTTTGTAAGAAAAATCATAGCAGAATCTAATTGATTTAACTCAGAGTAAATAGAACCAATGTTATGATACACTTTATATCTTAAGGAATCAACATTACAAGAATCGATTAATTTTTCGGTTGATAGAAATTTCTTTAGTGCAACATTTCTTTCATTCAAGTAATAGTGCATTCTCGCAACTTGCATATTGGCATAAGCTATCTTATGACAGTTATTTTGTTTTTCAGCCAATTTAAGTGCCTTGAATGTTAATTGTAAACCATCAGCATATTCTCCTTCATTAAACTTCTTTTCCGATAGCTGATAATACTTGCTCAATTGATCAGTAATTTGCCCAAAAACAGAAGAACTAACCATCAATACGACAATAACTAGTTTATATGAGCGGGTGGTTAGTTTCATAAGCATTCAAAAATAAGAAGGTTTTAAATGGTGCACTAAATATATACAACTTTTTGTCTGACCTAGTACAAATGCACTATTTCCCAGACAGGTTCTTTTACTGAACTTTGCAGAAACCAATCAATAAAAAACCTTATGAAAATAAAAATTACTTTAATAGCTGGTATCGTATGTATGATACATTCATTTTCCACTTTTTCCCAGTGGATCAATTGTCCCAACACCAATAGCCTCCAGGGGCGTTCACTTGGTATAAAAGATGCTGACATTTATACAGGAGTTCAGAATGGACAAGTCTTCAAATCCACCAATGACGGAGGTTCATTTTCACAAAATGTTAATCTTGGTGGTGGTGCAGGCGATATAAATGAAATCTTTGTTTCAGGAAACAATATTTTTGCCAATCGTTACAGATCATCCGATAACGGAGGTTCATGGGAATTAAAAAATGCAGGTTTGAGTTGGACTGAACCGGCTCCATTCAATGTATCAAATATTACTCAGATAGGGAGTACTTTATACATCGGAACTTCAAACGGAGTATACCACTCTACTGATGATGGTGACAACTGGTCGGAAATAGCTGGAAATAACTGGTCAACGATAAATGCAAATAACTACGTTGGGGTTTTGAAAAGCAACAACGGAATATTGTATGCATCAGTAAGTCATGGTGCAGTTGGAGGTCTGTATCTCAGCGGTGACAACGGAGTTACCTGGACAGCAACTGGTCATAATGGGGTAGTAAGAGATATAGCTTTTAGTGGCACTGATGTCTTTCTTCTCGATGAATATGAAATCTATCGATCAGTTGACAACTGCGCAACGTTTACTGATGCCCCTTATGGAGGCAGGAAAATGCTGGCAACAGACGGAAAAATACTTATTGTAGGAGACGCCTTATTTGGTATCTATGATATTGCAACTGGAACAAGGGTTCTTGAGAATGATGGCATAACTTCAAGCACTGTTTTTTCAGTCGTAATTAAAGGGGATAATGTTTTTATTGGTACACTAAACAAAGGTGTTTTTAAAAGAGCTTTGTCTGAGTTGGGTATCACAAGCTCGGCATCTGTTGAAGAGAAGGAACTGGTAAACGTCGAATTATTTCCCAATCCGGTTCAAAATGCTTTCTCAATAAACATGGATGATTATGAAGGAGCAACTGCTGATATTTATGATGTAAATGGAACGCTTGTTCATTCTTTCAATCTTACTTCCGGTCAAACACAGGTTGATGTCTCTTTTATTAATTCAGGGGCTTATTTTGTACAGCTAAAGGCTAAAACAGGCAGCATAACCAAAAAGCTAATCATCAATAAATAACCAAGTTATAATTATTAAACCACTTAGATTATGAAAACGATTTTACAACATTCGGTATTTGCCGTGTCCTTTGTTTTGTTCGCTTTTAATAACAATTCGATTGTCCGTGCACAACCTGTATTAACATCTGCTCCGTCTGCTCCGATTGGAACAAAAACATACGGATATGATATTACAGGAATCCTTACCCATACCGCTGAGGGTCCTGCACAATCATGGGACTATTCAGCTGTTGCACACAATGCATCTACTTTTTATTTTGAAGATGTATCTTATTCAGGACTCAGTCAGCAAATCAAAGACACATTTCCTGACGGTAACAATGCATCCGAACTATTTTATGGTGTAACAAAGGTTGCTACAATTGTCGGAAAATTTGACAACACATATCAGGCTACTTTAGGTCTTGCTTATACATCAAGCTTTCAGAAATACGCAGTCCCTGATACCTTTTTAATTATTCCCATGAATTATCAGGATGCATTTGATAAAAGAGTGTATGACGCTTATGGCACATTAACTACACCTTTTGGCACATATAATGATGTTATCAGGATTAAAGAAGATCTTATAGCAGATAATAAGTTCAGATATCTCTATTTTCAGTTCGAACCAGTATATAGAATTTTGATGGAGTACAAAGTTGAAAAGACCACTCAGGCTATTGACGGAAAACAATTTTACAATCTTGATTATGCAACTAGTAATATAATAGAGTTTGCTGATGAGTCAGATTTTCATGTTTATCCCAACCCGTCGAATGGTGTTTTCCAAATCTCAACTCAAAGTGATCAAGCAACTTCAGTTACCATTTACAACATAACTGGCGAAAAAATTTATGAAAACTCCAGTTATAATTCGAATGAAATAATCAATCTTTCTAACCAATCAAAAGGGGTGTATGTTCTAAATATTGTTGACGGAAGCAGTATTGCTACTAAAAAAATAGTAGTTCAATAACTTACTCCTTTCAAAAGTTAATCTCCTGATCGCTGCATGTGGTCAGGAGATTTTTTTTTGTTAGACATTGTCTTAACGTTTGTGCATTAAAGGTTCTCTTCATCCCAAAAGAAATAGAGAAAAAGGGTGTCTGAAGAATCATTCTTTCTGCTATCCCGCCAGTCCCCCATAAAAATAACTCACTCCTAACAACAAGATGGCCCCGTCGATCCAACCCGCGCAATAAAAATCGGAGCGGTCTTCGTTCATGCGAACAACTAGGTAAATTTGGATGAACACCGCGAAGTAAAAGATGGGGTTTGTCAACAAGCTTTCTTGATTCCACACCATGATAGCGGCAAAAAGGAGCAATAAAAACGCTCCCATCATCTTTGCACCATTCACACCGAGTACTTGTGGAATAGTTTTCTGTGAGGGCATGTCGTGCTTTAGATCACGAATATCAAAGGGAATGGCTACCGCCAATACATAAATGTAATGCGCTATAATTAACCACCATGGTGCTTCCTTTTGTTCATTGATCAATGGAAAGACGATAAGCACTACTGTCCAAGTAAAGGCAATTAAGTGAATTTTCAAATAGGGGATTTCACGGGCGTTTCTATTTCCAATGCGCATTACATAAAGAATAGCTATAATCACCGTAAGACCTAATAAAACATAGGTTGTAGTACTATTGATAAGCTCAATGAACAGAATAATCGAGGCGAGAAGGGATAAAACAATAAACGCGTAGATCACCCGTGTATTTCGTTTGACCCACACCAGCCAAGGATTTGTCCCATGGACTTGCGCTTTTACTAGACGTTGACCGTTGTAAACAATCAATGTGGAAAAGAAGGCAAATAATCCATAGAGCAACCAATTTTCACACCCAAAAGCGAACGCTACGCCACCGGATAATACTCCTGTGGAAGTCGCAACAACACTGTTGGCGTAAATAAAATATGTCACCCACCTTTCGATGGAAAAAAGTTACTTAATTTTTTCGAGAACAGCATCAACAGTGATGTCTTTTATGCAGGAACATTCCTTTTTCTGCATACACGCTGGACATTTTTCATCAAACACCAAGGTTGAAACTTGTGTGCCTAGTGCTTTCCAACGTCCTGGGTGAATCGGTCGCTTAGGAGAAAATAAGCCAACGGTATTTACACCATAATATCCTGCAATGTGCAGCGGTCCTGTCGAACAAGCGACTAGGTTTGTTGCGTTAGAAATCAACACCATGAGTTGCTCTAACGTCAATTGACCTGTACTGTCTATCATGTTCTCGTCAGTAGGAATTTTCGCTCTGAACTGTGCGCCTTCATCTTCTGTACCTGTAAAAACAACTGTTTGTCCTTTGTCTGAAAGTATTTTTGCCAACTCCATGTACTTTTCAAGTGGCCACTCTTTGGCACTTCCCTGCGATTTTGGATGTAAAATCGTGTAGTTCTTCAACTTAGTAAAGGCTGGTGGCAATGATTCCTGAGGCACTTTTAGAAACGACGTGTATTGAATTATACTCTCCAACGAAGGCAATTCTTTAATTCCAAATGGCTTGAGCAATTCGAAATTCAGTTGTGATTCATGAAAATCTGATCGTTTCCGAGTGAAATTTAAACGGTGCGTGCATGTCAACAAATGATAGGCGCGGTGAGACGTTCCAATCCGCATTGGAATCCGTACCTTTTTCGCCAATGCAGCGATTTCTTTGTGTGGAAAAACGTGAATGATCACATCTGCGTCCAATGCTCTAAACGCTTGAGCGCGTTCCGTTTTCGGTGCATTCAGTAAATCATCCCAATTAATGAATTTATCCACCTTCTCGTAAGCTTCTACAATAGCGCGCGTATAACCACGACCTAAAAATACGAGCTCAACAGTTGGAAATTGTTCTTTCAACCATGCGCACATTGGCAAGGAAAGCATTACATCTCCAATGCTATCCGTACGACTAATAATTACCCTCTTCCCTTCTAAATTCATTGTGCTTCTTGCGTAATTCTTCTTAATTCCTTGTATTTAAACACGTTCGATTGACAGCTAATTTGCGCGATTTTAAATCCCATTCGGCCATCTAAAAATCCCATCTGCATGATGTACATCTTCACAAAACGCATCAGACCGCTAAGGTAAGGTTTAATCAACGAAGATCGCTGTCCAGCCTCATACATTTTACGTGCTGTCAAAGCTGAATATTTGTCTGCACGTTCGCGGTGTTCCTTAAACGAATAATAAGAATAGTGTTCCAAATGTCCATTCAACTGTTTTACAGGAATTGTCGCTGGAAAGACCAATTCTTCATGGACAAATTCACCACTCCAATAGCTGTCCTTTTTTGGAAATAAGCGCACTTTAATATCCGGATACCATCCCGAGTGTTTGATCCATTTCCCACAGTAATTTGTCAATCGATTCACACTGTAAATTTCTGGTTCATTCAGATGCTTCAATGCCAATATTTCCTCTTTCAATACACTATCCACAGCTTCGTCTGCATCAAGAGACAAAATATAATCGTAGTGCGCTAAACTGTTGAGGTAATTTTTTGTGGAAGCATATCCTTCCCATTTCCGCTGTTCGAAACGTACACCCAGCCCCTTGCATAGTACAGGTGTGTTGTCGGTAGAAAATGCATCCAAAACGATGATTTCATCTGCAATTTCTTGCACAGATCGAATACATCGCTCAATGTTACGTTCTTCATTCAGCGTTATGATGACGACGGAAATCTTCATTTTACAAGTTCAATGCTTCTTAGAATCGCCTGAATTTCTCTCAGTGGATGTGTCCAACTTGTAGTCGGAGGTGCATCAACGTAACCACTGACGCACACCAACTTTTTCGTGTGTTTATTGATAAAGTGAAATGCCCAAAATGCACCACCTGTTGAATGCTTTGGAAGTCCAGTAAAGACAAACATTCCGCGCATCTCATATCCCTTTAGTTGTCCGTCCCCTGTACTCATCGTGTTTCCTTCTGGGTAGACAAATTCAGAATACTGCGTTCCCATGTACATGCCTTCAACTTCATATGGCACGTTGTACTTAAGCATCGTATCTCTGTCTTGCAATAAGCGTTTCAGGTCAAACTGAGATGAATCTGTATAATCATACTGATAAATCAAAATGCCAGAAAAAATATCGCCTGCGTCCTGTGTTCCGGTTCCAACAAATTCAAGTGGGCGAGCCGCTGGTGGAAATTCAATACGGTAAAAATTGGTGCGTTTAGTAACAATCTTTGCATTCGACGGAAGTACCATATCGCACCCAAAATTTTTCTTGACCTCATCTCTAATGCGTTGATTCTTGTTCCTAGAGAATTGGTTTATCAATCTTCTCCATTCAATTTCGTCAAACTCCTTGTGGACTTCACCTAGTCCAAGCTTGCACGTTTCCAGCAACTGATTAAAGTCCTTTCCTGTGATATCAATCACCAACTGATCTTTTGCCCAAACGTCTTTTCGTTTCACGATGGTACCATGCTCGCCTGTATGTGATGGATCAATATTTAAAAAAAGCGTGTTTCGATAGCGTTTAACACCTTGGGTAAAATGACTGGGTGTCTTATGTGTCAACTGAAAAGTTGCGACATCTGGTAAATACGGTAAAATCCATTGCGTAAGATTGGAATCAAGTACTTGTTGAATGGGAGAATCCCAAATACCTTGTTCACTTACGATAAGTATTTCTCCTACCTTACCAGTTACACTTAACCCTGTGCTCATCGAATTGGATGAGTTAGATTCACACCCTGCCAACAAGATAAAAGCCGAACCAATAATTATGACAAAATTTTTCATTTTCATACTTTTAGATTTATGGAAAAACCGTACAAAAATCGAGCAAATCTATTTTACTCTGAGTCGTTGACCCACATTGATTCTGTCCACATTAACAGAAGGGTTCAACTTTTTCAGCTGTGATTGTGACAAACGATGACGTTGCGCAATTTTACCGAAAGTATCCCCAGTTCGCACTGTATAGTATGCTTTTGTTTCAGCTGGAGGTTTGGGAGTTGTTTCTGGCTGGGTTGTGGGATTTGTAGGTGTAACAACCGTTGTTCCAGTTTTTACTTTCAAACGTTGACCCACATAAATTTTGGTTGAATTCAATGCGTTATCACGTTGAATTTCAGCAACCGTAGTTCCATAGCGCGTTGCAATTGTTCCCAATGTCTCCCCGCTTCCAACTTTGTGGTACTGAAACGTCGGTTTCGTTTCTGCTACTTCTGGTGTTTCAACAGTTGGTGTGTGAACAATTACTTTTGGAGCATCCGCAGAATACTTAGAAAACTCCAGTTCATATAATTTTTCTTCTTGAGCGACCAGTTTACCAATAACGGTCAGTGGCAATGTAATGCATTGATTTGGAACCGTTTTAGGAATGAATGATTTCTTATAGATCGGGTTCAAACGCTCAATTTCAGCCTGATCGAATGCTAATAATTCACTGATTGTTTCCATGTGAACTCCTTTTGAAAGGCACATTGTATCCAACTGTGGATAGCGAATTTCAGCCTCCATAGGAATAATGTTGTGTTCAGCGTGATACGTCAACAAATAAGCTGCGGCAATAAAGTTGGGAACATATCCTTG
Organism: uncultured Fluviicola sp.; assembly: GCA_964643345.1. Lineage (GTDB taxonomy): Bacteria > Bacteroidota > Bacteroidia > Flavobacteriales_D > Crocinitomicaceae > UBA4466. Next base: position 153,506 of record CAZXRU010000007.1, read on the forward strand.
TGTTTCCTTCGGAAGAAATGGACGAACTTCCCAATAAGTCAATTTGTTTCCAGATCTTCTGATCGCTTTGTTCACGTTTCCTGGTCCAGCGTTATAAGCCGCTAAAGCCAAGTTCCAATCGTTGTAAATATTGTACAGCTTTGCTAAATACTTACACGCTGCTTCTGTTGCCAATTCTGGATCCATGCGCTCATCGATGTATGAGTTTTCTTGCAATCCAAACATTCTTCCTGTTCCGTACATGAACTGCCAAAGACCAAGTGCTCCTGCTCTAGATTTGACTTGAGGACGCAATCCACTTTCAATCACTGCCAAATATTTCAGTTCCAGCGGTAAATTGTGCTCTGCCAATTTTTCCTCGAACATATCAAAATACAACTTTGATCTTCCTAACACGACACGCGCAAATCCACGTCTCTTTTGAACAAAGAAACGAATGGTTGATAATGTCGCTTCGTTACAATCAAGGTGAAATGGACTCATTTCATTCATTACACCTAAACGCTTGCAATATACCTCGTCTGAAAACTCAGGAATGTCATTTTGTTCATAGTTCAGTGCATCGATTATTGAATCATAGTTCCCTTCAGGGCTATATTCCGCATAAAACATATTCAAACTTTGCTCGATCGTGTTGATGAGTGCTGCCCCTTTTAACGAGTCTTCCTTTGTCCACTTATTCGCTGGTTGCGCCAACGAAAGCGTTAAAGAAACTACGGCTATGAGTGTACTTAAAATCTTCATTAATTCAGGGCTATTTTTTCCAATTGTTTAGAAAAGCTCAACATGTCCTTTTCTTTAAAATGATCTCCTATGACCTGCACACCAAATGGCAGTCCATTGCTATGCTTTCCAAAAGGCAATGAAATCGCTGGATTTCCGCTCAAGTTAGCGTGAACTGTATAAATATCTTGCAAATACATCGCAATCGGATCTGTAACTGCGTCCAGATCGAAGGCTGTTGTCGGTGTTGTTGGCAACAAAATCAGATCAAACTCAGATAAAATTTCGTTCGTTTTATCCTGTAAAACTCTACGTACTTTTTGTCCCTTCGTGTAATACGCATCGTAAAATCCGTGAGAAAGCACAAATGTTCCAGCCATAATTCTACGCTGAACTTCTGCTCCAAAACCTTCGCTGCGTGATTTCTTATATGTTTGCTCCACTCCTTTTGCAACGGCACTTCTGTGTCCAAAATGCACCCCGTCAAAACGTGACAAATTAGACGATGCTTCCGCTGTCGTTAGTACGTAGTAGGTTGGTACCATGTATTCCAAATAAGGAAAAGAAACAAAATCTACCGTGTGACCTTCAGCTTTCAGTTTTTCGATGATGCCGTCAAGTGATTGCTTAATTTCTTCATCAATTCCTTCTACCTCATAGCTTTCTTTGATGACAGCAATTTTTCTTTTTTGCGTAGTGTCAAAATCGGAATAAGCTTCAACTGCTTTTGTCGAAACGGTTGCATCAAAATCATCTTCACCAGCCATTACTTCTAACAGCAGTGCCGCATCTTCCAGCGAATTTGTGAATGGTCCAATTTGATCAAAGGATGAAGCATAGGCAATTAATCCGTGACGGCTGATTCTGCCGTAAGTTGGTTTTAATCCGTAGGTTCCTGTAAAACTTGCAGGTTGACGAATCGATCCGCCAGTGTCACTTCCCAATGCTGCTGTGCATAATCCAGCCGCCACTGCAGCCGCTGAACCTCCGGAAGAACCTCCAGGGACTTTCGTTTTATCGATTGGGTTAAGTACTGGTCCAAAAGCTGATTTTTCGTTGGAACTACCCATTGCAAACTCGTCACAATTCAGTCGACCGATGATGACTGCATCTTCTGCAATCAATCGTTCTACAGCTGTCCCAGTAAAAAGGGATTCGAAATTTTCTAATATTTTGGAACCCGCGGATACTTTATGTCCTTTATAGCACATATTGTCTTTCAGTCCAATTACCATTCCTGCTAATCGACCTGCGGTTCCATTCTTGATTTTTTGATCTACTTTTTCCGCTTGGATACGTGCGGATTCTTCAAACACCTCCAAAAAGGCATTTAACTCTTTGTTGTCTTCAATTGCCGAGAGATATCCTTCAAGGATACTCATAACTGTATCGCCTGAAGAAATCGCTTGTTTCACTTCAGCATACGTTCGCAACATGCGTTAATTTTTAAGATTTTTTTTCTTTAGACTCAGTGTCCTCTTCTGGTTTTGCAGAAGCATCCTTGAATTCCTTCACTCCTCTACCCAATCCCTTCATTAATTCTGGGATTTTTTTACCACCAAACAACAACAACGCAACAACTAAGATTGCGATTACTTGCCAAGGACCGAAAATTCCTAATACCATCACTATTCAATTTAAAAGTTAGAACAAAGTTAACAAATAAGACATCAAGTATCTATTGTAAGCCAATAAAAGATGTTAAAGCAACTTTACTTCAATTTTCTTGCTACTTCTACCTCTTCAAATGCTTCGACAATATCACCTTCTTTAATGTCGTTGTACTTTTCAATGTTCAATCCACATTCGTAGTTGTTTTTCACCTCTTTCACATCGTCTTTGAATCGTTTCAATGATCCCAATGTACCTGTATGAATCACAATTCCGTCTCTAATCACTCGGATGTTCGATGTACGTTTAATCAAGCCGCTCGTAACGAAACAACCTGCAATTGTACCGATTTTCGTAATATTGAACGTCTCTCTAATCTCCGCTGTTCCGATGATTTTCTCTTCGATATCTGGAGACAACATTCCTTCCATTGCCGCTTTGATTTCGTCAATTGCTTTGTAGATAATAGAGTACAATCGAATATCGATTTGTTCTGTATCTGCCAATCTACGAGCACTTGCCGATGGTCTCACTTGGAATCCAATGATAATTGCCTCAGATGCTGATGCTAAGTTAACGTCAGCCTCAGAAATCGCTCCAACACCTTTGTGTACGATGTTGATTTGAATTTCTTCTGTTGAAAGTCGTTGCAATGAATCAGAAAGTGCTTCAATCGATCCATCCACGTCACCTTTAACAATCAAGTTCAATTCCTTAAAGTCACCGATCGCCAAACGACGTCCAATCTCATCAAGTGTAATATGTTTCGTTGTACGTAAACCTTGTTCACGGTACAATTGTTCTCTTTTAAGTGCTATTGTTTTCGCTTCACGCTCGTCTAACATTACGTGAAACTTATCACCTGCTGATGGCGCTCCGTTGATACCAAGAATAGCAACCGGTTTAGCTGGACCCACTTCTTTCACACTTTTACCGTGCTCATCGTGCATTGCCTTTACTTTACCGTGATTTCTTCCAACAAGTACGTAATCACCTACGCGAAGTGTTCCGTTTTCTACCAGTATGTTGGTAACGTATCCTTTTCCAATATCCAACGACGATTCAATCACCGTACCCACAGCTCTTCTGTTTGGATTTGCCTTCAAATCAAGTAGTTCTGCTTCCAGTAATACTTTTTCTAAAAGCGCATCAATGTTCAGGTTCTGCTTCGCTGAAATTTCTTGACACTGGTATTTTCCACCCCAATCTTCCACCAAAATATTCATTTGGGAAAGTTGTTCTTTAATTTTATCAGGATTTGCTCCAGGCTTATCTATCTTGTTAATTGCAAACACCATCGGTACTTCTGCCGCCTGAGCGTGAGAAATTGCCTCTTTGGTTTGTGGCATCACATCATCATCCGCCGCAACAATAATAATTGCGACATCAGTTACTTTTGCTCCACGTGCACGCATTGCGGTAAAGGCTTCGTGACCAGGAGTATCAAGGAAAGTCATTCTTCGACCGTCTTTTAACTTAACATTGTAAGCTCCAATGTGCTGTGTAATTCCACCTGCTTCACCATCCGTTACGTTTGCGTTTCGGATTTTATCCAGCAACGATGTTTTACCGTGGTCAACGTGACCCATAACCGTAATAATTGGTGCTCTTGGCAACAAATCCTCTTCACTATCAGCTTCATCTGGAATAGCATCTTGTACTTCCGCGCTCACAAACTCAGCTTCAAAGCCAAATTCTTCGGCGATAATCTGAATCGTTTCAGCATCCAATCGTTGGTTGATCGAAGCAAAAATTCCGAGTGACATACATGCAGAAATTACCTCTGTCGAGCTTACACCCATCATTGAGGCAAGTTCCGAAACAGAAACAAACTCTGTCAATTTTAATATTTTCTCTTCAAGTTCAGCTTGAATTTCTTCTTCTTGTCTACGTTGAGCAAAACTATCACGCTTAGCTCTTCTGTTTTTGGACCCTTTAGATTTACCACCTTTACTTGACAATCGAGCAAGCGTTTCTTTGATTTCCTTTTGGATATCATGTTCGGTAATCTCTGGTTTATCAACTTTAGGTTTGTTCTTGTTAAACCCGCCTTTGTTAGGTTGGTTCGTTCCCTGATTTTGATTTCCTGTTTGACCTCCTGATTGAGTTCCAGCTTGGCTTTGTTGACCTGCTGCTTTGTCGGCATCAACTTTACGTACACGCTTTCTTTTCTTTCTGTCTGCGTGAGACGTTCGCTCTCTTTCTACTGGTAAAACAATTTTCCCTACGACATTCGGTCCAGTAAGCCTTGCGCCTAAAGCACGAATTGTTTCGGTTTCTTTCTTTTCTTCTGGAACTACAGGCGTTTCTTCCTTCTTTGGAGGTGCAACTTCTTCTGCTTTAGCTTCTTCCTTTTTAGGGGCTTCTTCTTTAACAGGAGTCTTTACCTCTTCTTTTTTATCGGGACGCGTTTTGGTGTTCAGCTTGTCCAGGTCGATTTTACCAACAACTTGCACGCCTCGAACCGCCTCCTCTTTTGGTGGAGTTGGTTCTGCTTTTTCTGGAGTTACCGCTGGGGTAACTTCTTCTTTCGCTGGTGCTTCTTCCTTTACTGGCGTTGGCTCAACCTTATCGCGCAACGAGATCGTTTCTCTCTTCTCGTGAGAAACAGTCGCGTTCTTCGCCTTTTCTTTTAATGTTTGATCCGCAGCAAATTCAGTGCGTAACAAATCATAATGCTCTGGCTCAAGCTTTGTGTTCGGGCTAGCATCGATAGTTACTCCTTTCTTTTCAAGAAATTCCACAAGGGTAGACATACCCACGTTGAGTTCTCCAGCTGCTTTTCCTAATCTAATTGTTTTGACCATAAAACTATGCGTCCTTTAACTTTATTCACCCTGATTTATCAAGGTTGTTGTTTATTTGATGCCTTAAATATACTTATTTGCGGTGATTTACTCGAATTCCGCCTTTAGAATTTTAAACACCTCTTCTATTGTCTCTTGTTCCAAGTCGGTTCTTTTCACCAACTCTTCAACTCCTAAATCTAGTACAGATTTTGCAGTATCACAACCGATTGCCTTCAATTCATCCAAAATCCAGCTATCGATTTCATCTCCAAATTCTTCTAAGTCAACGTCTTCAACGTCCACTTCTCCTTCACGGTAAACATCCAATTCGTAACCCGTTAATCGACCACCCAATTTAATGTTGTGACCTCCCCTACCAATCGCCAATGACACTTGATCTGGTTTCAAAAATACTTTTGCACGTTTTTGCTCTTCATCAATTTCAATCGTTGTGATTTTTGCTGGTGAAAGTGCACGTTGAATGTACAATTGTGGATTGTTTGTATAGTTAATTACGTCGATGTTTTCGTTTTTCAACTCACGAACAATACCGTGAATACGAGAACCTTTCATACCAACACACGCACCAACTGGATCTACACGATCATCGTAAGATTCCACCGCTACTTTTGCTCTTTCTCCTGGCTCACGTACAATTTTCTTGATGGTAATTAAACCGTCAAACACCTCGGGAACTTCTAATTCGAAAAGACGCTCTAAAAATTCTGGTGCCGTACGTGACAAAATAATTACAGGACTGCTGTTTCGCATGTCTACTTTTGCAACTACCGCACGAATTGACTCTCCTTTTCTGAAGTAGTCCGAAGGAATTTGCTCTGATTTTGGTAAAATCAACTCATTGCCTTCATCGTCCAATACCATGATCTCTTTCTTCCACACTTGGTAAACTTCACCCGTAACGATTTCTCCTACGCGCTCTTTATACAATTTGTACAAGTGATCTTTCTCTAATTCCATGATGCGAGAAATCAAGTTTTGACGTAATGAAAGAACGTTTCTTCTTCCAAAATCCAAAAACTTAAACTCTTCTGTTACTTCCTCTCCGATTTCAAAATCTGGTTCAATTTTAATTGCATCAGAATAAGCAATTTCCGTATTTGGATCTTCAACTTCTCCGTCATCAACAATTTCTTTGTTCAAGAAAATTTGAACATCACCCTTGTCAATATTTACAATCACATCAATGTGTTCGTCTGTGTTGAATTTTTTCTTCAACATCGCACGAAAAACGTCTTCTAAGACGTGTTGCATTGTTTGTTTATCGATGTTTTTCAGTTCTTTAAACTCTGAAAACGAGTCTATCAATTCTAAACTATCCATACTTGTTTATTTAAATGATATTACAATTTTTGTTTCCTTTATTTGATCCATTGGAAAGACATGATCTTCCACAATTGTTTCTTTCTTTTTCTTTCCTTCAATCCGTTCCTTTCGTTCCGTTTGAAGGGTGATTTGCTCAGGAGTCGCGTCAATCATTAATCCCGTGATAGCTGTTCCATCTTCCAGTTTGACGTCAACTTCTCTCCCAATGTTTTTTTTGTACTGAGCAAATACACGCAGGCCTTTGTCCAATCCAGCAGAAGTCACGCTCAGCTCAAAATCTTCTTCTTCTCGGTCTAAGTTGTGCTCTATATTTCGCGATACTGACATACAATCTTTTACCGAAACACCGCCTTCGTATTTGTCCAATTCCACCACGATGACGTTACTTGGCGAAATAGTTAAAGAAACCACAAACAAGCCATTGTCCAGTTCGGCAATGCGTTCGTCAATCAATTCTGTTATTCGCGTTTTACTAATCATTGTGTATAAAAAGAGGGGACTTTCGTCCCCTCATTCGTGTAATTATTCATAAAGTACGGTGCAAATGTAATTATTTTTTATAAAAAAACACAATCCTTTCGCTGATTTATTTAGAAATCAGATAATCATCCAGTAAATCATCCGATTGATTTCTTTCATTCTTTGGGTCTTCACCATATTCATTTGGCCCCTGATCTCCTTCAGTAGCGGCTAAAATTATATTGTAAATAGGTATTAATATATACCACCCACTTTTACCTACATCATGCATCCTTCTGACTGCTACTGCTATTGATGGTAAAAGCACGGCAAGGGAATAAAGTGTGTTGATCCATTGGGGTTCATACGGACTAAAGATCATTGAATCCACAACCGTGAGTACGATCGAAATAATAAAATTAATAAGAACAAACATCCAATATTCTGTTCTTCTTGCTCTGCCTGAAAACAATGCGTAGTTCTGTAGTACTTTGATATACCAATTCATAATTATAATAGTTTAAGTTTAGCTTAAAGATAATTTTATTTTTCAACTTTGCATAAATCGCAGAGGATGTTAATTGAAATTGAAGATAAAGTCGTTTCTACACAGATATTTGAAAACAAGTTTGTGTGTGACCTGAACGCCTGCAAAGGAGCGTGTTGTGTTGAAGGAGATGCTGGGGCACCACTGTCGTTTGAAGAAGTCTCCATTTTAGAAGACGAACTAGAGGCGATTAAACCTTACATGCGCAAAGAGGGAATTGAAGCGGTTGAAAAGCAAGGTGTTTTTTACATGGATCAGGACAACGAACCTGTTACAACCTTGGTAAATGACAGCGAATGTGCGTTTGTGTTTTTCGATGAAAAGGGAATTACAAAATGTGCCGTTGAACAAGCTCATCGAGAAGGAAAAACGGATTTCAAAAAACCAATTTCTTGTCACCTTTACCCGATTCGCGTAAAACAATTTAACGATTTCAAAGCGCTGAATTATGATAAGTGGAGTATTTGTGCTCCCGCTTGTGCGTGCGGAGATCAACTCGATGTACCGGTGTTCAAGTTTCTAAAAGAGCCGCTGATTCGCGCCTTCGGCGAAGCGTTTTTCAACGAATTGTTGATTGTCGATAAAGAGTTGAAGACAGGGAAATAACTACCCGTGCACCGTTTCTGACTTCCCGTAATTTTGGATAACAATCGCTTCGTGGGCTAACCATTCTTTCCAGCGTTTGTCGACATCTACGCGCTCAGTAACTTTCTTTGCATGACGCAAGAACATCGTGTAATGTCCCGCTTCGCTCACCATTAAGTCATAGTAAAACGCTGCTAATTCTTTGTCGTCTATATTTTCAGAAAGCGTTTTGAATCGTTCGCAGGATCGCGCTTCAATCATGGCTGAAAACAGTAATCTATCTACCAACTGGTCATTGCGGCTTCCTCCTTTGATCATGAATTTATACAGTTCATTCACGTAACTATCCTTGCGCTCTCTTCCGAGTTCGTATCCGCGTTTTTTGATTACTTCATGGACCAATTCAAAATGCTCAATTTCTTCCTTGGCCAAGGCCAACATATCGCTTACCAAATCTGTTCGTTCAGGATTACTAACCACGATTGAAATAGCGTTCGTAGCCGCTTTCTGCTCGCACCAAGCATGATCCGTCAATATTTCAGGAAGGTTTGATTCAACAATGTTGACCCATCTTGGATCGGTTGGAAGTTTTAATCCGAGCATTTCAATTCATTTTTTGCAAAGGTAGGGAATAAAACAAAAGTGAATAGTGTTTTGTTGATCCAAACCTCTCACACGATTGAATCGTGAAATAGCTTTGGATTTAATCGTGTGAGAGCTCTTTTCTATAGCAATCAAACACCGCTGGAGCAATGAGCTGTTTTGCCTTTTCAATTTTTGTCGGTTTCAATTCCAAAAAATCAGCTGACTGAGTAAATTTGTAACCCTGTCGCTCGTACCATTCAGCCAATTGCTGCTTGAAGGGAACTTGTTGATTCTTTGGTCGCAATATTTCCAAGGTCATTTCGGTTGCGCCGAGTTTCATTGCTTCTAGCTCAGCGTGATGCACTAATTTTCTGCCTATTCCTAATCCCTTTTTAGAAAAGTCAACTGCTAAGAGTCCAAAAGAAAAGGTCGTCTCGCTTTGCTGAGAAAGGAAGATTGTCCCAACCACCTCATCATTAAGCAATGCTGTAAAAACGTACTCACGATCAATCAATTCTTTGTATTCTTCCTCTGAAATACGCACATAGTTTTCTCCCCAAATTTCTTTTTCCGTTTGCGCGTAAGCGTTTATCAGCAATTCATATTGGTGCTGAAAACTGCTACTGGAAATAGTATGTAACTTGGTTTGTTCAATAGACAACACAACTGCTTAAATTAGATTTACTCGGTAAAAATAGCACAAAAAAAAGGCTTCACTGTTTTCACATGAAGCCTTCAATTTATTGGTTCTACATTAACCTTCCGGTTAAAACTACATCTATTCATACACTTAACTTGTTTTTAACGCGAGAGATTTAATATACATCAAGTACTCTTCTAAAGTAGCGTTCAACATTAATTTTACGGCTGTTGCTTTTTTTCTGTTCTTTTTCATGGGTTCTACGTTTTAATAAGTTGTGAATATCACTTTTCAAACCGTGTGCCAAAAAAAACAAAACCTTCTGAATCCCTTGTTATAACTCCAAATCTTTTACCTTGTATCGGTGCATTCTACATCGATACATAAAATCTAGCAGTGGACCTGTCATAAATTTGAGCAACCACATGCTGTACCTGTTTCTAACCGCTTCACCTGTAAAAATGGATGTAAAATGTTTGATGGCATGACTGCCTATTCGTTTTCCAATTCTGGTATTCAATCGATCGTTTCCCATTAAAAAATTGGTAAATAATCGACCATTGTACCACAAATCAATCATTTTCCGCCAAGCTTCGATCTCTTTATTCCAGTTTTTCTCAAACTGTCTAAAATTGAGTTGATGATTTGGATCAAACACATCTGCCAATTGTTTTGCATAATGCATAGAGAAGTAGAGTCCAGAAGAGAATACAGGGTCTAGAAATCCCGCAGCATCACCGACCAGCACCCAATTCTCACCATAAATTTTGTTTGACTTCAACTGATAGTTCGAATACTTCTGAACTGGAGTGACGCGCTTCGTTCCTTTAAAAAATTGGTTGACCGAGTTTTCTTGCGCTAAATAACTGTCGTATTGCTCTTCTGAAGAATTACCGTACTTCTTTAATTCTTCTGCGTTTACCACAATGCCTACAGATGTTCTGTTCGGCACAGGAATTCTCCAGCACCACCCTTTATTTGCAAGGTGCATGTGAATGTCTCCATAATTTTCTGAAAAACTTACCCCTTCTACATGGGCGAATAAGGCAGTGTCCATCCGACTCCCCTTTGTTGTAGGGAGTTTTAATAGATTTGAAAAGACCCGTTTCCTTCCTGACGCATCCACAAAATAATCGGGTTGACCATTGAAGAAACCATCGCAAAACCTTAGCGTTTCCTTATCAAATCTAATGTTGCCATCCTGCGTTTCTACAACGGCTCTACATTCAAACACCTGCACTCCTTCTTTTTTTACTGTCTCCAAAAGAAGCGTGTCAAGTTGTTTACGATTGGTGTTATAGGCGTAGCCCGGAAGCTTTCCAAGACCTTTGTCAAATGGTGCTTCTGCGTGGAGGTTGTTTTTTACCCAAACGGTGGCTCCTGGCTTGTAAACACTAAATTTTTTAACCTCTTCTTCAATTCCCAATTCTCTTAAAATAGGGATGAGCGCAGGGATCATGGATTCTCCGACATAAAGTTCTGTTCTTGCAGCATCGCTAAACAAACCCACTTTGAACCCTTTTCGCTGAAGTAAAATAGCTAATGTACAACCGGCAGGTCCAGAACCAATAATCGCAATTTTTTTCATTATCGAAACTGGTGAGCTCTTACTTTAATTTATCAAACTCCTTTCTCATCGTTTCAAGTGTCTCGCGGGAAATGAGCACATACCCACCTTCCTTGTTCTGTAATCGAAGGGTGTTTTTGTTTACTTTGTTTCGATACAGGTTATATTTTGACGTAATAATTCCAGAATCCGTCGCTAACACTTTTTCTGCTTTATCAAAAAACTCGTTGACTTCCTGCTTATTCGGAAAGATGAGTTCTCTCGTTTCCTTGACGTGCTTTAAGTCACGGTAGAAAAATGAATAGTGCGTTTTCTCGGGTGTATTGATTTGCACAAATTTATTCGTGTTACTAATGATGTAAATTTTTACTGTATCGGATTGTGCATCCAGTTGCGTACTCAAAAAAAGGAAAGAATAGAGTATTAAAAATTTCATATTGTAAGGTCGTTTGATTTAGTACAAAGTAAATAAAAAAGAAATTCGTAGCAAATAACTGATGGAAAATGTGATCACCATTGACTTCTTGCTCAACATACGGTGAAATCACAAACAATAATAAATTGGTTCAACAGGGCACGCCAATTTGTTTGGAGCCTATATAATTCTTTTGGCCTATGAGATTAAAAACTAAAGAACTACTTAAAAAAGCAGTCTTTAGTTTTACATTCCTGTTTTGAATAAGTCTTTACTTTTTATCGTATAAATATTTTGTGATACTTGGTATATATACAATTGAAAAAACACCAAGCCCTATCACCAACATTATAGTGGCCCCTGGCCAATGTTGAATTTTAAATAATACCCCCATTCCTGTTAAAGAACCAGCAAATGCTCCTGAAATAAATGCTAAAGTTTTCATGCTAATTTGTTTTTAATTAGTACTCATTATTTAGGTAAATGATGAAAGAAAAAAAAGTAACAAAATGCAAAGCAAGTATGTGAATTAAAAGTGTCACATTCGTCTTACTGTTTTGTTTTCTCCCGTATGTGTTCGGAACAAGCTTTCTTTTGGGCTTACCGATACTTAAAGCCTCTTTGCTTTCGTGTGAAACCCAAAAAGTAGCAGATAGTACCCCAGTCTTTAGCTTTGCCTGTGAATTTGTCAGGATCATTATTCAAATGATGCTCAAGCCGCTTCCATGGATCATTTGAAAACCCAACATAGTACTTGTCTATTGATTTTGAATATAAAATATAAATGTAAAAATTCATTGTAGTGGTGGGTTGAAGCAAAAAGGGTTGTCAATTTTAACAATTAACAACCCTCACTTTGCTCTCTCCCGAAGGTTCGGGACAAGCTCTCTTGGGCTTACTTCGACTTCACTACGTTCCGCTCAGTATAAACTTCTCGCCCAGTTTACTTCATAAAAAAACGAGTATGTCGCTTTCACGCTACACACTCGCTCTGTTATTTTGCTCTCTCCCGAAGGTTCGGGACAAGCTCTCTTGGGCTTACTTCGACTTCAC
>CAZXRU010000008.1:0-147580 GCA_964643345.1 uncultured Fluviicola sp.
TTTCTCAAAAATCAGAATTCTTCATGAATTAACCCCCAACTTTTGGTTATGATCCGAAAAAATGCTTTTGTGTAACAAAAGCCCTTTTTTGAAGCATTTCCCTCTCATGGATCACGCAGTAATCCGACTCGGCAGAGGGTTCTATCCCTCGCCCTTCCGAACTTCCTGTTCGGGGCTCAGTCTTCTTCCCGATGAATCGGGACTCTTCTCTTTCTCCGCCAAAAAAGGATCCATCGTTAGATGGGTCCTTTTTTTATTGCGGAGATGGGATGAGAACCCCAAGGGTTCGACCTGAGGAGGCACGACGAAAGCATGGCGCGCAGCGGAATAATCCCTCATAGGTGTGGTTCTATCCCTCGCCCTTCCGAACTTCCCGTTCGGGGCTCAGTCTTCTTCCCGATGAATCGGGACTCTTCTCTTTCTCTGCCAAAAAAGCCAAATTCATTTGAGATTTTTTAAACCATACGAAAAAATGCTTTTGTGTAACAAAAGCCCTTTTTTGAAGCATTTCCCTCTCATGGATCACGCAGTAATCCGACTCGGCAGGGGGTTCTATCCCTCGCCCTTCCGAACTTCCCGTTCGGGGCTCAGCCTTCTTCCCGATGAATCGGGACTCTTCTCTTTCTCCGCCAAAAAAAGCCAAATTCATTTGAGATTTTTTTAGGTTTAGAAAGGTGATATGAAAACCGAATCATAACCAAAAATTGGGAGATGATCCCAAATCATTAATGTTTAATTAAATCAATTAAATAATCATTGGTAAATACATTTTGAAAGTTTTCTTATTATTCCTTAAGTCTTCTTTGTAAGTTAGTTGCAGACATTGATTCAAACACGTTCTAATTGTCTTTAGGTGTTTTTCATGTCAATTCAAAGCCTACTAATCCCTATTCTTTCTCTTTCCTGGTAATTACTATGAAAACCTGCAAATAGTCGGAAGCCGAAAATACTATGTGCAGTTATTTTCAATAGAGTAGGCACAACTAATACATTTTACTTATGAAAAAGTTTAAAAAGTTATTTATTGCGCTTATTGGAATCGTCTTTTCAATGAACGCACATGCACAATTCTTCGACCTTACAACAGGAACAGATGGTGCTGGAGGAGTAGGTACCATTGGTACGAACGATCCTATTTGGACAATGCAGCCACCAGGAGGAGGAGGTTTTGGTCCTGTAACAATTTCCACTGGAGTACTGCAATCTGGTACTTTTACTTACCCAAATGCCTATGTACATGATGATTGTGGACAATGGATTTCACCATGGGTTAATGCAGCCAACAACATTATTGGTGTGCCTGGAACTGGAGGTATTTTTACGTATCAAATGCAGTTTTCAATTGATGAATGCGTTGTAAATCCAACCGCATTTCTTGATTTGAATTTTATGGCAGCAGACAATGCATTAGTGGCAGTTCGAGTGAATGGCGTTGCACAAACAATTCCTGGAGGTATAACTCATCTAATATCAGGATCAATGACGAGTACACCTGCTGTTGTGAATGGTATAAATACAATTCAGGTGGATGTTAATAATTGGGGTTCTTATACAGCACTTCAGTTGTGCGGTGGAATTACAATTACTGGAAGTGCTAATGCTCCAACTAATTTAGATTGTTGCTCAACGCTAGCTGGAGAAGTTTTGTCGTGGAGTCCAGTAGCCGGAGCAATTGGTTATCAAGTAGAAATTGTTTATAATGACCCAGAATGTTGCCCACATTCCGAGGCACCTTATAAAGTAGAATACAATGTAGGCACCAATGTCCTTATAATTAATCCAACTTCTTGTTATTCTTGGAGAGTTAGGGCGATATTGTCCGGAAATTGCTTCTCAGACTGGAGCGAGAAAAATTGCGGATGTTCGCAACCTCCAAGTCACTGTAAAATACCTGAAAAATTGGATTGTAAGATAATTGAAAATGGCACTTTACTTTCCTGGGCAGCAATTACAGGTGCATCTAGTTATGAAGTGGAAGTGAATTACAACGATCCTGCTTGTTGTGAGAGTGGTGAGTTGCCGTACACAGGTGTTTATACAACAACCACTAATTCATTTATTGTTCCAAATAGTAGTTTGTGTTTTTCTTGGAGAGTAAGAACTATTTGTGAAGATGGTAGTAAATCAGATTGGACTGGTTTGAAGTGTTCGTGTAATAGTTTTCTCTTTAAATCAACCATGGGAGAAAATTCAGAAAAGAAACGCGTAAATGAGGTTATGACGAGCTTGGATCCAAATCCAGCAAGTGATTTCATAACCATCAGTATTGTTAATCCAACTGAAACATTAAAATCAAATACATGTGAATTCGTCATTGTTGATTTGTCTGGTGCAACCGCACTCACTGAGTCAATTAATTTGAATGAAGCTAAACGGGTTAATATTGGTCAGTTAAAGCCAGGAATGTACATTTGCAAAATTTTGGCAGAAGGCAGAGTGGTTTCTACAGAAAAATTTGTTATCAAATAACAAAAGAGAAAACTTATGGAAGAAGTCCAGCATTGAACATGCTGGGCTTTTTTTTTTTAAAATAAACATTCAATATTGAGTGATTCGTTATTCCACCAATGACCCTCCACATCCAGAACCTGATCCTGCTGTGCAGCCGTAACAATGCTGATTTAATACAATCGATCGTTCCTCTAGCTGATTTTTATTGAAGGAATTGATGTGTGCAGGTTCACTTGCAACTTTCAAATCCAGCATTTGGTTAAAATCACAGTCGTATAAAAAGCCGTCCCAACCTACAGAAATAATCTCGCGACACATCACTGAGTCAACTGCTTCAGGATTGAAAGTTTCGGAGAGTTTCGTCATGTACGATTCATAATTGTCTGATTTAACCAGGTAATCAAGAAATCGACTGATAGGCATATTTGTAATAGTGAACAGATTGTTGAATTCAATGGCAAAATCTTCTTTCAATCGAATTTTATAGTCATTTTCAAGTGCTAGTTGATTCGGTGGTAAGGATGCGCCACCTGGATTGTACACTAAATTTAACGTC
Organism: uncultured Fluviicola sp.; assembly: GCA_964643345.1. GTDB lineage: Bacteria > Bacteroidota > Bacteroidia > Flavobacteriales_D > Crocinitomicaceae > UBA4466. Next base: position 3,008 of record CAZXRU010000008.1, read on the forward strand.
AACCCTGAGGCTGGAATGCCGTAACCAACTTTGTTAAGCATTTGGAGTGCTTGAATACTCTTCTTGAAAACACCATCCCCACGCTGTTTATCTGTGTTTTCTGCAGTGTAGCAGGGGAGGGATGATACGATTTCTATGTTGTTCTTCTTGAAAAAATCTGGGAGATCGTTGTATTTTTTATTCGCAACGATGATCGTTAAATTACAGCGGACAATTATTTTTTTTCCAAGTGCTGTTAATTCTTCGACAAACCAGCGAAATTCAGGATTCATTTCAGGTGCTCCTCCAGTTAAATCAACCGTTGTGATTGCTGGATCTTTTAAAACATTGAGACAAGCGAGCATCGTTTCACGCGTCATTATTTCTTTTCGGTCAGGCCCAGCATCGACGTGACAATGATCACACACTTGATTACACATTTTACCCAAATTCACTTGAAGCGTTGAAATCTGCGTAGGTTTAAGTGGTAACTTTCCTAGACTTTTTAAACGAGTCGTAAAAGGCAAAACATCCGTTTGGGTTATTAATTCAAGTTGTTTGGTCGATTCGCTGATCGGATTCTTTGTTGCTTTCAGTGTTTTTATCATTTCCTTGCTCATTTACATTCAAAGTAAATCATTTTATTTCATCGAACTGGTCGTTTAGACAGGTGAAATCAATATTCCTTTCATTTTTTTTGGAAACTTAAGTTCGATTATCTTTGCTGTGAATTTATACCTTTACCACATGGAATCATCAACGCGAACAATCGTTACAATTTTTGGATTTGGAAATGTTGGTCGCAGCATAGCGCATTTACTGATCAATATGTCCGATTGCAAATTCACTATAAATGTTATGGATCCAAGTCCAAACATCGAAGGTAGTTTGTTAGATTTAGGACACGCATCCTTTTTGACGGGAAATCATACATTCGTAGAGAACTCGCAAGAATTACTGAATGCATCGGAGTATATTTTTCACAGTGCCGGAATTGGTGTTCCTCCTGGCGGTTCACGACTTGATTTGGCAGAGAAGAACTGCAATTTATCCTACACCATTTTTAAGGACTACAAACCTACCGTTGACGCAAAAATAATTGTGATTACCAATCCTGTGGATAATGTCACATTTCATACGTATAAAGCAACGGGGTTGAATGCATCAAAAGTTATCGGGACTGGATCGCTTCTAGATTCGTTGCGAATGAATTACTATTTACAAAAATTGAAGCCATCGGTAATGGATATCAATTCAATTTTAATCGGTGAGCATGGTGCTTCCATTGTTGTAGCGCATTCTTTGTCCAGTGTCAATGATAAACCTCTGCACGATTTTTTTTCAGACGAAGAAATACAGATGTGCTTAAAGCAGACGATTACAGCGGCTAGTGAGATTAAAAAAACACAAGGAGCAAGTATATACGGAGCAGCGGACTGTGCAGCGTATATTATGCGACAAATAATGTTTGATACAGGTGCAATTCACCCGTTAGGAGTTTTGGTGCCTCGTGATATTGTTAATAAACTCAGTTGTGATGAGCTCTACATGAGTATTCCTGCGCGTTTGACAAAGAATGGCGTGCATCCAATCGAAAAGCTGGACTTAGAAGAAGAGGAATGGAGGGATTTAGCATCATCGGCTAAAGTCATAAACGCCTATCAATAGACTAGCTCTTCCGAGCCGCCGCTTTTTTCGCTTTTTCGGCTTCGCGATTGTCTTTCTTAATTTTCTTCAAACGTACTTTTGACTCTTTTCGCCGATCTTTATAATCGTCCATACTTTCCTTGTAGCTTTCTTTATCAAGCTTTTTCATTTTTTTGTCAAACTGAATGCGTCCACTTTCTATGTCCTGAATCACAATTTCGGTAATCCAATCATCTCCGAGAGGATCATACGTAGCATTCAAATCGTTTCCCCAAATTTTTGCGAGTCCAGTATACATACCAGTTTGCAAGCTTCCACGGTAGTTTTTGATAATCTCGTTGACGGTCATTCCCGTTTCTCGGTGCACAAGTTTCATTAACAAATCGCCTTCGCTGGTATACAAATCTCGAATGTTGTAAACAAACTCATCCTTCAGTTGCTGATGGGCATCCTTGCTGTATTTTTTTTTCTTTCTACGTTTGGAAATATCCGCTAAATCGGCTTCGTACTCATCGATTAGTTCTTTGGCCTTTAGTGCCATCGGATACGTGCGCTTTAAAAGATTCAGTTGGCGCTTATATTTTTTGTTGAAATTGATGTCCACACGCATCTCCTTAATTTGTTGCTCCTTTTCGATGGAAGCAGTAACTTGAGTAAATGCAGGTGTCAAAAGGATAACTGAAAATAGGACTATGATAATTCTATACATTTTCTTCTTTTTTTATTGACTTAGTTTACAAATTAGTTCGTATAATTGAACTCTATAAATCAAAAAATCTGCCAAAGTAAGATTTCGATGAACAAACTTCTATTCTTTATAACGTTATTCACTGTAATTAGTTGTACTTCTGATGTCAATAATGCTGAATTATTAACTGATACCTCAGATTCATTGGCTGTTGAAAATGACAAAGACACGATAGATAAACACATCATTTCTGATTATGACATGTCCACCGTAGACAAGAAGAATCAAAAAGAGTTTAAACAAAGTTTGGCTAAAATTGAAAAAATTCATGGTGAGCAATGGGATTTTTGTACCTGTGTTGTGAAAAATGATTCAATTAACAAGGCATTTGCTAAACCAGTTTCAGATAAGGAATTTGATCGATTGTCGGATCGTTTTGATGAAATTGACTCAAAATGCAAAGCTTTTCTGGCACAGAGTCCAAATGTTACCCCTGAAGAGCGTGTTGCACACGAGAAAAAGGTGAAAAAATGCCTTAAAGAGGCGGGAATCAAGTAATCATGACAGTAAATGAAGTAATGGAGTACCTTGAAAGCAAGGGCTCGGAACAAACACGCAAAACATTCAAGAGACACGGTGCTCCCGATAATTTTTTCGGCGTGAAAGTTGGTGATTTAAAACCGCTTGAGAAAAAGCTAAAGAACAATCATAAACTTGCAATGGAGTTGTATGCAACGGGTAATTCTGATGCGCAGTATCTTGCAGGTCTAATTGCTGATCCATCAAAGTTTTCATTCACTGATTTTGAACGTTGGGCAAATGGTGCGACTTGGAACATGATTTCTGATTATGCGGTAGCATGGAACATAGCCGAAAGTCCATTGTGTATGGATATTTGTTCCAAATGGATAGATCATGAGAACATCGTTTTTCAGCACATAGCCTGGTGTGCGATGAGTGCTCATCTCGGAATTGTTTCAAATGACCAGCTGGATTTAGATTTCCATAAAAAAATGATCGATCGGGTGGAGAAGGAAATTCACACAGCGGAGAATCATTTAAAATATTGCATGAACGGTTATTTAATAGCACTTGGATGTGCTGTTCCAGAACTTACAGACGCATGCCGCCAAGCAGGAAAGCGCATTGGAAAAGTAGAGGTGTTTATGGGCGATACTTCCTGTAAAACACCAGATATTGTGACCTACATAGACAAGGCTGCTGGAATGAATCGCCTTGGAAAGAAAAAGAAATTTGCAAAATGCTAGCAAATTTTTTATAGTTTTGTGAATACATGAAACAGATATTTGCATTTGGTCTTCTTTTTTGTCTCGTTTTTCTAAACGTTCCAAGAAGCATTGTGCATGACTGTGAACATGAGCATTCAGTTGAACATCACGAGCCTTCAGAGCATCACTCGCATGATCACGATTCTAATCATTCAGAGGAACATCATTTAGCTTCATTCGAAACGGAAAATGAAAGTTGTTTCATTTGTGAATTTGACTTGGATGTTTTTGAGATTCCTACTGTAAAGTTCGAATCAGTAGCAAAATTTAGAAATTCTAACGTCTTAGACCCACAATTTGATTGTCTCGGTCAAACGGATTTCAGCGCATTTTCGCATAGGGGACCTCCCACAGCTTAATATTCATGATTAATGTGTGATTCTATCACGCAAACCAGTGTGCTAATAATAGTACACATTGAATGTTAACGAGTCGTAAGATTCAAAAATTTCAGGTATTTAATGAAACAACTTATAGGAGTGATTCTCGCCTTTATGGCTGTGAATCACGTGATCGGACAGGATTTGTCAGGTCGAATTGTAGATGCCAACCAAAAGGAAGGACTTTACAAAGCTTCAATTTTTATCGTTGAAGTACACGTCGGTACATATACGGATAGTTTAGGGTATTTTGAATTTACCAATTCTCTCCCGAATGAGTTTACCATTCGTATTTCTCATCCACTGTATGAAAGTCGTTTGGTTAAAGCAAGGAGAGGGGATACCATGACTCTTGAATTGATGGAGCACCACCTGGATTTTGAAGATGTTATTGTTTCAAGTCCTTCAGGTGGATTAGCGAAAAGCAATGCGTTTCGAATCGATCATTTAAAGGTGAAAGATTTAAATGCAATTCAATCTTCTAGTTTGAGCGAAGCAATTGCCAATATAAATGGCGTTCAACAAGCATCCACAGGCGTTGGAATTTCAAAACCTGTCATTCGTGGAATGCAAGGGGTGAGGGTGTTGACTTTACTCAATGGAATGCGGGTTGAAAACCAACAATGGGGCGGTGATCATGGAATGGCTGTCACTCAGTTGGGTGTGGAAAGCGTTGAAGTTATTAAAGGTCCATCTTCATTGCTTTACGGTGGAGATGCGTTTGGTGGTGTGGTTTATCTAATTGATGCACCGTATGCGCAACAAAATACGCAAGAAATTGAGGTGAATTCTTTGTTTGAAACGGTAAGCATGGGAACAACAAGCTCGCTGTCGTACAAGGTTTCGAAAGGAATTTTTCGATTAAATATAGCAGGATTGTATGCAAACAATGCAGATTATCAATTACCGAATGGAAAGTTTGCAGAAAATTCACGATTCAAGAACCAAGGTGTGAAGTTAGGAGTGGGAATCAGCAAAAAGAACTGGGCTTCTCATGTACGCTACATTTATTCGAATAACAGAAATGGAATTCCGGGACATACACATGATTCAATCATCGATCCACTCAGCTTTCAGGTCAACCAGCAGAATAGAAACAACGTGATTCCAGCTCAAGTGATTCAAAATCATATTTTTTCGTTTGAAAATAAGTTTTTTATTGGAAAGAATGAACTGGGGATTTTGGTAGGGAATACGCTGAATGATTTATCAGAATTTGAAGAGAAAGTCACCATCCCAGGATTACACATGACGTTAAATACTTCGTTGTACAATCTTCGATTCAAAGCAGTATTTGGTGAGCACTGGCAGTTGATTTCTGGTTTACAAGGTATGGTACAAGTGAACCGTAATCAACAGAAGGCAGAGCTGCAATTAATTCCAGATTTTAACCAGTACGACAATGGCGTGTACAGCATTGCTTATTTTTCAAAAAATAAATGGAACCTTCAATTCGGCGCTCGCTATGACATCCGTTCGCTGGATGTTGGTTCAATGAATTTTAAAAAGGATTACCAAAGTCCCAATTTCTCTGTCGGCGGAACGCATTCGAGTGACGATCATACATGGCGATTAAATATTTCAACAGGTTATCGTCCGCCGCATTTGTCTGAGTTGTTCTCCGATGGAATTCACCATGGATCGTTTCGTTATGAAATAGGCGATCGTGATTTACAGCCGGAATATGCCACTCAAATTGATGCAAGCTATGAGATGCATGGCGAACACTTCGAATTTATTGTGAATCCTTTTTATAACTACATCAACAATTACATTCAAATCCAATCGGTTGATTCTATTATAGATGGCGCCTCCGTTTTCGAATACAGACAAGCGGAATTGGTTCAATTATATGGTCTGGATGTTGGATTTCACTACCATCCGCACTTTGCGCACTGGCTGCACCTTGAAAGTTCCTATTCATATATCAGGGGAGAGGAGCTGACAGGAAGGAGTGTTGCCTTGATGCCACAAGCACGGATCAATAGTTTTTTGAAACTCAATTTGAAAAACAAAGGGAAGTTCAAAATGGAGCAAATTACCGTTCAGCACCAATATTATTTTGATCAGAATCAGGTTTCTGAGTATGAAACAACATCACCCGATTATCATTTGTGGAACGTTGGAATGGATTTTCTATATGCACTAGAAACACCAATTAGAATTTCTTTAGGTGCTAAAAATATATTGAATACAGCTTACATCAATCATTTGTCTGGATTGAAGAACATTGATCTTCAACACCCAGGCAGAAGTTTTTATATCAACATCGGTTATACCATAAATGGTAGAATAAAATCAAGTAAATAACTATTAATAATCATAAAAACAGAGCAAATGAAAAAAGTAAATGCAATTTTAGGAATGACCGCGTTGGTTGCGATGGTCGCCTTTTCTTCATGTAAGAAAGATGAGTGCCATGAGTGTCATTATGACGGAGCAAGTGGCGAAGTTGAATTGGGAGAAAAGTGCGGTGACGAACTGGAAGACCTTGAGGCTTCGGGAATTAATGTTGGTGGAACAAACTATGAGGTTCACTGTCACGAACATTAATTAGTTTTTTGTTTAGTAATAAGGGGGTGCGCATGAGAATGTGCGCCTTTTTTTATTCAAAATGCTCATTTCGAGGAAAAATCTTTCTATTTTAATCGTCTCATTGAGATTAAGAAAATGAAATAAACCCAATTAAGAAGATGAAGAATTTTAGAAATATCGTAGGATTAACTGTGTTGATTGGAATGGTAGCGCTTTCTTCTTGTATGAAATTTGACTGCCATGCGTGTCACTATGAAGGACCGAACGGCGATGTATCATTAGGAAAAAAATGTGGTAACGAAGTCGAAGACCTAATGGCGACAGGAGTAGATGTTGACGGAACGAACTACGAAGTTCACTGCCACGGACATTAGTTTTTTTTGTCCAAATTTCCAATTCTAGTAAAAATCTTCGTACTTTAATCTTCGTATTGTGATTTAAAAACAAAATCAACCCAGTTAAGAAGATGAAGAATTTTAGAAATATCGTAGGATTAGGCTCATTAGTTTTGGTCTTTTCAATCATGTCCTGTACCAAAGATGATTGCAAGTATTGTTATTACAATGGATCGGCAGGAGAAGAGTCATTGGGTGAACTTTGTGGAAATGAAATCAACGTCGTTGAGTCAACTGGATATGTTTCAGATGGTGTCACTTACGATGTAGACTGTAGAGAAGATTAACAAAAAAAACGGGTTCACGTTTAAGCGAACCCGTTTTTGTCTTTTTATACGAGTGATTAATAATAAATCGCTCTTCTTACCTTAGTTACGTACTTAGCAAGACGAATCACTTGTTTTGTGTATCCAAACTCATTATCGTACCACGCGTAAATCACAACGTTTTTTCCATCTTTAGAAACAATTGTAGCGTTTGAATCAAACACAGAACAACAAACATTCCCAATAATATCACTTGATACTAGTTCTGGATCATTCGCATAATAGATTTGATTCACCAAATCTCCATTTAGCGCTGCATCTTTCATCATGTCGTTCAACTCTTCAACGGTTGTCGCTTTTTCAACTTCTAAGCTAAGAATTGCCAACGATCCGTTTGGAGTAGGTACACGAACAGCATTTGCCGTCAACTTGTCTTTAAGCGCAGGAATAACTTTCGTTACCGCATTTCCTGCACCAGTTGAAGTAATTACCATGTTGATTGCTGCAGAACGACCTCTTCGTGGTTTGTTGTGCATGTTGTCCAACAAGTTTTGATCATTCGTATAGGCATGTACAGTTTCAATATGTCCCTTTACTACACCTAATTTGTCGTTTACAACTTTTAAAACTGGAGAAATGGCATTCGTTGTACAAGATGCAGCAGAATAGATACGCTCATTTGCCAAATCAATGTCATCTTGATTGATACCATAAACAACATTTGGAATTTCTTTCCCTGGAGCTGTCAACAAAACACGCGAAGTTCCTTTTGATTTCAAATGTCTCGACAATGCTTCTTTCGTTTCGAATACTCCAGTGTTATCGATTACCAAAGCGTTGTTAATTCCATACGCTGTATAATCTACATCTTCAGGATTCTTAGCTGTAATCATTTTAACGATTTGACCGTTAAGAATGATAGCTTCGTTTTCTAAATCAACTTCAACACTTCCTTTAAATGCACCGTGAACTGAATCATTTTTCAATAAAGATGCACGTTTAATGATATCCGCTGCTGAATTGCTTCTTGTTACAATCGCACGCAATCTCAACTGTTGACCTTTACCAGCTTGTTTGATTAGCTCACGCGCAGCCAAACGTCCAATACGCCCAAACCCATACAAAATCACGTCTCTAGGTTCGAAAGGAATTCCGTTTCCGGTTTCAAATCCTTTTAGTTTGTTCATCAAGAAATCCGCTTTGGAAGCATAGTTTCCTTTTTCTGAGATGTATTCACTTGCCAATTTCCCAATGTCGATTTTCGCTGGAGCTAAATCTAATTTCATTAATTCTTCTGCTAAATCAGATGTAGTGAAAATGTCTACTGGCTTGTTTACCACTGTTCTGGAATATTCATGCAAATTAAGAATCTCAGAGATCGTAATGTCCATTAAGTGATTTCTGAACAACACTAATTCAATTCCTTTGTCGTAAAGTAGTTCACCCACCTTACCTGATAAACTCACTGCTGCACGTTCACGTTCAATGTGTGACTTAAGTTCTGTTTCGTAGCCCAACGCTGTATCCATGTTTTTAAATATATATGATTGTTAAAATTCAATGTGAAAAAAAAGCTGCCAGCCCAAGGCTGACAGCTTTAAAGGTGTTTATCCTAAATAAGCCTTTAAAAGTTTATTTCTCGAAGTATGTCTCAAACGGCGGATTGCCTTTTCTTTAATCTGACGAACGCGTTCACGTGTCAAATTAAATTTAGCGCCAATCTCTTCAAGTGTCAAACCGTGATTCATTCCAATTCCGAAGAATAAACGGATGATTTCACGTTCTTTATCAGTTAAAGTACTCAATGAGCGTTCGATTTCTTTTTGTAACGACTCAGCCATAAGCGCGTGATCGGCTTTTGGTGAATCATTGTTTGCCATAACATCCATTAATGTACCTCCATCTTCCGAAGTAGAAAGGGGTGCATCCATAGATACGTGACGACCAGAAACATTCAAACTCTCTTTAATTTTATCCTCTGGTACCTCCAACGCTTCAGCTAATTCTTCTGCTGATGGTGGTCTTTCGAATTCTTGCTCAAGGCGAGAAAATGCCTTGTTAATTTTATTCAAAGATCCTACTTGGTTCAATGGTAAACGTACAATACGCGCTTGCTCAGCTAATGCTTGCAAGATTGATTGACGAATCCACCAAACAGCATACGAGATGAATTTGAATCCACGTGTTTCATCAAATTTTTGCGCTGCTTTAATAAGACCTAAATTCCCTTCGTTGATAAGGTCGGGTAATGTTAAACCCTGATTTTGATACTGTTTTGCAACAGATACGACGAAACGAAGATTGGCTCTGGTTAATTTTTCAAGTGCCTGTTGGTCTCCTTGCTTGATCCTTTGTGCCAATTCTACTTCTTCCTCCGCAGTAATCAACTCTTCTTTACCAATGTCCTGTAAGTATTTGTCTAACGACTGACTTTCACGGTTGGTAATCGACTTTGTAATTTTAAGTTGTCTCATAGAATTTTTGGTCCTCCCCAATTATTAGTTTTGCCCGAAGGCGACTGCAAAGATACGACGAAAAGATACTGTTTTCCAAAAAAAAGAATACTTAAATTAATAGTTTCTTAATATACTTCTTTGTTTTTCGGAAAACAGTACGCTGGATGGTGTTATAATCCAAATCCGACGTAATCCTTTCTTCCACTCTCACTCATTATTTCTAACAAGACGCCGTTGCTTGGGCCATTTAATTTAGTTGTTAATTGTTCAACGCTCTTTATAATTTCATTGTTGATTTTAGTTACAATCATCCCTTCCGATAAACCGAGCGATTTGAGTTTACCAGCGTTAAGGGTTTGGATTTTTACGCCATGTTCAATGTTTAATTCCTTTTTCTCTTTACTTGTTAATTCTCTAAAGGTTGCACCCAAAGCGACATTTTTCTTAATTTCTTCCTTAGAAACCAGTTTAGTCTCTCCATCCTTGTTTCGAAGCACGATGTCAACAATTTCCTCGTTTCCTTTAGAGTTACGCACCGTGACAAGTAATTTATCGCCAGGACGTCTTTTTCCAACTTCCTCTTGTACACTTGCAACTGAGTTGACGTCTTTGTTGCCGATTTTTAGAATGACATCACCACTTTTCAATCCAGCCTTGTCTGCACTTCCGCTTTCAACGACATCAGCAATGTAAACACCTTTCACATTTGGAAGATTCTTCTCCTCCTTCAATTCTTGCGTGATATCTGAAATTTGAACGCCGAGGAATCCACGTTGAACAACGCCATAATCGATTAAATCCAACATTACTTTTTGAACCAAGTTCACTGGGACAGCAAACGAGTAACCAGAATAACTCCCAGTTTTTGAAGCAATTGCTGTATTGATTCCAACCAATTCTCCTTTTGTATTAACCAAAGCTCCACCGCTATTACCAGGATTTACTGCAGCATCGGTTTGAATAAATGATTCAATTGGAACAGCATTCTGACTCGACGGATTACTCAATAAATTAATGTTCCGTGCTTTCGCTGAAACGATTCCAGCTGTAACGGTAGATGTCAAATTGAAAGGGTTTCCAACGGCAAGTACCCATTCACCAATTCTCAAATTATCACTGTTACCAATTGGAATGGCTTGCAATCCTTTTTCTTTGATTTTTAATACAGCAATGTCCGTTGATGGGTCAGATCCAATAATCACCGCGTCGTATTTTCGGTTGTCGTTCAGGGTAACTTGAATTTCTTTTGCGTTGTCAATTACGTGATTATTCGTTACGATGTATCCGTCTTCGGAAATAATTACCCCAGAACCTGATCCAGAACCGAATTGTTTAAATTCTCTTCCGCCAGCACCAGGACCGTAGAAGAACTCTGAGAAAATATCTCGTTGAAAAGAGGTTGTTTCGACTTTTGTCGTAACGTGCACTACAGAGTTTAAACTGTTTTCAGATGCTTCGACAAAATTTTCAGTGGGTAATCCACCTGCCGTATTCAACGAAACGGAACGCGCATTATAATCCATGCCTCCAGAGGTTGTGTCCACATTTCTAGTTTCAGGAGATTGCTGAAATAACATAAAAATAGTCAAGGGAAGCATACCTCCCAAAAGACCAAATCCAAATAACTTCATATTCGTCTTCATATTTCTATAATTTTTTTGATTTTCTAACAACACAATATTAACGCCAAAACAGCAAAAAGTTATATGGTACAGGTGTTAAAGATTGTTAAGCCGGGCTTGATTTCTTTGATCAGATTAATGTACCTTTGTTCCATGAAAATTACGTTTTCTAAATATCAAGGGACAGGCAATGACTTCATCATGTTGGACAATATGAATGGACACTATGAAGGTTTGACCATAGCCCAGATTCAACAATTGTGTGATCGAAAATTGGGAGTTGGAGCCGATGGGTTGATTAAACTAACTAAAACTGAAGGATTCGATTTTGAAGTTGAATATTTTAATGCCGATGGATCACAGAGTTTTTGTGGGAATGGAGCACGTTGTTCCGTTGTATTTGCTAGAGCATTAGGTCTAATTGACAATGAAGCACATTTTTTGGCTATAGATGGTGCGCACAAAGCGACAGTGGAAAATGACATCGTGCGATTAGAAATGTTGCCTGTGACTCGAATTGAAAAAAGAGACGAGAATTATTTGTTAGATACGGGTTCACCTCACTTTGTGCGATTTGTAGTAGCAGGAGAGAAGATAGATATCGTCGAATACGGAAAGGAAGTCAGGTATTCGGAAGAGTTTAAAGATAAGGGAGTAAACGTGAATGTAGTTGAGGTGATTTCTCCTTCTGAAATAGTTGTTCAGACGTATGAGCGTGGAGTCGAAGACGAAACTTTGTCGTGTGGAACAGGTGTGACAGCTTGCGCATTGGTCCAGATGGGATCGATGAAAGATAATGGCAAGGTGACAGTTCAAACGAAAGGTGGAACATTGTCTGTTGAGGCTAACGCGAACGGGCAAGGATTTGATCAAATTTGGCTTTCTGGTCCTGCAAAAAAAGTATTTGATGGAAGTATTGAACTCTGAATTCCACTTCAACCATATTATTGACAGTGAATCGGAGTTATTTGATGCTCAGAAAGCACTATTATGGGTGTGGCATGCAGACAAGATTCCACCGCACATTGGATTTTCAATCAACGGGAATTATTTTAGTCTAAAAGCGAATGGAAGAGACGTGAACGTTCCCGTCGATTCTATCGTCGAGCTGATTCACAAAAAGAAGATTCCAACATTAGCAATTCAATTAGACATCTACATAACAAATGATGTTGTTGAAGTAGAATTTCTCAAGTTTGCTAAAACCGTTCCGCTGCAAATCACATGCTTAGAGCCAATCAAACAGATCGTGGGTTCGACTGAAGCATCGCAGTTAAGTGAACTCCTTACTATTTTGAATGATCGAAATCAGCTTCAGCAAGTAGTTGGATTTTACCTTCCAGAAGACTTTAAACAGATTCGTTCGTATACATTGGAAGACATACATCGTCGTTTGTCGGATTTAGTAAATAAGGCATGAGTTTATCCATCTACATTCGCCCGATTGATATTCCAGATGCGTTAACCGTCATGTATTGGGAGAATAATCCCGCCAACTGGGATGCAAGCGACAATAAAAGCGAATACGCCTTGTACGATATTGTGCGCTTAATTGAGGAGTTGAGAGATATTAACCGTGCGAAACAGGCAAGATGGATTATTTGTGATGCCTCTACTGACGAGTTGATTGGAACCGTGGATTTGTTCGAAATCGACTTTGAGAAAAACGAAGCATCTGTTGGTGTGTTGGTCGCAGAACCTTCAAATCGAAGGATGGGAATTGCTTCCATTGCGTTGAATCTAATTGAACAAGAAGCACTGAAATTGGGATTAATTAGACTTACGTGCATCATTCATCCGCACAACCTCGCTAGTGTAAGACTCTTTGAAAAACAGGGATTTGGAAAAATTGGCATCACTGATGATAAATTTCTCAATGAAGGTGTGTATCTTGAAGCTTTAATTTATGAGAAATGGCTAAAAAAATAATTGTTCTTGTAGTGATCGTCCTAGCTGTTGTTGCATTTATTGAGAGAGACAGCATTTTGAGTTATTTTGGTTTTGAAACTAAAACAATTAATTCTTCAGAGGTAAAACTGCTTTTACGCGAAACACCTACACTTAGCTCGTTGATTGAAACTTTGATCGAAAACGAGGTGATCGAAAACGGAGATGAATTCCGTGATTATGTTGTCACCAATAAAATAGATTCCACAGATTTTGCGGCGGGGAAGTACGTCATTCTTTCAGGAACCAAACTTTCTAATCTAGTCAATGGATTCGTTAAAAATGAGGAGGGGCATGGAAATGCTGAAGTGAAGGTGAAAGTTGTTTTTAATCGCTGTCGAACAATTGAAGATGTAGGATCAAACATTAGCAAGTGCATTTTAGCAGATAGTGCATCAATAGTCGAGTACATTAAAAGTGAAGCCGCATTGAAGAAATATGGTTTTACAGTCGAGCAAATTCCAGCCTTGTTTATACCTGAAGAGTACGAAATGTATTTTGATACAGATGCTGAAGGTTTTGTCGCATTTATGGCAGAGCGTTTTAAGGAGTTTTGGACATCGGAGCGCTATGCGAAACTCAAATCTGTTGGGTTGAATTCGCCATCACAGGCAGTGACCGTGGCAAGTATTGTTTATTCGGAACAATCGCAAATGAGCGAGGAATGGCCAATCATTGCAAAGTTGTATTTAAATAGAATTAATCAAGGAATTCTATTGCAGTCTGATCCTACATTTAAGTTTTGTTGGGGTGATAAATTAGATGGAGTAGAACAATTATTGAACGTTCACAAAGCGATTGACTGTCCATACAACACATATAAATATGCCGGACTTCCACCAGGACCTATTTGCATTCCTCCTGCGCAGGTAGTGGATGCGGTACTTAATCCAGCTGATGTAAATTTCCTCTTTATGTGTGGAAAACCGGGCGGGCAAGGACACAATTTTTCCGTTACGTATGCTGATCATCAAAAAAATGTCGCTGAATACAGGGTTTGGTTGCGGAAGTATTTAAAATCTAAGAATAACTAGATGGCTGAATTAAAAAGAAGAACTTTTTTTAAACTCGGACTTTTTGGAGTCGCACTCGGTATTGTTAAACCGACCAAAGCAGCAACATTTATTGAAACTTCGTTTGAAGTAAAATCGAAGGGACCAATTGTCGTGTCAACTTGGGAGCATGGGGTTGCTGCAAACGAAAACGCTTGGAAGGTATTGAGTACTGGCGGAAAAGCATTGGATGCAGTTGAGCAAGGGGTTAGAACGACGGAGTCCGATGTCACGAATAGAAGTGTTGGAATTGGTGGTAGACCTGATAGAGACGGTAATTTAACATTAGACGCATGTATCATGGATGAAAAGTCGCGATGTGGTGCTGTAGGTTATTTGGAAGGGTATGAACATCCAATTTCTGTCGCGCGAATGGTCATGGAAAACACACCACACGTGATGTTGGTTGGTGAAGGCGCTGCTGATTTTGCAAAAGCGTATGGTTTTCCGAAAGTAAAAACACCTTTGAAAGAAGTGAAGCAAGAGTGGAAGGAATGGAAAAAGGAGAATAAAGCACTTTTCGAAAAGCCAGTAATCAACCATGAGAACCATGATACCATTGGAATGCTGGCACTGGATACAGATGGAAATTTAAGTGGGGCTTGCACAACGAGCGGCTGGGGGTATAAATTACCTGGTCGACTTGGAGATTCACCCATCATTGGAGCTGGATTGTTTGTCGATAACGAAGTCGGAGCCGCATGTGCTACTGGTCTAGGAGAGGCAGTGATTCGAATAGCTGGGAGTCACACCGTTGTGGAGTTGATGCGCCAGGGAAAATCGCCCAAGGAAGCGTGCAGATTAGCTTGTGAACGCATTATCGCGAAGCACGATGATTTGACAGGATTGCAAGTAGGATTTTTAGCGTTGGACAAATTCGGAAATTACGGCGGTTACTCAGTTTATAATGGCTTCAATTTTGCATTGACCGAGAATGGAAAGACATCCATGGTGGATGCTGAATTTAACCGAAATTGGGATTAATCGATGCGTATACTTTTAATAATTATGGTCGGATTGAGCTTTATGGCGAATGCACAGAAGGAATTGACATGGAGTATTTTTCATCCTATTAAAAAGCAGTGGTTTGATCTGGGCACAAAAGGCTCTGTTCAAGAAGCGCTGATTGCAACAGGTGGATTACCTGACCCATTCGTTGGAATGAATGAAGATAAATTTGCATGGATTGAAGATTATCAGTGGGAATTTAATTCAATTTTTGTCCTTTCGGAAGAAGAACTTGCGAGTGAATTCATCGAACTTGAATTTCCGTCACTCGATACGTATGCATCCGTTTTCCTGAATGATTCATTGATTTATACTGCAGAAAACGCATTTATTCCTCACTTGATTCGACTTAAAAATCACCTTAAACTTGGAATCAACGAACTGACCATTGTTTTTACACCACCTGTGCTTTATCACAAGGAAATGTATGAGACAGCGAGTTATCATCTTCCAGCACCCAATGATAAACATGAGATAGCCATTGCACCATATACCCGAAAACCACAATATCAGTTTGGCTGGGACTGGGCATTGAGGATGAATACGGTTGGTCTGAATAAACCTGCTCAGATCAATTTTTCTGACCTCGGGAGTATAGTTGCAAAAACGACACGTGTTATTTCTGTAGATAAAAACAAGGCGATTGTCGAATTTGAAGTCATGCTTTCGAATTCTGAGATTGACGCCATTGAATGGAATAGTGAGTTGTTTGGAAATGAAACTGTCAAGCGAAAAAGGAACCGTTTTATTCGTCGTGTGGAAATAGAAAATCCACAACTTTGGTGGCCAAAAGGGCATGGAGAAGCGTACCTGTATGAAGATAAGGTTTTTTTATCTGAAACTAAAGAAAATCAACTAATTAATTCATTTGATCTGAAGTTTGGAGTTAAAACTTCTGAGCTGATTCAAGAGAAAGACGAATGGGGAACTAGCTACTATTTTAAGATCAACGGTCAAACGATTTTCTGCAAGGGTGGTGACTACATTCCGCAAGATATTTTTCCAGCACGTGTCACTGATGAAGACATTGAAAAAATGGTGGAAACAATGGCAGCTTCCAATTTCAACATGGTGCGTGTCTGGGGTGGTGGTTATTATCCAGATGAGGTGTTTTTTGATAAATGCGATGAGCTTGGAATCATGGTGTGGCAGGATTTTATGTTCGCCTGTGCGATGTACCCAGGAGATGACGATTTTATCTGCAACATCACAAAAGAGTTCAATTACCAAGTACCGAGAATTGCTGCGCATCCAAGTGTCGTTTTATTCAACGGAAATAATGAGGTAGAAGTCGCATGGGGAAACTGGGGATTCCAAATAAAATATGGCTTGTACGGTAAAAGTGCGAAGGAAATTGAACGTTCGTATGACCGTGTTTTCAAGGATTTAGCGCCATCTGTTGTCGAAGATTATTCAACCATTCCATATATCCATACATCTCCACTGAGCAATTGGGGGAAAGATGAATTTTACAACCATGGTTCGCAACACTACTGGGGCGTCTGGCATGGCAAAGATCCACTGGAAGATTTTGGAAAGAAGATAGGTCGTTTCAATGCCGAATATGGATTTCAAAGTTTTCCTGAATATTCGACGCTACTGACATTTTCAGAAAAAGCCGATTGGGACATCAGCTCTGACGTGATGAAGCACCATCAAAAAAGCTATGTGGGCAACGACATGATTCTTAAACATGCAAAACGTCTGTATGGAAAGCCTGAATCGTTTGAGGACATGGTTTATTATTCACAACTGACACAAGCAAAGGCAGTGAGCATGGCAGTCGCTGGTCACCGAATAGATGCACCCAGATGCGGAGGTACGCTTTATTGGCAAGTTAATGACTGCTGGCCGGCTCCGACATGGTCGAGTATCGATTATAACTGGAACTGGAAGGCGTTGCAGTATGAAGTTCAACAGGATTACCGTGATGTCGCAGTAGTGGCAAAGTACCATGATCTTGTTCAGCGCGATTACTATGTAGTGAACGATTTGGCAACTGATTTCAACTGTGAGGTCAACGTCTCCATCACTGATTTTAATGGATTGGAGCAACACCACTTTACGACGGAACATCAATTCAGCGGCGCAGGTAATTTTTTAATTGATTTTTCACAAGAGCTGTCGGTTCAGGCATTGACTAAGAACTGTGTCATTCGCTTTACGTGGAATGATGCTTCGGGAATGACATTTGAACGCACCTATGTGCACAAGGTAAGCGATTATGAAACAGCAGAAGAGAGCGATTTAGCCCTGTCTATTGAATCCATTGATCAAGCAAGTAAAACTGCAGTATTGAAGATTTTAACAACTAAATTCGTGGACAATTTGTGGATTTCATCTTCAAAATTTGGTGTCACATTCGAGCAGAATTTCTTTCCATTACTTCCAGGAGAGGCTCTGATTATCATTACGTTCGATGAATTACCAGCGCTTCAGGATTTCACATTGAAGTGGATGTAGGAGTTTTTACTTGATTACTGCTCCCCGTAATTTAGGGAATTCTTAACATTTATTGGAATCGCTTACCATGGTAATTACCTATATTTGCGCCATGAAGATCGAAGATTTACTAAATGTAAAGTTCAAAACTCCGCAGCAGCGCGTGTTGGTTAATTTACGTGTGACTTCCAATTTTGTTAGCAATCGCCAAAACAATTTTATGGCCGATTTCGGTTTGTCAATGGCACAGTTCAATGTCTTGCGAATTCTAAGAGGAGCCAAAACACATTTATCAGTTCAGGTGATTAAAGAACGAATGATTGAAAAATCACCGAATACGACACGTTTAATGGATAAGCTGATTGAAAAGGGGCTCATTCAGCGTACACGTTGTTCCGATGATAAACGGATTGTTTTTGTAGAAATTACAGAAAAAGGTTTAGAAGTTCTAGCCCAAATTGATGGAAAATTGTTCCAAGAAGACTTAATGGCGACAGGTTTAAATGATGAAGAGGCAAACCAGTTATGTGATTTGTTGGACAAACTAAGAGAGGTGTGATTGAGATTTCAGGCAGTGTGATGTCGTGAAAATGGTTGAAATTTCAATAGAATTTAAGTTGATAGAAGTAGTATGAGAAGTTTTTTTTTAGCGGTAATAAGTTTCGTTGTCGTTCATTTTAGTTTTGGTCAATCCATTCAAGGTACGATCGTAGACAGCGAAGGTAATCCCATTGAATATGCTTCTGTACGTGTGATGTCGCCCAATGATTCTTCTGTGATAACTGGAGCCTACACGGATATTGATGGCAATTTTTTGATCGATAACGTTAAGCAAGAACTTTATTTGCTGCGTATTACCTACTCAAGTCTGGAAACAGTGGATCAGCTTGTGGACCTGCAAAGGAGTAAAAACTTCAACCTCGGAACAGTTGAAATGAAACTAGATCAAACCATCGATTTAGAAGAAGTTGTTGCAGCTGGATCCTTGGATGTACTAAAAGCCGGTATCGACAAGAAAGTGTATTCTGTGGAAGATGATTTAACTTCAAAAGGAGGGAGCGTCAATGATATTTTGAATAATATTCCTTCCATCACCGTCGATCAAGACGGAAACATTAGTCTGCGTGGAGATGGAAACGTTACAATTTTAATCGATGGTCGTCCTAGCACATTAGCTGTTAATGATGGACAATCGCTGCTAAATTCCCTGCCCGCAAATTCCATTGAGCGGATTGAGGTTGTCACAAATCCATCGGCGCGCTACGATCCAGATGGAACCTCAGGAATTATTAATATCGTTTTGAAGAAGAATAAACTCAAAGGATTTAACGGTATGGTTTCGGCTACCGCAGCGACTGAAGATTTGTACCAAGGAAATTTTGGAATAAGCTATCGTAATAAACGGATCAATCTTAACTTCAACTATTCGCTGGATTATTACGAAGGCTACCGCAATTTTAAGAGTGATCTTGAACGTGGAATTGTTGGTGACAGTACTTCGAGGCTAGTTCAGTCAAGAGGAGGAGCTGACCTGAGGTTTTCACATACCATTTTGATTGGGAGTGATTTTTACATCAATGACAGAAACGTAATTGGAATTTCGGCGACTGGAAATATGGGCAGAAGAGAACGAGAAGGAGTACTTGAAAATAGATTATACGATACAAATGGCGAACTAGAAAGACGCTGGAATCGGTCTTCTTTTGATCCAAACAGGAATTCAAATTTGGATTTCAATTTGAACTATGTCAGAACGTTTAAAGATAGTAAAGGAGAATGGTCGTTTAATGCCAATCAGTCATTTGAAAAAGAAAATGAGCAAGGTTTTTATGACGAAGTATACTTAAATGTAGATGAATCGCCAATGGGCTGGGAAGATTTGAACCAACGTTTGGACAACAATTCAACTGAACGTATCACAACAGTTCAAACCGATGTAAGTTACATCATGGAGAAAATTAGAGCGCGTTTTGAAACGGGAGCTAAGGCTATTGTGCGTAATGATTTCACTTCAACGTACTCAGAATCAAGAGATACATTGTCCGATACTTATTTTGAGGATACATTGTCCAATTTCGATTATAGTTATGATGAAGCAGTGTACAGTCTTTACGGTGTTTTCGGGCAAGAACTGGGTAAATTTAAATACCAAGTTGGAGTACGCGGGGAATATGCTGAACAAGTCCCCAATTTGATTTCATCTGGGAATAAGATTAATAATTCGTATTTTAACTTATTTCCTTCAGCGCATATTAAATACGATGCTAGTAAAATATCACAGTTCAGTCTGAGTTACAGCAAGCGAATTAATCGTGCCCGTTCGAGACAATTGAATCCATTTACGAGTTATGCTGATCCTTTTAACTTGAGAACAGGTAATCCCGAGCTACAACCAGAATACATTCACTCATTTGATTTAGGGTATTCATACACAGGTAAGAAACTCATTTTTTCGACAAGCGTTTTTCATCGGATCACCAATGATGTAATTAACCGTGTTCGAATATTTTATCCCAACAACACAGCGGTCGTAACATTCGCCAATATTGATAAAAGTGAAAGCACTGGGTTTGAAGTCATCACGATTTACAAACCTTTCAAGTGGATGAAGAATACATTTTCTGTCAACGGAAATTATATTGATTACACCAACAATGATCCGACAACTGATTGGAACAACGACGGATTTAACTGGGGAGCAAAATACATTATGTCCATTGATTTTTGGAAAAACTCGGCGACTTTTCAGTTAAATGGAAATTACGATGCCAGAAGAATTACACCTCAAGGAATCATTAAACCAAGGGGATCGTTGAATTTAGCTGTTGACAAACGTTTACTGAAGAAAAAATCATTGTCTGTAGGCATGCGTGTTACAGACGTTTTTAATACACAAATGTTTGAAATGGAATTGAACCAAGTGGACGCGAGACAAGAATCGTCTTATAAATGGTTGACTCGTAGATTCTATGTCTCAATTTCATATAAGTTTGGAAACTTAGATCAAAAAGATAAGGAGAAAGCACCTAGAATGCCATCAGATGATGGTGGTGGGGAGTAGTACTCAGTTGAAAGTTTGAAAGATAGAAAGTTCAAAGACTTAAAATCTTTCGTGATTCTCTGAGCACTACTTAGTAGCTCGTTTTTTCTTCGTGTTTTTAGCGCCTGTTCCGACACCTAGTCCGGCGATACCAGCATCAAAACCAAATCCTTTCGTTTTTTGATTGAAGCTTCTTTGTGCAAGAATTCTGTCAATTTCTTTTGGAGTTATCATGACTATTCATTTTAAGTTATAATCCAAGTTAGGCAAATAATATACCAAATCTAGAAAGAACTAGTAAACAGTAGTCTTGGGGGTGTAAACGGTAAGAAATAGAATGGGAAGTAAAATTAGGATTTTGTACAGGTGTACACAAAGGCAGGAGGGAAGTTCTTAACGGTAAATTTCACCGTAACGCTTTTGTAAATTGATTCCAACAACTTTTTTGATTGTAAGGAATACTGAAACTGAATGTACTTACCATTTTTCTTGAGGGCATCGTACGCAGTGTTCACCACATTGTTTCTCAAATCCTCAGGAAAGACCATGAGCGGAAGAGATGAAATGATAACATCTGCTTTCAAGTTCGGTTCTATTTTATCTAAGTAATTTTGAACAAGCTCAGCAGAATCGTGAATGATTTGAACACGCGGATCGTTGATGCGCTTGCTCAGTGTATCGTAAAAGTTATCGTTTAGTTCCAGCGCGATTAGTTTAGCATCGGCGCTCATCCTTGCCATTATGACATCTGTAAAAACGCCAGTGCCTGGACCTAATTCTATGATTGTTTTAGCTGTAGAAAAGTCAATATTTGCAAGCATTTTCTCACATAGGAATCGCGTGCTTGGCGCTACTGCACCGACCATTTTTTTGTCCTTAAAGAACTGTTTAATGAAATTCCGTTTGGCCATGGAGTTATTCTTTGATCGCTAATTTAGCATTATTGATAATTCCATGAACTTTTCCTGTCAATTCGTTATCAACCAACGGTGAATTGAACGTTTTCGAGAAGACTTCATCCTTAGAAAAAAGCCATTTTTCATCAGGGGAGAAGAGTGTTAAATCTGCCGGTTGGTTTTCAGCGATTGTAATTGGTTCAAGTCCCATTACGCTACGTGCACCATTGCTAATCGCTTCGATAACGGTGTTTAAATCATATTCCTTTGTGCTTCTCAAAGACGCAAAACATGTTTGCAAATTGATGGTTCCAAATTCCGCTAAATCAAACTCAAGGTCTTTTTCTTCCTTGTCGTGCGGGCGGTGATCTGTAACGATACAGTCAATTGTTCCGTCTTTTATCCCTTTCCACAATTCGACTCTGTCAGTTTCGAAACGGAGCGGTGGCATCAACTTGAAGTTGCAGTCGAAGCCTAACACATCATTTTCTGTGTAGACTAAGTTTGCAACATGCACATCTGCAGTGATGTTCAATTTATTTTTCTTTGCATTTCGAATTAAACGCACGCCTTCTTCTGTGGAAACTCCAGTAATGTGGAGATTTCCTCCAGTATATTCTGCCAGTCGAATGTTGCGCTCAATTTCAATGATTTCAGCTACCGATGGATCAGGTTTTAAACCAGTTAAGGTCGATGCCATTCCTTCGTTCACCATTCCTTTTCCTGTCATTGAGTGGTTATGTGGAAAGGCGATGATTCTGGCGTTAAAATTTTTGGAATACAACAGTGCTCGGTACAAAATCCCTGCGCTAATTGGTTCTAAATCATCTGAAAACAGTTGAACACCCGATTGGTTCATGTCGTACATTTCGGAGAGGTTCTCACCTTTCATCCCCACAGTCATGGCGCCAATTGGGTGAATGGAAGTTGCATGATGTTCCGCTTTTCGGTACAGGTATTCGACTTGACTTTTTCCGTCGATGACTGGTTGAGTGCTTGGAAGTACAGCGACATGTGTATACCCTCCAGCAGCAGCAGCGTCTAATCCTGATTCAACAGTTTCCATGTGTTCCATTCCAGGATCACAGAAGTGTGATTTAAGATCTACCCAGCCAGTTGATACGTGTAAGTTATCGAAAGCTATTTCTTTCGCATCTTTTTCAGAAATCTTGTCTTGGATAGAAATTATTTTGCGATCCTCAATCAATACATCCTTTTTCTTTCCATGGAAAGGGGAGTTCTTATCGACGATTGTTGCCTGTTTAATAAGGATTTTCATTCAACTGTCATTTTAAAAAGCGGATAAGTAGCATTTCTATTGCCACAAAAATAAGTGTAAAAATGATACAAATTTTCCAATAGCTAAAAGGTTTATTAATATCGACTACGGATAGTTGCGACGATTTTCCAATTTCGGTGTATACAATGTTTTCTATTCCGCGTGATTTAAAGTGTTCGGTAATTTCGGATTCATCGTATGTCGCTAGCAAAGATTCTTTTCCGTCGTAGTTTAGACTGATTGCTCCGATCACAGAATTGCTGAACAAATCGTAATTACCTGCTTGTAACGCTTCGGTTGTCGCTACGCCACTTAATGACAGGTAATTTGTGCCAGAAATTTGAAAGTACGGTGGGATAAAATCTACCGATTCATTCTTGATATGAATTGGTGAATCGTCATTAATTTCTGAGTAAATAGGGTAGCGCGATTCATCGCCGATAGTCACTGAAAGCGGTGAAGAACGTTGACTTAGTTCACTCGTTCGCAAAACAATTGTTGAAAAAAGCGCATCTTTCGTGAAATCTCCAAAGCGACTATCTAATGAACCATAAAACACAAAGTTGTTTCCTCCAACACTGTTGTAGCTGAACAATGAACTTCCATTTTGCAGTTCGATTAAAGGCACAGCCGTTGAACTAGCAGACGTTCGATAAACTTTTGAAACACTTGGCAGGTTTAAACGGTCGGGCTTGGTTTCGAAAACACCTTTGAAGAAAGGATCATCAAAATTAAGTTTACCGATTTTTGTCCCAGCGCTTATTGGATCGCTCATAGTTGCAAGTTGTAGCGCGGAGAGAAGTCTATTCCAATCACCGACAACTGGAGCGGTACCAGGAAACAGCACGATCGAGCCGCCTGTTTCTGAGAAATCAGTTAAATAGCGAGAGATTCCAGTCGAAAGTTGATTCGCTCCATTAATGAAAACAATGTCCTTTCCGTTGAAATCATCTTTGGTAATTTGAGTAATTGCTTTTGCGTTCACGATGTAATAATCGTCCAAACTAAGAACTGTTTCAATATTGTCGACAGCGTCTTCTCCGTTCAATAAAAGAACTTTAGTGTTTTGTTTTACTTCGTACGAAATGTAATAAGAGTCATCAAACCAAACGTGATCGTCTACAATGTGAATGCGTCCCTTTTTAATGCCTTTCGATTTATCCGCAAAGCTGACGCTTGTTACCGTCTTTTGGTTGGCTGGTAGCTCTACAAATATTGTTTTTTTGTATTCCCCAATTTGAATCTGAACTTCACTATTTTCAACGGTTGTACTGCTGTTGTTTCCAACGCGGATGTTTAATTCGTTGTTGGTGTTTATCTTGTGAATCGGTGAAGTAAACCATACGGAATCAATGAATAAGTTGTTCTCATTTTCTGGACGTAGATGAACAGGGTAGAGGGCCAGGTTTTTCAATTTCTCTTTGGACACAGAAAGCGGGTGAATTCGCTGAAAATCAGAAAAAAGAACGTACTGAATAGTGCTTTTATTCAATTCTTCCTGCATGAAAAGGGCATTTTGCCATTCTACAACTTCATCAATTGATCGCGTAATTGGAGAATAATCGATAGCATCCAATTTCTCAAATGCCTCAATGCGAGAAAGCAGTCGTTCTTCACTTCCTTTGAAGTCATTTGTTCCAATAAAAAAACGCGTATCCAAAGGTGCTTTTTTAATAATCGATCGTGCGTTTTCACGAGCTTCTGATAGTAGTTCACCTTCAGCTCCTCGTGCTTGCATGGAGAATGAATTATCTAGGTAAAAGGCAATAATCTGATTATCTGGACTTGTCGCCTTTTCCTCTGATGAGAAATAAGGTTGCGCAAATGCAAGTACTAAGAAAATGAATGCAAGCAAACGACTTGCGAGGATGAGCAAATGTTTAAGCGTTTGGGTCGATTTAGTTTTCTGATCTACGTGTTTTACAAATGTTAGACTCGAAAAATAAAGCGTTTTGTAGCGTTTGAAGTTGAAAAGGTGAATAATAATTGGAACGACTAGCAGTGTAAATGCCCAAAGAAATTCAGGATACAAAAATTTCATGTGCGGTTAATTTATTTTTGTCCAACCAATTGAGTCGCTAATATACATAAATCGGACTCAAGTTATTAATTCTTGTTTTGTTTATTGGAAAAATAGGCTCGACGAATCAAACCATCTGCAAGTCCAACTTTCGGAACAATCATTTCTTGGATATTAGCCTCAATCATGGCGCGTAAATAGATACTTGCACCGTGTACAATGACGTCAGCTCTATCGTCTCTGATATCAAACTGACTGATCAATTGTTCTGGCGTAAATTGCTTCAAAAACTCTATTTTTTCATGGATCTGCCTTTGGTGTAGCATTTGCCAATCCATCAATCCACACAATTTGTAGATTTTATTGATGTTCCCACCAGTTCCAATCATGTATTCAGGTTTATACAGTGCTGACTTTTCGTGTAGCCATTTGCTAAACACTTCCCATTCCTGTTCATTTTGAATTCCCTCTTTGAGGCGAATTGTCCCAATGTTAAACGACTTCCATTCTTTCCGTTCTCCACTCGCAAAAATGTTGATTTCCGTACTCCCACCACCGACATCTATCAGCATGTATGTCTTGTCGTCATCAATTTTCCCAGTGTTGAAGATACTCTCATACAGTACTTCTGCTTCAACATCACCTGGAATAATTTCGATTTTCACACCCACTTCCTTGTTGATTCTTTCGATGATTCTCCCACCGTTCTTTGAATCACGCATCGCTGAAGTTGCAGAGGCCAAATAGTTTTGGACTTCAAAAATGGAACACAAATGGTTGAAGGCGTGCGCCATGTGTACCAATTTATCTTCTTTTGATTTTGTGATTTCACCCTTCAAAAACGCATCATCTCCTAAACGAATAGGAAGACGAACAAGGGACATTTTCTTAAAAATCGTACCATTTTCGGTCTCGTAAATCTGTTCAAACAACATTCGAACAGCATTCGAACCAATATCTATCGCCGCATATCTCAACATGGCACAAGTATAGGCTTTTATTGGGGAAAAACGGGGTTAAATCGAAGATGAGTTATAACGAAAATGGACGAGTTTTAAACAATTTTAGAACGAGCATTAATCTTTTATCAATCGTTTGTAATGCAGATAAATTGATTTTTGCGCTTGAATCTTTGGTCCATCGCTTTTCCAGTACGTGTTATTCAGTTCTTCATCAATAATCCGAGCCTTCGTATTGTCGTTCAGTTGAATATTGATGAGCTTTCGAATGTTTTTCTTGATTTCCTTGTTGAAAATGGGAGTCATTACCTCAAGTCGAAGATCCATATTTCGACCCATCCAGTCAGCAGAACCAATGTAAATGCGCTCATCACCACCGTTGGCAAAAATGAGTACGCGTGCATGTTCCAAGTAGCGGTCCAAAATACTTCTAACTTCAATATTTTCGCTTAATCCCTTTTTACCAGCGATCAGGGAGCAAATACCTCGAATAATCAGTTGGATTTTCACGCCAGCTTGACCTGCTTCGTACAACTTCATAATTAACTCCTCATCAACAAGGTTGTTAAACTTTAGAATGATGTGACCACTTTTCCCAGCTTTAACATTTTTAATTTCTTGATCAATTAGCTTAATCAAGCGTTGACGGGGATTGAACGGAGAAACGATCAATTCTTTGTAAGTACCAGGTTTGTAATTGAAATTGAAAAAATCAAAAATCTGTTCAACCTCGCTCGAAATTCGCGTATCAACCGTCCACAAAGAAAGATCGGTGTAAATCTTGGCATTTCCTTCATGAAAATTACCTGAGCCAACATGCGCAATTGAAACTTTAGAGTGTCCTTGTTTGCGGTGAATGAGAATCAATTTGGAGTGAACCTTTAATCCCTCCACACCAAAAATAACTTTCACGCCGTTTTCTTGTAGAAGTTTAGAACAGAATATATTGTATTCTTCGTCAAATCGTGCGCGCAATTCAACAACCGCGGTGACTTCCTTTCCATTCTTTGAAGCATTAATCAGTGCATTGATGATTTTTGAATTGTCAGCAATTCGGTACAAATTAATCATGATGGCACTGACCGCTGGATCGATGGCAGCTTCTCTGAGAATATCGATAGTGTGACTAAACGCTTGATAAGGATAATGCAGTAAAATGTCTTTTTTGACAATGACCTCCAGTAGACTCTTTTGATTGTGTAAATCAGGATGTCTGTTCGGTTGTTGTTTCCTGTACGCCAGCGTTTTTTTACCGATCGCAGGGAAGCTAATTAAATCCTTTTGGTTGTTGTATCGACCGCTAGGAATGACATTTTGCTGATCTTTCAATCTCAATCGTTCCATTAAATATTCCTTCAAGTCATTCGGCATTGTTTTATCGTACACAAAACGTACAGGTTCACCCGATTTACGTTTATTGATACTTTTCGACAGTTTTTCCATCAGTGATTCATCCAAATCATCGTCAATATCTAATTCGGCATCTCTGGTTAATTTAAACGCATAGGATTCAATCACGTCGAAGTCAAAAATTCCAAATATTTGCGATAATCCGAGGCGAATCACATCATCGAGGTAAATGACGTATTTGTGTCCTTTATTTTCTGGAAGGATGAAAAAGCGAGAAATAATTGAAGTTGGAATTTCAATCAGCGCAAACTTTGCATCGCTTTGTTGCGCCTTATTGTATAGCTTGATTGCCAAATAGGATGCCTTATCTGTAAGTTCAGGTGACATTTTAGATGTCAACATGATCGGAACAAGGTTAGGACGAACAGTTTCTTTGAAATAGGAGAGCGCTATTGCCACTTGAGATTCGCTGAGCTGTTTCTCATTTACAATATGAATATTCTCAGCTTTGAGTTCATTGATCACATCATTGTATGCGGCATCAAATTGTTGTCCTTGACGCAAGGTGATCTGATTAATTTGCTTTAATAACTCATCAGGGGCATCATACAATTGCTGGCGTGTTTTCTTACCGAGTTCGGTCATCCGTCGCACTGTCGCAACACGAACACGAAAAAACTCATCACGATTGTTGGAAAAAATACCCAAAAAACGCAAACGTTCTAATAAAGGATTTGAGGTATCCATTGCTTCTTGCAATACACGTTCGTTGAACGATAGCCAACTTTTCTCACGATTGATCAGCAACGCGTCTGATTGATTTTCCATTGAATTTTTAGGACGGTACATGCGAATTAACTAGAAGTTTAATAACTGAGTGTTAACTTAATTTTAAGGTGTAATGAAATTATTAATCCAAGGTGCGAATTTAGGTTGAAATCAGCAAGTAATACGTGAATTTTTGTGAAATATGTAGAATGATTTAAAATGGTACTACTTTTCGAACGCCCCAATGCCAAACAGTGCAAAATCATATTTTGAAGGATCGTTTGGATCAAATTTTCGGAGGTGTAGCATAAGTTCTTCCAATGCTTTCCAGTCGTCTTGTTTTCGGGTGATGAGTCCTAATTCCCTCGCGTTTTTTGACGTGTGTACATCGAGTGGAACGTACAACTCTGCTGGCGAGATACTTTTCCAAATTCCAAAATCAACCCCTTGACGATCGTTGCGCACCATCCAACGTAAAAACATGTTGATTCTTTTTGATGCTGAATTTTTCGCTGGATTTGAAATGTGTTTCTCACTGCGAACCTCATGTGGCATGGCGATAAACTGTTCTCGAAAGTGAATAATTCGACCCTTGATGCCCTCAATTTCGGGGTGCTGTGAAAATGCTTTTTCTAATCCTCCAGCGGAGTAGAGATTATTCAAGCTCCGAAAGAAAAAATCTAAATCAACCCCATTGAATGTACGGTGCACAAAACCCAAATTACGACTGTCAGTGTAATTTTGTATGAATTCGTAGGGTTCGTGTTCCATGATATCCAGCAATCGCTCACCACTTTTTATAATCATTGTTCTGTTGCCCCAAGCGATTGTGGAAACAAGAAAAGCGACAATTTCAATGTCTTCTTTTCGCGTAAAACGATGCGGTAACTGAATGGGATCACTTTCAATGAATTCGCCGGTATTGTACTGTTGCGCTTTAAAATCAAGGTATTCCTTTAGTTCAGTTTTTGTCATGATTAAGTGCTGGTTAAGCTAAATATACTTCAAAGGTTTCGTAGGCTTTTTGAATTTTTAGAAATCGCTCCTGTGCAATTTGTTGTTGCTCCTCACTTTCATTGTGAAACCGATCTGGGTGATGCAGTTTTACTAGTTTTCGGTAGGCTTTTTTGACTTCCTCAATGGTTGCTTTTTCTGAAACACCTAATATTTGTGCACTTTGTTGAACGCGATTTTTTTGAGGTGGTGCTGCCTTTTTTGCCTTTTGTGATTTCTCTTCATACGTTTGGTGCATCCCGAGAATACTACTGAATTCTTGATCAGTAACACCAATAAGTTGACAGAAATGCTTTAAAAGGTTTAGCTCATTTCTATTGATACTTCCATCTATAAAAGAAAGTCCCGTCAAAAAGTAAATAATTTGAACCCGCTGATCATGTTTTGGGAGTTTGAATTTCAGCCATTTGAGTGTGTCTGTGAAGTCGTTTTCATTCCTATAAGCTTGATTAAGCGTATCTGTAAAATTGTAATAGTCCTTTGGGAAATAACTTTTAAAATAGCGATTCATGTACACAATTTTTTCCTTGGAATTCCTTGTGTCTCTGCGAATTAGTTCTACTGCAAGACAGATGTATGCTTCCAAAAGGTGATCTTTTGAATAGGGTAGGTCTGGCCCAAAAACAAGGGACGTATCCCTATATTTGTAAAAACGGAGGTAAGCATAATGAAGCCCGAATCCAATAAACGGAAGCAAGAAACAGAACATCCATATAAGGTCATCCGACTCTTCTGGTTCATTATGGTAAGCGTATTGCAGCAGGTGCATGTACAAAGGCATCTATGATTCTTTTTTTGCGTAAATCTACAGGTTTGAGGGAAATTAAAAAAATGATATTTCCGTAACATGAATTTTCCACTGGATCCGTATTAATTTTTGTTAAATGGATTGATGATCCTTATGAAATTCGTAATTTTCCGACTTCTTAAATTTAGATAAGGATCCTATGGTTAAAGTGAAAAGGCGTGATGTAGTGAGTTTACAACAAGGATTTACATTGGTACTTTTCTTTCTAATCACCTCTTTTTTGAATGCCCAGAGATTGCAGACGTATGACAGTTTGTATCATTCGGCACTCGGCTATTCTGGACATGCCACATTTAAGTATTATAAGAACGGTGATGATCAGCACATCAAAGAAGGTTTTATGACGTTCGAAAGTAAATCCGTTGATACCGTTTGTGGAACGAATGTAGCGCATGTGCATTGGGATGGAAATTACAAAGCCAATCGAAAAATTAATGAATGGAACTACTGGAATGTTTCCAATGAGTTGAATTTGGTTGATATAGACGATAAGTTTACCGTGAACTATACACTTAATTCAGAAAGTGAGCATATCGTGGCGAATTACCGTGATGGACTACCACATGGATCATGGAAATTGCTTTCTCAAAAATTGATCAACGGAAAATCTGAAGATATCATCCATTCTTTCGAAGGTAAAATTGATAAGAACAAATTTGAGGGAGTTATAGCACTTAGTGGATTAGATGAATCTGGAAGTAGATTTTCTATTACGGGGACTGTGAAATCAGGTCTAATGGAAGGGAAATGGGTGTTTGTCTACGTTGCAGACAATATAGAGACACGTGAAGAGCGAATTTACCAGCAAGGATTTCTTAAATCGTTGGTTAAAATAAGCGCTAAGTATGGAGTGGTTTTGGAGAATATTGATTACCCGTTGAGTATCCAAATTCAGGATTATCTTCAAGGAAAAGGTACGGCAGTACAACCCGCAAATCAACCGTTGGGCATAACCTTTAGTGACGGCTATCCGAGGCATTCTTCGTTCATTCTCGCGCAAAAGAAAGGAAACCAATTTTTGATGACTTCTCTTGAGAAGGTGTTTAAATTTGATCCCGATTTCTTTAAAGATTATGGACTACCGATCGGTACAAATAGAATGACTTATCCGTTGAGTTCTGAAGAAAAGAAATTGGTGAAAGAGTGGCCAGATGTAAGTCATACCTACAGTGAGAAAGTTAATTCATTGAAAGATACACGAACCTTATCCTTGAAGCATACTGGCAATGATACGCTGAATCTGATAGACGCTTGGGTAGAAAGACAGATGTATTTGATAGACTATATAAAGCCTTGGAACTCAATATTCGCACTTAACGAGATTGAATTCTATAATAGAGAAGGGCGTTTGTACAATTATGCCGTTGATTTGCTCGTTGAGGACTCTTTGGAGTTTGGAGATGGGGCTTATGCGATGGTATATCCTTCTAACGCGAAACTGGATAGTAATTTTTTGGCGTATGCGTTGGACAACTTCAAGGAGCGTATCAAAATGGCGGATTCTCTAACGTCACTCTATGAAAACGTGATACGTGTATTGAATTTGGAGGATAATATTGTTCAGCTTGAGACGCAAATTGTACAAAAGAAAAAACAACTCGATAGTGTCTATGCTGTTGATGAAGACATACATCCGAAGATGTCGGAATTGAAGAAGGCGGTCACGCGAAATTTTTTGGAGAACTCGTTTGAACAAGAGTACGATGCGTTCATCAACTTTAAAGGTAAGGTTGACATTCAAAAAAAGAAAGGAGATTCCATTGTTCATTTTTTGACGGTGTTAAGTGTAATCGAAGAGCGCATGCAGACCATTTTTTTGAATGTAGTGAAATTGGATTCCACCTACACTGAGTATGTGTTTGATCCATATACATTCAACGATCAAGTTCCTGTGAGAAAAAAGAAAAGGCTCTATCAACACATTGCCGAGGACTTGTTTCATGATCTTTTGAAGGAGGCAATGCAAGCAACATCGAAGATGGAGCTGGTTCGAACGATCAGTCGAATTGAAAATGTTCAGGAACAGCTTTTCTTCTTGGTTGACAAGGATACCCGAAAATTGGAGCGAAAACTCAAAAAGAACATGTCAGTGGAGAAGAAGCTAGAGTTGTTAAAACCGATCAATCGTAGGAGCTAATGAAACTTGTTTGTGCGTTTTTTGTTGGCTTATTCCCGCTTCTTTCAGTGGCTCAACTAGAAAGCGCCGTACCAACGGAAAAGGAAGTCTCGCATACAGTGGACGGATGGTTGGGAACGTATACGAAGTATAGATTTACTGAAAAGCTATATTACTACGGGGAGTACCATTATCGACGTAGAAATTATTTTAGAGATATGGGGCAGGTGTACTTGCGCTTTGGTGCTACTTACTTGATCAATAAGAACCTAGAAGTTACTGGTGGAGTAGTAACGCCTTTTTATTGGGCACCGAGGCAAATTCAAGAGCAACACAGCGGCAATATCGATATGGTGGTCCCCCAATTCAGGTTTTGGCAACAGGTGTTGTTTGTTCAGCCTTTTTCTCGCGCCAAAGTGTATCATCAAATTCGACTTGAACAGCGTTGGAGGAGATCACACGTCATAGACTCTCCTTTTGATTTGACATGGCGATTCCGCTACAAAATAATGACCTATATTCCTCTCAATAAACCAAATTTGGTCAATGGAACCTTGTTTTTGTCTGCTTATGAAGAGATCTTCATTCAGACAGGTAAGACAATTATTTTTGACCACATGGAAGATAATCGCATGTTTATAGGTCTAGGATATATTTTGAACGAAAATATTCAGATTCAGGCAGGCTACATGTGGACTTACAGACATGCAGGTGCTCCGAACAAGTATGAGCATAGGCACATCCCACGATTTAGTATTTACCACAACATGGACTTCTATCGTGCGCGTGTGGAGAAGAAGCGTAGAGAACAACAGAGAATTATTTTAAACAACGAATTCTAATGAGTGCTTTCTGCATTATATCGGTTCATCATCCGATATTCTTCATTATCGGTTTTTAAGCCGATATTCTTCATTATCGGGTTTTAAGCCGATATTTTTGGTCGTTTCAATGTAAACTGTTATATTTCGACAAAAAAGGAACGCATGATAGCCATCATAACTGGAGATATTGTCAATTCACGAGAGGTAGATGCAACTTTATGGATGAAAGCGCTGAAGGATACACTACAATCCTACGGACAAGAACCTGGAGATTGGGAAATTTACCGTGGAGATAGTTTTCAGTTGAAAACAACACCAGCGAATGCATTGCTTTGTTCCTTTTTACTGAAATCAAGTATCAAAACGTTCAAACAATTAGATGTCCGAATAGCAATAGGAATCGGAGAGGTGGATTATCAATCTGAGAAAATCACTGAGTCGAACGGAAGTGCATTTGTGCGTTCGGGAGAATGTTTTGAAGGACTTAAAAAACAAACACTTGCAATAAAGACTCAATGGGAAGATTTTGATGAACGCATAAATCTCTTGCTTGAAGTTATATCGCTGGTAATCGACGATTGGACACCGATTTCATCAACGGCAATACACCAAATGTTGCAATTCCCTGAACTGAATCAAAAAGAATTGGCAGAAAAACTCGATAAGAAAAGTCAAAGTACCATAAGCGAAGCCTTGAAAAGGGGAGGTTTTGATGAAATGCAAAAATTGCTGGCGTACTATAAAAACGAAATTTCGAAACTATGTTAGTATTCCTATTAAAACTTCTTTTTGCGCATTTGTTGGGAGATTTTCTTTTTCAACCCGATTCTTGGGTGAAAAGCAAGAAAAAGAAGAAATACAAATCCAAGTACCTCTACTGGCACATGGGGGTACACGCAATCCTCTTGGTGACGCTTTTAGCATTCGATTTTACTTATTGGCTGGGAATAGTAGTGATTCTCGTTTCACATTACTGCATCGACCTCATCAAGCTGTTGCTTCAATCCAGATGGAATGTACGCTGGTTATTTTTTCTAGATCAATTGGCGCATGTCCTTGTGCTGTTCGGAGTCACGTGCTTTTATTTCCCGCTAAAAATTGATTTTGAAGGATTTTTCAGCTACGGAAACTTGTTGTTTGGAATTTGCATCTTGCTCTGCACAGTGGTGACTTCCGTTGTAGTTCAAGTTTTGATTTCCAAATGGAAACCACAGGAAGATGAAAGTCAAACTTTGGACAAAGCAGGATCTTACATCGGAATGTTAGAGCGCTTATTTGTGTTTGGATTCGTTCTTGCCAATTTTTGGAGTGGAATCGGGTTTTTACTAGGTGCGAAGTCCATTTTTCGCTTCGGTGATTTGTCACGCACAAAGGATAGAAACCTGACAGAATACGTTTTGATTGGCACACTCCTGAGCTTCGGAATCGCTATCTTAATTGGAATAGGGTACAACCACTTCAGTCAAGTAGACTGGTCAGAGCCGTTTCTGAGTAATGATTAATCCCTCTTATTCCTTCAGTGGCGAGGTAACAATTGCATCAGTTGATTGAATTTAACTGATTAAACCTGCTGAATGATAATTCCTAACAAACTATAAAATAATAGTGCGTGTCGATGTTTTTAGGTAGCTTAAGTAAACACATAAAAACACATCGCTATGAAGAAAGTAAGTTTTGGCATTGCATTTTTAGCACTTATCTCCGTTGTCGGATTTAGTTCAACTTCTTGTAAGAAAGAGAGAGGTATTTGTTACTGTAAATATTATAGTGGTGATAAAACAGAGTATGATCTGAAAGATTTACCACGATCAGAGCAAAAAGCCAGTTGTGATCACCTAAACAGTTTAGCTGCAAATTTTGCGGGCGATTGTAAGCTGAAGTAAGATTTACTTTCAGTTGGAAATAATTCCGTCACGCATGATGATTTTTCTATCGGTCATCTCCGCCAAAGACTCGTTATGCGTGACAATTACAAACGTTTGATTGAATTCATCGCGCAGTTTGAAGAACAATTCGTGCAATTCTGTCGAATTCTGACTGTCTAAATTTCCTGAAGGTTCGTCAGCAAAGACAATTTTCGGGCGATTAATCAATGAGCGAGCAACAGCAATACGTTGTTGTTCACCGCCAGATAGTTCATTTGGTTTATGATTGGCACGCGCAGTTAATCCCAGGATCTCCAATAATTTTTGTGCATCCTTTTTTGCATCTGTTTGAGAAACGCCTTTGATTAATGCGGGGATGATGATGTTCTCAATTGCCGTAAACTCAGGTAACAACTGGTGAAATTGAAATATAAACCCAATCTGCTGATTCCGAAACGCTGATAATTGCTTTGAAGATAATTTGAAAGGATTTACACCATCAATCAATACTTCTCCTTTGTCGGGAGTGTCTAAAGTTCCTAAAATTTGAAGTAATGTCGTTTTTCCAGCTCCAGACGAACCAACAATTGATACGATTTCACCTGTTTTGATTTCCAAATCAATTCCCTTCAAAATTTGAAGTTCACCGTACGATTTAGTAATACCTGAGCAGTGTAACATTATTTATTCAATTTCAGTGAATGCCCCATTTTATCACGCTTTGTCTTTAAATACAATTCGTTGTGCTTGTTGCTTTCAATTTCTAATGGTACGTTTTCGATGATTTCCAAACCGTAGCCTACAAGTCCCGTTCTCTTCTGTGGGTTGTTGGACATCAAACGCATTTTCGTCACGCCCAATGCACGGATAATTTGCGCACCAATCCCGTAATCACGCTCATCTCCTTTAAATCCAAGTTTGATGTTTGCTTCCAACGTATCGTAACCTTCTTCCTGCAATTTGTAGGCTTTGAGCTTGTTTGTCAATCCAATTCCGCGACCTTCTTGATTCATGTAGACAATGATTCCACGTCCTTCCGTTTCGATCATTTCCATTGCTTTTTCAAGCTGTGGACCGCAATCGCAACGACAAGAACCGAAGATATCACCTGTCATACAGGATGAATGCACACGTACTAAAATTGGTTCATCTTCCTTCCAAGTTCCCTTCACCAAAGCTAGGTGTTCTTGTTCCGAATTCTTATCCTTGAAAAGGTGTAAATCAAAATCGCCCATTTTTGTAGGGAGTTTGACATCAATTATTTTTTCAATCAGAGATTCTGTTTTGATGCGGTATTCTATCAAATCTTCAATCGACACAATTTTTAAGTCGAAACGTTTAGCGATCTCCACCAACTGTGGTAAACGTGCCATCGAACCATCTTCGTTCAAAATTTCGACAATCACACCAGCTGGCTCAAATCCCGCTAAACGTGCTAAATCAATTGCTGCTTCGGTATGCCCCGCGCGACGTAATACACCGCCTTTCTTCGCACGCAATGGAAAAATATGTCCTGGTTTCCCTAATTCCTCAGGTCGAATGGTTGGGTCGATTAATGCTTTGATTGTTTTTGATCTATCACTGGCGCTGATTCCTGTGGTGCAACCATGCCCGTTTAAATCGACTGAGACCGTAAAAGGTGTTTCGTAAGCCGCTGAATTGGAATGAACCATCAGCGTTAAACCTAAGTCATCGCAACGATCTTCCACCAATGGAGCGCAGACCAAACCGCGACCGTGCGTTACCATAAAATTGATCATTTCAGGTGTTACACTCCTTGCTGCTGCTACAAAATCGCCCTCATTCTCACGGTTCTCATCATCAACAACGATAATAACCTTACCATTTTTGATCTCCTCAATCGCCTCTTCTATTGTATTTAGCGTAAACTCCATCTAATCGTCTATTTTTCTGCAAAATTACTTGAAATTAATGACTAAAGTCGAAATAGCGGTGTAAAATGCACTGAATTAATTGTTAATACTGCCAAATCACTGAAAGTTCTTGGTCTTTTCAATGGATTCAACAAGACGCAAAACCGACTTCTCCCAACTGTAGTTTTCTTGTACGAATTTCGACGCATTTCTGCCTATTTTTTCAGCAAGATCATTATTTGATCGCAGTTGTTCTATACACGCAATGAACTCTTCATCCGTGTTAGCCACCATGATGTGTTCACCGTGAACGGCTTTAATGGCATTGCTGGCAAGGGGAGTGGTGACGCATGGAATTCCAAGTGCCATGGCTTCTAGGAGCTTGTTTTGCATCCCTGTTCCAATATGCATGGGGGCTACGAATAATCGACCGCTCACATACGACAAACGAATATCATCCACCCATCCTGTGATGTCAATGTTTGCGTTGTTTTTAGCTAAATGTAAGACGGAAGCATGCGGTGTAGCACCGGAAATCAAGAGTTTTGAATTTTTAAAATGAGGTAAGATTGAATCAGCAATGGATTGAACTGCCTTTATATTCGGGGGATAGTTCATATTTCCGACAAATACAAAATCGTAGGTGTTGGTGTGTTCGACGTCTTCGAAAAAACTCGCATCGATACCGTTTGAAATGCAGGTGATTTTTGACGCATCGGGATGCATGATTAATTTCCGATCCTGCTCACTGATGATGGTTTTGTTCTCGAAATAATCGAAGACATTTCTTTCGTAGGCAACAAGTCGTTTTGCCTCCATACGAAACAGCCATTTTGAGTAAAAAGGTTGCTCATCGATGCGTCGTTTGATTCCCATGCTCAACGCATCCATGTAATCAATCGTCTTCGGGATATGGTGAATATTTTTTACATATTCTGCCGTCCTAATCAATTGACAATAAATATATTTAAAGTCATTTTGCTGAATTAACTGTTTAATCACTCGTTCACCTTTTGAACGGTAAAAATAGCCGACTTGAAACGGTTGATTATTTAAAAAAGACCTTGTTAGATTAAACAGTTTTGACCATGCTGTGAGGCGTACCACTTCGATCTGTTCACAATAAGGTTGAAGTTGATTCAGCGATTCATTTGTGACAGGATGAGAGCATAACGCAACCAGCGAAATGCGATACGATTTACTCAGTTCTTTGATTTGATGAAACGCACGCAACTTATCACCCTTGTCCAGCGGGAAAGGGAAACGTGATAGAATCACCAGAAGTTGTTCCTTAGTTTCGCTCGATGAACTCATTTAATTGTTTCCTGTTCGTTTCAAATTGATGGTGTTCATTGATGTACGCTCGTGCATTCGTCCCAATAGTTCTTCTAAGTTCTTCAGAAGTTGATAGTTGTTTGCAAGCTGCAATGATTTCCGTATTCGTATTGGCAATCAAGAGACAATTCGTCGCTCTGAAATCTATTCCCTGTGCACCAATTGTTGTTGTAATGACTGGGATTCCAAGTGCCATCATTTCTAAAATCTTAATTCGAATTCCAGATCCTGATGTAATGGGAGTGACAAGAATTCCTATGGATTGACAATGCGAAGCAAGATCAGGTACAAATCCATCCAAGTGAATGTTCTTACCGTTTACAGTTAGTTTTTCACTTCCCTCGCCAATGATGTGCAACTGCGCATCTGGAAGAACAGCGCTGATCTTTGGAAACAATGCAACTAATCGCTCGACAGCTTCACGGTTTGGTTCCCAATTAAGCGCACCCAAATGGAAGAAATTTGTTCCTGCATAGTTGTTCGTATGCGTTTCTTCAAGTGAAAATCCCAATGAAATGGTCGTTATTGGTGTTTTGACGCCCAAAGATTTAAAAGTAGAGGTATCATCGCTGGAAATAGAAATGATGCCGTCTACAGCGTTTAAAATTCGCCGTTCGTAGCGCTCTAAATCTTTTGAGAGTTTCGTCAAGTAGAGTTTTTTGAAAAACTGTCTGCAGTTGGCAGCAAGATTCTTCCAAATAAGAAACTCTACGTTGTGCGTTCGCAGGTAGACTTTTCCTTTGAATACACCGCTGATATCGTCTAGAAAAACAGAGGTAAACAAGCTTTCCAAAATGACGCAGTCGTAGGATTCTTCCTTTAGAAGAGCGGTAATTCGTTTTTCCATTTCTTTCGACTCAAAACGTCGAACATTGTACGATTTCTTTGAAAAGAGCGCTAAAAAGGCCTGAAAGGTTTTAATACGTGTATCAACTTCAACTGCTTCTGGAGAAATAAGTTCACGTAGTTCAACTGGGTAATTTGCTATTTCAAACGGATGTTTTGCTGTTGAAGCGGTGATGTGTTTAACGCTGTGGTCTGAAGCGGTAAGCATGCGCAAGAAGTTGTCCATTGCCACGCAACCACCGTCTACTTTTGGGTATATTGGTTTATGTGTAATGTAGAGAATCTTCACTTTTTGCGCTTGAAAAGTTTCGAAATAATTGGAAAACTAAACAGGGGAATGTCAGCCGCAGCTGATCGCATTAACCAAACGGCAACGGGTAAAAGTACCATTGAAGGAAACCACATTCCAACAAACGGTGAAACTGTCGCATTCTGAGCAAGATTGTCACCAATGGTAATTAACACAAAATAGATCATAAAAAGCAGTGCTGCTATGACCACAGGTGCTCCAAATCCACCTTTTCGGACTATCGCACCTAACGGCGCACCTACGAAAAAGAGAATGATGATGGTAAAGGTGAGCGCAAATTTTCGATGAAATTCAATCAAGTACTTGTCGTTGCCGCGCTCAACCACTTCTAAAAAATCGTATTGTGATTCTAAATTCTTGCCTTTGTTGCGCAATCGTGTCTGCGCGACCAGAATCCCTGTGATCTTATCCTCAGTTGACAACTGACTAAAACTAATTGTCGTGTCGGGTACAAATGCTTTGTGGCTTTTACTCTTTGATTTGTCGTTTTTCTGATAATTGTAAGCCATAAAGTAGGGGTGATCATTTTTGACACTTAGCAAGAAATTGGCAATAATGTCCGAACTGCTTCTCTGAATAGAATCGAGCGCATCGTTGATCTGAAACACGTTCAGCATCTCGTATTTATCTTTGAAGAGGTCTTCTTGACTTCGGCTCAAGTCAAAACCTGACAAATCAATTTTGTATGTGGCCTGCTCGAAGCTAGACCTTCTAGATGGGCGATTGTTAGAGTTATGTGCTATACCATCATTACTGAAGGAAGGAGCGAGGGGAGCAAGTTCTTCCATAACGGTTCCATCCTTTAATTCAAAGAACAGTTCCTTTCCACTTACTGACTTGTAGATTTTCCCTTCTTTCGCACGAATGGTTTTCACCTGTGCGGCATCCGTGTGGTCGTGAATAAGAACTCCTTTGAATTCGTTTTCGGTTCCCTCGTCGACTTTGATCGCATATCCTTCCAATTCCTTGCTGTACGCACCAGGTTTGATAATCGTCGAAATTTTCGTGTTTTGAATGTCGTAAATGAGTGAGTGCCATTTTAAATTGGCAACGGGTATGACATAATTGGCAAAGAGGAAGGTACCAAGTGCAATCACCAGCACAATAGATGTCAGTGGACGTAAAATGCGATACAATGACAGTCCACTTGATTTAAGAGCTGTCAATTCGTTGTGTTCGGCTAGATTTCCCACGGTCATAATGGATGACAACAAGATAGCAAGAGGTAGAGCAAGTGGAATTAAACTGGCAGAAACATAGATTAAAAGTTCGACAATCACCGCGATTGAAAGTCCTTTACCCATTAAATCATCGATGTATTTCCAGAAAAACTGCATCACAAGTATGAACATCGAAATTGCAAAGGTGACGATGAACGGACCAATAAAGGATTTTAAACTAAAGTAATACAGCCGATTCAATAGACTTTTTTTAGATCAATATATAAAAAAACACAGAACGGAATAAGAACGGTAAAATGGAGAAATAAGTATGTAGTATTGAAAACAAGCTAAGCTCCTAGCGTTCTCATTAATTCACCAATTTGCTTTTCCCACAGACGTTTTACTTCATCCAGTTCATCTGGTTCGGCAAAATCGGTTACAGTGAGGATAACAGCCTTGGTCATCGGATCTATTTCGTAGCGCAATTCAAAGAACGTGTCCAATCCTTCTTCTTCGTCTTCAATCCACTGAAATTTTATCT
This sequence comes from uncultured Fluviicola sp., assembly GCA_964643345.1. GTDB lineage: Bacteria > Bacteroidota > Bacteroidia > Flavobacteriales_D > Crocinitomicaceae > UBA4466. The sequence goes on from CAZXRU010000008.1 coordinate 43,722, forward strand.
TAGAATTTGATTTTTTATTCACCAAACGCGCTTGTTCTTCGCTGTCATCCCAAATAAATGTGTAGACATCGTCTTTGATATTCACATCATCGGAAAACCATTCACTCAACCCACTCGGTGTGGAAATCATACTATCCAGCACCTTCGTCGATGTTTTTAATAGAAATTCGAGCTCAAATTGTTCTTTTTCCGCCATAATCTAGTTAAAATTGGAGTCAATCCTTAAAATTTTGCGCAATATACGGATTCTTTTGGGAAAATATGCTACCCATTAAATGTCAATAAAAAAACGATTTAGCTGGTCTAAACTTTCCAGTTTCCCAACAAACACAGAGAATCCAGAAGGAAAAAATGATATACTTAATTGACTGATACTCTTTAATCTATTACTTTTGTGACTCAAAAATCAATCAACTAATGCAACGAATATTACTTATTAGCCTTATCATTTTCTTAGCGTGCAATGGATTTTCTCAAGAAGATAAACCAAGTATCCATGAAATCCAATTAAACGAGTACAATGCGACTGGATTTACCGAAGCAGCTTACTACGAAGCGCAACCTATAGATGTTATTCCTTTTGAAAAGGCATCATGTGATTTAAACAAAATTGTTTATGGCTGGCATCCTTACTGGGTGGGAAGTGCGTACCAAAATTACCAGTGGGATTTACTTTCGCACCTGTCGTTTTTTAGTTACGAAGTGAATGCAGCTGACGGCGAAGCAAATTCTACGCATGGTTGGGCGACAAGTGCTGCTGTGGATGCTGCTTTGGCAAGTGGCAATACAAAAGTGACGTTGTGCGTAACGTTGTTTTCGGGACATAATACCTTTTTTGCAAGTCCAACAGCGCAACAAACGTTGATTGATAACCTCATCGATTTGGTGAGTTCCAGAGGAGCACATGGTGTGAACATTGATTTTGAAGGTATTCCAGGCGCTCAAGCGACGAATTTTGCAAATTTCATGGTGAGTTTGTGTACACAGATGCACGCAGCGATTCCCGGTTCTGAAGTCAGTACGGTGTTGTATGCCGTGGATTGGAACGATGTGTTTGATTTCAGTATCATGGAACCGCATGTCGATCACTACATCATCATGGGGTACGCGTATTACTACTCAGGTAGTTCGACTGCTGGTCCAACAGATCCGCTCTATCATTTTGGAAGCACTTACAATTACACACTTTCTCGCACGATTACCGATTATCTTTATGCAGGTTGTCCCAAAGAAAAACTGGTCATGGGACTCCCAAGTTACGGTTATGAGTGGGCAACTGCTGGTCTTACGGTTCCATCTGCAACCGCAGGCGGTGGCACTGCTCGGACGTATGCCAATGTGAAGAACAATGTTTCTGGAAATTATTCTGTAGCAAATCATATTTGGGAAACGGACAGCTATACTGACGTTTATGCGTTCAATAACGGAGAAAACAGACAGTGTTTGATTACTTTGGACGATGGCTGGAGAAAACGTTTGGAGCACATCAACCGAACGGGAATTGCTGGAATTGGGATTTGGGCACTTGGATATGACAATGGTTATACCGGTTTGTGGGACGCAATGGGAGATTACCTCACGACCTGTTACGAAGATCCTTGCTCAGGAACTATTCACGATTTCGGTGGACCGACGCGCAATTATTACAACAGAGAGAATTACACGTGGACGATAGCTCCTCCAAATTCAACTTCCATTGATGTCGATTTTTCCATGTTCAATGTCGAAGCGAATTACGATTACCTCTACATCTATGACGGACCTACCACTGCTTCCCCGCAAATAGCAGGAAGTCCTTTTACAGGAACCACGGGTCCAGGAAGTTTTTCCAGCTCGACAGGTGCACTTACGTTTCGATTTACCTCGGATGGTGCAACAGTGACACCTGGATTCTTGGCAACATACAGCTGCGTGAGCACTCCAGCACCAGTCGCTAGTTTCTCACCAAGTGCGTTGACGATTTGTTTGGGCGATTCCATTCAATTGCAGAATAATTCGCAGGATGCAGACAGTTATCAGTGGTCAACATCGGCAGGTGGACTTTCCAATGCAACTGCTGAAAACCCGTACTTGTTTCCTAGTTCAAGTGGGACGTATACCATTTCGTTGGTTGTAGAAAATGGCACTGGAGTCGATTCGACAGGTCAAGCATTGGCGATTACTGTCAATCAAGCGCCGACAGCGATTGCTGGAATGAGTGCAACGAATTTGACTTTTCCAACGGATGCAACAGTGTACTTTACAAATTCAAGCAACAATGCATCAAGTTATTGGTGGAATTTTGGCGATGGAAACACGTCAACTGATGCTCAACCTTGGCATACTTACACCTCAAGTGGTGTGTTTAACGGCTATTTGGTTGCAATGAACGCTGGTTGCGACAACGATACCACCTTTTTCACGATCAACGTTGGAACGGCAAGTATTTCCGAGCATGAAGTAGGGGATGTGTTCATTTTTCCAAATCCATTTGATCAACAGATAACGATTGAAACAACGATGAAAGTCAACGCGTTTGAACTGGTGGACATGAAAGGGGCTAAAATTGCAGTAGACGTTCAACAAAGCGCAAACGGATATGTGCTAAAACCGAAAGCTGCAGCTCCGGGAATGTATGTACTGACGATTTTTACCGATGCACAGGTTCTTCACGAACGCATCGAAAAACGTTAGCCGTTATTCCTTCACGATTTTCAAACGTTTAATACCTTGTTGTGAGTGTACATGTACGATGTACAATCCTGCGTTAAGGTTTTGACAAGCAACATTCACTTCACCGTTGCTCATATCCGTTTGAACAGGAATTGTTTTCCCATTCATATCGGTCAATTCAATCTTCTGAACGTCAACTCCAGTTGGGATTTTTAGTGTAAACATCTCGTTCATTGGATTTGGGTAGACTGCCAATTGATCCAAAAGAAGTTCTGTGTTGCCTAGTTGATCTGGGTGAATGATACGAATGTTGTCAATAAACAGGTTGTTTCCGTTTACTGCGGTGAATTTGAATTTCACCATCAAGTTATCTGTCAATGAAGCAAGTGGAATATTGGTAATCACATCGCTTTTCCATTGGGTTTCGTCTGCAGGATAGAATGCGGAAGTCACTAAAGTATCTACCGTTGCTAGACTTGCTAAGGCGAGGTAGGTTTTACGAACCGTCCAGTTTTCACCACAATCGTTGGAAGTCAATACTTGCAATAATTCTCCTGTAGATGCTTGGTTGTTCGCATAGGCGTAATCAAATGAAACCACAAGCGCGTTGTGACTACTCGCATCAATCGGTTCGCTGAAAAATTCATGAAATCCAGATGCTGTTGCATTGAAATTATCGACAAAAATGGATTGATTGCTCATAAAACCTGCATCAGCGGTGAGATCCCAGTTTGATGAATTCCCATTTGGTAAAACAATCCAGCGTGCCTCAAAATTAGCTTGGTTCTCAAACGGTTCGTGCATTTCAGAAATTGTTCCAGGATTCGGAAGGATCCGGATAAAATCCACCAAGGTTGTATCTTTCTGTTGCATTCCGCTTTGTACACTCAGTGTCACGTCATAGCTTCCTGGAGTTGAATAAACAACTGTAATCACAGAATCCGTGGTCGAAGAAGGTGTGCCACCGTTTACTGTCCAAACGCGCGAATCGACACCGTGTAGAGAGACATCTGTAAAAGTCACTGTTTCTCCCGCACAGGCAATGCGTTTGTCTGCTTCAAACTTCGCTCGGCATAAATAATATGTTGCATCGTCTGTGCCTGTTGCGGCTAGGTTAGTAGGTGTCCACAAGTTATCTCGGTTTGCCACGGAAGAATTTAAACACGCATGCATCCGCAGTTTTTGTCCCTCAGTGAACATCCGTGCGCAGTACGCATAATCCATGTAGTTTTGAACGTTGTCCAGCGTACTGCATGAGCTCCCCGAAAGACTGCACGATTGCCAACCAATGGTTAGCGGTGTATCTGCTACGTCATCATCAAAAGCACAATTTCCAGCTTGAGCCACTGGTAAATAATAGTAATCAGGAACGTTGTTTCCACCCCAAATGTGTTGAAGATTGAGGTAATGTCCAATTTCGTGACTCAGCACCGTTCTTCTGAAGTACTCCGACGTTCCAAACGTACCGATGTAGCTGTGTTGCATCACAATTCCGTCCCAAGCAGGAATGGTATCTGCTGCTGCGGGTAATAATGCGTGACCTGCCAATCCTGCTGCTTGGTTACACACATACACATTCAAGTATTGGTCTGGTGGCCACTGAATCAGACTTTTCACCTGATGATCTCCAATGTTTGTCAAGGAAGAAACCGTGCGTGTAATTCCGCTGGTGCAGTTTCCGTCGGGGTCCAGTTGTGCCAAGCGCAGTTCAACGCCTGCATCTGCAGCAATGGATTTAAAGCTTGCCACAATCTCCGAAGTATCGGCATTCATTTTTCGGAATTGGATGTTCACCTGTTTCACCGCATCTAGAATTTGCGAATCGTTGATATTCTCTTCACCGTTGTTGTGAATGATGTGAAAAACCACTGGAATAATGTATGGTGTTCCTCCTCGGGAGTGATTTTGCTGAATGTACTGTTCGGTAAATGTTTGCAATTTCTCGTGCGCATGTACAATTCCCACGTTGTACTCCGGGTGTTCGTTAAAAAGTTGCTGGTGCATTTCATCCGTTGCACAAAAAGGCGTTGCTTCTTGCGAAACAGCAACTGTAGAACAAAGTACAAAGGCTAAAAGTAGGGTAGAGCGCATGTTGATTTTTTTAAGTTTCGTTGTGTAAATTTAATACATTCTCTCGTTAGAAGTGATGAACGCCACAGATTTAACGTCATTCAACGCGATTGTGTAAAAAATGAAGAATAGTTTCACCCCTTCAAGGTTCAGTAATTACAAGTTATTCTAAGAGACTGAACCCTGAAGGGGTGAAACTACTCTAACTCGCGCACCGGTAGGTGCACCCCAGAACCCTGAAAGGGTGATATAAACAGTGTCAAATACCTAGTTGTTTGCCAATCTACCAAAAATCGTGTCCAGTGAAGCTTTCAGTTTGGTAGTTGCTCCAAAACAGATTGTTCAGAAGGAACACAGAAACCAAAACAAATTAATTGGTATATTTGAAATTCAACTGCCTAAACTTGTTCAGTAATTCCAGAAGACTTTTTGACGGAGGGTGGGGTCGTAGCGAGTTTATTAAAAACGAGAAATAATGAAATATTTTATACTAGTCCTTACTTTGCTATCTCTTGTCTTGGCGAGTTGTGAAACTTCAAAAATGTCTGAAACTTCAGATGCACAATTTGTTGGAAAGTGGAGATTGTCTGAAAGAGGAATGTTCGAAGGAATAGAAATTGAAATTACGAAGGATGAAAAGGGGAAATTCAGTGGTTCAGTTACAAAGCTAAACGACAATAAGTTTGTCACTATGTTCATGGAAGAAGGTGATCTTTTAGTTTCAGGTATAAAGCGCACATCAAATTTTGAGTTTATAATTAGCGAAAAACGAATTGCCGCACCTTTGTTCTCTGCCTATGGTCAATCTACCACCAATGAATTGAAAGCCACGTTTGATGGAAAGGATAAGATTTTACTTGGAAATGGTGGAGGAGATGGAGTTTACGTGAGGGTGGAGTGAATTTCATGTAGGAAGTGAAATTACACAAGACAATGCCAAAAAAGTGAACTATATAAAAGCAAAACCAAAATACAAAGCTCATGAATTTAATCAAGATTTCAGTTTTAATCATTTTTCAGTGGATAACGGCTCATTCATTTTCGCAAAGTGAATGTTTAAAAATGATGCGCTCAGGTGAGTTTGTATCGTTGGCGGAAGGATATGAACATTATTCTATTATCCGTAAGAAGAATAAACAAGTGGAATACATCAACTACGGCAAGTCGAAAATAATCTCCAAGGTAGAGTGGATAAGTGATACCGAGTATAAAATAACAGTAAAAAAGAGGGTTAATATTGATTTCGGAAGTGATTCCGTTCCAGGTGTTTATACTTTTAAAGTTACCGAATGCGAAGGAACGAGGCACACGATGGAAACCGTGTTTAAAGGTGAATTATTAGTTCTCCGATTTGAACGTATTGGGGATTGATAGCTTTATCTATTAGAGATAGAGGGACAACTAATTATTGAAATGGAATCTAAATTAATCGCTTGGTCAAAGCCCACCGCTCCACTGGATTTACCATCCTGATGAACATAACGTTTAGTTTAAAAAGAGTATATTTAAGTCAGTAAATGTATTGTAGTATGAACCTCAACACCTTATGTTTATTTCTTTATTTGCTTTTCTTTTTTCAAATGGAGAGTGAAGCTCAAGTCAATATAGATTCGCTTACTGCCAAATCTTCAAACGATAAAATAATTAATGTCAGAATATGGGAAGATTCGCTTTACAGTATTTTTTTTATTGACTTCGAAGCAAATTATTCATTCTATAGAGACTTTTATTCACCAGGTATTAAGCAAAGTGAAGGAAGATTTTCCGTCATAACTTATGATACTACTCAAACATTTTACGATGCAATTTTTTTAGTACAAACGCCGGTAGATGGAACTATGGAGATGCTGGAACATGAATTTCACGCACAGAAACAAGGATTGTGGATCTATTATTATTCAAATGGTCAAATCCTCTATAAGGTGAATTATGATCAAAATTTAAAACATGGTAACTGGGAGTATTATTCAGATAAAGGAGACATTCAAATCATTAGAACATATAATAAAGGTGTAATGGTAGAGGAGAAAATAGTTGCAAAAGGCATCTATATTAATCCTGGATAAATATCTGTTGACAACTAAATAAGAGGTATGAAACAAATGAGACTGATTATAATAATTTTAATTATTTGCAGTGGAGCAAATGCGCAATCAATAGATTATTCCATTGGTTATTATCATCAGGATAGTCTGAGAACTATGTGGATTGAATATAGGAAATTTGATTCATCGGCATCCGATATGATGAATCAATATACTTCAACCGTCGATCGTAAAAATGAAGAATTAGAAAATTTTAAGCGTAGAATTGCCTATAGTGATTCTGCAGGTCTTTTAAGTCAAAATGAACAGAAAGAAAGTAAAGAAAGAATCCTTGAAATGATGACTGACCTGCAAGATTTTCAGGCTGAAAATGCATTTAAATTAGAAGCAGAAATTAAAGAAATGACGTCGGAATTACTGAAAGAACTTAAGAAGTTCACTGAAGCTTACTGCCTGAAAAACAATATTGATGTTCTTATGTCTATTTCAGATGCTGCACCTTGGAATTACGTAAGTGAAAATGTCGAACTAAAAAATTATACGAAAGATTTTATTGCATATTTGAATTCGAATTGAGCAAGATTAATCAACTCAGCACCCTATGAAATACGAAGTTCCCAATTGGCTTATCATAACAGGCGCTGTCGGTCAAATGTTTACGGCGGTCATTTACCCTTACATTCGGCATAAGGTGTTTGATTGGTACAATGACATCAAGAAGTTGAAACCGTTGAATCAAGAAATTGCAAAAACCTACGGAAGGTACATCCAGGGGTTGAACTTCTCTTTTGGGTTAATTTCACTGTTGTTGATGGAAGACCTCAAAAACCAAACAGGTTTGGCGTGTGCCATCACAGGACTTATCGCTGCTTATTGGACAGGGAAGGTGGTCACACAGTTTTCCTATTATCCGATGTACGAGATTCCGAAGAAAGCCATTTTTAAGATAGGAGAATATGCAATGAATATTCTATTCGTAACCTTTGCCTTGGTATTTATTTGGCTTTTTGTGGGGAATTTGGTTGGGTATTTTGGGTAGGGTGTCACCCTTTCAGGGTTTTGGTACATGTGTACTACTCGGGGGTTAGGATACTTTCACCCCTTCGGGGTTCAGTATCTTGTTTGTGGCTCAAAAGTAAAATCATGAAAGACTTTGAAGCATAAATGAGACAGGTTTTATTTCTCATGTGAGAATGAATTGGGACTTCGAGTAGATTGAACCCTGAAGGGGGTGAAACTACTCTAACTCGAGCACCAACAGGTGCACCCCAGAACCCTGAAAGGGTGACATAAACAGTGTCGAATTTTCTTAGATGCTGGAAAATCCAGTATAACGGATATACTGCGTGCAGTAATTTGGATGAATCCACGTTTGAGTTTTAAAAAATCTGTAAATTCGGCGTATGAATACTTCTGGCTTCACTATTTTTGTTTTTCTCTTTTCCTGCATAACCATGTTGGCACAGCAAGAAACTATTGAGAAGATAAAAAACTATCCTATCAATTTTAATGGCTTTGCCTTATCCATCCAAAGTGATGCCCAAGACGAAAATGGAAATCATCTTTTGGTTGGTGATATTAAGGTGACGGAGGAAGATCCAGCATTGCGCGACACAATAATCAACCAACGGTTTAATCTAGGAACGGTTTATGGAGATGACGCACTGGGAATTCTTATTGTGACGGACTCCAACTATAATGTGCTAAACGTCAGATACAGTTTTAATGGAAATCACGTAATTTATGATGGTGCATCAAAACAATTTATAGTTGGAGCTAATTTCTTTGACTATAAAGAAGTAAATAACGAATTTATATCTCTATGGCAACCGATAATTATTAAGACGGGTCTAGACCTCAGAACAGAAGTATATTTTTTGGAAAGAGATTATAGTTGTTTATTGCAGCACTTTGAAATGAGTGGAGACAATTTGATCCTTTATACACGAACTACCAATAATAAAATCCTAAAAGAGCGAAGGGAAAAGGTAGAGGTGGTCGCCGTATCTTTTAACGATTTCATCGAAGAAAAAGAACTGCATGGTTTGAAAAAGTTCAAAGAATTGAAGACTTTTGAAACTGCAACTGAACCAGGAAGGGTCAGTATTACGTCTGTTTCAAGGTATCTCGATACTACCTATTTTGTCACTTCGACGCTCGATCAGTACGATATGACGAGACGAATCCACTTGTATCAATTTACTGAGGGACAGCTGAAAGAGCTTCCGAATTTCGGTGATTATCTAAAACGCAGTCTAGGATATGTAGAATGGGTGCATCTGAACGAGTTTTATGTAGACGCTGAGAAAAATTTTCATGTCCTATTTCATCCTGCTGCAACCAAAGAGGAGATGACATATATCCGAATGAATAAGGATTTCGGATTTATGCTCAAGAAGGAGTTGCAACTTGAGTATTATGCTGATTATAACAGAATGATACTCCTCACGAATGGCAATACCGTTGTCATTGATATAGATGAGCAGAAAAACTGGCGCTATTCCATCTACGACCGCAGTATGGAATTATTTAAAAGGATTGAATCTAACCTTTCACAAAAATACTATCCCTATCAATTGAAGGAAATCAACTACGGAAGAATAGAGTGCATTTTCGTTGCAGACGGTACATCTCTCACCGATTGTGTTGTTCAGCTGGTAGATCTTAAATAGAAATTCTCGCTGAAAACGATGGTTTTAAATAAGGTCGAATCCCTAGTTGTTTGCCAATCTACCAAAAATCGTGTCCAGTGAAGCTTTCAATTTGGTAGTTGCTCCAAAAACAGACTGTTCTATCGTATCAGACAATTCAACAACGGCAATAGGTTTCATATTTTCGATTCGAGCTTCAAGCATACAACGTTTATCGTTTCCGCCACCTTTGCTACCGTTTTCGTCTGAAAGATGCACTTCGATACGGGTGATGTGCTCTTCAAAGCGTGATAATTCGTCCTGTATAGTTTCGGTGAGGTACTCACGAAGTCTATCTGTTCCTTCGATGTTTTTGTCTGTATTTACTTGAATCTGCATTCTGCTGTATTGATTTAATTGTTTTTATTCGTTTCTCCACTCTGCTTGAGCGAGAATATGCCCACAAGATAAGAACTCTAAAGTACTTTTGGGCAACTAAGCAATGTTTAGTTTCGCTTCAGCAGTTATATCCGCAGTTAATGATCTTGAGATCGGACAGTTGTCTTTCGCTTCTGTGACTAATTTATCAAATTCTTTGGTGGAAATTGTTCCCGTTTTAACATTCACAACTAAGTGCGATTTTGTAATCATTTCTTTGTCTGGGTCAAAGCTTACCTCACATTTGGTTTCAATCAGTTCGGGTGGAAATCCTGCGTCTGTGAGGAGAAAACTCAACTTCATGGAAAAACAACTGGCATGTGCTGCCGCAATTAGTTCTTCAGGATTCGTTTGTTTTCCGTCTTCAAAACGACTGACAAAATTGAATGGAACATTGTCCAATTCCTTCGATTCAGTGAAGAGAGAACCTGTTCCATCTTTCCCCGTTCCTTGCCAAGTGGCTGTTGCGTGTTTTTTTGTCATAATTATTTGTTTAATCGCGATACGTATCTTTATTCAAATGAACATCTACTCCAAGTCCGGCCGCTACAGCACTGCCTAGTTCTTCATTCGCTTGAAAAAAGTCGGACAATTGACGGTTGATGATTTCTTCCTTTTTCTCACCGCTAATTCCGCTCATGGCTGTTACAATGTTGTTTATTAGGTTCTTTCTAGCCATTGGATCCATCGCTTTTGTGTACAATAATCCTGGTTGGGTGTAATGATCTGCGTCACCCTTGCCATTTCGGTCGTACCAGTCAGCAGTTGTCGGTCGCGTGTCTGTAACTGGCACAGGCGATTCCTTGTAAGCAGCGTCAATGTAAATATCGTCAAAGCTATTTGGGAAGTAGTTCGCAGAAGAACCTCCATTTTCATCTATGCGCATCGCTCCATCTCTTTGATAGTTGGAAACTTCGTAGGGACATCGATTTACAGCAAGTTGTTCATAATTGACTCCTAAACGATAACGTTGTGCATCAGGATAGGATAAGATTCTGCCTTGTAGCATTTTGTCGGGAGAAAAACTGATCCCATCCACAAGATTGGAAGGTGCAAAAGCACTTTGTTCTACATCGGCAAAATAGTTTTCTGGAATGGTATTCAATTCCATAACTCCTACATCGATGAGAGGAAAATCGCCATGTGGCCAGACTTTGGTGACATCAAATGGATTGTATGGAAAATCGTCGGCTTCTTGATGTGTCATCACCTGAATTTTCAAGTCCCATTTTGGAAAATCCTCCCTATCTATCGCGTCGACTAAATCGGCTTGTGCAAAATCAGGGTCTAAACCACGCATTGCAGTCGCTTCTTCTCCAGTGAAATTTTTAATTGATTGCTGGGTGATAAAATGAAATTTCACCCACACGTGTTCATCGTTTGCATTGGTCATACTATACGTGTGCGACCCAAAACCATGCATGTGTCGATGACCGTACGGTGTTCCTCTATCGCTCATTAAGATTAACACTTGGTGCAAGCTTTCGGGGTTTAAACTCCAGAAATCCCACATCATAGTTTGACTTCTGCAATTTGTTCGAGGATCTCTTTTTTGGGTATGGATAAAATCGCCGAATTTTTTAGGATCTTTTATGAAGAACACAGGCGTATTGTTTCCTACTAAATCCCAATTTCCGTCTTCCGTATAAAATTTTACGGCAAAACCTCTCGGATCTCTTTCTGTATCTGCGCTTCCTCGTTCACCAGCAACCTGAGAGAAACGAGTGAAAATAGTGGTTGTGGCACCAATTTTTTCAAAAACTTTCGCTTTGGTGTACTTCGTAATGTCGTTTGTCACGGTAAATGTTCCGTAAGCACCCGTGCCTTTTGCATGCACAACTCGTTCTGGAATGCGTTCTCGGTTAAAGTGCGCCATTTTTTCGTGCAAAATAAAATCTTGCAGTAGTAGAGGTCCTCTGGCTCCAGCGCTCATGCTGTTTTCATTTTCTACGTAGGGAGCTCCAGAAGCCGTTGTGAGTTTATTTTTGTTTTGTTTCTTCATAATTGTGTGATTGAAATAGGATCGTTTTATCACTTATTCACCACTAGTAGGTAGCCGATAAGACTAACAATTCCAACCGTGGTAAAAGTCAGAATGAAGATCGCTACGAACTTACTGACTTTGAACTCTCTAGTTAACAAATTAATGGGGTAAACAGCCGCCGCGTAGAGCATGGAATAAAAAGTTCTTCTTGGTTCTTTAGGGTTAACTTCAGGAGTCGGTGTTTTTAACGACTCATTTAACGCCTTGCCAACTTGCTTGTGTGAGGACAACATGAGTACCTTTACTTGCGGATTTTTGTTTTCAATGAGCTCTTGAAATTCCGAAATGTTTTCATTCATCAAGGCATTGTCAAGAACAACGATATCCGGCTTTTTGTCCAAATGATTCACCGTTTCGTTGATCGTTTTAAACGTCAAAATAGTAAAGCGTTGGTTAAATTCTTCTCGTAAGTACTTGTACAAGTTTGTTAGAACAGAAACATTGTTGATGACCACAAAAATGGTTGGTCGCTTCATTTCTAGGTGAGGTGCGCTACCCATGTTCGTTGCGGTTGCGCTTTGCGGGGTTCGTTGGATTTGTTTTTTCATGACTGGCGATGATCAATTACGACAAAATTATCTACTGTAAAAATGCTTCCATTAGAATAAATTTACATTACACAATTTTCGCTAAGAGTTGTAGAATTTACAGATAGTCTCTATTAATCTATTCTTTTTCAAATGGTTATGTTAAATATGCTACTCAGCCCTTTTTATTGTCAGCTTAGTTGCGTACCTTTAGAACATGAGCGAACAGGAATTAAAAGAGAGTTTTGGTACATTATCTGAAACCATCAACGGATTGATTAAGTTGGGGTACACCCACGATTTTAATGTCAAAGGAGAGTGCATTGTCTGTCAACAGGAAAATGTCACATTACCGCCGGACAATTTTCAAATTGATAAAATTTACCGTTTTGAGGGCGCTACGAATCCAGACGACCAGGCCATCCTCTATGCTATTTCTTCGGAGAAGCACAAGATGAAAGGAACATTGGTAAACGGCTACGGAATTTCCGCGAATGCAGAAGTGGACAAATTGGTAGAACTATTAGAATCGAATCGTTCACGGAAAACCGTTGGAAGCACCCAGATTCCTGAGACGGTGCAGCAATCAGATGCACATTTATCGGACAATCCACTTGTTGAAATGAATTTAGAGGTACTGATGGAGCAGATTAAAGGAGAAAAGTCGTGGAAAGAAGGTGATAAAAGCTCCATTGTGCTGTTCAAATCAGAAACGATGCGCATTGTCCTTATTGGTTTGCACGAAAATGCGGAATTGACCCCACACAAGGCGAGTGGTGTTATAAGTGTTCAGGCATTAGAAGGGAAAATCAATTTTTATGCAGGAGAACAGGAATCCATTATGGAAAAAGGGCAGATGATAGCCTTGCAGGAAAATGTGGTACACGGTGTTAAGGCGCTGAAAGAAAGTTTTTTCTTGCTCACGTTGGCGATTAATAGGAAGTAGGTATTATAAGACGAAGCGTACATGCTGGACTAAATTAATTTGTACATTTGAAATTGGATTACATTAAAAGTGCACTGTAATTCAGATAAACAAGTTATTGACCAGATTGAAAATGACTTTTGATTTAAAACTGTTTTATAAAGTTGCGTTTTGGATCAGCCTTGTTGGACTGATTGCTATCATTACCGATTTTGGCTTTTCTCAAAGCGAGCTTTCTCAAAATCTGCTGGATGGGTTTTATTTCATTGTACTGGGAGTTGGACTAATTGCAACATTTGCACGGTATATTCAGAAGTTTACCTTAATCAAAAGAAAGGTCTTCATTTTTGACCTGCTCTCCGTTGCTTTTACGTTATGGATCTTCTACATGTATTTGTTTGTTGGGGTTCCCTTTGAAACAGATTTATTGCTCGAAAATCCGATCTGGGTCAAAATAGCCGTGTTGATGACCTTTATTCGAGAAGTTTCTGAACGAAGCATCAATTTAAAACGAACGGTGCTTAATCCTGCGCAGATTTTCATACTTAGTTTCTTGGTAATTATTTTGATCGGTTCGCTCCTGCTTATTTTGCCGAATGCAACATATAATGGAATCTCATACTTAGATGCCCTTTTCACTTCAACAAGCGCGGTCTGTGTTACAGGTTTGGTGGTAGTGGACACTGGCACTCATTTCACGTTATTTGGACAAACCATCATCATGATATTAATTCAAGTTGGAGGCTTGGGTATTTTGACCTTTGCGAGTTACTTCAGCTACTTTTTTAAGGGCGGTACAACGTATGAAAATCAATTGGCGTTGAGTGATATGACAAGTTCCAAAACCTTAGGCGATGTGTTCTCAACACTTAAATACATCTTGCTTATTACCATTGGAATTGAACTTGTTTCGGGCGCATTGATTTATTCTAGTATCGACTCCAGTAAATTTGCCTCTCAATCCGAACATCTTTTCTTTTCGGCTTTTCACTCCATCTCTGCTTTCTGCAATGCGGGTTTTTCTACGTTGAGCAGCAGTTTATACGATACCGGATTTCGTTTCAACTATTACTTGCAACTGGTGATTATTTTGACATTTGTACTAGGCGGATTAGGATTTCCAATCGTTGTAAACATCTTAAAATTCTTAAGGTATAAAATTTCTCATTTTTTGAAGTTCTCCTCCAAAAAAACCAAATACCGTCCTTGGGTGCTTAACTTGAACAGTCGAATTACGCTGATTACTACACTTTCAATTTCTTTGGTTGCGTTTGTTGCCTTTTTCTTTCTTGAGTATAACAACACCTTATGAGAGCACAGTGGTTTTGGTAAGGTGGTGACAGCATTGTTTGGAGCAACAACGCCAAGAACAGCAGGATTTAATACGATTGACACAGCAGCGATGGGCTTTTCCACGCTCATGCTGGTGTTCCTTTTAATGTGGATTGGAGCTTCACCGCAGTCGACTGGTGGTGGTATTAAGACAAGCACCTTTGCGATTGCTACGCTCAACATTATTAGTTTGGCAAAAGGAAAGTCGAGAATAGAAATATTTAGAAGAGAGATCGCCGATATTTCGGTACGTAGAGCGTTTGCAATTATCTGTTTATCGCTAGTGGTCATCGGATTTGCAATTATGTTCATTTCCATATTCGATCCTGAGAAAAAGCTGATGGACATTGCCTTTGAATGTTTTTCGGCGTACAGTACTGTAGGATTAAGTTTGGGAATTACAGCGGATTTAAGCAGTGCCAGTAAATTTGTCATTATTGCGGTCATGTTTGTAGGACGAATCAGTATGCTTTCCTTGGTCATAGCGGTTTTTAGAAAAATAAGACATAAGAACTATAGGTATCCGAATGAGGAAATTACAATAAATTAAAAACAGATTAGAATGAAATATATCATTATTGGACTCGGAAATTTTGGAGCATCACTAGCACAGAAGTTAACGGAACAAGGCAATGAGGTCATTGCAATTGATACTAATATGTCTAAAGTGGATGCTTACAAAGAGAAAATTTCACATACCATTTGTATGGATGCTACGGATGAGTTTACTGTTTCAGGACTTCCTCTAAAAGATACTGACATTGTACTTGTTGCCATTGGAGAGAACCAAGGTGCAAATATTATGACTACTGCCTTGTTAAAAAATCTAGGAGTGAAAAGGTTGATCAGTCGAGCGATAAACCCGTTACATGAAAAAGTTCTGGAAGCACTTGGAGTAGATGAAATTGTCCACCCGGAAGAGGAAACCGCTGAGCGGTGGGCAAAGAAACTGTGCCTGAGTAATGTAGTTGATTCGTTTGAATTGAACGATGATTACAGCATTATTGAGGCGATTGTTCCTTCGGATTATGTCGGAAAATCAGTCCGTGATGTTGGTTTCCGAAGACAATTTAATTTACTCGTTCTTAGAGTAATTAAAAAGGTTGAAGTGAAAAGCACTTTTGGCAAAAACAAGACAGAAAATCAAATTCAAGGAGTAGCATCGGCAGACAACATTCTTCAGACAGGTGACATTTTGGTATTGTTCGGTTCAAACAATGATTTACAGAGCTTTTTAAAGCTGAAAATGAAATGATGAAAATTCAGTCAAGAGCTTTGTTTCTGGTTTTATTCTGTTTTTTAAGCGGGATCATCCTTGCCCAAAAAGACAGTGTTTGGCATCAAAAACCTGAAATGAATCTTTCGGTATTTGCAGACGTTTTTTACGTGTATGATTTCAACGAGCCATTGTCAAATAAGCGTCAATCGTTTTTGTTTAACCATAACAGGCACAACGAGTTTAACGTGAATTTAGGTTTCCTAAAGGTAGGTGTAGAACATTCCAAATACAGAGCAAATCTTGCATTCCATGCAGGAACCTATTCCAATGATAATTATGCAGCAGAACCTGGATTGTTGAAGAATATTTTTGAAGCGAATGTGGGGATTTCGCTCAGCAAGAAAAACAAACTTTGGTTGGATGCTGGTGTATTTCCCTCTCACATTGGTTTTGAAAGTGCTATTTCGATCGACAACTGGACGTTGACCCGTTCCCTGTTGGCTGAAAGTTCACCTTATTTTTTGTCAGGCGCAAAACTGACGTACAATCCAAACGACAAGTTAGAAATTGCTGCACTGGTTGTAAATGGTTGGCAACGAATTCGACGATTGCAAGGCAATTCTTTGCTCTCTTTTGGCACACAACTAAACTTCAGTCCATCCTATAAATTCACGTTAAATTGGAGCACGTTTATAGGAACCGACGATCCCGATATCCTTCGTAGAATGCGTTATTTTAATAATCTCTACGGTCAATTTCAGTTTACCGAAAAATTTGGGTTGATTGCAGGATTTGATGCTGGCGTGCAGCAGGCCGTGAAAGGAAGTTCAAGTTATGAGTATTGGTTGAGCCCTGTAATTATTGCGCAATTTGCGATCAGTAAAACATGGAAAACTGCGCTCAGAGGTGAATACTACGAAGATCAGTGGGGCGTCATCATTCCGACAGGAACAATGAATGGATTCCAAACAACGGGAGTTTCACTAAATGTGGACTATGCACCAACTGAGAGCATTGTGTGTCGACTAGAAGGACGCTGGCTGAACAGTAAAGACCGTATTTTTCCAACTAAAACAACCCCAACGAACAACAATTTTATCATTGGAGCATCGATAGCGGTCAAATTTTCAGAAGCTTTAAACGGAAAGAAGAAGAATTAATAGCTTGAAAATTCTTAAATTAGTTCATTCAGTAAATTGATCAAAATGAATCCATCGACAATCACAGTTAAAGCAACCATTTTTTCGGATGAAATCAAGGTATGGGACTATTACACAGCTCCAGAGCATATTACCCAATGGAACTTTGCCAACGACGATTGGTGTTGTCCAACCGCAAACAATGAGTTAAGCGTAGGAGGGAAGTATGTTGCTCGAATGGAAGCAAAGGACGGTAGTTTTGGATTTGATTTTGAAGCTGTGTACAACGAAATTAGTCTTGGTGAAAAACTGAAATATACTATGTCAGATGGGAGACAGGTAACTGTGCTTTTCCGTCCACTTACTGATGCGGTGGAGGTTAAGGTGATATTTGATGCGGACAACGAAAATTCGTTAGACATGCAGCAAGCTGGATGGCAAGCTATTTTGAATAATTTCAAGAAATACGTGGAGGCGCATTGAGCTGTTGTTGATGAGTTTGAGTTTTGCTCTTCTGGATTTGACTGCTCTGTTCGTTGCCATAATTACTGAAAAACACCATACAACATGCGCTAAAGATAAACAAGAACTCCATTTTTTAATTATTTGTACATTTATATCAAATTGATATTTATGAAAACGATTTACTTTCTACTCACTGCACTCATTTGTACTTCAAGTTTTAATAGCTGTAAGAATGATCTAGCTATTGAATCTGTTCAAGAAGAAGTCACAAAGATTACGATAAAGGGAAAATTCTTTCGAGTTGCTGACAATGATCGAGCTGGGATAGAAGGTCTTTTAAAATTCATTAGGGAGATTGAGTTCAAGGGGAATTATTGTCATTTCACCTATGTGACCACGAAAATGAGCGGAAAGTATGAAATAGATGAAGAGTTTATTTATATTGATACTGGTGGAGAATTAGGAATCTTGGCACTAGAAATTATGAACAACGATGAGTTAGAAGGGGAAGGATATATTCATGGAACTTTTAAACGTGAAGGAACTTTCGATACTTCATTGCTTGAATCCAAAACAAAAAATCACGAATCAGAGATTATTAATCCAAAATTTAGTAATCCAGACACGAAAGTCAACACTGACAAGGGAAGTACTACGACTGCCGAAAAACCAAGAGAAACAAGTACTACAAAAGAGCAATCAAACGATCCTTTTTCTCCTGGCAGCTATGGTGGTTGGGACGGTGGAGGTACTGGGGATATATTTGGAAAGTACGGTAAAGATGAAACATATGGGGAATCGGGTAGCGGAAGTGGAGCAAGTCGTGTCCGCTTAAACGATCCTTCTATTCCTGATTTAACGTCACATGAGGATGCAATCATTCACCTTAAGTTAACCATAGATGGGCAAGGAAATGTAGTGAAAGCAGAGAATGTTTCGGCCAAAACAACTACCAGAGATCAAATCTTGATAAATAAAGTCATTTCTGAAGTTAAAAAACAAGTGAAATACAATAAGGATCCAGATAGTCCACTTGCCAATGTTTACATGCCTGTCAATATCAAAGCACAATAGCTAAAGAATAGATAAATGGGGGGCTGTGAGAGGGAGATTTAGCTTCGCAGAATCATAGAGGGGAGGCTTTACAAAAAGTCCACACTACGTGCCGTACTTTATTATATATCTAAATTTTCACAAGCAAGCTTGACGATTTAGATATATAATAAAGTCCCACCTAAATAGGTGGGACTTTTTGTAGCGAGAGGGAGATTTGAACTCCCGACCTCCGGGTTATGAATCCGGCGCTCTAACCAACTGAGCTACCTCGCCATTAATGCTTAAATGCGGGTGCAAATATAGCAGTATTTTTATTTCTAACAAGGATTTTACAAGAATCTAGACGGATAATTTGGTTAATTCCGTTTCGACAAAATCCGCGAGTTCTTTTAAGTGATTGACCTTGAAGTTGAATTCAATTCCTGCCACCTTGTAAATTTCTGGAATAGAGCGGGTATAGGCTAAGCTGAGTGCTTCTTTGTATTGTTGGATGGCTTTTGAATTGTTCTCCAAACTATTTTTCCATACGCCAAGTGCACCCAATTGTGCAATTCCATATTCGATGTAATAAAACGGAACTTCAAAAATGTGCAGTTGACGTTGCCAAGAATTAGACAGCATGTCCTCAAATCCTGTCCAGTCCGTTAAACCTGTTCCATATTCCTTTCCTAATTCCACCCATTTTTCAGAACGTTCAGCATCGGTATGCTTGAAATTCACGTACAACCAATGTTGGAATTCATCGACTTGTGCTATCCAAGGTAAAATTTTCAAAATCGTTTCTAACTGTTCTTTCTTTGCACGTTTGAAATCATCTGGAGTTGTGTAAAACTTATTCCATTTCTCCATTGACAGTAATTCCATTGACATTGAAGCTAGTTCAGCGACTTCAGAAGGTAAATTCTTAAATCCTGTTAATTCCAGATCGCGACTTAAAAATGAGTGAATGGCATGTCCACCTTCGTGTACCATTGTTACCAAATCATGCGTCGATCCTACAGCATTCATAAAGATAAAGGGAACACCAATTTCATAAAGCGGGTAGTTGTATCCTCCTGGTGATTTACCTTCTTTAGATTCTAAATCCAGGTGCTTCATTGCATTCATGGTGCTCAAACAATCGCCAAAATACGGATCGATTTCATTGAACATCGTTACAGTTCCCTGCAAAAGTTCTTCGCCCGTCGTAAATGGTTTTAGTGGCTGTTTCCCTTCTGGATCGACTTCTAAGTCCCACGGTTTAAATTTCTCTTTTCCTAGTTTGTCAAGTCGTTCTTGTTGAATTTTCTTCACAATCGGAACGATAACAGACTTTACTGATGTATGGAAATCGTAGCAATCCTGGACTGAGTAGTCAAAACGACCGAGTGCTTCCATCATGTAATCTCTAAAATTGGCAAAACCAGCATTCACAGCGACTTGATGTCTCTTTTTGAGTAAGGAGTTGAACAATTCGTTGAAAGCATCGACATCTTGGCGTCTGCGATCAGCAATTTTAATGAATACTTCCTTCCGGATGGATTCATCTGTTTCTTTGAGGAGTTGTGATGCTTTTTGCATCGTCATTTTTTCTCCCTTGTATTCAATGGTTTGTGCTGCAGCGATGGAACCAAATTTTTGACTTTCATCAGCAATTTCGGAGATAATTGGAATATTCTGTTCGCGATAAAGTTCCAGCGATTTACGAACACTTCTGAAAAGAATTGCATATGCTGGATCATTTTCAAGCTCTTTTGTAAACGGTGAAGCATTGAGTTTTCTATTCAATTGATCTTCCAGTGGAGCAATTTTCGGTTGGATTTCGCTGACAAAAAACGAATACGACTTGCTCAGTTCTTCATCACGTGTATCAATTGACATTTTGATGTATCGCCAGGCCGCGTCTTCCTCTAAGATCGCTTCAAGTTCACTATGGTCTTTCAACCACTGAATAAAAGCTTCTTTCGTCTCAATGGAGCGATCAAGCAAGTTATTAAAATACACTTCAATTGATTGCCAGTCGTTGATTGTCAATGACGCATCGACAAAATGGCGTTGTGGTCTCTCTATCTGCATGGGCAAAAAAAAGCGTCAACCTTGGACTGACGCTTATAAATATTATTTGTTGGTTGTATTCTTTTTCGGTGCGACCTTCTTTGGTGCGGATTTCACTGCTGCTTTACCTGCGGCTGGTTTAGCAGTTGTTGCTGCAGGTTTCTTCTTTGCTGCTGGCTTTTTTGGAGCTGCTTTCTTATCTGCACCTTCTTCCGCTTCAGCTTTTGCTTCTTTTTTGACTGCTTTTTCTTTCGCTGCTGGTTTCTTATCTTCAGCTGGTTTCAAGTTACCTGACTTAAGCAATAGATTATACCACTGGAATAATTTCTTGATATCAGAAGGATAAACGCGCTCTTCGTCATAGTTTGGGAGAATGTCCGACAAGAAATCTTGTAAGATGGCAATATCTTCTTTATGCGAAGGAGCCTCAGCAGTCCCTTGTTTTGCGTGAATTTCAGCGAATATTTCCTTCAGTGGTTTATCGTCTTCATGCGTATAGATACTGATATCTTCTAGCGCAGAAATACGATCGGTGGAGTAGGCTGGGAATCGTTTTTTATCCACAAGCGACTCAACAATAATGCTGTTCTTTCCTTGTGCGATCACTTTAAATAATCCTGGTCTCCCTGAAATTGAAATAATACCTGATAAATCCATATACTAATCTTTTTGAATGCCAAAAATAGAAACTTCTTTCGTTTTAGACTTACAATCTAATAATTTTTGAATAAAATGTTCCTGTTTCTGTTGTTACTTTAAGTGTATAGCTTCCTTTTGCAACATTATTCAGTGAATAATTATTTCCTGAGTTTCGTTTCAGTTCAATCCATTCCCCGTTCATATTGATTAGAATCGCAGTGTTAATCTCTTCATCCAATTTTATTTCAATGTTGTTGTCCGAAGGGTTAGGATATACTGTTACTTGGTGATTTTCTAGCTCGCTCAGGTTTGCTGTAACTACGATTGGCAATGAAATAGCAGAACAGCCGTCCGTATTGTACACTTCAACTTGGTATTCCCCATACGGAGGAGTTATCACCAATTCTTGATCATTTTCTCCAACAACGTTGGAACCGTCTAGGAACCAATTAAAGAACGTTCCAGTCGAAGCTACCAAACTTGACGGCATACTTGTAGTAATAGTAGGTGTGCTTGGAAGTGTTTGTTCTAACAATGTGTTGAGTGCGTGAATTTTCCCATATCCATATGCATTGTTAGGCGTAGTTCCAGTAAAACCATCTGTAAAGGCTGAACTATGAATATCGTTAATAAAATCTTGATAAGTTGCTCTATTACATCGTTCTAAGTACAAGGCAGCAATACCTGCCACTACAGGTGAGGACATAGATGTACCACCATTTCTACCGTGCATACCGCTCGAGTCAACTGAAGCGTTGTAGGCAGGATTTGTTATGATCCAAACAGGAGCTGTGGATAAAGAAAGATCGCCCGCCGCTGTCACGTCAGGTTTTATAACATTATGACGGCTCGGTCCTTTGCTCGAATTGACACTTAATTCTCCCACCATTGGAGGAGTAGCCGGGAAATAGGTATTGAAATTTTTATCTATGTGAGATAAGCGATTACGCATGTTTCCAACAGAAACGGTTTTCTCAGAACAATTCCAGGAAGACACAATGCTTTGATTTTTATCGGGTGCTACGTAGTAGATAGAATCAGGAAATTCTGCTAAAGGAGGCGCTGTAAGGAACATACTGTTTAATCCAAAATTCAAACCACTCCATAAGTCATAACTTCCAGAACCAGTTGTTTCAAAGCGATACCTGTAATTAGTAGAATCTACGCGGGTTAGAATTTGAAGTTGTAAATTGTTTCCTACAATATTGCTGTAAATTTCAATAGTTGCTAGTCGGTTGCTGCCATTCCAAATAGTATCGAAAATGGTTGTTCCTATCGATGACATAGCGCCGTGGAATCCAGTTCGACCTCTAAAATCCCAGCTAGGACCTTCTGTGTCAGCGCCCATAGCAACGTTAAAAGTAGCTTCTGAAAGATCTGCCCATAAGTCAAAGAAAATAGTGTTGGCACCGAACTGTGCACTTCCTGACGGATTATTTGCAAACCACACAAAATTGGTATCTATCGTAACATCGCTACGTTGGTGGTATGGAGCATAATTTCCAGAATTTCCTGCTGCACCAACGATAATTCTCCCTGGTTTTTCATCCAGTAAACTTTCCATCATTTCTGAGGCGGGATCGTTTCCATCATGGCTCCCTAGGTAACTTCCCACACTTAAGTTTACAACTGCTGGCATTCCGAGAGAATCGGCTACTTTAAATATATAGTCACATGCATCAGCAACTGTGAGTGTCCAGTTTGGTCTTGAAAACGAGGTTTTTACAATGATAATTGTTGATTCTGGAGCCATTCCTTTGTTTTGTCCGTTTGCAAGACCATTTCCAGATCCTTGACCAGTAACGGTAGTACCGTGGCCCTGCGTGTCCATACTGGTACACGACAGGTTATTAATTGCGGTGCTATCCCATACAAAGCCGTAGCCGTAGGGTTGAGGTGAGTTTGCGTCATCTGCCATGGATTGATCCCAGAACCTAATTATTCTCGTGCTGCCATCACTTTCTTTGAAATCATCGTGGTTGAAATCTGCGCCCGTGTCGACATAGCCCATAATTACACCATTACCAGTATACGCGGCGCCAAGTCCACCTGTACCTGCGTGCACTTCATTTACAAAATGGTGACTTCTAACAGTGTCACTCAATAAACTAGGTGGTGCAAATTCAAAATAGTAATTTGTCAAGTCCCCTGAAGAGTATTTTTCGTGAATCCATCTTGGTGTGGTAGTAACAAACAACCAGTTGTCCGATTCAAATTTTATTTTGATTGATTCACGTTCCAGCAATTGATAATTTTTCTCATTCGCAGGGACACAAAATGTCGTTTTTTCTTCTGGGTGACTCTCAAGGAGCTCTTTGAAACCAATTTTTTGAGCATTACTCGAAAAATGGATACATAGAGCAAAGAAGCAAGTTGCAAGTAGTTGTAAGCGTTTTACCATTAGTCATTGATTTATACCTTATAGACGTAAATATACACCGAATCGTTAATTTTTTATCTACGATCAAATAAATAGTTTTAATTTTAAGCCAGAAAATATTTTAGAAAAATAACTATATGAATAAAATTGTAATCAAATTATCATTAAGTCTTTTCGCTTTTGGATTTACAAGCTTAGTGTTTGGACAAGAGGTTGATAAATCAGTATTGAACTGGTACAATGGAAAGGCAGGTATGCAAACTGAAAAGGCGTACAAGAAAGTCAAAAAGAAAGAGTCAACTACGGTTATTGTAGCAATTATTGATTCAGGAATTGACATTGAGCATGAAGATTTGCAAGGAAAAATTTGGACAAATACCAAGGAAATTCCAGGAAACGGTATTGATGATGATGGGAATGGTTACATTGATGATATTCACGGATGGAATTTCTTAGGGAATAGCAGTGGTGAGAACGCTAATGATATGCGTTTAGAAAAAACTAGAATTTTGGCTAAATTGTCTCAAAAAGCGGCTTCTGAGCCTTTGTCAGCAGATGAACAAGCACTTTTAGATGAAGTTAAAGCTTCAGTTGAAGAAGATAGAGCAATGTACGAAGGATATTTAGCTCAAATGGATATGATGGGGCCAATGTTAGCAAACATTCCTACGATGGTGGCAGCCGAACTAGGTAAGGAAAACTACACAGAGAAGGATTTAAAAAAGTGGAAAGCACCAGCCGAAAAGGAACAAATTAAGCAATTGGCTTTGGCAATTATGAGTGGTGAACTTTCTGAAGAATCGCTTACTAAGCAAAAGGAACAACTTCAAAACATGTTGGATACACATTTGAATCCAGATTTTGACGGTAGAGCAATCGTTGGTGATAATCCAGATGATTTTACTGATGTGACCTATGGAAATAATGATGTTGAAGGACCAGATGCATTTCATGGAACGCACGTTGGTGGTATCGTTGGAGCTATTAGAGGGAACAAACTAGGTGGCGATGGTGTTGCTAACAACGTACTATTGATGTCACTTAGAGCCGTGCCAAATGGAGATGAGTACGACAAGGATATTGCCTTGGCGATTCGTTACGCGGTAGACAATGGTGCAAGCATCATTAACATGTCATTTGGAAAATCGTACTCTCCACACCAGAAGGAAGTGTATGATGCATTTGCCTATGCAGATTCTAAAGGTGTTTTATGTATTCATGCTGCGGGTAATGATCATAAAGACATTGATGTAGAGCCAAATTATCCAACATCGAGATATGTTTTTCAAACAGAAAAATTGGATCACTTTTTAACAATTGGATCATCGACGAAAGAGACAGATGGTAAGCTAGCTTCTTCTTTTTCAAACTATGGTCAACAAACCGTAGATGTATTTGCTCCAGGTTCGGAAATTTACAACACAGTACCACAAAGCGAGTATGCAACCATTCAAGGAACGTCAATGGCTTGTCCAATGGTGGCTGGAGCGGCAGCATTCTTAAAATCATATTTCCCAGAGAAATCAATGAAAGAGATTACTGAAGTTTTGTTATCTACTTCTAGATCTTATAAAGGTGTGATGCAAACACATCCTAACACGAAGGAAATGGTTGATTTCGGAACGCTTTCTGTAACGGGAGGGGTTGTCGATTTATACAGTGCTGTTCTAGTATTGTTAGCAGAAGAAAAGGCAGCAAAAAAAGCTAAAAAATAGAAACTTATTAATTAATACATAGGGTTGTTGGACATCGTCTAACAACCTTTTTTTATACGTATGAAAAAGAGCATTGTTTTAATTTTGGGATTATTGCCATTCATGGTAAATGCACAACTTGATAAATTTGTGGATGATTGGCACAAAGCTGCAGCAGAAGCAAATTTTGAAGCGTATTTTGGAGCAATGTCAGATGAGTTCATTTTTTTAGGTACAGCACCTAATGAGCGATGGGGGAAAGAAGAGTTTGCCTCTTTTTGCAAACCTTATTTTGATAGAAAACAAGCATGGGATTTTAAATCAAGCAACCGTGTGTGGGTTTTTTCAGATAATAAAAAAATTGCATGGTTTGATGAAGATTTGGAAACGTGGATGGAAGGATGTCGTGGAAGCGGAATTTTGGTCAAGAAAAAGGGAGAGTGGAAGTTGGTGTATTACAATCTCACCGTACTCATCGAAAACGAAAAAATTCAGGAGTTCATTGAACTTAGAAAACAATAAAAAAAGGAGGTAAGACATTACCTCCTTTATAACTTAAATTATGTAGTAGCTATTTAAACAGTTCAACAAACGAATTCTCTACATCAATATGAACAGCGCTTGGAAATTCAGCATGAAGAACTAAAATATTCTCATGGTGCTGCTCCAGTTTCTCTAGACGATCTCTCCTTAGTAAAATTATAGTCGAACGACCATGGTGATCTAATTTATCGACCAATGTCTCGTCATTAAACTCACATTGCCAGTGGGTTTCTCCCATTGCTTCTTCATAAGAAACTTCGATTGTTGGAACGGCAACAAAATCATTTGTCCCTATACCTCCCAATTCAAAAGCTATCCGCATGAATCCACCTTCCAAACTTAAGTCATCTTTAGAGATGCCGAGTTCCTTGAACGATGTTTTACCTATAGTTGGAGCGTTGAATTTTACTAATACTTCACCGTCGTTGATTTCAATTGTTTGTCCCATTTTCTTTTTTATTCAAATTTACTGGATCAGGTGAGATTAAAACATGATGGAAGTCAGGTATAAATAGGATTGTTGTGGTATCAATATAACAGAGGATTCAAATATCGAAATATTGCGATATTTCGATGAGATCAAGGAATGCGGATCGAAGTAAAAGAGGGTGAATGAGGGAATTCTAAAATATTGGTGTTTCGCAATATCGCAATATTTCGATATTTGAATTTATCGAACAACGCTAAGATTTAATTAATCACTGAATGATTAATCCAGTGGTGTGATTAAGCGCTTGATGTTCTAATTCTACCAATGAACAGAAATAATGCAATATCCCACCTGCGAAGCAAGCACTAGAACAAGCCTAGCTTGTGAAGACGAGAGCTTGCTGAAAAGCAAATAGCTCGAGGTAAAGTAATATTTCGATATTTAAATCAATGTAATGAAAAGATGATGCACATGAGTTGTTCATCTACTTTTACATCTGATTAAAAGTAGAAAACTAAAGAAATCAATTACTCTATTCTATCCGTTCCCTTTTGCGTAATCTGCCAGGAATTGCTCTAATCCAGATGTGGTTAGTGGGTGACTCGCTAACGCCTTAATCGCTTTTAGTGGTCCGGTCATTACATCCGATCCAATCTCTGCGCAGTGAATGATGTGCATTGGGTGGCGTACAGATGCTGCCAAAATTTGTGTATCGAATGAATAGTTGTCATAGATCAAGCGAATTTGAGCGATTAGATCCAGTCCGTTCACAGATATATCATCTAGTCTTCCTAAGAAAGGTGAGATATATGTTGCTCCAGCTTTTGCCGCCAATAATGCTTGTCCTGCTGAAAACACTAAAGTACAATTCGTTTTTATTCCCTTTGATGAAAAATACTTGATGGCTTTGATTCCTTCAGTAATCATCGGGACTTTCACCACAATGTTTTTATGCAATCCAGCTAAATGTTCACCTTCACGGATAATTCCTGCGTAATCAGTAGAGATAACTTCGGCGCTTACTGGTCCATCTACAATATTACAAATTGCGACATAATGATTTAGGATATTCTGTTCACCAGTTATTCCTTCTTTTGCCATCAGTGAAGGATTGGTAGTCACCCCATCAAGGATTCCCATATCATTTGCTTCTGTGATTTCCGCTAAGTTTGCTGTGTCGATAAAAAATTTCATAGTCCGAATTATGATGTTATAAAAAATCCCTTCCATTTCTGAAAGGGATTGTAAATCGATTAAATATTTTCGATGACCATTGCCGAAGCACCTCCGCCACCGTTGCAGATTCCCGCTGCACCGTACTTTCCATTATTTTGTTTCAAAACGTTGATTAATGTCACAATGATACGAGAACCACTATTTCCAAGCGGATGTCCCAAAGAAACAGCTCCACCATTCACGTCAACTTTCGCTGGATCGAGTCCAAGTTTTTGAATGTTCACCAATCCAACGACTGAAAAGGCTTGGTTCAATTCCCAATAATCGATATCAGCAATTGAAAGATTTGCTCTTTTCAGTGCAACAGGTACAGCTTTTGAAGGAGCTGTTGTAAACCATTCTGGTTCATGCGCAGCATCACCATATCCAATAATTTTAGCGATAGGTTTTACTCCAAGTTCTTCGACTTTTTCTTTACTCATCAATACCAAGGCAGATGCACCGTCATTCAATGTAGAAGCATTTGCTGCAGTCACCGTTCCTTCTTTGGTAAAAACTGCTCTTAATTCTGGAATTTTATCCAACTTAACATTTGAATATTCTTCGTCTTTGTCAACGATTATTGCATCACCTCGACGCTGAGGAACCTCAACTGGAACGATTTCATCCGCAAACTTATTCGCTTCCCAAGCTGCTGCTGATCGTTTATAGGATTCAATGGCAAAATTATCTTGATCTTCTCTAGAAATATTGTATTCAGTTGCACATTTATCTGCACAAACTCCCATGTGAACTTGATTGTAAACGTCTGTCAATCCATCCATCACCATTCCATCGGTCATTTTAACATCACCTAATTTTGTTGC
Organism: uncultured Fluviicola sp.; assembly: GCA_964643345.1. Taxonomy (GTDB): domain Bacteria; phylum Bacteroidota; class Bacteroidia; order Flavobacteriales_D; family Crocinitomicaceae; genus UBA4466. The sequence goes on from CAZXRU010000008.1 coordinate 72,026, forward strand.
AACGCGGGCATTGAAATAATGAGGAACTAAACTCATGTTCTCCATACCACCTGCTACAACTACATCGTTATCTCCACACAAAATGGACTGTGCAGCAAGACTTAATGCTTTCATTCCGGAAGCACATACTTTATTGATCGTTGTACATGGAACATCATTGGTGATTCCTGCAAAAATTGCTGCCTGGCGCGCGGGTGCTTGACCTAAGTTCGCTTGTAACACATTTCCCATAAATACTTCGTCTACGCTACTTGGGTCAATTCCTGCTTTGCTCAATGCACCTTTTATGGCTGCTGCACCTAATTTCGTTGCTGGAACAGTTGAAAGAGATCCTCCAAAACTGCCAATCGGCGTGCGCACTGCTGATACAATATATACTTCCTTACTCATGATATTTACTCTAAATTTTGATTTGGACGAAATTACTAAAATCTAGAGACAATTTAGCTTTCACAGAATAGAAAGATAGCTTGAAGTTATTTTAGTGCTAAAAATCAGTTTTTTCTGGACACCTTTGAGTGATATGGTTACTTTTGTCGTCGGAAATATTTTTTTTACGAATAGTACATGAAAAATAAACTACTCTTTTTTAGCTTATTCATTTTTGGATCATTGAGTTCATTTGGACAAGCACCAGAAACCGATACTCTTGCCGCTGCGGAGCAGACTGATTCAATTCCACCACCAAATTGGAAGCTGAAAGCTACCTACGGATTGAATGGAACACAAAGTTCATTTGTGAACTGGAGTGCTGGAGGTAGAAATAACATTGCTTTGCTTGGTTATATTGAGGCCTCGACGAGGTATTCTAAGAATAATATAGATTGGGGCAATGATTTAGGTTTGGCGCTAGGTGGGCTTCAATACATTGGAAAAGGCAATGCTGAGGATCTGCAAAAAACAGATGATCGAATCGATTTTGCATCCAAGATTGGACTTAAGCTGAAAGAACACTGGTTTCTTGCCATTATTGGCGGGTTTAGGTCGCAATTTATGGATGGATTTGCGTTTCCAAATGATTCAGTACGCGTGTCTAAATTTATGGCTCCTGGGTACTTGAGCTTTTCATTGGGGATTAATTATGTTCCAAATGATCACTTTTCAGTATTTGTTTCTCCACTTTCATCAAAGCTCACTTTTGTTCAAGATACAAAACTTGCTGATGCAGGGGCTTTTGGTGTTGAGCCAGCAGTAATTGATCAAACCACTGGTGATGTCATTTCGAATGGAAAAAAGTTTAGAAGTGAATTTGGAGCATTTGTTAAGATTAAATATGATCAAACCTTAGCGAAGAACATTGAAATGAAATCAAAACTGGAATTGTTTTCAAACTATATGCACAATCCTCAAAATATTGATGTCAACGCTGAGATTATAATGAATTTTAAAGTGAACAATTGGTTCTCAGCATCAGTTAACTGGTTGCTTATCTACGATGATGATATCACAATTACTGATAACAATGGAAACACAGGGCCAAGAACACAGTTCAAATCTGTTATTGGACTTGGCGTTTCTTATACGATGAGAAATTTTAAGGAGTAAATCCAGCGGATATAAAAATAGAAAGGATGTACAGTGCATCCTTTTTTTATGCGATTTTATTGACATTCTTTATTACTTTCGTGGAGCAAATGCATCTTTTCTCTTACATATCAATTTGGTGGCTGTTACCTCTGGTTCTTGTGTCATTTTTTGTGACCATTGTCTACTATAAAAAACAGCATCAACTTGCTGAAATCACAGCTGGAAAAAAGCGTGTATTAATATCGCTGCGTGCACTGTCCATTATTCTCTTGGTGCTTTTGTTGTTTGATATAATGATTGAGCGAAAGGAGTATAAAACGGAAAAACCAGTTTTCATAGCATTGATTGATAATTCTACTTCCATGTTGAATTACAAAGACAGCGCCACCATAAAAGCGAATGTAGATAAACTAACATCATCATTGAAAGAAGAATACCAGGATCGCTTTGATTTTAAGGCATTTGTTGTGGGCACAGACTTCACGAGTGACTCAGTCAATTTTTCAGCTGATGAATCTAATTTGGATAAAGGATTTGAATCAATTTACAGTCAGTTTTACAATCGAAATATTGGTGGAATTTGTTTCATCAGTGATGGAAATTTCACGACTGGAAAAAATCCAATATACAGCGCGCGAAAAATTAGTTTTACACCCGTTTTTTCAGTAGGAGTGGGTGATACTGTAATTAAGAAAGATCAGTTTATCCGTTCGGTCTCTGCGAATCAAATTGCTTTCTTTAAGAACAAGTTCCCAATTGAAGTCGCGATTGAAGCAACTAGAATGGGGAAAGGGGAGAGCAAGGTAACCTTGTTTAAGGGAGCGAGGGAAATTGCATCGCAACAAGTTAGTTATAGCGATGGACGAAGTGATTTTGCACAAGTCAATTTTATGGTCGATGCTGATGAAATTGGTTTTGTTGAGTACAGCGTTAGAATTGCGCACAAAGCGAATGAAGTGAACTATGAGAATAACACCAAACGATTCTATGTTGAAGTGGTAGATTCACGTTCCAAGATTTTATTGTTGTCACAAGCTCCTCATCCAGACGTTGCCGCACTAAAAAGTGTTTTCGATCAAGATGAAAATAGTGAAGTCGACGTTAAACTGACGAGCGATTGGGATGGTAATTTAAATGATTATGCATTGTTAGTTTGGCATCATCCCAGTGATAATAAAGCACTAATTAATCAAATTAATTCAACAAAAATTCCAGTTTTATATTTGCTTACCAGCGAAGTTAATGGAGGTGAAGTCAACGCGCTAAATATCGGATTAAAGCTTGCTACTAGAAGAGGAGTTGACGAAGTACAATCGTATCCTACGACCAGTTTTCAATTGTTTGAACTTTCTGACGGTTTAATTAATAGTATGCAACAATGGCCCCCGTTGAAAGTCCCATTTGGGAAAATTGAGAACAATCAAGGATCGGTCTTGCTTAAACAGCGTATTGGAGGCGTAAAGAAAGAAGATCCTATCCTGTATTTTGGTGGGGATATGAATAAGAAATTTGGAGTGATCATAGGCGAGGGCTTGTGGAGGTGGAAACTCACTGATTATGTAAAAACAACTACGACTTCCAACTTCACCGAATTGATTCAAAAAACAGCTCAATACCTCACAGTAAAGAAAAACACAGACCCATTGCGCGTCATCTTACCTAAGCGTTTCAATAAAAAAGATGATATAGTTATTACCGCAGAATATTACAATGCTTCATTGGAAAGAATAACTTCTCCCAAAATAACTTTTGAGCTCCGTGACGATGAAAATCGTTTGATTCAATATGAATTCGCAAAGCAGACATCAGACTACTCGCTTACGCTTGGTAAACTAAAACCTGGAAAGTATTTGTGGACTGCTGAATCAAATTTTGAGTCGAAAAAAACAAGAAAACAAGGTGTTTTTGTCGTGGAGGATGTGTCGATAGAATTGTTATCTACGCATGCTAATCACAACCTAATGCGTCAACTTGCTACAGAGACTAATGGAGCGTTTTATACGCTTGATAAAAGAGATAAACTTATTAAGGATGTAGGAAATAGAAAAGATATTGTCAGCATACAATACGAAGAATCAAACTTCAATGATTTAATAGACTGGCAATGGATATTTTTACTTGCATTTGTTCTTCTAGCTGCAGAATGGTTTCTGCGTCGGTACTGGGGTAGCTATTAAATTTTTGCTTGGTTACAATATTTTAGAATTCGAGGCGTTTGATATTATAACCAAAAGCAATAACAAAATGTCGCCTATGTTAAAAAGTTACACTAAAATTGCTCCTTGCGAAGAGTCTAAATACGCACCCAATTCAGCAACATTATTGACTATCTTGAATTATAGCAAGTCACTGGAAGTCAAATCTTCCAAAAGGACAAAAAGTAAGTTGCTACTAAACTTAAATTGATTGAAAACGCCAGCTTTTGCTGGCGTTTTTTAGTTGTGGGAGATTTGAATTTGGGGGAATCTAAATTTCGAAATATTGCGATATTTAGATAATAACAATAGAAATTTTATAATGGGATAGGGTGTCGCTCATCAACTGAAGGTATGGGCAGATATATTCAAATATCGCAATATTTAGAAATTGTAATGCTTCACTATTTTTTCAAAATTTCTTCAATTTTTCGATAGATTTATTTGGTGGTATATCAACTTTTTCACTAACTTAATAAAACAAACAAATTATTAACCACCAAATTCACCTAACTATGGGAGCTTCAAAAATGGAGTTTTATACGGAACACCAAATTCAAATGGCAAACATGTTTAAAGCGTTGGGACACCCAGCACGAATAGCAATTGTTGAGGAATTAGTGATAAATGACAATTTCAATTGTAGTGATTTAAGCGCGGTAATTCCATTAGCCCAATCGACTATCTCTTATCACTTAAAAGAACTGTTTGAAAATGGGATCCTTGGGTATTTCGTGCAAGGTAGCAACTGTCATTATCGACCCGCTACTAATTCGTTTAAAGAAATTTGCGAATACCTTTCTTGGATTCACGCAAGAATTGATAGACCCGATTACCCTATAAAAGAATGTTATACCAAGCCTAGAATAATTCACAAATCTACCTTCTTCTTTAGGGTGTAGATAAATAATCACTTTGTTTAAGTGATAAAGTGATTATCAGTTGAACACATTTTAGTATCTACCAAATGCGGGCAACTTTTTCCTGTGGGTTTCTCATTGGATCAGACTCTTTAACCTTGAAAGCATCGAAAAATTCTGGGCAGTTCATCAATGGTCCATTCACACGGTACATGCCAGGTGAGTGAGAATCGTTTGCAATTCTATTTTTGAGCTCTTCTTCGGTATAGTTGATTTTCCATAGCTGCGCATAGGCAATGAAAAAGCGTTGTGCAGGAGTATATCCGTTGACTAATTTGCCAGATTTGAACTCCTTTGTCTTAGCATAAGCATAGTACGCCATGGTTAACCCTCCTAAATCGGCTATGTTTTCTCCCATGGTTAGTTCAGAATTAACACAATGACCTTCAATTGGACAAAACCCTTTAAACGTAGTTCCTAGTGTAGAAGTCCTTTTTTCGAAAGCGGCACGGTCATCTTCTGACCACCAATTCGTAAAAGATCCGTCAGCTGCGAATTTTGAGCCCATATCGTCGAAACCATGGGTGAATTCATGTCCGATAACCATTCCAATACGACCATAGTTGACAGCATCTTCGAAACTTTCACTGAAAAATGGCGCCTGCATAATTCCTGCTGGAAAAACGATTTCGTTCAGTAAAGGGTGGTAATAAGCATTGATCATATGCGCTGGCATTCCCCATTCCTCCTTATCGACTTTTTCGTTCAATTTCTTTAAGTTTTTGGCTCTAGCATATCTTGCCACGGCTTTGTTATTTTCCACAAGGTTTGTTGGTGTAAAAACAAGTGAACTAAAATCTTCTGATTTTGAAGGAAACCCGAGCTTTCGACCGATCGCATTTAACTTTACTTGCGCTTCTTTTTTGGTAACTTCAGTCATCCAATCGAGATTGTCAATCCGCTCTTGAAATACGGATAACAAATTGTCCACCATTTCGTTAACGCGCTGCTGAGCAGTTTCAGAGAAATGTCGCCCGACAAATACTTTTCCAAGAAGTTCAGAAAACTCGGAGTTGGTAATATCTGCAATTGCCTGTTCCTCAATCGATTTCATTTCGGATTTACCAGTTAGTACTTTACCATAAAAATTGAAATTTTCTACCATCATTGATCTATCGAGTTGATCAGCGTAGTGATTCAGAACTTTCCACAATAAGTAGTTTTTCCATGTGTCAAGATCAATTTTGTCAAATAGTATATGAATCTGAGCTGCATATTCAGGTTGTCCAACGACAAATTTTTCAAATTTTTGAATACCTGAGTATTTGACATAATCATATAAGTTCAAATTGGTAAATTTATTGGCAAACTCATTAAAATTAAATAAGTTGTAAGTGTTTTCTGGTATTCTCAGTTCTGATGGAGCCATCATACCTTTGGCAAGCATGGTTTCAAGTTGCACAATTTGTTGCGCTTTTTCACCCGTATTTTCTATTCCAGCATGCGTTAATATTCTGTTGATATGTGCTGTATAGGCTTTAAGAATGTCCGATTTATCTTCGTTTAAATAATATTCCTTACTCGGTAAACCAATACCCCCTTGCCAGAAACCAACTATATGCTGATCAACATTTTTCATATCCTGTCTTACTCCAAATCGGAAGAGTGAATTAATTCCTAATTCATGATGGTGCGCAACTACTTTTATAATGTCAGACTTTTTTGAGATTTCGAGTACTTCGTCAATTTCGGACTGAATAGGGGAAAGACCCAGTTTTCCTCTGTTTTCCAAATCAATGTAGGAGTTGTAGTATGCTCCAAGTAATTGCATATCACTTTCTTTATGTGCACTTAGGTCTTTGGCATCTTCAAGAATAGCGATGAGCTTTTTGTTGTTCGATTTTTCCAATTCATTAAAACTACCCCAACGTGATTCTGAAGGTGGAACTGGATTCTCAACTAACCATTTTCCATTAGAAAACTGAAAGAAATCGTCTTGAGGACGAACCGATTGATCAATATATTCAATGTCAATCGAAGCAAATTCCGACTTTTCTTCTTGTGAGTCCTCTTTTCCAGAATTTTTTCTGATTTCAGAGGTTTCGGTTGCCTTTTTTGATGCGTCACAGCTTGCTAATAGTCCAGTGAGTGCTATTGGGAGTATGTATTTTATCATGATATTTACTTTTTTGGATCAAATTTCATCTCAACGTGTGGGATTCCGTCTTCAAGATATTCTTTTCCTGTTGAGAAGAAGTTGTGTTGTTCGTAATATTTTTCTAAGTGTTTTTGCGCGGAGATTTGAATCGCGGAATTGCCAAACTCCATCAATGCAAATTCCACTGATTTATTCATTAAATCATGGCCAATTCCTTTTCCTCTAATTTTTTCGTCAATCACCACACGACCGATTGCTGATTCTTCGTAGGAAAGTCCAGGAGGAAGAATTCGCGCTGTCGCGACAATATCACCCATACCGTTTCTACAAATTAGGTGGTAAGATTTTTTATCTTTTCCATCCAAGTCGAGGTAAGCACAGTTTTGTTCTACTACAAATGCGTTTAATCTCAAGGCAATGATGTCATGAAATTCATTCAGCGTTAAATCCTTGTAATGTTTTATTTCCCAGTTTAGAACCATTGTCTTAAGTTTGAATTACTCCTACATTATAAGCCTTTTCCGCTTTTTTGTGATTTGCCATTTCTATTCCCATAGAAATTACCTTGCGGGTTTCAATGGGATCAATTATTGCATCAATCCACAAACGACTTGCAGCATAATAGGGAGATGTTTGTTTATCGTATCTGTCTTTTATTAGGTTGAAGAGTTCCTTTTCGCGCTCTGGCGTGATTTCTTCGCCTTTAGATTTTAGCGATGCCACTTCAATTTGTAGTAAAACTTTCGCCGCAGCAGAACCACCCATTACAGCAATTTCCGCAGTTGGCCAGCCAACAATTAAGCGCGGGTCGTAGGCTTTTCCACACATGGCATAGTTTCCAGCGCCGTAGGAATTTCCAGTAACAATCGTGAATTTGGGAACGACTGAATTCGCCATTGCACTCACCATTTTAGCTCCATCTTTAATTATTCCTCCATGTTCACTTTTGGAACCGACCATAAATCCTGTCACATCTTGAAGGAAAACCAGTGGTATATTCTTTTGATTACAATTCATGATGAATCGCGCCGACTTATCTGCTGAATCCGAGTAAATGACTCCACCAAATTGCATTTCACCTTTTGCGTTTTTAACGATTTCACGGTTATTGGCTACGATTCCTACGCTCCAGCCATCAACTCTTGCATACGCACATACAATTGACTTACCGTAATTTGCTTTGTATTCAGTGTATTTAGATTCATCGACAAGGCATTTGATAATTTCACGGACGTTATACGGTTTCGAGCGATCGGCAGGAATGATTCCGTATATATCTTTTGGATCTTTTTCTGGTAAATGAGCTTCCTTACGATCAAATCCTGCGTTTTCAGATGCACCGATTTTATCTACCAATTCACGAATAGTCTCAATGCAATCTTGATCGTTCTCCGTATTATAATCGCAAACACCGGAAATTTCGGTATGCGTTGTTGCCCCTCCAAGCGTCTCATTGTCAATCGACTCACCAATAGCTGCTTTTACTAGGTAGGATCCCGCGAGGAAAATAGTACCAGTCTTATTGACAATTAGTGATTCATCAGACATAATTGGAAGATAGGCGCCACCTGCGACACAGCTTCCCATGACAGCAGCAATTTGAACAATTCCCATTGAACTCATTACAGCGTTATTTCTGAAAATACGTCCAAAATGTTCCTTGTCTGGAAAAATTTCATCTTGCATAGGTAAAAATACACCAGCAGAATCGACTAAATAAATGATTGGTAGCTTATTTTCCATTGCAATTTCCTGAGCACGAAGATTCTTCTTACCTGTGATAGGGAACCAAGCACCAGCCTTTACAGTCGCATCGTTGGCAACAACGATACATTGTTTTCCTTTTATATAACCGATTTGAATGACAACGCCACCTGCAGGACATCCACCGTGTTCTTCGTACATATCATAACCTGCAATAGCACCGATCTCAATACGCTCTGTTTCTGGATCTAATAATAAGTCAATTCGCTCTCGTGCAGTCAATTTACCACTCTCATGCAATTTTTCGACACGCTTCTTTCCACCGCCCTCGTATATTTTATCAAGTTCACGCTTCAGTTGAGTAATCTTAAGACGCATCGCATCGTCATTTTTATTGAATTCCAGTTCTTTATTGGATATTGCCATTCTAATTTTGCTTTTATCGGTTTCCAAATATAATCAATTCTTCATCCTTAAGGCAATTGGATAGCGCAGATTTTAGGTCAATCAGGATATAGTTGAGAAAACGGTTGTCACATATTGCAATTTCGACATATCGCAATATTTCGAAATTTAAAATAACCCATCCTTATTCCCGATAATGAACCCATTTCTTTTGAATTTAAACTCTCGACTTCGAAACAACAGATCAATTCACTCATTAGTACTAAAAATCAGTTTCGTGCGATCCAAATTTCTGAGATAGAAACAAAACGCCATCTTTAAACAACCAATTGTTAGAAAATCGAAAACAAACATTGTTTTAATTCAGTTAACTTTGACCCATGCAAGATTCGTTTAAGTACAAAGGAATGCGAAAAAAGCTGATTGCTGCGCTTCGTGAAAAGGGAATAGTTGATGAGAAAATTCTTAGCGCATTCGATGCAGTTCCTCGTCACTACTTTTTGGATAATGCGTTTGCAGAACAAGCGTATACGAACATGGCTTTTCAGATTGGTGCTGGACAGACGATCAGTCACCCATATACGGTGGCATTCCAAACACAATTACTCGAAGTAAAACGAGGAGATAAAATTCTAGAAATCGGAACTGGTTCAGGGTTTCAAACGTCTATTCTGTGTGAGCTGGGAGCTAAGGTGTTTAGTATAGAGCGACATAAAGCACTGCATTTAAGGGCGAAAAGTATTATTGCACATTTGAACTATACACCGCGACTGTCGTTCGGGGATGGATACAAGGGATTGCCAACCTTTGCACCGTTTGATAAAGTTATTATTACCTGTGGTGCACCGAATATTCCACAAATGTTAGTCGATCAGATGAAGATAGGAGGAATAATGATCATTCCTATTGGAGAAGGAGCAGAGCAATTAATGGTCAAAGTGACAAAAATCTCTGAAACGGAAATTAGCGAAGAAGAATTTGGCGTTTTTAGCTTTGTTCCAATGTTGGAGAGTAAAGTGAATTAACGAATTCTGACTCCAATACTTACAGGCAAATGATCCGAATAACCTTCTAAGTACTTGATCCCACCGTAGTTTCTCTTCGGTACCGTGTCACCTTTGTATACGTCCAATAAGAATTCATCCGAGTATATTTTACCTGAATTTTCTACGACTGAAATACGTTTCGATGATGAGAAATTTGAAGATACCATGATGTGATCCAAAACATCCCATTCGCCTCGGTAATTGTACGTTCCACCGTATTTCCCTGAAGATTTGGTAATCATCGGTGTCAGTATCTCTGAAACGAGTTGTGGAGCTTTGTCGGTTGGATAATCGTTTAAATCGCCCATGAGGACAATTTTAACGGTTGGACTAGCCACCTGAACTGAATCAATGAACTTACGAGCTGCGTTGGCTGCAATCAGGCGTTTGTGCTCACTTGCTTCTGCACCGCCTGAGCGACTCGGCCAGTGATTCACCATTGCCAAAATCGTGTCTTTCTTGTAAGTCATCTTTGCCCAAACAATGTCACGTGTCGGTCGATCTCCTTCTGGCATCGCATAACGAATGAAGCCCGATGTTTGTAGTTTTAATGTGATGCTATCGTAGATCAAAGCCACGTCAATACCTCGATTGTCACCACTTTCGTAGTGAACGACACCATAGGATGATTTTAGTTTTCCATGATTCACAAGATCACGCACCACACGCTCATTTTCAACTTCACAAAGTCCAATAAGCAGGGGAGATTCAAATAGACTAATTGTTTCGTTGAGATGTGCTAATTTCTTTTGGTAACGCTCCTCATTCCATTCTAGTTTTCCTGTAGGAAGGAAATCTTGGTCGTCTTTTTCTGGATCGTCGAAGGTGTCAAAAAGATTTTCAACATTGTAAAAAGCGATTGTGCGGTTAGTTTGAGCACAAGCAGTTAAACTAAATACGACAATTGTCAAAAGACTGAAAGTAGTGATTCTAAACATAGTATTTTTATTCATTTTCTAAAATTAGTTTGCGCGCCATTGGTCCTTCGCAGAAAATCGCATCTAAGATAGATAAACTCTCTTGATAGCTTTCTTTTCCAGGGAAAACTTGAATGTATGGTGCCGTCTGTTTTTCCTGAAACCCATCTTTATGTACGAGCGAAAATCTTAAATCATCTTCAACCATCGGGCGAAAATCATCCGTTGTTTTTATTTCGACGTCAATGTACAACCATTTCAATACTCTTTGAGTAATTGCTGTATTAAATTTAAGTAAACTTTTTTCCTCGTTAAAGAGCAATTCTTCGACTTCCATGCCGTAATAGTCGAAATAAGCAGAGGATTGATAGGCACTTGTAATCGATCTCCAGTGACGAACGCGCCAGTTTTCTTCGTCGGAAAGGAGAATGTCTTCTGTCACGGTTTTTGTGCCAAACGGTTTTTTTGTGGGAATGGAAAGCGATACAATGCCATCACCTGCCAATAGATCACAGCGATTGCGATAAGTTTGCTTCGGAAAATGTTCCTTGGCTTCAATCAACACTTGTGAATGCTTGACCAATTCCTTAAAATATGCGATACTTCCAAAGTAGGAAGTAGGCAGGATGGGCATCATTCGATCACATTAAATAGACGTTCCCAACGAATTCCTTTGTAAGGACTTTTTGAAAACCAGACCATGGATGCCTTTCCGACAACGTGGTCTTCTGGAACAAATCCCCAAACACGTGAATCTGCTGAATTGTAGCGATTGTCTCCCATGAGCCAATAATAATTCATCGCAAAGGTGTACGTACTTGTTTTCTTTCCGTCGATGTAGATGCCGTCTGCTTTTTCTTCCAACGTATGACCCTCGTACGCAGTAATAATTCTTCGGTACCAAGCGATATTCTCCTTGCTGACCTTAATAGTTTGTCCCTTAAATGGTACTTGGAATTTTGTGAAATCCGTTATTGTATTGTTCACATCAAAATCTTTCGGGAAAGCATTGAGATTTTCTATACGTTGACTTGGTCGCGGTGTCGTTCCAGCATCAGCATATTGTGGACGCTTCACAATCTCAAAAATTCCTTCTGGATTTGCACGTTCTAACTTTTTAAGCTGATCTTCGGTCAAATTCATGATATAATTTCCATCACCAATCGAATAATAATCTTGGCGCTCAAATTCCAATCCGTATTTTTCATCCATGATTTTTGGACTTGGAACTGTGATATTTGATACGGTATACTGCAAATTTTGATATTCAGGAACAAATGCTTTTTTGCCATTCACATATAATACAGCGTCTTTAATTTCCAACCAGTCTCCTGGAATTCCAACACAACGCTTGATGTAATTCTCACGCTTGTCAACAGGACGATAGATGACACCGTAATGCTCAATCATCATTCCCGTACTACTCTCATAAGCGATTTTATCTTCAGCTAACATCTTTCTCGCCTTGTCTTTCCAAGTTCCGATATTGTCGATGAAATCTTGTCCGTTTAAGTCGAGAATACGCTCTCCAGCTAGTTGATTCACGTACTGATCCAATCCTTGCATATCATATTGACCTTGTGGATTAGCACGTAAAATACTATCCTTTAACTGAAACGCCAATTTTGAAATGTAGCCATTGTTTTCCTTCCATAAGCGTAAGGCTTCGTTGTTGACGATTCCGTGGTAATCATGACCCATCAAACCGTTCGGCATGCGCGGATCGTACACCGCCGTATCACCGGAAGGATAATTGAAAACCACCACGTCGTTTCGATTCACTTTGCTGAATCCTGGAAGTCGTGTGTATTTCAACGTCTCCAATGAAGTATACGATTTCACGTTCACCCAAGGAACAGTGTTGTGCACCAAAGGGTAGGAGAGTGGTGTGACGGGTACTTTTGGTCCGTAGGTCAATTTGTTTACGAATAAGAAATCACCCACCAACAATGTTTTTTCCATCGAGCCTGTTGGAATCTGAAACGGTTCAAAGACGTATGTACGGATAATTCCCGCTGCTACAATCGCGAAAAGAATAGAATCTCCCCATTCCTTCACCTTAGATTTTTTTCCTGGCTTGTGACGTGTGACAGCACTAATCGCTAATGCTAAAACGTGACCAATAACCGGCAATGAAAGGAAAAGTGCCAAATGATCTCCCCATTCACGATCCGCCATTTCTTTTGTGTTCGCCCAATTGGTTTCTGGTAAAATTTTATCGTTGGACTGCGCAATTTTCGCCATGATGATGTACGGGAAAAAAATTCCTTGCACCGTATCGATCAACGAATAATACCCGAAACGTCGAATGTACGAAGTGTTCGCAACCGACCACATGACCAAATGGACACCTGGAAAAATCATCAAAAGCGACCACCATGGTTTTTTACAACCCAGTTTAAATACAACAAAGTAATTGTAACCGGGAATCAGTGCTTCCCATGATTTACGGTCGGCTTGCTCAAAGCTTTTCCACCACATCGCAAGGTAAGGATGTACAAGTAGGAATAGGTAAAAATAAAGTGCGTTCATGGTTTACAATTTAATGACGTCCTGCATGGTATAAACGCCCTTTTTACCCTGAATCCACTCAGCGGCAATAACGGCTCCTAATGCAAAACCTTTTCGGTTGTGTGCGGTATGTTTAATTTCGATTGTATCAATTTCTGATGTGTATGCCACTGTGTGCGTACCTGGAACACCATCTTCTCGAAAGGATGTCACAGCAACCTGCCCAGTGTTGACATTCGGTGGTGTGTTTTCTCCGTGAATCCATGAAGAATAATTTTCATTCTCCAATAAAATATCGTTGGCGATGCTCACAGCTGTTCCGCTAGGTGCATCTAATTTTTGTTTGTGGTGAATTTCCTCAACGCTCGGTTTATAATCAGCGTGACTCTCCATCAGTTGTGCAAGGCGTTTGTTGATATCAAAGAAAATATTGACACCAATACTGAAGTTGGAAGCGTACAAGATACTACCGTTGTTTTGGCTAACGTAATCCATTACATAAGGTAAATGTTCGTTCCATGCCGTTGTTCCAACGATAATTGGAGTGCCGTGTTTAACACAATGTTCAATGTGATTGACTGCAAAGTGGGGCGCCGTAAATTCAATAGCAACATCCACTTGCTTGAAATCAATCGATTCAATGGGTTGTTGACTATTGCTTTTTGCTATAATGGTGTGACCGCGAGAAATGGCAATTTCTTCAATCACTTTCCCCATTTTTCCGTAGCCAATCAGTGCTATTCTCATGTTTCTGTTGAATTAGAGCAAAAATAAAGTTTTAGCAACAACCCACAACATTATTAACGAAAATTATAGAGATGCTAGTCAGTTAAAGCTCCCGCGCTATGAAATCATTTGGTTCTGGAACTAGCATTCAAAATATTTACTTATTTTTCCCACGAATTATTCAACTACAGTTAAGATAACAAAACCATGGTCCGCAGATTAAAATTGGTGTACAGCCTCTACAATTTTCTACACAAGCGCCAATTGACGCACAACGCCGAATTGTATAAAAAAATTGGATTGAAAAAGAAGTATTACTCGCCAATCTCAAGTAAAGATTTCAAAGGAATTGATCCTTCTTTGCTAAATGACAGTTCAGCACCAGTTGATATTACAGCAACGGATCTCTTCAAAGAAGCGGATGAACTTTCAAAGCAAAGTATCCTCGATTATGACGAAAAGGGATTCATCGTTCTACAAAATTACCTCTCCGGGGAACAAGTGGATCAAGTCAACCAGCAGATTGAGGAAGCACTGAACGACAAGCGCGTGAAATTTGAGAACAAGAATAAAATCATGTTCGCAATTCACAAATTGAACCTGCTAAAAGACATCGGAACAAACGAAAAATTGACCACCTTTTTATCGGCTTTGGTGAAGGGGAAAGTCAGCCTATTTCAGAGTATAAATTTCATCACTGGAAGTGAGCAACGAACCCATTCCGACAGTATTCACATGACGACCTTCCCACTTGGTGGATTGCTGGGTGTTTGGATTGCACTGGAAGATATTACATACGATAACGGTCCTTTGCATTATTACCCCGGAAGTCACAAACTGCCTTATTACCTCAATTCAGATTACAATAATGAGGGCACGAAATTTTTGATAGGTGACAAGGGGTATACGGAGTACGAAAAAATGATCGAAGAGAAACTGAAAGGAACAGACTTGAAAAAGGAAATTTTCCTCGCAAAAAAAGGAGACCTATTGATTTGGCATGCGAACTTATTTCATGGTGGTGAACCGCATCTCGATAAAACAAAAACGAGAAAGAGCATGGTTTTTCATTACTACAAAGACAACTGCATATGCTACCATGAGGTTACGCAGCGGCCATCGTTGTTTAAGTAATCGATAGATTTCAATCTAACTCTTCAACGACAAACAAAACGTGTACTTTGTCCCGTTTTCATTGATTTCTCTGTTGCACACACCGTCCAATTGTCCAGCCAAGGTTTCAATTAACTCTAGTCCAAAGGTTTTTTCAGAAGCTGGAGTACGCCATTTCCCATCGTCTTCATATACAAAACCGAAACGGTCGTCATTTGTTTGTGTTAGCTGAATGGTGATCGTTCCTGTAGATTTGTCGTGAAATGCGTGCTTAAGTGAGTTAGTGAGTAATTCATTAAAAATAAGTGCCAACGGCAGAATGGCGTTGTTTTCAAGTTTCAGCGTTATCTCACTGATATTTAAAATGATTTTACGCTTGTCGGAATTGTTTTCAATAATCGTATGCGCTATTCGTTCTAAGTACTGCTTTAAATTGACATCAGCGATAAACTCCGACTTATAAATCTGTTCATGTAATTGCGAGACTGCATTAATGCGATTGATGGCTTGTTGAAAGGCTAAAGTCACCTCTGGGTTGTTAAGTTCTTTTCCCTGCAGTTTTAGTAAACTGGAAATGATTTGGAAATTGTTCTTTACGCGGTGATGCACTTCCTGTAAAAGCACAGTTTTTTCCTTGTTCAGTTCAATAAGCTCTTGGTTTTTTACGCTTAATTTTTTCGAAATCGTATTTTCATTAATGGCGCTCAGTTTTACCAATAGGATGATTTCTATCGAAACGAAAATCAATGTTCCAACAATGGTCATTGCTCGAATAATTGGTATCACATCCTCAGGAATCTCAATCACTTTGAACATATTGGAATCCACGATGAGGATTAATGTGGCCGAGTAGAGGAAAAACAGTGCGACTTTAAACCACTCCTTTTTTATGTCATAAAAAATAAAAACTGCGATGTATACTGTTACAACAGGCAAATGAGCAATGATTTCATTTCCTAGTCGCGCAGCAGCGTAACTGCCAAAAGCAATGATTGAAAAGAAAATGATGTTCCGTGAAGCATGAAATCCCAGCGCTTTTCTAAATGCAAGACAAATTAGAATAACAACTCCCCAGGCTAAGTGACTTAGTCCTGAAATAATATCAAAAGGTAAGTAGGTGAAGCATTGGATAAGGCCCCATAAGAAGCCGTAAAAACAGATTAAGTTAAGTGAGCGACTTAATTTTTGCTGATAATTCCCTTCAACTTGATCTATGCCAATGTCACGAATATAGTTTATGAAGTTGTTTAAGCGCATAGGTTTTCAAAGTACGAAATTAGATAAATTATGTGAACCCTAGAATAGAATGAAATCTTATCCTGTTGAATCGATTTAATTTGAGTAGATTTTGTTAGAAACTAAAAAGCGGAGAGTGACTTATGAATTCTTTCCCCCGATTCAAGTATAGTTCATAAGGTTAGGAAAAACAAATTGATAAACTCTATGTATGGTTTATTACTGCTCTTCAAATATCTCGTTTACTCGATTCGGACAGGTTGCGCAGAAATTCGTGTGTAGATTTTTGTTGTCCATCACTTGAAAGGGGATTCCATATTTCCCGTAAAAAAGACTGCACCATTCCTCGGGTGTTAAACGAGATTTGGCATCCATCAGCAGCGTGTGAAAATCCGTTTCGAACGCTATTTCTAAATCACTGCTTAAGAAAGAGGAATGAGTGTATGCCAATGGTAAATAAAGTTTAAGAACTTCATTATCATATAAAAAGTCGCTGCATAAATCGATGGCTAACGGAATATTATTGAAGTAACATAAGAATTTCCCTAGCGAAACCACAGTTTGTGGGTTCAACTGATCTGTCTTTCTGTAATATTCAACAATATGTATCAAGCTTTTGTTTATGATGTCACTGTATTCATACAACTGATCAGGATCAATTGTTTCACACAGGATGTTGATAATGTTTAGGTTAGCTTTAGAAACGTTTATTTTAAATGTTGAATCCAATTTATACCAGGACAGAAGTAAATTGAGGCGATTAAATGCCTTTTGAATGTCGGGATTATCTTTGGTGTTGTTCTTTTTATTTTTCAGTTTCTCGACCAGTAAACAAGCCGATAAATAGTGAAACTCTGGACTAAGATGTTCCGCCGCACCGCACATAGTAAAAACAGATTCAATTTTTGATTCAAGCTTTGAAAGTGCCAATTTATCAACAGAATCTTTCAAATAATGATACCGATAAAATGCAATATCATGCTCAAGTTGGTGCGTCAACGATCCTTCAAATTTTGGAATCTCGACACTCAGAAATTCGTTGATTGTCAAGGTGTCAACTGTGGAAAAATAATAGGCCTTTTCATAAATCGATTGAAGCAGATCTGGCGTTGAACACTGAATTTCACCTCTTTGATCCTTAAAGAACAGTGAGTTTAAATCGCGCTTTACATAGTATAGAGCGTTTTTCGGAGTCAGCTCTCTTACACCTTCAATTTCAATCCGAACTCGGCGTTCTTGACTAAGAATATCCAGTGGTTTTTCATTCTGGGAATTTGTTAAATAGCCAACGATTTCCGTTCTAGACATCGGATAGAGAAACTTCCATTTAGGATGATCCTTGACACTCGAATAGAAATGATCCCAATCCACAGTTGAATTCAGTTGATAGATCGTATCAGAACTAATCAGTGGTTTTAGCTGTTCCAAGATGATTTCAGCTCTTTGCTGATGAAGTATTTCATTCGTTTTCGCATCACCTTCAACAGAGGAATAACCATTGATCTGAACACTATTGATTGTGATGTTCTTCTCTGTATATTGTTTAATAATTCTATCGAGCTCCGTTCCAGCGGTTTTTGTTTCATTTGGTCCATAATAGAGTTCCACCGTGTCCTTAAAATATTCAAGTTCGAACTCATAGTTATTGACTGGAATCGGCGGGTAATATGGAACCTCAAGCATTTTTAAGTCAAGTTCTCCAGGATAGTTTGTCAAATAAACAAAGTGACAAATTTGTTTGTTGTGGATATACATCAAGTTGTGATTCCACCACATGTTCATGTCTTTCGGAACTTTCCCCAGTTTGATTTCAAAGTATTTAGCTTCAAAATTGATCAACTTGTATCGACCAAAACGTTTGAAAAATGAGACGGAATCAGCATCGAAAAGGTACTTTACAAAAGATAAATTTTTTACTTTTTTTCGCTTCTTAAAACCTTTCATCAGGTCTTTCTGATAAACGGGTTCCAGAATTCTTCCAGAAGTTCGCTTACGACCATTTCTACGACTTGGTTCAAGATCATACATCGGATTATCACAAGCAAATGCATCAAACGGGACTATTTCAATAGCAAAACCATCATTTCTATTCGAAATTAAGTCCTGCACAAAGCGGGCGTCTTCAACCCTTAAAATGAAGTAATTCCGAGAGACTCGAACTGACATGGTAGGGTAGTACTCCCATGTTTCTTTGCACTCGCTGCATTTTTCTTTTTTGTTGTAACGAAGTCCAAATGGATAAGATACATCCTGCGGAACGTTTTCAAGAAAGGAGATTAGGTCCGATTGGTTCAATGTTGAATAAGGAAAAAAATCCCTATTTTCTTCAAAGGTGTAGGTGTAAAGAACTTGAGCAAATTTTTGGCAGGCATAAATGAGCTGTTTCTTAGGATCTATTCCAATAGCCAGACCAGTTATTTGATAATCGGGATGAATGATGTTTTTAAAATGTCCCTTTGAATTAATCCATGAAAACACCAAGCACCTCGCCATTCCCTTGTAGCTGTCAGTTTTAAATTCTTTTCCCTTTACTTTTACGGAGGCATTGTACGATGCATATGCAATGTTTTCACCCACAAAATATGTTTTTGGCGCACCAAAGTAATTCGCTCTATCCTGCGGGGAATATAGTTCCTTGTTTTCTGATTCTTGATGACTCAGCGTTCCCTTTCCTACGAGGTAATTGGCATGATGATTTGACGCTACATAAAGAATTGAATCGTTGAACAAGGGAGGGAGTTGATGTGCCTTTCGGGTAGAATCAATCAACACTTTTATCTCATGCTCAAGCAGTTTTGTGTTTAGGTTGGTTGCATCAATTTGCGTATAACCGTAATTAATGCAGCACTGAATGGTGACAAATAGAATGAGCAATATGGAACTTGAGTAATTCTTTTTGAGCATTAAGTCTTTCGTGTTATTCGCGTCCTAAATATAACTCAAAAACGAATATTTTGTGAGACTATTTTCTATTTTCGTAAAATGATGCATGTTTACTTTAGGTCTCAGTTCCTGATTTATGGCATGATACGCATATTACTACATTGAAAAACTGCACTATGAAAGAACAACTAAAAAATACTGCATGAATAAAACGCTCGTACACATCCTATTCTCCATTTTATTAATTGTTTTAGGCGTCTTAGTGCATCGAACGTATTACAGTTTTTCATTGTCGATGTTGGATTTAAACACCGTTTCCTTGACGAGCACAAAAATCGGTGCTCAATTTACCGATTTGTACATGTTTTGTATTGCGCTTGGCTTTCTTCCAATTGGTAAGTTGTTGGTGGAGAAGTTGATCAAAGCGAAAAGCAGTAAGCAATCTGTTAGTGCATATAGTACTATGCTGGTCTCAGGAATTGTTTTTTGGAGGTTTTGTTTGTATCAAATCGAATCCGTAGTTGCTCCAAAGATCAATGGCTTAAACAGCATAATACCCATTGAGAGTTTGAAAATCAGTCAGTACTTATTGTATGGCGTATTGGTAGGTTTTGTTGTTGTGCTCGCTATATCCATTTTAGTCAAGAGAAAAAGTGTTTAGGTGACTCATTGCTAATTATTAGAAGTTTGTGTAAATTACCGTGAGTAACTTATAAAAAGATGCAAATAAAATTAACCCAATCTATATACCTACTTAGCTGCTTGTCTTTATTGCTATTCAGCTGTAATCCTTCGCCAGAGAAAGTTATATCATACGCAGAAATAAATGAAGCAGATAGTCTTCGCTTAGTGACGAATCTTTTTGATTCCATGCATCAAGAAATTTATGATCACTGGATGTATGAAATTCACAGAAAAGACATCCATAAATATGAAATGTACTATCACCATAGAAATGAAGTCGCACTGAGAATCAGTGTGAACAAAAATGGAGACCACATGATTGGCAAAGAAATAAACGGTAACATAACAAGTACAGTATACAAATTCTACACAGCCAATCAAACCGAAAATGATCCTACAAATGGTTTTCCAATGTACTCAAGAATTTCTATGGAAGAAATCAATAATCAAATTGAGGCAGCAAGGGTAAATCTAAAGGAATGGGAGGATTCTAATGCTCCAGAAGAGCTTATTGCATTCAAAAATCGTAGTGTAAAAGAATGGGAAGGTAAGAAAAAGGTAATGGAGACTCTTGGGACTAAAAAGCTTTCAGAGATACATTATCAAACGCATATTAGATTGGATTATCAGGAAAACATTAAAAAGAAAAATGAACTACTAGATAGCGTCCTATTGGCATTTTATCAAATTCGAAATAATTCTTCTTTGAAGTACTTTAAAAGAAGTTACCTCAGTCTTCACTATGAATATATAGAAACCGGAAACCAAGAAATCGCCGAAAAACTTGAAGCGCTTCAGTCAATCCATTCAATCATTTTAATGGATATTCCTTACTGTAAAGAAAATAATGTGTGGATTGGAGAAGTTGATGTGCCACCACCGCCACCGCCACCTCTTGAGGACACTATCAATTGACAAACCAACACACAAAAGAACTTGAAATCATACATCATACTTAGTATTTACGCGATAATGGCCGCTATTTATTACAATGGCGAATCTTCCTTGTTCGTGCTGATGGCTTCCATTTTCATGGAACTCGTTCTGTTGTTTATCGGGGCTTTAATTATGAAAAACAAGATCCGTGCAAAAGAAGGTGACTTAGGCCTTTCGGGTGCTTCTTACGCATTATTTGCGTGCATTTTCTTTATCTACCCAATGGCGTACATGGTCGGATTAAGTTACAATGAGTTTTCTACACCCGCCGTCCATGGCTACCTGCAACCAATAGTTGATTACAAATGGCAACTGCTAGTCATGGCGATAAGTCTCGGCGCAGGATATTTAGTTGATTTTAAAACACTCAAGAACAATTTAATTGGATCCTTCATTTCTTCCGAAGTAATCCGCCTTAGTATCCTTTTGTTTGCAGTTGGATTTTTGGGTATGATGTGGCTTGAATGGGTGGAAGAATGGACAGACTTCTCGACAAATTATCGGGACATCAACCCTTTTACAAAAGACTCCAAGATTACGCTGATCCTGATAATCATTTCTGCAAGAATGTTGATTGAAATTTGGTACATGAAAAGGGTGAAAGTGTTTGTTGGACATTAAAAAGGTATCCTTCTGTTACTTTCTCCTATTTCTACATTCTATTGAATATTAACCCAGTAAACTCAAATCAAAATGAAAAATCTATTAACAATATGCATCCTCATGTTCGGAATGAATGTGAATGCACAAGAACCTATTGCCGCTATTGAATTACCGGAATTAAACATCTTGTACAGAGGATATACGAACAAAATCATTCCTGCGGTATACAATAACAACGGTGGAACTCTACTTCTAGTAGGCGAAGAGGTTTCCATTTCAAAAGACGAAGACGACGATCACTTTATCGCAAAGCCGATGGGAAGTGATAGATACGTTTCCATCTCAGTTCATTTAATCAATGGTACTGATACAACTTTTGTACGAAAAGTGGATTACAGAGTAATGAATTTACCAGATCCTAGCATCTTCTGGGGACCAATTGAAGCAGGTAACAAGGCAAACATTCGTGAAAGGAAATTATTTGCAAAATATTCGCCTTGGATACCCTTGAAAGCTGAGTTTACAGTGGTCAGTTGGGAGCTGATAATTGATTCCAATGTTGTTGTTACTGGAAACGGAAGTTTGTTATACGAAGCAGAGGAAACCTTGAAGAAATTCACCGAAACAACAACAGTTTCAATGAGAGTTCGCATCAAGGGAGTGGATGGTATCACACGGATTAGGGAAGGTTATTGGGAAGTTGAACCTTGGGGGGAGACGGAAGAGCGGTAGGGTGCTTTAAAGTGTGAGGATAGAAATCCATTAAATCAAATCCCTAGGTTCTACACGATTATTTTCGTTATTACATAATAACTATAACCACAGTTTTCCACAATTTGTTGATAACGATTGACTATATTGCGTATTTCCCGCAAAGGTTTTAAAGAATAGAATGGTTAGGTTTGGGTGATTGATATTCAAAGATATTTTTTATTATAGAAAGGAACCTTGATTATGGAATCGGAAGAAATAGAATTAGAAACATTACTAATTTTCATATCTTTAAAAGACAATAAAACCATTAGGTGTTCAAAGCCAACAGATATTGTTACATGCGGTTCAACATAGACGCAAATAACAAATAAACACGCCAGCAAACATTAGGCAACATTCAATTAATTAAATGACAACAAAAATAATTCTAGTTAGCCTTGCCATAGCAGCAATTGTTCAAGTAGCAGATTCTCAAACCCTTGAGTGGGTGAAACAATTGGGTGGAACAAGTACTGATTTTGGACACTCTATAGCAGTAGATGACTTCGGGAATATTTACACTACAGGGGCCTTTGCTGGTACTGTCGACTTTGATCCAGGGGCAGGTACCTACAACCTTGCATCGGCAGGAGAAACAGATATATTTATATCAAAATTAGATGCTTCTGGTAATTTTGTCTGGGCAGAACGAGTGGGAGGGACAGGCGCTGATGAGGCATTTAACGTTACCTTAGATACCTCTGGAAATGTTTATATTACGGGAATTTTTGAAGGCACTGTTGATTTTGACCCAGGATCGGGTACCTTTCAACTTGCTTCAGCAGGAGACCATGATATTTTTATCTTAAAGTTAGGTGCTTGGAGCAATTTTTTTTGGGCGAAACAAATGGGAGGAGCAGGCACAGATATGGGGTATTCCATTGCCGTAGATGCCTCAGAGAATGTCTATACTACAGGACATTTCGCAGGCACTTCCGACTTTGATCCAGGTGCAGGTGCCTTCAACCTTACATCTTTTGGTGGTTCTGATGCTTTTATATCAAAATTAGATGCTTCCGGTAATTTTGTCTGGGCAAAACAATTGGGTGGAACAAGTTATGTTTCAGGATATTCCATTACCGTAGATGCTTTACAGAATGTTTATACTACAGGTCTTTTTGGAGTTACAGCTGACTTTGATCCAGGACTAAGTAACTTTAATCTAACTTCCTTTGGAGGACAAGATATTTTTATTTCCAAATTAGATGCTTCTGGCAATTTTGTCTGGGCGAAACAATGCGGAGGAACCGGCTCGGACTGGGGTTTTTCTATTGCCGTAGATGATTCGGAAAACGTCTATATCACAGGAGATTTTGGAGGTACTGTCGACTTTGATCCAGGAGCAGGTACCTTCAATCTCACCTCAACAGGAGGAAAAGATATTTTTGTTTGCAAATTAGATGCTTCAGGTAGTTTTGTCTGGGCGAAACAAATGGGGGGAACAAGCCATGAAAAGGGTTTTTGCATTGAAGTAGATGCCTCTGGAAACGTCTATACTACGGGAGATTTTGGAGGTACATGCGACTTTGATCCAGGGGCAGGCACCTTCAATCTAACTTCGTCAGGAGACCATGATGTTTTTATTTCTAAATTGGATGCTTCAGGCAATTTTGTTTGGGCAAAACAATTAGGAGGGACAAATCTTGATAGGGGATATTCAATTGTCGTAGATGCCTCAGATAATGTTTATACCACAGGGTATTTCCTAGGTACATCCGACTTTGATCCGGGAGCAGGTATCTTTGACCTCAGTCCAGTAGGTAGTTATGATGTTTTCGTACATAAAATGGGTCAAGTCACCGTCGATATTATGGAAAATACTTTTAATAATCAGTTTACGGTTTATCCCAATCCAACGAATGGAAAACTTAAGATTGTATTTGAAGATGAGCTAAACAATGTAGAATTGATTCTTCGCAGTGCTATAGGTGAGGAAGTTTACCGCAACCAATATGAGACTAAAAATCAAATTGAGCTTGAATTGGAAACCACAGCAGGCATTTACTTTATTGAAATACTTACCAATAATAAAAAAGCGGTGTTCAAAGTGATAAAAGAGTAACGCTTGTTTACAACTATAGCGTCCAAAGTATAATACTTCGTTTCCCACACACCAGCGCGCAACTTCGAAGACTTAACGCCAACAATCGGAGACCTTACACGCGCTCCCTGCAACAATTCACGCGACAAAAGTCAAACTTCATTTGTTCTCAAAACGTGAACACGCACTTGCGGAGACTTAACACCAGCATTCTGTGACTTGTTACCTGTTGTTTGCGACTGTACACGCGAAAATTGTGACACCGCACAAGGTGCTCGTGAACTTTCACAAAGCAATCGAGGTAACGCACAGGGTAATCGGGAACTTGCACAAAGCAATTGAAGACTGAACATTTGATTCCCGACACATTACAACTGTTCCGAGAGACAATGCATTTGACAAAAGAGACATTACACAAGGCAAAAGGCATCGTGAGAAAGGCAAAAGAGAGTTACGCAACGACAAAAGAAAAGTAACATGACAAGTTGGACATGCAAGAAGAGGTTCCAGACACAACGAGCAAGGCAAAAGCTACGTGAGAACTCCCAAAAGACAAACAATTTGTGAATAACTAAAGATAAAATGTTGGTTTTGAGGGAGAGAAATGTAGGGGAGATTGGGTAAGTTTGGAGAGATGTAATTGGTTGAGTGTGTGCAATTGTGCATAGCCGATTGTTGCCGAAAAATTGGTTGCCGGAAAAAACAATGAGTTACTAATCACACAAAAAGGGAAAAAATTATAACCAGAGAAAGGAGATTTAAGAATAAAGGAAAAGACCTATTAGTTTATTTAAATAAAAAAAAATGGCCCAGCAGAAAAACAAAACACCAAAAACATTCGCAGATTTTGGACTGACATTTATTCCAAATAAAAATTGTATAACTTGTAATACAGGTTCTTGCCATAATAATGTGATTTCAAGAATTGATGGAAAGGAATACAATGTTCATATTACTGTTGATTATAACAGCAAGGTATATTATGTAATAGCATCTGAAAGTGCGTCATCAGAATCTAACTTCGATATGTTTGAAAAATTTAAAAAGGAAGAAGATGCAGTTAAATTTGTATGTGATAGATTTAATTGGTTTAGCTGTTTTTAGGATAAAAAACGCTTACCAACATTATATATAACCCCGCTCCTCTGGATTTGTAATCCTTGCGAAGGTTGTTAGTAAGTATTAGAACTAACGAACGATTTAAACATGAACAATAAATACCTGAAAAATAGAAATACTAAGAGGAGTTATACTCTGGAGGAGCTAATTTCAGAAGAGCCAATTTTCGAAAATGATCTCATTTGGAAAAATGGATTTACTGATTGGACATATGCTGGAGAAATTGATGAGCTTAAGGAATATGTTCTTCAAACACCTCCATCAACAAAGTCAATTATTTTCCTGAAATCACTATATAATTCGTTACGTCCTTCGATAATTATTTTTCTTATATTCTCAGTGCTTATTGGCACCTCGGCAGCGCTTATCGAAAAACATCAATACAATGGTTTTATGGAAAAAATACAACCGAACATTGATGAAGCTTTAAAGAAGGAAGAAGAGTTTAGGAATGCAAAATTAAGATATGAAGAGGAACAAGAAAGGGAACGTGTCAGAAAAGAAAAGCTAAAAACCTACTCACGTCAAAAATTTGAACAAAAAGAAAAAGAATTGAAGTTGCTTCAAGAACAGGCATTTAGTCAATATAAATATGAATCAAATCCGGATCAAAAGCTATACTATTATAATCTCGCTGATGACTATCTTAAACAAAGAGAAAAGAACCTTCAGAGTTATCAATATCAACAACGTGTCAATTCAAATGAATCATTGGATTTAACCATGAGTAAGTCGGATGGGTTAGTTTCGGTATCTTATGATGTACCTTCAAACACGATCTACGCTTCTGATGGAAATGGTAATAGATATACTCGCTGGAATGTATACGCGGGAGTTGGAAACCACGAGCAAATCTCTTATGAAAACAATTACAAGTTTTTGTTCAGACCATACAAAGCTTTTTTTTCGGTTGTTAATCTGTCAAATGAAGAAGTAGAAAACTCATTTTTACTTTGGTGGAATTTTTTATTATCAGCCCTTCTCACTAATTTGATATTCTATCCGATTTTGATTTTTGGCGTTATGCGCTATCAGAAGAGATAACCCGCTCCACAGGATTTGCACTTTGAGCAGACACGGAGTGAATCCTGCAGAGCGGTACTTTTGAAGCTTTCAATTCAAAAAAGCATTAATTACACTATGAATGACTTGAATAAAAGCATCCCATGTCGAAACAATGGCTCGCTGAAATCGATTTAATTCTTTGTTTTTTTTCTTCATTCAATGGGAAAGATAGTAATTCCTGCGGAGCTGTGGAGCAGTTAATTATTGATCATACTGAAACATCTTAGTTCCATTAATCCCCCCAATCATTTCCCCATCCCATAAATATTCTGTACATTTACAATGTACTTTAGGGGTGCTTGATTCGTTCGGCTGAGATGATACCCTTTGAACCTGATACAGTTCATGCTGTCGTAGGGAAAAGTAGAAATGCGCTCTGACGCCATTCCTAAGGTGCATAATAGTATGTTGTACGTAGTTTTACACGTAAAAAAGGAATGGAAATAAGCATCAATCATATCAAAACAACTGTTGAAGAAAATACTTCTTTAACTGCCGTTGTCGCGACAAATTCTGGAGAGAATACCAAAGGAATCGCTGTTGCCGTCAACGAAAACGTGGTGCCCAAAAACGAGTGGGACAAGACCATTTTACAAGAAAACGATACAATCATCATCATTAAAGCAACGCAAGGAGGTTAACTCCGAGAAAATAAAAAAGATTAAAAAAAGAGAATATGGCAAAAATCGAAAAAACACCGACGGAAAAAACAATCACCACGGGACCGATCACAGGATCAAAGAAAATTTATGTAGATGGAGTAATTCACCCAATCAAAGTCGCAATGCGTGAAATTACGCTTTCACCGACCAAATTGGCAGCAGGCGGAACAGAACACAATCCAGCAGTAACTGTTTACGACACGAGCGGACCGTACACCGATGAGAATTATCAAATCGATATCAAAAAAGGATTGCCGCGCATTCGTGAACAATGGATTTTAGACCGTGGAGATGTGGAGCAACTGGATGCCGTTTCATCAACGTATGGAGAAGAGCGC
This sequence comes from uncultured Fluviicola sp., assembly GCA_964643345.1. Taxonomy (GTDB): domain Bacteria; phylum Bacteroidota; class Bacteroidia; order Flavobacteriales_D; family Crocinitomicaceae; genus UBA4466. Next base: position 99,508 of record CAZXRU010000008.1, read on the forward strand.
AAGAACGATCCAAAGTTAGACCATTTGCGTTTCGAACACATCAAAGCGCCTATGCGTGCAAAACCGGGGAAAAACGTTTCTCAGTTGCATTACGCAAAACAGGGAATCATCACTCCAGAAATGGAATACATCGCTATCCGTGAAAACCAACGCATCGACGAAATCAAAGCGCAGTTGAATGGACAGTACGAGATGATGAGTCACCAACACGAAGGTGAAAGTTTTGGAGCAAAAACACCAAAAGGATTGATTACACCCGAATTTGTACGTGATGAAATTGCTGCAGGTCGTGCAATTATCCCAAACAACATCAACCACCCAGAAAGTGAACCAATGATCATTGGACGTAACTTCTTGGTGAAAATCAACGCGAACATTGGAAACAGCGCGGTGACATCGAGCATTGAAGAGGAAGTGGAAAAAGCCGTTTGGGCATGCCGTTGGGGTGCAGACAATATCATGGATTTATCGACAGGAAATAACATTCACGAAACCCGCGAGTGGATCATTCGTAATTCACCCGTTCCAATTGGGACTGTTCCAATTTACCAAGCATTAGAAAAAGTAAACGGCGTCGCGGAAGATTTAACGTGGGAAATTTACCGCGATACATTGATTGAACAAGCAGAACAAGGCGTTTCGTACTTTACCATTCACGCTGGAGTCTTACTGCGTTACGTTCCGTTGACAGCAAAACGTGTGACAGGAATTGTTTCGCGCGGTGGTTCTATCATGGCGAAATGGTGTTTGGCGCATCACAAAGAAAACTTTTTGTATACGCACTTCGAGGAGATTTGCGAAATCATGAAACAATACGATGTTGCGTTCTCTTTGGGAGATGGTCTACGTCCGGGTTGTATCGCCGATGCCAACGATGAAGCACAATTTAGAGAATTAGAAACATTGGGCGAATTGACGAAAATTGCGTGGAAACACGATGTTCAGACAATGATTGAAGGTCCGGGACACGTTCCAATGCACATGATCAAGGAAAACATGGACAAGCAATTGAAAGAATGCCACGAAGCACCATTTTACACGCTTGGACCGTTGACAACAGACATCGCACCAGGTTACGATCACATCACTTCAGCGATTGGAGCAGCAATGATCGGTTGGTTTGGAACAGCCATGTTGTGCTACGTAACACCAAAAGAACACTTGGGATTACCGAACAAAAAAGACGTGAAAGACGGTGTAATAACGTACAAATTAGCAGCGCATGCGGCAGATTTAGCGAAAGGACATTACGGATCACAATACAGAGACAACGCATTGAGTAAGGCACGATTCGAATTCCGTTGGGAAGATCAATTCAACTTATCGTTGGATCCAGATACAGCCCGCGAATTCCACGATGAAACTTTACCAGCAGACGGAGCGAAAGTAGCGCACTTCTGTTCGATGTGTGGACCGAAATTCTGTTCAATGAAAATTACGCAGGAAATTAGAGACAACGCCGCAGCGGGAATGTTTGAGAAATCGGAGGAGTTTAAGCAGAAGGGAAGTGAGATATATCATTAATGATTGATACAGGGTTTAACACAGAGTCAGACAGAGTTAATGAGAACACAGAGTTTTTGAAGGTATGAATAACAGAACAGTAATCAATTCTCCTCTGTGACCTCTGTCCCTCCGTTCCTCTGTGTTTAAAGAAAAATAGGAATCAATGCTCATAGTTATCTCACCGCCTGAAGCACTGGCAAACGAAGCATCCCTCATCAACAAACTATTTGAATCGGGAATGCAGCTGTTTCACCTTCGGAAGCCACACGCAACGAAAGAGGAAGTGAGATTATTACTGAACGAAATTCAACCCGAATACAGAAAAGGCGTTGTTTTGAACCAGTTTTATGAGTTGTCAGAAGAATTTGGAATAAACAGATTTCATTTTTCAACGGACAAAAGAAATAGAAGTGAGCATACAGCTTGGAAGAAAGAAGGAAACGTCCTTTCGACTTCCACGCATGAATTGAAAGAATACACATCGCTTGAAAGTTGTTTCGACTATGCGTTTTTAAGTCCAGTTTTCGATAGTATTTCGAAATCATTGTACAAAAAAGTACAGTTTGAGATAAAAGAAAAAACGAACGTCAAATTGATAGCGCTGGGTGGAATAACAGCAACGAATTGCAATGAAGTTAAGCAACTTGGATTCGATGGAATAGCAGTATTAGGAGGAATCTGGCAACAACAAGATCCAGTGGAATCCTTCAAAGAAATAAAAAGAGTATGGAATATACACGATCAATAGTAATTAGTATCGCAGGTTTCGACCCAACGGGTGGAGCAGGAGTGCTGGCGGACATCAAAACGATTGAGCAAAACAATTGCTTGGGCTTTGGTGTGTTGACATCAACGACCATTCAAACGGAATTTGAAGTCATCGGCGTAAATTGGTTGTCGCAAGAGGAAATCCTCAATCAGCTGAATCCATTGTTGGAGCATTACGCCGTTAAAGCGGTGAAGATTGGGATTGTCAATCAACTTTCTACACTCAAAGCAATTTGCCTGCGGGTTCGAGAAGTCAATCCAGAGATTTTTATTGTTTGGGATCCAATTCTAGTGGCGACATCGGGCAAACCATTTCTAGAAAACGTCACCAAAGAAGAGCTAGAAGATGTTCTTTCATTGATTGACTTAATCACGCCAAACACATTGGAAGCTATTGAGTTAGGCGGAATGGAAAACGAGATCGAAAGCGCACGTGAATTATTGAAAATGACGAACGTTTTATTGAAAGGAGGACACTCCACAATCGATCGTGGAACCGACATTTTGTTCTACGAAGACAAAGAAATACGCATTGAATCGGAGTTGAAAGAATACCATGACAAGCACGGAACGGGATGTATTCTCGCTTCTGCAATTACTGCAAACATCGCCAAAGGAACGAGTTTAATTCAGTCCTGCCGAAACGCAAAACAATACTTGGAGACAACAGCAAATTCTAACGCACAACGATTGGCATACCATGTTCAGTAGATTACAATACATATCGCAGGGAGAAACGTCTGAAGAGCAACTCAACAATATCAAAAATGCGTTGAATGCCGGTTGTGATTGGATTCAATTGCGTTTCAAGGAGAAGGACGAATTGTCAAAAAATTACTTCGCCGAGAAAGTGAAATTGGAGTGTGAACGTTATTACGCTTCATTAATCATTAACGATTTTGCGGACATTGCCAAGCGTGTGGATGCAGACGGAGTGCATGTCGGATTGGGAGATACACCAGTAAGCGAAGTGAGAGAAATCATTGGTCCAAATGGAATAATTGGAGGAACAGCGAATACCTTGGAGCATATCTTACAACGTTTCAGCGAGCGCTGTGATTATGTAGGGTTAGGGCCGTATCGCTTTACAGAAACGAAAAAGAACTTAAGTCCAATTTTGGGTATAGAAGGATATCAATCCATTGCAGCGCGATTGAAAGAAATGGGCGTTACAATTCCGATCTATGCTATTGGGGGAATCCAATTGGAAGATGTTAAAGAGTTAATGGCAGCGGGAATTCACGGTGTTGCACTATCAGGTGGAATCACGCATGCGACAGATAGAAAAGAATTTATTAATCAGATGAATAAGGCACTGAATGGAAAAGTTAAAAATAGCTGATAAGGAATTTATTTCGCGTTTGTTCTTGGGGACAGGGAAATTTGGATCTTCCGAATTGATGGAGCAAGCCATTTTGAGTTCTGAGAGTGAATTGGTTACGGTAGCACTAAAACGCGTCGATTTGGAGACAGATACGGACGCTATTTTGTCGCATTTGAATCACCCACGCATTAATTTATTGCCAAACACTTCAGGAGCACGGAACGCCAAAGAAGCAATATTTGCAGCACAATTGGCACGCGAAGCATTGGAGACGAATTGGTTGAAACTGGAAATTCACCCGGATCCAAAGTATTTGTTGCCAGACGCTATCGAAACACTCAAAGCGACAGAAGAATTGGCAAAATTGGGATTCATCATCTTACCGTACATTCACGCAGATCCAGTTTTGTGTAGGCAATTAGAAGATGCAGGAACTGCAGCAGTCATGCCTTTGGGAGCGCCTATCGGAACAAACAAAGGACTTCGCACCAGTGACTTTTTGGAAATCATCATTGAGCAGAGTAAAGTCCCGGTGATTGTCGATGCAGGAATTGGAGCACCTTCACACGCAGCTTACGCGATGGAACTCGGAGCAGACGCCGTGTTGGTCAATACAGCAATCGCAGTGGCAGGAAATCCAGTGGAAATGGCAAGAGCGTTTAAATTGGCAGTAGAAGCAGGACGAATAGCATACGAAGCAAAATTAGGAAAAGTACAGAATTCAGCAGTGGCGAGTAGTCCGTTGACGAGTTTTTTAAATGAATAGACTGCAAGAGCCAAGACTACAAGAGTCAAGACTTGATCTTTCTTGCGATTAAACAAGATTACTTTGATTTACTAATAAATAAACAACGAAATGACTTTAGCAAAGCAAAATTATAAGATACGAGTAGGATCAAGTCTTGACTCTTGACTCTTTCAGTCTTGACTCACATCAACAATGAAAAAAATGAATTCTTTCAAACAAATATTCGACACATACAACTGGGATGAAGTAAAAACATCGATCTATTCCAAAACGGAAGCGGATGTCCTGCGTGCTATTCAAGCTAATCGACCGGATTTAGAAGATTTCAAAGCAATGATTTCCCCAGCAGGCGAGAAGTACATTGAAGAAATGGCGCAAAAATCTAGTCAGTTGACGCAAAAGCGCTTTGGAAAGACCATGCAGATGTACGCTCCGATGTATTTAAGCAACGAGTGCAACAATATTTGTACGTATTGCGGATTTAGCCTCGATAATAAAATCAAACGGAGAACCCTTAACGATAAAGAGATCTTACAAGAAGTTGAAGTGCTGAAAAGTCATGGATTCAATCACATTTTATTGGTGACAGGAGAAGCGAATCACACCGTTCATACAGGATACTTCCTAAACGCCATCAAGCTGATTAAATCGAAGTTTGCCAATATTTCCATTGAAGTTCAACCGTTGGAGCAAGATGAATACGAACAATTGCACGAAGCAGGAGTCTACGCTGTATTAGTTTATCAGGAAACGTATCACAGAGAAGTGTACAAACAATACCATCCAAAAGGAAAGAAGTCCAATTTCGATTATCGACTAGAAACCCCAGACAGATTAGGAAGAGCGAACATTCACAAAATTGGCATTGGAGCGTTATTGGGATTAGAAGATTGGCGTGTCGAATCATTTTTCACGGCGTTGCACCTCGATTACCTGCAAAGAACCTACTGGAAGACCAAATATTCAATCTCCTTTCCACGCATGCGACCAGCAGAGGGTATCATAGAACCAAACGTGATTGTCTCGGATAAAAATCTTGTGCAATTATTGACAGCGTATCGAATTTTCAATGAAGATGTCGAATTGTCGATTTCTACACGCGAATCGGAGCATTTTAGAAACAATGTTATTCCATTAGGTGTTACTTCCATGAGCGCAGGATCGAAAACCAATCCTGGAGGATACTCAGTAGATGTCGAATCCTTGGAGCAGTTCGAAATCAGTGATGAGCGAAGCATTGAGGAAATGACAAAAATTATCCAATCGGCAGGGTATGAGCCAGTTTTTAAAGATTGGGACCAACAATTTTCAGTGCAATGATAGGGAAGGAGGAGTTCGGTCGTTTTGAGAAACAAATGGTGCTGGGGGAAATCGGTATCATGGGACAGGTCAAATTGAAAGAAGCCAAAGTTGCCGTTGTTGGCGCTGGTGGATTGGGATGTCCCGTCTTGCAATACCTGAACAGCATGGGAGTCGGAACGCTTGGTCTCATCGATTTTGACACCGTACAGGAATCGAATTTACATCGCCAAATTTTGTACACTTCAGAAGACGTTGGCAAATCAAAAATTGAATGCGCAGCAAAGCGATTAAAAGCACAGAATCCCTACACGACTATCATTAAACACAATGTCGTGCTCACAGAAGAAAACGCGAAAGAAATTCTATCTCAATACGATATTGTTGTCGATGGCTGTGATAATTTCCTCACTCGCTATATTGTCAACGATACCTGCGTGAAAATTGGAAAACCATTGATTTACGGAAGTATTCTAGGCTTCGAAGGACAACTAGCAACATTCAACTACAAAGGAAGCAAGAACCTCCGCGATATTTTCCCTGAACCACCGAATCCTGAAGATGTTCCCAATTGTTCAGAAAATGGCGTACTAGGGAGCTTTCCGGGAATCATAGGCACGATGATGGCGCAAGAAACGGTAAAAGTGATTTTGGATTTGGATGTACTCGCGAATAAGCTATTGGTTTTTAACACGAAGGATTGGAACTTAACGAAGATTAAGTTTTGAATTTAGAGTTAAGAATTTAGAATGATCCCACTCTAAACTCTTAATTCTTAACTCTTAATTCTTAATTCTACATTCTTATCTAAACCCTAAGCTTAACCTCAATCCTGCAGTCCGATAATCCATCAAAACAGGATCCAAGCGTAAAGTAAGATCTGGGGAGACATCGAATGAAACGAAATGCGCTTCGACACCTGCATCAACGACTTGTAGAAGATAAACAAATCCAACCGCTAGAATCGATAAATCCCTGCGACGGATTCCTTGCTCGTACAATTGCAATACGCCTTGATCATCGTAACTGCTCCATTCTGGATCGCCTGGTAGACCTTCCAAACGCAGGGTGTACTCGTTGCGAAGCGATTTTTGATTTTGTTGACTGCTGATAAGAAAATAGGTTGTTGCTCCGAGTCCCGCGTAAATCAACGGTACTTTCCAAAACGCTTTCTTCTTGCCTTTTGGCATCGCTAGGTGATTGTAGATTTGTCCTGCGCCTGGAAGCGCTGCAGAAAGTATCACAGCAGTTTTTATGGAATGTCCGCGAACAGTGTCTTCCACTTCAACGGTTAATGAATCAACGGGTGTTTCATCTTGAGCAATGCAAGAAAAGGTTAGAAAACAAAGGAGTATGGTGATTCCTTTTATCATTTATTGAGCAGTTCCATAATTCGATTAAAATCGACTTCGGAATTGAAATTTAAAATGATTTTACCACTGCCATTCTGCGCTTTCTTGATTTCAATCTTAGTCGAAAGTCGATCACTTAAATGTTCTTTCAGCGTGAATTCGTTCTCAGAAATCTTTGGACTTGAAGTCGATGTACTGGTCGATTTAGAAACACTTTCTGGCGATTTTATCTCTTCACCTCTCAACAATGCTTCGATCTCACGTACGGATAAATTCTCATCAACAACACGCTTGAATAGAGCGACTTGTGTAGCTTCATCTCCAGCAGAGACTAAAGCCCGTGCATGTCCCATTGAAATCGATTGGTTCTTAACTCCAGCTTGAATATCAGCAGGTAATTTTAATAAACGCAAATGGTTCGTAATGCTTGAGCGACTCTTTGCAATTTTCTGGCTGAGTTGTTCTTGCGTTAGATCACACTCTTCAATCAAACGGTGGTAGGAGAGAGCGACTTCAATCGGATTTAAATCCTCACGTTGAATGTTCTCCACCAACGCCATTTCGAGCATGGTTTGATCGTTTGCAATGCGAATATATGCAGGAACTTCTGTCAATCCAGCTAATTGCGACGCTCTAAAACGACGTTCACCAGAAATCAATTGGTATTTATCGCGACCGAGCTTGCGCACCGTCAACGGTTGAATGATTCCATGTGTTTTAATCGACGCACTTAATTCTTCTAAGGCTTCTTTTTCAAAATTCGAACGTGGATTGAATGGATTGGCTTCGATCGTTGAAATAGCGATACTAGCGATTGATCCAACAATCCCTGAACTTCCGTTGTTAGAAGTAATATCCGTTTCAGCACTTTCTAATAATGCACTTAACCCTTTCCCCAATGCTGATCGCTTTTTCGTGTTAGAGCTCATCTCCAATGTTTATTTTTTTATCCTCGTTAGCAATTTTCGTGAGGTTGTTTTTCTGCAACAATTCTCGCGTCAAATTTAAATAGTTGATAGCACCTTTACTTCCTGCATCATGCATGATGATGGTTTCTCCGTAACTAGGAGCTTCTCCCAATTTCGTATTTCTGTGAATCACCGTGTCAAATACAATCTCTTGAAAGTGCATTTTCACTTCTTCTACCACCTGATTTGCCAATCGAAGACGTGTATCGTACATCGTTAACAAAATCCCTTCAATCTCCAGATCAGTATTCAAGCGACCTTGGACGATTTTGATGGTATTCAATAATTTTCCTAATCCTTCCAATGCAAAGTACTCGCACTGTACAGGCACCATGACTGAATCTGCTGCTGTTAAAGCGTTTACGGTGATTAAACCAAGCGAAGGAGAACAATCAATAATGATAAAATCGTAATCGTCTTTGATTTTTTCCAGCGCAAATTTCAATTTATGCTCTCTGTTCGGAAGGTTGATCATTTCCAATTCCGCTCCTACCAAATCGATGTGAGAAGGAAGGATGTATAAATTTGGATTATCCGTTTTGATAATCAACTCCGCTGGATCGGCATCATTGATTAAGCAATCGTAAATATTTTTCGTGTTTTTTGGATCCAATCCAACACCTGAAGTGGCATTTGCCTGTGGGTCAGCATCAATTATCAGTGTTTTGTATTCCAAAACACCTAAACATCCACACAAATTAATAGTAGTGGTAGTTTTTCCAACCCCTCCTTTCTGATTCGCAATCGCTATAATTTTACCCATTCATTGTAAATTGAAGCCTAAAGATACGCTAATTGGTCGTTTAAATCGCCAAAAAGTGTAAGGAGTTATCAACGGTTTTTGTGTGGAAACAATGTTGACAACGTTGAATTAAATTTGTAAGAAATTGTATCTAATTGAACTACAAGTCTTCGAAAGAAACTTCAGAGTAACTGTCGATGCTATCTGTTTTTTCTTCCACCTCATATTCACCAGTCGCTTTCAACTCGTCAATCTTTTCGATTACGTCAATTAAGCCTTCTTTAAATTTCTCAAAATCCTCTTTGTACAAGAAAATCTTGTGTTTTTGATAGCCTTCTTGTCCGTTATTGAACGTTTTTTTGCTCTCAGTAACAGTAATGTAAAGGTCGTTTCCTTTAGTTGATTTTACATCAAAAAAGTAGGTTCTCTTCCCCGCTCTCACTGCATTTGAATAGACTTCATTGTTCTTTTCGTAATCCATAACCTAGTGCCTTTAGTTGGTTTTAGTTAACAAATATGCTATTTTCTTTTTAATTGCACAAATGAAAGGATTGATATAGGGCAGGATGTTGTTGCTCAATAGGTTGGAGTCAAGACTGTAAGAGTCAAGACTGAAAGACTTATTCTTTATAACCGTCTTAACCATACTTACAGTCTCAGCGTAGAAATTGAGCATCGGTCATCGAGCTTGTCGAGATGCTAGATGCCGAAGCGAAGAATAATCGAGTCTTGGCTCTTGGCTCTTGACTCTTACAGTCTTGACTCTCTAAACTTTTTCTTCCGTCAATTGCTTCTTGTACAATTCCGCATAAGCACCGTTGAGCTTCAATAACTTCTGGTGCGTTCCTTCTTCTGTGACAGAACCATCTTCAATATTGATGATGCGATTTGCGTTTCGAATGGAAGAAATACGGTGGCTGACAACCAGTGAAGTAGGGGCGTCGACTTTTTTCAAGTTCTCCAAAATGATTTCTTCGGTTTCTGTGTCTACAGCTGATAAACAATCGTCGAGAATGAGGAGTTTTGGGTTTCGAATAAGCGCTCTAGCAATGCTGATCCGTTGCTTTTGTCCACCACTTAGGTTGACGCCGCGTTCGCCGAGAACAGTATCAAATTTGTTCTTGAATTCGGCAATGTTGTGGTAAACGTGCGCCATTTTGGTGACTTCAATCAAGCGTTCATCCGTGACTTCTCCTTCCAAACTTCCGAATTCTAAGTTGTTGCGAATGGAATCCGAGAATAGGAACACGTCCTGCGGTACAATCCCCGTTTGGTTCTTGAATTCTTCTAAGTTGATATCACGTAGATTCACGCCATCAATCAAAATCTCTCCTTGATCTGGTTCTATTTGACGCATCAACAGTTTTAGAATGGTCGATTTACCACTTCCCGTTTTTCCAACAATTCCCAACGATTCACCTTTTAAAATGACAAAACTCAAATCCTTGATCGCCATGATTCCCGAATTGGGGTAGGTGTAGTACACGTTTTTAAATTCGATCTTCCCTTCAAATTTAAATGGTGCACTGGAGTTATTGACAATGTCAGGCGTTGTTTTCAAGAATTCATTGATGCGTGTTTGACTCGCCGCCGCACGCTGAACTAATGAGGTGACCCACCCGATACTTGCAAACGGCCATGTCAACATATTTACATAAAAAATGAATTTCATAATACCTCCAGGAGTTATTCCTTCATCGTAATAGAGCAGTCCACCTAAGTAGATGCACATGATGGTACTTACTCCAATTAGGATGAAGATGGTAGGCATGAACAATGAGTTGACCATCACCAAACGCATACTTTCCGTTTTGTAGTTTTCGGCTGAAGCGTTGAACTTGTCTTCAATTTCTTTCGCTCGGCTGTACGCTTTAATGACACGTATTCCCGTGAATGTTTCCTGCGCAATAGTCGACATGTTGGACTGTTCTTCTTGCACTGATTTACTGATAGAATTGATCCGTGAGGCCACTTTGTAAATAACAAACGACATAATCGGTAAGGGAAGCAAAACAGCAATTGTAAGTGACCCACTGATCTGCAGCATGTTGTTGATTACAAGTATTGCCAACACCGCAAGGTTGATGGTATACATGATTCCAGGTCCTAGGTACAAACGCACGTGCGAAACATCTTCCGAAATTCGATTCATTAAATCACCCGTCGTGTTTTTCTTGAAAAAAGAATAGTTCAGTCGCTGGTAGTGAACATAAATTTCATTTTTTAAGTCGTATTCAATTAAACGCGACATGATAATGATCGTTTGGCGCATCATAAAAAGGAAAATCCCTGAAATAAGTGACAAAAGCATGAAGTATGCACCGACTTTTAGTGAGTAGTACAACAAATCGTCTTGACTATTTTCCGTACCCCAATTCGTTAACTCATCTGTAGTATCTCCAAAGAACTCAGGCATTTCCACTTTGAACCAGTTACTTCCAACAATAAACAGGATCCCCAAAAGGAATCGCCATTTGTATTTAAAAAAATATTTGTTGAGATAGCTCAGTGACTTCATCGATAATTTCCTATTTTTGCCTCGCGATTTTACATGACGTTGTAAAAGTATATAATTGAGTTAACATTTACGCTCTAAGATATGTTTGAAGTAAAAAATATTGAGGATACCAACCTCGCAGATAATCCAGTTATTGCTCAGATGAGCAAATACAATCACGAACAAATCCTTTTTTGTAACGACAATGCTACAGGCTTAAAAGCGATCATTGCTGTGCATAACACAGTGTTGGGTCCAGCTTTGGGTGGAACACGTATGTGGCCGTATGCGTCAGAAACGGAAGCGTTAAATGATGTTTTGCGTTTGTCACGTGGAATGACGTACAAAAATTCAATTTCAGGATTAAATCTTGGAGGAGGAAAAGCTGTTATCATTGGTGATTCACGTTCAATGAAGTCAGAAGCGTTGTTTAGACGATTCGGAAAGTTTGTGAACAGTTTGGCTGGAAAATACATTACTGCGGAAGATGTTGGAATTTCTCCAATTGACATGACGTATGTGAACATGGAAACAGATCACGTTGTTGGTTTGCCCGGACGAAGTGGAGATCCGTCGCCTGTAACAGCTCACGGAACGTACATGGGAATGAAAGCCTGTGCGAAACAACAATTCGGAAGCGATTCGTTGGGAGGAAAGAAAATCGCAGTTCAAGGAGTTGGTCACGTAGGTGAATACCTTGTGGCAGCGTTGGCGAAAGAAAATGCAGAAATTTATATCAGTGATATTCACGAACCGACTTTGGCGCGTGTTGCAAAAGAATACGGTGCGAAAGTGGTTGGACTGAATGAAATCTACGACATCGACATGGATATTTATGCGCCATGTGCCTTGGGTGCAACGGTGAACGATGATACATTGTCACGTTTAAAATGTTCTATCATCGCTGGAGCGGCAAACAATCAATTGCAGAATGAAGATGTGCACGGTCGCATTGTGATGGAGAAAGGAATTATTTATGCTCCGGATTACGCATTGAATGCAGGTGGTGTGATCAATTGTTATTCTGAGGTAAAAGGTTTATCTCCTGAGTGGGCAATGGGTCAAGCAGAGGCAATTTACACAACGATTCAAAATATTGTTCAACGTTCAGCTGCTGAAAACATTCCAACGTACAAGATTGCCAATAAAATGGCAGAAGAACGTATCGAATCCATCGGAAAGGTAAAGCTTCCACTTTAAAAAGTTAAACAAAAGAATGTTAAACAGACGCCATTTAAGAATCAAGGTTCTTCAATCACTTTATGCATTTTTCCAATCGAACGATAACGATTTTGGGAGGGTACAGAAGGAAATGTCACAATCGATTGAGCGAATTTATGATCTATACATTTATTTGCTGTTGACTTTTTCAGAATTGAAGTTTATTGGTGAAGAACGCAATGAAGCCAATAAAAAGAAGATGCGTCCTTCTGAGGAGGAGAAAAATCCGAACTTAAAATTTCTTCAGAACAAGATCATCGAAATCTTAGAGAAAAGCGAAGATTTACGAATCGCCAGTGAAAAGCGTAAAGTCAACTGGGTAGGGGATGTACACCGCGAAATGTTTCGTAAGATGTACTTGCAGATGCGCGAGAATGAAGTGTATTTCTCGCACATGAACAATGGGATTGAAGGATTTGAAGAGGACAAAGCGTTTGCAATTGCACTGTTTAAATCGGACATCGCCAATTCACCTATTCTTTACAATTTCTTTGAAGAAAGCAGTATTCACTGGATGGACGACATCGATTTGGCGTGTTCCATGGTCTTGAAAACGATCAAAGCGTTTGAAGAAGACGGTGAAAACGAAATTATGCCTTTGTACAAGGATCAAGAGGATGAAACGACATTCGTCAACGAGTTACTCAAGAAAACAATTACCTTTGACAAAGAAAATGAGGCGTTGATTGACAAATACACCAAGAATTGGGAGTTGGATCGAATTGCAAAAATGGACGTTATTTTAATGAAAATGGCGATTACTGAATTGCAAATCTTCAATAACATTCCAACCAAGGTGACGTTGAACGAATACATTGAAATATCTAAATTCTATAGTACACCGAAGAGCAATGGATTTATCAATGGCGTATTGGACAACGTAATTTCAACGTTAGAAAAAGAAGGAAAGATTACTAAAATTGGACGCGGATTAAAAGAATAAAATTATGAAGACATTAACTGTATTTTTAAGTATTTCGTTGTTGCTTTTTGCCTGTGGAGATAACACAGATTACGAGGTAGGACACAAAACAACGATGGAAATCAATGAGTTGTACGATGCTGGTGACATTGTAAAAGGTGAGAAAATCAGTGCAGTATTCACCATCAAAAACACTGGAGATTATCCATTGGTGATTGGAGAAGTAAAAGGATCTTGTTCATGTACGGTGGCAGATTATCCAGAGGATCCAATTGCTCCGGGACAAGAAGGAAAAATTTCAGCGCACGTTAATACAGATGAAGTAGAGGCGGGGTTGTTGAACAAATCGGTGCGAATTGTTGCAAATACAAATCCATCGGTGAAACAAGTGCTTATCAAAGCAAACATAATTAGAAAATAAAACAAAAAACAACGTTGATATGAATCAAATGGTAATGTTGGTGTTGATCTTAGTAGTATTCTACTTCTTTATGATCAGACCACAAATGAAAAAGCAAAAAGAGTTGAAGAAATTCCGTGAGGGATTGAGTGTAGGGGATAAAGTAGTAACAATCGGAGGAATTCACGGTAAAATCCTTGAAGTAGCAGAATCAACAATTTTGATCTCTGTAGATACAGGAAAACTTCGTTTGGATAAGTCAGCAATCTCTAGCTCTGCAGAAGATAAATTGATGGTGAAGTAATTAGTATATACAAAAACAAAAAGAACGCTCTTTCAGATTTGGAAGGGCGTTTTTTTATGAATTTCAATTTACTTTTTTGTTGGTTGTAAAGTAGTTATCTTTTTTATCTTGTACGGAAATAATACGTACAAATATTGTTTCGTACGGAAATTGTACGTACATTTGTGCATCACCAAAAGGACAGACATGGCAATAAGTACAACTATTTCTGGTAAGGCTAGGCTAGAGGCGAGATTATCAGTGGAGGAAAAGGAGTTTTTTGAAAAAGCTGCAGCATTAGGTGGATTTAGAAGTTTGACAGAATTTGTTTTACGTTCAGCTAAAAAAGAAGCGGAAGAAATCGTTAGTAGACATGAATTAGTTATCGCATCGAAACGAGACAGTGAAGTTTTTTTTAACGCTATTCTTAATCCTGAGCCACCAAATGAAAAATTAGTTGCTGCGGCAAATAAATTTAAAGGAAACAAAAAGTAGCACATGGAATTGCAAACGGTGAGTCTTTCTTCTACGCATTATCGCGACGATTTTGATTGCGGTCAGTTGGCACTGGATGAATACTTGAAAAAGCAAGCAAATCAAGATATCAAGAAAAGACTCTCTGCGTGTTTCGTGTTTACAGAAAGTGAAGAATCGGTTGATAAAGTGAAGGGTTATTACACCTTGTCCAATTCAAGTGTTGCGCGGGAACTTATCCCAACTGATTTACAAAAGAAATTCCCAAAAACTTACGATACAATCCCAGCAACGCTTTTAGGTCGATTGGCTAGAGATAAGTCGCTGATAGGGCAAGGGCAGGGAGAAAAATTATTGATCGATGCGCTTTACAGAAGTCACCTTGCCTCAAAGGAATTGGGTTCTTTTGCAGTGGTAGTTGACCCGATTGATGAAAAAGCAGAGGCCTTTTATGCTGGATACGGGTTCAAGATACTGCCAGACAGTGGTAAAATGTTTCTACCAATGAAAACGATTGATCAGCTTTTTTGAGAGTCGTTGGTTCTGATTGTTGTGAGTTAGCCATAAATAAGCGGAGGTTAGAAACGGTTCACCCAGAATTGTATAAAAAGGGGATTAGTCGCGCATTGCAAGCGTTTAGAAGGTATCGTAAAGAAGTCACTTTTTTATTTCCGTTCAGCTAAAAATGGACTGTACATCATGATGGCATGATTTTCAACCAGCAAGGATTCGGTTTCCTTACCTGATTCATCCGTTTCTATTTTGAAGATTTGATTATGACGCGTGTAACCTCTCCATGTCTGCTGATTCATTTGGTGATTTCGCTCTTCTATTCTAAAGGTTGAGCCAATCTGCGAAGAGGAGATCAACTCTCCGTGTAGGTGCGTTTCATCTAGCCAAAGATGGATTTGAAAGTAATTTTTTGTTTCATTCTTAACCTGAAGATCGATGTAATTGTATGAAAGTGTTGCGCCTGCTCCAAATGGAACTTTTCTGTTTACATCAGGAAACACATCAAAACCATGTCTATGCCTTTCTATAATGGTTAACGGAGAGTGGGCGAAAATCCAAAACAAAAGATTTCCTAGTTGACATAATCCGCCACCCGTTCCTTTGTCAATTTTTCCTTGATTCAGCACTAGACCTTCGAGATAGCCCTTTAATTTTGTCGGTCTCCCAACTAACTTCCAAATAGAGAACGTTTCTCCAGGTCTGATGGTAGTATAATTCAATTTTTCAACGGCAAGAGCGAGGTTCGTTCGTTTATTCTCCTGCAAATACATGTCAACATCTTTCAATGGCCTTAAAATCATTGACTGATGCTTAAATACGGAGTAACCATCGATTGCTTTTTTATCCTGCTTCGCCCATTTTTTATTCCCAAACACCCAATTCATTTTTCTTTTAAGGATAAAATATTCCTTTCCGAAAACTTGTCTCAGTGGACTTCTACGAATTGGTTTATGGATGTTTGTCATGCTAATAATTGGTAATAGCTTTTTAGAGATACTTCTAATATTATTTCCAAAAATCTTTCATTTTTATTGTTTCCCTTGTCAATTTTGTTACAAAGAAAAATTGGTAAAGTTCCCAAAACCAAACGCGTCGACCAATTCTAGTATACCAACGCATTGCACTTCTCAGTCGCGCTTCTTTATGAAAAAGTAGACGTTTTAAGGCCGTTGGTCTTGTCTGCATGATAATTTCAATAAGCTTGACGTACAAAATTACAATCCAAGGTTTTAGATGTTCGGTTTTGATGACTTGGTGTTTGTAATCCCACTTTCTTTGGTCGGTCAAAATGATTTCTTTTTCTTTCACATCATCAAAGTAGGGTGTCCACTTGTGAGGTGTTACATAAAGAAGTTGGACTTGATCAGGATCGTACGATAAAAGTTGTTTTAAGCTATTGTAAAAATCCTTTGTTTTTTCTTCTCCAAAACCAACGACATACGTCGCCATAGAAAGAATGTTGTGTTTTCTTAATAGTTGAATCGCTTCTTTGTCTTTTGAAATTGTCCCTGCCTTTTTTATTTTTTCAAGAACGACTTCGTCATAGTTTTCGATCCCCAGTAAAAATCGTTCAAAACCTGCTTGTTTGTACAGATGGAGAAAATCTGCGTCTCTCACGATATTATCTGCTCGAATTGAACCGACTAATATGATTTTTAAGTTTTTCGCGATGACGGCTTCCAAGAATTCTTTCCAGGCTTTTGGATTCGAAGACGGATTTTCGTCCGCGAAATTAAAGACAATTACCCCATGTTCTTTGTGCAACATTTCAATTTCGTCGGCAAGAGATTTTGCACTTCGATGTCGCCACTTTTTCCAGAAAAAACTTTGACCACAGTAGGTGCAAGGGTAGGGACAGCCTCTTGAGAATTGAATTACAACTGCTTTTCGTTTGCCCCAGTACGTATAATTGTAGTCTTTCATTAATTCCCAACCAATTCTAAAATCGTCAAGGTTCTTGATTGTTTCGGCTTGTAGTGTCTTAGTTGGAACTCCGTTTATGCGTAACGCAAGTCCTCGAATGTTTTCTAGGCTAGTGTTGTTTTTAATAGCCGTGATTAAATTCAAAACGATTTCTTCGCCTTCTCCGCAAACGATATAGTCAATTTGTGGATTATCGTATAAAATTTCATTCCAGTGATAAGTCGGAAACACGCCACCAATAATGATCTTTATGTGCTGGTTTTTTTCTCTAACTATTTTTGTAATGTCGTTAATAATTGGTTGTGCCGAAGTCGAACCTGAATGTCCCAGCAATAGTGCGTCTGGATTGTGCTCAATTATTTTTTCTGCAACGGTTGAAATTTTATAATTGTAATAGTCAGCATCTAAAAGATGTACTTCGTGCCCAGCATCGATAAGCGGTCCACCGATTGATAACAGTCCTAACGGCGGCAAATGCTCATTCGGCATTCTACTTCCTATCGACAAATGAGGTGGGTTAACAATTAATAATTTCATTCAAAATAGTTCTGTCTGTTTATCCGACGTTCCCAGTGGATTTACACCGTGCCGACTTTCAACACATAAACGCAAACACCGAAGAATAATTTTTCTGCCGCCTAATGCAGACAGCAGCGATGCTAATTTAATAAATATTTGTTTCCTGGTGCGTTACTGTTAGTGAAGATAATCGCATGTTATTGGTTAATCAATTTTCAAGGTTTGATAGCGCAGCGCACCTCCACAAAAATACGCGTAGCCAATGTATTTAATTTCACCCTTGTCGTTGTAAGATTCCCAACACGGCCATCTTGGGTCGGACTTATCGAGTAATCCACTAAAATCATAGTATAGTTGCAGTTCATCGCCCTCTAAGTTAGTAGCAAAACCATTGATCAGCGCACCATTCTCGTAGAATAGGTGATAGAGCATGGAACGGTCCTTGTAAATTAGCTCACCGTCCAGTTTTTGAATGGTGGCTTCTGTCGCTGGAGTTTGATTTGGAAGGTAATCCAATGCTTTGCCAAGTCTCATTTTGAAAAGTAAATCACCACTACCATCGTATCCAGCTGCTTGGTATTTGTATTTTATTTTCATGAAATTTTTCGTGGGTCGGAATTTCTCATCTAGATAAAAAGTAAGTAATCTAATTTTAGAAGTATCGATAGGGAAGCGCGCTTCCACCATTCCATGATAAATCGAATCTTTGGAACCCAAGCATTCTTCCTGACCATAACAAGATCTTTGCACGAAAAGTAGAATGAATAAGAGTAATAATAGTTTCATCATGTTAACCGCTAGATGGTTAAATTTAACTACTAAATAGTTAGCTGACGGCTCTTTAACTTATTTTAACCGTGGTGGGGTGTGTATAAAATTATTCAGTTTAAACTTGGTGAGTAGGCTTACCTATTCATGATTTTTTTTAGTTTATATGGGAGCGCACTCAACGAATCAATATAAGAATGTATTGACACGTTAGTCATACAAAAGCTTCGGGCTACAATCTTACAAAAACTCTATCTTGTGTAGAGTATGAGCTTGATGAAAGGCTAATCTTTAATGTATCTTCATTTACGTCTAAAAAATATCCATGAACGATTCCGATATTAATAATAAAGCCATGATCGACAATCTCAAAATCTTCGACCTCATTGATTTCTTCCGATACTATTTCACCGTTATATTCTTTTGTCCAATTTTTTATTAATTTCCCTTTTGCTCCAGATTCAATTTTAAATTCCCAAGTACCTGAGTGTTTTACCGAAGATGAACTATAAAATCCGGTACCACTATGGAACTTCCAAATTCCTTCAATATTTTTCTTTGCCTTATGCTTACCACATGCGCTGAAAATTAAAGGTATTGTTGCGAGCAGAATAAATACGAGCACTTGATATTTGGTTTTCTTCATGACAAACATTTTGTTGTTCTTATTCAGTTGTGTGTGACGCACCTCGAATTGGAAATTTATATATAATTTCTACCACACCGCCAATTCCTCTGTTACTATCAGTGTAAGGATTGCCTAAAAATTGATTTTTAATAACATAATAATGTATAAGAGGGCCTACTCTTAAATTGAATTGATGAATCGTGATGTCAGTTAAGATCCCAACATTACCATAGTACCACATTTTAAAAAGATTTGTTGAATTTCTGCCATTTGAGTATATTCCATAACCAGTATTCAGTGAGGTCATTGGGCTAACTTTCTTTGTTGAGTTTAAAAAACGATAGGCAAAGGAATAGGCATTTGTGATAAAGTGTAATTTAGGATCTGGTCGCACAAAAGGATTAAAGCCATTGTTAGTTATATACTCAAACCCAGCACCGAAAAACAACCGACTGTTATAGCTAAAACCTCCAAATAGACCAGTTTTATTCGGTAAAAACTCGTTCCCAATTGCTAGTGGTGCGTTGCTGATTTTTATGAAAGGCTCTATTTTACGTTGGGCCAATAATGTATATTGGAGAAGAAGTAATAGTATTAGCAAAATTGATTTCATATATTGACTGTAGAGGTTTCAGGTTCGTGTTAAGCTAATTTACACTACTTAAATATAAACATTCCATTTTAATTTCACTAATCTAATAATTCTTTGTTTTCCTGTCATCGACGTGTAAATAAAGAAGGTTTTTCAGTAAAACCTGTACGTCTTGTAGCCTACCCTTCAGGGCTGTTAATCATCTTTACGATGGGGTATTCCCCTCCAACTCCTCAATCTTCACCCGCAAACCTTCTGGAAATGCAATTTTCTCGTTGGTGTTGAAATCGAACATCACCATTACGTCTTGTGCTTCGGCAACTATTCTCGAAAGTGATTTCAAAGTAAAGATTGTAAAAGCCACCTATTAGTCATTTTCTTCGTAGTAATAAGAGTAGTCAATTCCTTTCATAAATAGTTCGCGGTCGTTTATTTTGGTGGTGAGGGCATTTTCTAAAAGTGTTCTTAGTACATTACTTTTGGTTGGACTTAACATCATAGCGTTTATGTAATCGCCTTTACTTATTTTACTCCAATCAACGCATTTTTTGAGGCGCTTTTTGAGGATCAAATCCAACCATATCCTAGTGCTTCTGCCATTGCCTTCCATAAAAGGGTGCGCAATGTTCATTTCTACATATTTGTCCACAATTTCGTCAAATGTAGTTTCAGGCATTGTTTCGACTTGCTTTAATGTGTCGTTTAAAAAGTGTGCTACAGCAAATTTAAAACCACCTTTTGAAATATTTTTTTGTCTGATTTGTCCAGCAAAATCATACAATCCGCCAAACAAATAAGCGTGTAATTGTTGCAACCCTTTGGCTGAACCAACTTCAATGCTATTGATCAAGGAACTGTCAAATAAGGCATACGCTTTTGTTTTACTTTTTCCGTCGATGCTTTCGTCGCTGAACGTAAACCATTCAATAAATCTATTTGCTTTTTTTCCTGGAAATTCCTTACCTAAAGCAATAATACCGTTGTGATCCAACATATCAGCTAGACGTTTTTTTCCGTCAGGTGCAAGAAATTTCAACTGGGTAGTAGCACTAACCACTTGACTATTTTCTTTTTTTAGTTTCGCCTTAAGGTATTTCCAATAGTTGCGGGTTTTGGTATAGTCGTTCTGGTCGGTAAGTATGGCAACAATATCCAACACTGAAAACCACCACTTGGCGTTTTCTTGGTCCCAAACGGCTCGAACTTCACGATCGTCAAAAAAACGTATGGATATTTTTGCGCTACTCATAACTTAAAGATAATCAATTCCTCTCCAACTCCTCAATCTTTCCTCTCAAACTTTCTGGAAATGCCACTTTCTCGTTGGTGTTGAAATCGAACATCACCATTACGTCTTGGGCTTCAGCAACGACTTCGTTTTCTTCATTTAGCAGTTGGTGGTGGAGACTAAAACTGGTGTTTTTTATGAACGCCAATTTTGAGCGAATGATCACTTTTCCTGGAAGAAAAAACGCAGTTTTTGAAGACCAAACGTTAGTGCCGGGAGAGGGGGCGCTTGAAATCACATTTGCAGGAAGCCAACATGGGACCGACGTTCGTGGTTCTGTGAGAATCTGTCAAACCAATTTGATCCCAGTAATTGACACGCGCCGCTTGAATGTACTTGTAAAAAGAAACGTTGTTGACATGTGCGAAGTAATCTAGTTCACTCCAATCGATGCGCAATTCTAGCTGAACAGGAAAATGTGCTGCTTCCATGGTTGTTTGTTTTGGTTGAAGGTAAAGGTAAGGATTATCTTGGGGGTGTGACAAGCAGGAATGATTTGTTAACCGCAAGGACGCTAGGTTAAGTTGAATAAATTGCTGGCGAAAAAAGAACGCCAAGGAGTCGTCTAAAAGACGACTTTCTATCGTTGCGCACTTTCTTTGCCAATTTCACATTAGTTGGATTCGTGTGTCATACTTAATTTCCTGTGGCTTTTTCTCTTTTTAACTTGCGTCTCTGCGGTTAAAAAGAACCCAGCTAAGTTCACGCAATTCAAGCTGGACAGGAAAATGTGCTACTAGCGCTTGTCAGCTGTTAGCAACCGTTCATTTATTGCAATTGATTGATGTCCTGTCGTCCAATAATTGCCATGATATCAACAGTGTCACCATCATTTCTGAAGTAGATACTGTCAACACCGCAAACACAACGTCGATATCCTGGTTTAATGAAATCAACCGCTTCAAACGAGTGTGGTCTCTCGGCAATAAGTTAAAAATTGTCAAAGAAAGAGTTGAAATACTTATCAGCTTGTTTACTACCAAATTTTTTCACGCCGTAGTGATGAATCCTAATCAGGTCTTCCTTTGCAGCATTACTCAGTTTGAATTTACCCATTGAGCAAGTCCTTGGATTGTTTTAAGATTTGAGCACGAGAATCTGTAGTGAATCCACTTTGTTCAGCTTTTTCAAGTTTTAATTTAATCCAATCAATTTCTCTTTGTTGATTGCGCGCTTGTCTGATCAAATCATTGACTAATTCACTCTTGCTTGAGTACTCTTTAGTTGCGATTTGGCTTTTCAACCACTCGTCATTCGGTTCGGTGAAGGATATACTTTGTCGTCTCATGATGTTTTGTGTGGTGGTGTAAATATACACCAATAACGCATCAATTGCAAATATATTTTCGCACGCTACACGGGTGTGGAAATGGTTGCTAACTGGTTTAAGTTAAGCTGAACAGGAAAGTGTGCTGCTTCCATGGTTGTTTGTTTTGGTTGAAGCTAAAGGTAGGGATAATCTTGGGGGTGTGGAAATGGTGGGGTTGATACTAACAATTGTTAATCTTCAGGTGTAATTTTACTTGCGACGTACACTATCACATACGAAATTGATACAGGGAAGAGTAGTAGTCCTAACGGGAAGCCCAATAGAGGAATTACGATCCCGAAAAAGTGTCCAAATTCACCAAACCCTAGTCCGTAATAAACGATAATCCAACATGTCCAAATCAATAGGTTCGCAGATAATGCATGTGCTTTGGCTATTCTATAAATATTGTTGTCTTCGTCCATGCCGTACTTCGGAATTTTATATCCTGCATAACCCATTGCCAGCAAAAATGGAAAAAACATATAATACATTGTAAGCTTAAGTGGCCAAAATGTAAACAAGAAAGCGAATGAATTGTCATCTTTCTCGAATGAAAAACCCATTGTCGTTCCAAAAAGTATCAAAGCAAAAATAGCACCTAGAATGGTTGACACTATCATTGATATTATGCTTTTTTGAATCATGTTTTTCAATTGGTTAACGTATTGAAATAACCTAGATAAACATTTTATCGGTTACTCCTTTGGTATTGGTGTATACTCCTCCAAATTGAATTAATATTGTATCAGCACCACATTTATAAAAGCAATATGTAGCTCCTTGTCGGCAAGTCTTTTTGTATTTCCAAATGAATTTGTCATCCAATTTACATTCCTTAACTGGTTTTGAACCAATAATTTTCTCTACTTTACTCTTACTATCACCTGATTTTACTTTTTCATAAAGCTTAAAGCATTTACTCGAGTCAAAAGACTCTGAATTTTCTCTGCAAGAATTGTTTATAATAATTAGTAATCCGAAGATTAACAAAGTGCTAAATTGAGATTTCATAAACAAGGTTAATTAATTTTTGATAATAGTTTTCAATTGTGATTTATTATGGTCTATTGCATTCAATCGTTTTGAACTAGATAAATGCGGTACTTTTTTTCAACTGTAATTTTTGTGCCATATTGCACACTGTGTATTATGGGTATTATTTGCACTGCTTGTTAATGTTTCTTATTCTTTGGTCACGATAGCTAGGATTATTTTGAACCCAAGATTCATACCACTCATTAGTGGCTAAAATGTCATTTGGATTCGCTACAATGGAACCAAGTATTGTTTTTAATTCGCTTAACTCTATAGATAGATATTCTAAAAATGTAAACGCCTGGCTTCTGTCATATTCACCAACGTTAACGGTAATTGACAAAGATATGATACTATCAGTTAAATGTTTAAAATCGTCCAAGAGAAAATATGAGGTACTACCTTTTGTTAGTATTGGATAGATTAAACATGAATCTCTATATTTATTTCCAACAGCTATCGGTCCATCTAGATTTTGATATTTTTTAGTAATCCCAAGATTAGAATGTTTCAAATTGTATTTGTCATCGAAATGCGTAATGGTCAAGAATTTCACCATCGTTGAGTCGTGCCAGTTTAACTCCGAGATATCTAATGAAATATCAATTAGACTATCAACGTGGTCTATAACACTAACTTCAGTTTTCAAAATTGAATCATTCGTAGATTGACCAAAGATAAAAAAAGGACATAAACATATTAACTGTAATGCGTTTCTCATTGTTATTTATACACCTGTGTTTGAATAATGTTCATTCCCTATAATGGTTCTCAGCTAAGCCACCTTTTTAATGCTGTTTCGGTTATGTTAGTGGTGTCTTAATTCTTTTAATTAATCCATAAATGATAGATGCGCAAATAGATGCTGCAATTCCTAATCCAAATCCTATCAAGCGTTCTACCCAACGATTGTTCCAATTTCTTTTTTCTTGCTGATCCAGAATTGCTGCTATGGTTTCCTCTTGAGTTTTCACTATAGGTTCGAGTTCGTTTTTTTTCTTTTCTAATGCGGACAAACTATTTTCAGTTTCTACAATGGCTTCTTTTTGATTTTCAATAAATACTATCAGTTCTTTCAGGTTTGACTCCATATTTTCCAAGTCAGTTATCCTAGACTCGAGATTTAGGCTCTCTTTTTTTACCTCCTCCATTTCTCGTTGAGACTTCGAGTCAAAATAAACTATTGTAAGAGTCAGTGATGCAAAGAAGACTAATGTAGATATAATGGTCAGCCATTTTCTTTTGGCTAAGGCTCGAAACCAAAAATCAACAAGAACCCCACTCAAACCCGTAACAGAATTTAAACTGTCTATTTTTCTTAAGATATCGTTGACAGTACTTTTGGTTTGGGATTTATTAATTGATTCAATTAAACCATCTCTATCTAGTATGTCATAGTTTTCAATATGAAGCTCTTTTGCAATAAATTTTAATTCATCATCTGAATATAAACCCAAGTCTTCTTTAACTTCTATTGTAGGGAAATTTTTCATATTACTTCCAAAAAAATATAAAGTCTCTAAATTTTATGAATTTATCATAATTGCGTTTGGCTTTTTTCCAAAATTCTGAATGTTCTAAATTAGATTTTAAAAGATTAAATAATGCCTCTGAATTTTGCTTGTTTTCATTTTTAACCATACCAAAACTTTCTACCGCAACTTTAATTATATCCTTCATTTCGTTGAATCCTTTCTGAATTTCGTTTGCTCTCAAGCTCGTTACAAAATAATCTGTAACGAGCCCTTTATCAACCTGAAAGAATAGAATAGAAGGAGAACTTAGAATTTCATCATCAATTAGAACTTTTGCTAAATCTTTAGGGCGAATATTGGGAATAGAGTTAACCGGTTGCACACTGAGCTCTATGCGGACAATATTCGATTCTTTTGCTTTATTGATTGTTTGGTTCGCATAAGCATCGTGTAAAAAGAAAACAGTCAAATAGTGTCCTGATATCACATGCAAGGATTTCAAATAATCAGTATCTCTTAATACCTTATTAATATGGGGGTTTTCTAAATCTGATATTATAAATGCAAAAGCAAGGGCTGTCTCCTCGGCCTTATGTTTGTTGCAAATCTCAAGAATATACTCCTTAATTGCATTAGGACTTCCTCCTTCATTATTTGGAAATATTATAGGGTGCATTTATATATTCTTTTAATTACCACTAACTTGTTTACAACCCAACCTTTTAGTCAAGATCCCCCTAAATATAAAACTTTTACCTGAAGTTCAATACCTCAATTCCCTCACGAATAAACCCCGTTCATCTTAAAAAACGAAGTTTCTGCGGTGGAAATACTCGCGGTGACTTTGATTTCGCCTGTCTCAGTAGTGCTGTACGCCAATTTCACTTCAACGTCTGGTGTTGTGTTTGGATTTAAAATCGCTAAAAACTTGCAGGTGCCCATTTCTGTCAAGCGCAGTGGTTTGTCGAGTACCGTGCTGATTAGTTCTTTGACCATTTCCAGTTGTGCAACGCCTGGAGTGACAGGATTTCCTGGGAAATGACCGTCAAAAATGGGGTGGAGGGGATTGATGTGTACTGCAAATGTTGCTGTTCCTTCTTCCAAGGTGCTGGAAGCAATGGCGTAAAAGTCGTTTTGTAGAATCATTGAAATTTAGTGAATTGAGTGTCCGTAATGGTTGTGTTGGTGCGAATATTCGAAAAAGCGTAGACAATTTTGTCGTTTTCGGTTTCTACCAAGGTTATTTGATCGAGGTTGAGCGTGCTTTTTGAAAAAAGTAAATCGATGGAGGAAATGTAGTTCGCCATGCGCGCGTTTTTGGGTTTCAATACCAGTTTGTAGTGACTTCCGCTTTCAAAATAGGCAATGTTGAACTCTTTCTCATTGAGGAAATCGCCGCTGAAGAGTTGCACCATCAATCCTTGGATTTTCTTTACCACACGGTTCGCTGTCGCATTTTTGACTTCTTGTCCATTCTCTTGAAAACGCGCTTTTGCTCCGTTGATCAAGATGATTTGCTTCTTCGGAGAGGTGTGTTCCCAGCGAATTTTGTCGGATTGTTTGTAGGCGAGTTTTCCCTGTGCTTTTTTCGGTGTGTTGAACATGCTCGAATGAACAAGTTCTTCAAAATTGGCGGTAATGCTCTTCGTTTCAGCGGTTTTCTTGTTGATTTTCGCTTTGCACGCACTTGGATTGGCAATCTTTGTAAAGGTTTGTGCAGCACCCGAGAATAGGAGGAAAACGAACAACGGAAAAATGAATTTATGCATGTATGACGGTTTTTATCGTGTCACCATTGACAAATTTAGTGCCATTCGTCGACAAAGCAACAATTATTTCTTCCAGCGCTTCAACAGTCACTTCTAAATTGTCGTGAAAAAGGAGAATGCTTCCCGGTTTTGTCTTTGCTAGAATCCGTTTTTTTAACTTCTGTGGATCTTTGTACACGGAATCGTAACTGCGGACGGTCCAACCGACATTGGTGAGTTTTAATTCCTTCAACACCTTGGCGTACTTGGGATTCGTGTAACCAATCGGAGGACGAAACAGTGAAGTTTCAATCCCACTGATCTTGCTCAATGCACGTTGTCCATGGAGAATTTCTTCCCGCAAACGTTTTGTGCTGTACATGGACATGAAATTGTTGTGTGCGTACGAGTGATTCCCAATCAAATGTCCTTCTTGTTTGATGCGTAGAACGATTTCAGGGTATTCTTCGGCGTGTTTTCCGACCACAAAAAAGATCGCTTTGCAGTTGTGCTTGGCGAGAATGTCCAAAATCTTCGGAGTTCGCGTTGGATGCGGTCCATCGTCGAAGGTGAGTAGGACTTCCTTAGAATCGATGCGATTGACAGAAGTGAGGAAGTAATTCAATTTGAGAAAAAGTACACCAGAACTTACGACAATGACAAAAAGCGCTGTGACACCCACCAGTAAAGGAACAAAATAGGATTTTTCACTCAGCAAAAGACAAATAACCATGATGCTAAGCGCATACAATAAGATGGTTAGTCTATGCTTCATCCCTTGTAATTAGTGTGAGTCCCACTTTCCCGGGACATAAATCGTTAACGACTAATGCATATTTCGCCATATGTCGATATTTCAAAAAGTCGTGCGCAACATGCACTGCATACGAAGACGCGCTGTAATGAAATCCTGTGAAATCAAGGTAATTGATCGCTTCTTTTGGAGAGAAATGTGCTTCAATGTCATCGTTGGAATGCAACAACAAATCAATTTCTTCCATGGAAATATCATGTACATCCAAGAAAGCGCCAATATCCTCCAATAAATTCGTTGCATTGAAATTTGTCGAAACTGCTTGAATCGCAATTTCACTTTTAGCGGGACTTAACGCGAAAAACGAAGCGCCAGAACTCAATGGAAATTCGTTGGGAATTAAATCAGGCTGTACCGTCGCTAAAAAATCAATTTTTTCATCCGCAGCGCCAATGAGTACGTTCTTTTTTCCATCGTTCAAACAGAGGATCGCATCAATCAACGAGACTTCAAACGAGAGGTTGTTTTGCGTATGCGTCATGTTGTACGCGTTATTGTTCAATCCAAGTGAAATCTGCCCACCAATGGTATTGTGCGTCGATTGTATAAACGCTGTTGGCGATAGAAAATCACTCGTCGACGTTAAAAAGGTCGATAAAAACTTCTCGGTGTCTTTCAAGCATCCTAGCGCAGTTCCGACAACAATCGCGTCAAAATCCGTGTCCACTTGATTTCTACATTCAATGGAAGCCACCAATCCCATGCGCAACACAGGACTTAATCGTCTTAATGCTGCTGGTGGAATAAATTCCTTAAAATCGGGTGAAATCACGTCAGAATCATCGCTTAACGGCGTCAACGATTGGTAAACATTCGAATTCCGAAATGAATCTTGGTGCGAAATGGATGCTATGGCGTGGATGTAGTACATATTAGAGCGCGCTTAAAATGACTGTTGAATTGTTTCCGCCAAATCCAAACGAGTTGGAAAGAACGTGCTTAATTGTTTTGCCTGATTCAAATTTCAATTGTGGCGTTAACCCAGTTTCTTCAATGGGTGTAGAGAAATTGAGGTTAGGGTAGAGCAATCCTTGTCGAATCGCCTCGATGGCAAATACTGCTTCGATTCCACCTGAAGCGGCCAATGTATGTCCCGTATACGCTTTTGTCGAGCTGAATGGGGGAATATTGTCTTTAAAAATGGACTTAATTGCGTGCGATTCCGATAAATCGTTGTTCGGTGTCGCTGTACCGTGAGCGTTGATGTAGTCGATGTCACTTGGTTGCAATCCCGCAACATTCAAGGCTTCTTGCATGGAAAGCGTTGCTCCATATCCGTTGGGAGAGGAAGCAGTTTGGTGAAACGCATCCGAAGCATTGCTCCAACCAGTCAATTTAGCCAAGGGTGTTTGTTTTGAAATGGCCAATGATTTCTCAGATTCTAACACGAGGAATCCAGCTCCTTCGCCTAAATTCAAGCCCTTTCGGCTCTCGTCAAACGGTCGACACCATTCATCGTCAAAGATCATCAATGATTTAAATCCTGAAATGGTAAACGAACTTAATCCATCCGTTCCACCGACAACAACACGGTCCAACATGCCTTGTTGAATCATGCGTGCACCCATCATAAGCGCATTCGCAGCAGATGAACAAGCAGTTGAGATGGTATTGATGAAATTATTGATATTTAATTCATTAGCAATTTCTTCACTACTCGTTCCACTTGCATGGTGACGGTAGTTGAGTGGATTGTGATTTGTTCCTTCCAAGAAATTTTTATACTCTTTTTCGGACATGTCCATACCACCAACGGAGGTGCCTGAAATCAATCCGGTTCGGATTTTTGGATCGATGGAATGTCCCGCAAATGCTTCTTTCGCTGCAATCATTCCCAACAACGCGGTCCGTGAACCTTCGGTTGTTAGGTTGAATTTCTCCATCAATTCAGCGTTTGAAAAAGGAACAGCACCGACACGGTAGTTGGGAAGCGCTTGAAAAGCACCCAACTTAATCCCTGGCTGTTGATCACGCAAGCTGTTCAAGCTTTCCGCTACGTTGTTGCCAATAGAAGAGATTGTTCCGGAACCGGTGATAAAAATTTCCATGGAATTATTGGTTCTTCTGGATGTAAGCTGCCAATGAATTTACTGATTGAAAAATCTCCTTTCCTTCGTTCGGATCGGCAATTTTAATCCCGTAATTTTGCTCTAGCAATACGATAAACTCCAGTGCATCAATCGAATCCAAGCCTAAACCTTCTCCGAAAAGAGGTGCGTCGTCTTGAATGTCTGCTGGGGTTAAATCCTCCAAATTTAATTGCTCAATGATTTGAGACTTAAGCGTTTCTTTAAAATCACTCATGTTGTTATTGTTTGTATAATGTAGTTAATTCTTCCGTTGTTATTGCGCCGTCTTCAGCGGATACGAGGAATAAAAAGCATTCTTCGGCATCATTCATTGCGTTTACCCAGCCGCACAAACATGTGTTTGCACCTTTGCGAAGATAAAAGTTAATTTGGTCTAAAAAGAACGATGGGTCAAAATTTTCGTTAATGAAAAAGACGTTTTCGCCGTACCATTTTTTGAAAATCGCCAATTCACCTGTCAAGATGTTCGGCAATGTATAGACAAATAGGGAAGGTGACGGATTCCCACGTTCCTCATAGCTTTCAATAAATTTAAGATCGGTTGCTTGACTAGAACTACTGTTCGCGAAGATCAAAGCGACTTCTTCTGTTTCCATTTCAGCTAATTGAACGGATTCCTGCAAAATATTGATTCCCAAAAACGCCATTTTCGCCAAGGGATCCATTTTGTAGAACTTGGGGTAATTCAAACCTAATTCGGAATAAATGGTTTTTGTCCAGCTTTCTTCATCAACAGCTGCGATTTTGCGTTCGTTTCCGTTCACAAACACACCTGCGGGACTTAATTTTACACTAGCGACAATCTTCATACCTCTTTGCTTAAAATGAGTGAAGCATTCCCGCCTCCAAATCCAGAAGCGGTTTTCAGCACGGTGTTGACCTTTTGTGCAGTATTCTCTTTAATCATGTTCAAGGGACACGAAGTTCCTGTTTCCTCAAAGCCAATGCTTTTGAATAACAAATCGTTTTCCATGGTAATCATACTTGCAAGGACTTCAATAATTCCCGCTGCTCCTAATGTGTGACCGAAATAACCTTTCCAACTGTTCAACGGAACGGCGGTCAACTGTAAGCGATCAAAGGCGATACTTTCCATTTCATCGTTGTATAAAGTCCCAGTTCCGTGTGCTGAGATGTAATCAATTTGATCTGGAGAGATTCCTGAACGCTTCAACGTATTCGTCACAGAGCGAAACAAGCCTTCTCCTGTGCGTGAAGGTCCCGAAATGTGATTTGCGTCGTTGGAGGAAGATCCACCCAAGTAACGCACGCTAAATGCGGATGTCGCGATGGGAGCTTTTGAAACAATGACTGCACCAGCAGCTTCACCAATGCAAATGCCTTTTCGGTTTTTATCAAACGGTTGACTCGGCACATCGCTCAATGCAAACAACGATTGAAAACCAAAGACCACAAAATCGGACAACGCATCAATTCCAATGACCACACATTGATCGTATTCATCGGTGGAAAGGTAATCTGCTGCTGTATTTATGGCGATAACGCCCGAAATACAAGCATTTGAGATAATGAGCGGTTTATTTTTCGGTGCAAGTTTGGTTTCAATAATGCTCCTTGTCGATGCGAATGTATCGTTGGGAAGTGCATCGATGTCCGCTTTTGTCGAACTAACGATGATCAATGTTTTGCTCGAAGCGAATAGGGGAGCGCCATGGTTTTGAATCAACGCATCGCATAAATTGTTCAACAATTCCTGGTAGCGATTTTCCGTGTGAAGGGTCGTAATCTTTCCCAGTGGCCAATTTTCTTGGTTGAATCCTGAGTTTTCTACAACCGTCACTCCAGATTGTCCATTTTTCAATGCGCGGGTATGTGCATCAATCGTTGAACCAAGTGGGGTAATCATACCGCCGTATGTCACAAACAATTGCTTCATTCCTCTCCTTGCCAATTTTGTTTTTCTTCCCATTCGGCATAGAAGGCTGGTTTTACCAATTCGAGCAATTTATTTTCAATTCCCAAAAAGACTTGTGTCGTAGAGCCTGTCGCTGCAATTTCTCCAGTCGTCAAATTGGTGACAACGTAACGAAAAACGACTTTTGACGAAGCATGTCGCTCAAGAATCGCTTTCACAGCTACTTTTTGCCCGTAATACACAGAAGCTTTGTGATTGATGTCCGATTTAACGATGGGCGTATAAAATCCGTTGTTGAACGCATCCATATATTCAATGCCATACACAGCGCCAAAATGCTCGCGTGCATCTTCAAAAAATTTCAAATAGTTTCCGTGCCAAACCACGCCCATTGCATCCGTTTCACTGAAACGAACGGGGATTTGAACTTCGGCTTCTAATGTCATCATGCGACTACAATTTTCATTTGGCAGGTCATCAATTTCTTCTCGTTGGAAAAAACAGTTCCCTCAATTAAATGGATGGCATCGAAGGTATTCAAAATTTCAATCTTAGTCGACAATTGTTCACCAGTTTTTGGCAATCCTTCGACTTTTAGCTTCGAAACAGCGCCAATAAAACCAAGTTTTCCCGCTTCTTCACCGTTTTGACTTCCAACGTACCCAAATCCAGCAGCGCAGGTCTGTGCAACGTTCTCCACTAGTGCAGATTCGGAAAGGATTCCGTTCTCGATGAAGAGATTGTCCGCTTGAATTTCAAATTGACTCTCGAAATTGGTTTCCGAAGCATTGATCAGTGCATCAATCATCACGAAAGGCGCACGTTGTGGAATGTACGTTTGAATATTTTCTTTGTTAATCAGCATAGTACTTATAAAAATTGAACCATTGGGTCGGATATTTCTCTACCATTGATTCGAGGTGTTTGACATATTTTTGGGCAATTTCTTCCGCAGGCATTTTCTCAACAATTGGATCTGTCGCGTACAAATCATAATGAAATTTCGATGCTTTCGCAGCGTAAACAAACGAAATAGGAACGTTGAATTTTTCAGCCATCTGAAACGGACCAACGGGAAACTGTGCTTTTCCTTTCAGAAAATCGAATTCAAAAGATTTGATATCCGAAGTCGTTCTGTCCGCGTGAATAGCGACAAGTTCATTGCGTTTCAATGCCTGGTGAATGAGAATCAAGTGCGACATGCCGTCCTTTTTGATGGGAATCAAATTGTAATTCGAACCACCTGTTTTCATTTCCATGAATTTCTTGATTTTCTCGACTTCAGCATCCATCATCACAATGTTGATTTTTGTTGTAATGCGCTCATGAATGAGGTTTCCAGCGTTTTCCCAATTTCCGACATGTCCCGAAATTAGAATTCCACCTTTTTGGTTGTCATTCATTTCTCGGAGCACAATTTCGTTGTTGAATGTATGCGTGAACGCTTTTCGTTTGTTGGAAAGCATTGCAATTCGATCAATTAAAGTTTGACCGAAATTATAAAAATTCTGAATGGCTAATTTGCGTGCTTTTTTGGGTGTGTAGCCAAATCCGACGGTATAAAATTGAATCAATCCGTTCCTTGGGACTTTTGCAAACAGAATGTAATAGTAAGAAACGAAGTAGCAGAAAAAGTAAGAGACGTTTAGTCCAAATGCACGAATAATAAAGACAAAGAACTTATATCCCCACAAGGAGCCTTTCGTTTTTCCGTCCCATTTTTCCATGAATTAGGCTGTTTCAGCAAATTTTCGCTCTGCTAAATTGTAAAAATCTTCAAACGTATCAATTGCTTTGAAATCGTCAGCCGTTGGTTTAAAACCTAAATTCTCCTCAATTACAACCACTAAGTCGACGTAATCCAAGCTGTCAAGATCCAACGTTTCTTGTAGATTGTTGTCCGCTAAGATTTCATTTTCGTCCACTTCAAATTCTTCAGATAAGAAGCGTTTCGTCGTTGCTATTATTTCATCTCTACTCATAGGTAATAATTATGCGCTATTTTACGAATTTTTTTATAATTAATGAAGAATTTGTCCCTCCAAATCCAAAAGAGTTAGAAAGGAAGCAATCGATGTTTTTCTCTGTGTATTCAGGTATGACATTGATTTTTGCTGAATCTTCATCCGGGTTTTCAAAGTTAATGTTTGGGGCAATAAAACTGTTTTGCATCATTAGCAAAGAGTATGCCACCTCGCTCGCACCAGCCATCCAGCATTCGTGACCTGTCATACTTTTCGTTGAACTCACTGGAACTTTACCTCCCAAAACGGCGTGAATTGCTTGCGCTTCCATCGAATCACCGACAGGGGTAGAGGTCGCATGGGCATTCACGTAATCAATGACATCCGAAGAAACGTTTGCTTGTTTCAACGCCATGTTCAACGAGCGAAATTGTCCGTCAAAGTTTGGGTTTGAAATATGTTCTCCGTTCGAAGAAAAACCATATCCGATAATTTCCCCTAAAATTGGTGCTCCTCGTTCCAATGCAGATTCAAGCGATTCTACGACCAAGGTAGCTGCGCCTCCTGAAGGAACTAAACCGTCTCTGTTCTTGTCGAATGGGCGAGAGGCCTTTGCTGGTTCGCTTTGATTGATGGAAAATGCTCCCAATCCATCAAAACTAGCCATGCTGTATTTGTTGATTTCTTGTGCTCCACCACAAATGATGCGGTCTTGCAATCCTTGTTTGATCATCAAGTAACCCATCCCGATGGAATGAGAACCTGAAGCACAAGCAGCGCTCAACGTAATGTTGATGCCTTTCAATTTATAGATGGTCGACAAATTCATGTTGACCGTGCAATTCATATTTTGGAAAATGTCACCACTTCCAATCAATGTCGTGTCTTTTCGACTTCTTACTTTATCAATCGTTTCAATCACGGCTCCAGCAGTGCTGTCATTTCCGTAGATGATGCCTGTTTCGTTGTTTTCTAGGAAATCAATGTCCAATTTGGCTTGTTCAAGCGCTTCTTTGGTCGACATAAACGCGTACATCGCTGGTTGATGCATGCCAATACGTTCTCTACGAGAAAGAAATGGTTTTAAGTCTGGATCGTCCACCATTCCTGTCAAACAAGAGCGGTAACCGAATTCCTCACGTTGTGCATCGTAAATAATGCCGCTTTTTCCATTGCGCAAAGAATCTAAGACAGCATCCTGTCCAACCCCAATGCAGGAGTACAAACCAATACCAGTTATGACGACTCTTCTTTCCATTACTTATGCGTAAATTCCTCCGTTAATGTTGATGACCTCACCTGTAATGTAGGCAGCCTTATCTGAAGCGAGGAAACTCACTAAATGAGCGACTTCTTCTGCTTCTCCAAAACGATTCGCAGGAACCATTTGTTTTAATTCGTCTTCGTTCAATTCACTCGTCATGTCAGAATTGATAAATCCTGGTGCAATTGCATTGACGGTGATTTTTCGTTTTGCAATCTCTTGAGAAAGTGCTTTTGTCGCCGCAATCATTGCTCCTTTCGCAGCAGAATAATTGGTTTGACCTGGAACTCCTTTTTGTCCCGAAAGCGATGCAATGTTGATAATACGTCCTGATCGGTTACGCAACATCTTTTTAATGACAGCTTGTGTACAATTGTACATTCCTTTTACGGAAATATTCATGACTTTATCCCAATCTTCCTCAGTTACCCATGGAAAAAGGTTATCGCGTGTAATTCCGGCATTGTTTACTAGTACTTCAATATGCGAATCAGGATTATTTTCTTGCCACGTAGCAATTGCGCTACTTGCAGCTCCAGATTCCTCTACGTTGAATTTTAATAATTCAGCCGTTCCACCGTTTGCTTTGATGGTATCTAATGTCTCTTTTGCTGCAGCATCGTTTGATGCGTAG
Organism: uncultured Fluviicola sp.; assembly: GCA_964643345.1. Lineage (GTDB taxonomy): Bacteria > Bacteroidota > Bacteroidia > Flavobacteriales_D > Crocinitomicaceae > UBA4466. Next base: position 134,455 of record CAZXRU010000008.1, read on the forward strand.
TTAATGATGATGTGTAATCCCAAATCCTTTGCCAATTGAATGGCGATGGCTCTTCCTATCCCTCGTGAAGAACCCGTTACTAATGCACATTTCATAAGTTAGTAGTTTGTTTTATCATTGCTTGCACTATAAACTAATGTTTGTTGAACGTAAAATAGCAATTATCTTCTTTATATTTTCTGATTGGGGGACATCATCTGTAATTGCTGGCATTATTCCACGAATCATATCGTAGATTTTCTTTGTTTTAGAAGAAAGACGCTCGCGTTGACTATCTTCTAATAAATCGATTGCTTGACAAACGGCGATCATGTGAATGGCCATGACTTGGTATCCGTTCTCGATGACTTTTTTCGTCAATACCGCACTGTTCGTTCCCATACTCACGATGTCTTGATTATCGTTGTTGTTTGGAATACTGTGCACGTACATTGGATTCGATAATGTCTGGTTTTCAGCTGTTGTTGAAGTCGCAGTGAATTGCAATCCTTGAATTCCGAAGTTAAAACCAAGTTTTCCAAGGTTTAAGAATGCAGGGAATTTATCATTCAGCTTTGCGTTCAGCAAGAAATTCAATTGACGTTCCGCTAACATCGTTAAACGTGTCACGACAATCTTCACTTTATCCATCTCCAATGAAATGTAATCTCCGTGGAAATTTCCACCGTGGAAAACGTTTTGTTCTTCTACACTTACAATTGGATTGTCGTTGGTAGAGTTCAATTCATTTTCAATCACGCTTTTAGCAAAATTCAATGTTTCTAGTACTGGTCCCAAAATTTGAGGCACGCAGCGAATAGAATAATATTCTTGTATTTTCTTTTTGAACTCAGAGCGACCCATTTCTTCGCTGTCCTTGAACAACTCTTCACGTTTGCGAATCAAATCACTGTCCGACAAGAACGAGCGCATATCAGCAGCCACTTTTTGTTGACCTAGGTGATGTTTTACCGCGTTTAATCCGTGTGAGAAGGAATCATCGAAAGCCTCAACCACTTCGTTGATGATAGAAGAAGAGGCAATTGACCAATTTAATAGTCGGTATGCGTAGATTAAATTCACAGCTCCAATTCCTGTCATGCAAGAAGTACCGTTCATTAATCCCAATCCATCGCGTAATTTTACATCAAGCGGGGATATGCCTTTCGCTTTCAGTACTTCAGCAGTCGGTTTGCGTTCACCGTCAATGGTAACGAATCCTTCACCGATTAAATTCAATGCTAGGTGTGCTAATTGAACTAAATCACCACTTGCTCCAACACCACCGTGCTCGTAAATTTCTGGAGAAATGCGTTCATTTAAAAATTCAACCAATTTCTCAATAACTCCTAAACTGATTCCAGAATTGGCTTGTAAGAAATTATTGATGCGTGCAATAAGAACTGCTCGTACGTATTCTTCGTCTAAAATATTGCCAGTCCCAGTAGAGTGACTGCGAATAAGGTTGTATTGAAGTTGGTTTAACTTATCTTCATCAATTTTGAATTGCGCCATTGGCCCAAAACCGGTATTGATTCCGTAAATAATTTTGTCACTTGAAAAATCCTTCAAAAAATCGAAAGACGCATTGACAGAAGAGATAAGCTCTTTGTTCAATGTGAATGGCTTGAATTCAAGCGCGTATTTTTCAAGGTCTGATAAGTTAATCTGATTCATCTGGTTATCTGTGGTCTAATTGACTTAAAAATAAGTTTAGTTAACACGAAACGACAAAAGTAATTTATTTTTCTTAAACGCAATTAAATCGATGTTCAATCACGTGTTACAAAGAGTTTACCTTTGTTGCTAATTCGTGGTTGCGGGTTAGTGGTTACTTCAATTTTAATTCTAAAATAGTGTGAAAACTATCTCCATGCAAGTGGTGTTCATCAACACACTCAAATCCAGCCTTATCTACGATGTATTTCATTGCAGAAGAAGAGTACATTTTACTGTTTCCGTTTGCAATTGCAGTGAAATAAAGTGAAGTTGCAACTAAACTGTACGTCGCAGCAGGGAAACGTTGGTTATCGATGAACGTCTCCATAATATACACACGTGCATTTGGTGACATGTTTTTTCTAATTTTCAACAAGATCGCTTCGATTTCTGGTTCGCTGAAACAATCCAAGAATTGACTCATCCAGTATACGTCAGCACCAGCAGGAATTTCTGATGCTGCATCCAACATATCCGTTTCTTGGAAATTGATACGGTCTTTAATTTCCGTCATTGTTCCAATGTTCTCCTTAGCTGCGCGAATTTGAACAGGTAGATCGAAAATTGTCACGTTGACATCTTTATCATGTTTTGTACTCGCAATCGCCCATTTACCTGTGTTTCCACCGATATCATAAATGCGAGAAGGATTGTCTTTGAAAATGATTTTTAGTGCATCATCGAATGAATTGTCAGAGTAGAAGTGATCGAAATCAAACCAGGATTTTTTCAAGCGACCTGGCAGGATGGATAATCCTTCGTAGATTGTTTTCCAATCTCCCAATGTTTTTAATCCTTCTGGTTTTCCGTTGACGATGGAATCTTTCAAGTAAAACAATCCACTGTAGCAAATATCGTGTGTGAAGTACAGATTCACTCGGGTCATTTCATCGCGCAATAAAAAGTATCCAACTTTAGTCGCTACGTAGTTACCGTTTTCAGTTTTTTCTACAATCTCTGCTGCTTCAGCCATTTCAACCAACACGCGCACGCCGTATTCAGAAACATTCGTCTCCTTTGCTAACTCTTCAATCGATGCACCTTCACGTTTGTGGTTGTGAATTGCTTCCAGGATTCCAAGTTCCAACATGGTATATGCGGTCTCGAAAACAAAGGGGTTAAATGCGATTTTGTGTGCTTCGTATAAGGCTTCTAGTGCTTTCATGCGTACAGTTAAAGTGTTTAAATGAGCTAGGAATTGTTACCCGTCTCCGTTAAAAGTTGTGCAAAATTAAAAAAATATTGTTTTAAATTGCCTTACGTCAAACTCTCTTGTGATTAAATATGTGATTCTACATCTAATTATTTACTTTTGCGGGGCTTGAACCAAACTCAATCAACTTACATGGAAATCGAACAGTTTGATGTTGTTATCATAGGCGCTGGAATCAGTGGTCTGACTTCTGCTGCGTTGCTTTCCAAGGCTGGATTGAAAGTCTGCGTATTGGAGCGACATTACCTGATTGGTGGTTATTTACAAGGATTTGAACGAAACGAATTTACCTTTGATACTGCCATTCACTGGTTGAATCAATGTGGTAAAGACGGTACTGTGACGAAAGTTTTTAGCCACATCGGAGAAGATTTTCCACGACCGCTAGAAATGAAAACGATTCAACGGCACATTGGCGATCACCACGATTATTTCTTGACGAACAATCCAGAAGAATTACGCGAACAATTGATTCGTGATTTCCCCGAGGATGAAGATGGGATCAATCGTTTTTTTAAAGATGCACGCCGTGTCGCAAAGATCTCCCGTAAATTCCCAAAATTATTTCGATCAACTGAAACGATGAATTTCTTTCAGCGGATTGCCTACGGTTTACGACGCATGTCGATTGGTCTACCTATGGTGAAATATATTTTCTACAGCGGAGAAGAGGGAATGAAAAAAGGCTTGTCGAAGTATTTTTCGAATCCAAATTTACACCAATTATTTTGTTCTGAGCGTGATTTACTTTCTTGCTTGTTTCCTATTGCTTGGGCATACAACAACGATTATCAAAACCCACCAATTGGAGGAAGTCAAGCATTTCCACGCTGGTTGGAGACGAAATTGGTGACTGAAAACGGTTCTCAAATCGTTTTAAGCGCCGACGTCAAAGAAATTTTAGTGGAGAACGGCATTTTTAAGGGTGTGAAGTACATCAAACGCCACAAGGAATATGAAGTCCATGCAACACACCTTATTGCAGCATGCGATGTAGAAAAGTTGTATTCACAGTTGCTTCCAGATTATGTGCTTACGAATCAACTCAAAGATAAAATGGACAGTTCAGAATTGTACAGCAGTTCTGTCACGATTTCCATGGCGCTGGATTGTCCCGCTGAAGATTTAGGTTTTGGAACAGAGTTGACATTGATTTGCAACGATGAAAGCACACGTGACGAGCACAGCAGTGGAGATCCACATAAATCGGCAATTAGCGTTTTAGCCCCGACCGTGCGTGATAAGACATTAGCACCTGTCGATAAAGGAACATTGACGTTGTATGTTCCTGCTTGGATCACCTACGAGAATTATTGGAAGACTGAACGCAATGAAAAAGGGGAGTTTGTCAGGACAGAAGCGTACAAAGCACTGAAAGAAACGTATGCGAACATCATTATTGATCGTGTCGTGAAGAAAATGTGTCCAAATTTGAGGGAACATATTTTGTTTTATGAAGTCGCAACGCCAATTACTTATTACCGCTATACACAAAACAGGGATGGCTCGATGATGGGAACGCGCCCAGGGAAAATCAACATGCAATCGAAAATAGCACATTATAAAACTCCAGTAAAAAATGTTATTATTGGGGGACATTGGGCGGAGCTTGGTGGGGGAGTGCCCATCGCGACAAAAGCAGCTTACAATGCATCTTTAATTGTATTGAAGGATAAAAACATGGCGGCTTACAACGAATTGGTCGACATAATGGAGAACGCGTAAATGGGGAAGTTGTTTGCTCATATTGTCCAGTTTTTTAACCGAAATATCTTCGTCTATCTTGCGGTTTTGGTGGGGATTATTGTCTTTGCTTTCTTTGGATTCAAACGTCTCCAACTCGATGAAAATATTTACTCCATTTTCCCACAGGGAAAGGAGTTTCGACAATTCAACACGATTCTAAAAGGCAACAATCTCAACAAACAAGTCCTGTTTTCAATCAACGCTGAAGGAAAGGACAATTTTGACTTGGAGATCGAATTGGATTCAATTGCTGAAATCGTTGGTACTGAAACGAAAGGGTTGTTAACCGACATCAAAGTTGTGAGAGCGAATCAAGAAGATGCAGTGCTCAATTATTTCTATGCGCATTATCCATCGCTTTTAGTTGAAGACGATTACAAAACAATTACCCAAAAACTAGAAAAGGATTCCATTCGTGTTTCCATCGGGACGGTCGCCGAGCGTTTATCTTCTGCTAGTTCCTTGTTCATGCGTGATATCCTTGCGCGTGATCCGCTTGGATTGGCGTGGGAAAAGCTTCAATTGCTGAATCCGCAATCAGACTCGAGTTCAATGACTGTCGAAGACGGAATTTTGTTCGGGAAAAACAAAGAGAAAGCCATTTTTACAGCCATTCTAGCGTTTGAACTGGATGATTCAGAAAAGAACGAAGCGCTGAACAAAACATTAGAAAGCTTAAAGATAAAACTCAATTCAGGACCGTCAGAAATTGACTTTGATTACTTTGGAACCTTTCAGATTTCTTATGAGAATGCACGACAAGTCAAGGAGGATACCTTCATAACAATGCTCGTCAGTGTAGGATTGATTCTACTGCTGTTGATTGTTTATTACAGAAGTATATTAACGCCTATTTATTTCGTTTTACCTGCTTTATTTTCAGCTTTTTGTGGATTGGGAGTTGTAGGATACATTCAACCTGAAATATCAGCGATTTCCATAGCGACTTCAGCCGTGTTATTGGGGATTGTGTTGGATTATTCCTTTCACTTTTTCACCCATTACACGCATACGCGTGACTTGTCAAAAACAGTAAAAGAACTTAGTTTCCCAATGCTGGTTGGTAGCTTCACGACCGTTGCGGCATTTGCTGCATTACTCTTCACCGATTCTATTGTTTTGAAGAATTTTGGATTGATTGCACTGGTGACCCTTTCCTCTGCGGCATTGTTCACGCTTTTGTTGCTTCCGCCGTTGATTCACTTTACACGATTCAAACCCAAAGAGCGCAAGGCGAAGGAGAAACGCTTCAACGTCCCAAAGTTAGTAACACGTTTGTCCATTTTTGCCATTCTCGCCATTTCAGTGGTGTTTCTGTTTACTTCCAACACGTTTCAGTTTGACGCAGATTTAAACAATTTGAGTTACCACACAGAAGAATTAGCGGAAAAGGAAGATTATTACACGGGAATCAATCCACGTGAAGAAAAGAAAATTCATTTATTCGTCACTGGAAACTCGAAAGAAGAGGCGCTGGAGAAGAACTTTGCATTGTACGAGCAATTGACTCAGTACAAATCGAACCACGGTTTAGACGAGCTGATTTCCGTTGGAAGTTACGCTATTCCCGCATCTGTGCAGGAAGAACGCTTCAGTCAGTGGAGTGCTTTCTGGAAGGACAAATCAACCCAAACGCTAGCCGAAACTAATAATAACGCTGTCGCACACGATTTTTCTCCGACTGCGTTCGAACCATTTAAAAACTGGATTTCTTCCACTTCTTCAAACGTTACGCTACAAGAACAAGAGCAACTCTTGAATAATTTGGGACTTTCCTCGTTGATTTATGAAAAGGATGGACAATGGAGTGTGACATCAAGCGTTGTGCTGCAGAAGGAGGACGTAGCAGACTTTAAAAACGCAATATCGCAAAATGGCGATGTGTTCATTTTTGACGTGTCCGAAATGGCAAACCAACTGATGCTCTCTGTTCAGGACGATTTCAGCTACTTGTTATTCTTCTCGTCACTGCTGGTATTTTTCTCCTTGTTGATCATCTACGGTCGTATTGAACTGGCATTGTTTGCTTTCTTTCCAATGGTGATTAGCTGGATCTGGATTATTGGAATTTCAGGTTACGCGGGACTCGAGTTTAATTTTGTGAACATCATCATTGTGACCTTTATATTCGGATTGGGAGACGATTTCAGCATTTTTGTCACCGATGGATTGGTTCAGGAGTACAAAACCAAATCAACCTCGTTAGGAGCGTACAAGTCAGCAATTATTTTATCTGGAGTGACAACCATCATCGGTACAGGAGCATTATATTTTGCAAAACATCCAGCAATTCACTCGATAGCGCTCATCAGTGTAGTTGGAATTGGTTGCATTATGCTAGTAACATTAGTGGTTCAACCATCCGTTTTCAGGTATTTCGTAACGAATAGAACAAAGAGAAAACGTTCACCCATGACGTTTTTCGGGTTGATTTATAGTGTGTTTCTCTTTCTCTATTTTTTCGTAGGATGCATGGTACTCAATGTATTGTTAGCATTGTTACTGCCGTTGCCATTCCCATCCAGTAAGAAGCGGGCGATTATGAATTACACCTTGTCAAAGCTGGCAAAATCAACACTTGATTTAGGATTTCATTTAAAACAGAGGATTAGAAACAGAGAGCGTTTAGACTTTTCAAAGCCCTCTATAATTGTCCCAAATCATTCGTCATTTTTGGATATCTTATTGGTGATTTCGATGAGTCCAAAAGTAATCATCATGGTAAAGAAGTGGGTGTACTATTCTCCATTTTTCGGTCTGTTTATTCGTTATTGCGGTTATTTGCACATCGCAGAAGGGACAGAATACAACTTGAAGCAAATCCAGCGTAGAATTGACGAAGGTTATTCCATCGTAATTTTTCCAGAGGGAACAAGGAGTTTGGACGGCGAAATCAAACGTTTTCACAAAGGCGCATTCTACTTGGCGAAGGAAATGAATCTGGATATCCAGCCAATTTTAATAGTCGGAGCGAACTACGTAAATCCAAAGAACGATTTAATCATAAAATCAGGACACCTTGTGCTTCATGTGCTCGATCGTATTAAGACAAGCGATGAAATCTACCAAAAGCGCTTTGGTGAGTTAACAAAGGAGGTTGTTACCATTATGCGAAGAGAGCTGATCGAGGCGCGAAAACAAGAAAATACGTCAGATTTCTTACGAAAGCGCATTATCTACAATTATTTGTACAAAGGTCCGGGACTTGAGTGGTACATTCGCATCAAAATGCGCTTTGAGACAAAGAACTTCGATTTTTACGAGCAACAAATTGGAGATCGAAAGAATATTTTGGATGTTGGTTGCGGACTTGGTTATTTAGGGTATTTCTTGCATTACAGGGATCCATCAAGAGTGATTCTTGGAGTAGACTACGATGAAGAAAAAATTTCGATTGCGCAAAATGGCTACGATAAAACCGATCAACTTCAATTCAAGTCAGGAGATCTTCGATCTATTGAGTTTGGAAATCAAGATGTGATATTCTTCAATGATGTATTACATTATTTAACCCGAGAAGAGCAATCGTTAGCGCTAAAAAATGCTGTTCAATCGCTTTCTGAAAATGGATTGCTGTTCATTCGTGACGGCATCACAGACGACCCAAAACGTCACGCACTGACGCAGCGAACTGAAAAGTATTCTACGCGAATCATCAATTTTAACAAGACCAGCAATGACCTGTACTTTTTTTCCTCTCAGGATATGTTTAAATTCGCAGAGGAGCATGGGCTGGAATGTCAACTGATTGAGCAATCAAAACGCACATCGAACGTGCTATTCATTCTCCGCAAATAAAATGAGTACAGCGAGCAAAATATATGATTTTGTCATAATTGGAAGTGGAATAGGGGGATTGATCTCTTCTGTTTTACTTGCGATGGAAGGCAAATCTGTCATCGTGCTCGAGAAAAATCACCAAATCGGCGGAAGTCTCCAGGTGTTTAGTCGTGATAAACGTGTATTCGATACAGGCGTCCACTACATCGGAAGCTTAGATAAAGGAGAAAACCTCTACCAAATTTTTAAATATGTAGGCATTTTAGACGATCTCAATATGTACCGAATGGGTGATGATTGTTACGATTTGATTCGCTTAGCGGATGGATCATCGTTCAAGCATGGACAAGGCTACGAGCAATTCAAAAATGGGTTGTACACCGATTTCCCTGATGATAAAGTGGCGATTGATCAATTTTGTGACAAATTACAGGAGTATTGTAGTTATTTTCCGCTTTACAACCTGGAAATGTACGATCCTGCGAAGAAAAACTACATCGATTCACCTGATTTGTTGACGTTGAGTGGTTGGGATTTTGTGACTTCCATCACTTCGAATAAAAAATTGCAGTCCGTTTTACTTGGCAATGGTCATTTATACGCTGGAGATTACAAACGAACACCGTTGTTTGTCGTGGCGCTGATTATGAACAGTTACCTCAAAGGCAGTTACCGCATGGTCGACGGTGGATCGCAAATTGCCAAAGCATTGCAGAAGAGATTACGTCAGTTGGGTGGAGAAGTGCTGAAACATCAAGAAGTCATTGGTGCAGTGAGTGATGAGCGGGGGATTGTGGCTGTATCAACGAAAGTCGGTGATGTATTTCATGGTAAAAATTTCATTTCAAATGTGCATCCGCGACAAACGGTCAAAATGTTTGGCGAAGAGCGTTTTCGTCCAGCTTACAAGAAACGACTGGAGAATTTGAAAGATACTGTTTCTTCTTTTATGCTCTATTTATCGTTGGAAGAGAATCGTTTTCCTTTTCTCAATCACAATGTTTACGCCTATGCGAATGAAAACGTGTGGGACTCGGTAGAATACAATTCTGAATCCTGGCCAGAAGCGATGTTTATTTGTACGCCTCCCACGAAAAATCAGAACGGTTTTGCGAATTCGCTATCTGTCATGTGTTACATGGATTTTAGTGAAGTTAAGCCGTGGGAATCATCGTTTAACACGGTTTCAATTTCTGAAGGAAGAGACGAAACCTACCATGCGTTTAAAAAACGAAAAGAAGAACAGGTCATCTGTAAATTGGAAGAAATTTATCCTGATATTCGCAGTGCGATTAAGGGTGTGTATAGTTCAACACCGTTGACATACAGGGATTATATCGGGACAGAAAATGGTTCGTTGTATGGCATTGAAAAAGACGTGAATACCATTATGATCTCAAAAATGCATGCAAAAACGAAACTGCCGAATGTGTATCAGACGGGACAAAACTTGGTCTTTCATGGTATTTTAGGTGCTTCGATAGGCGCTTTAGTGACGTGTTTTCATTTTTTAGATGAAAAAGAACTGATAGAAAGAATAAAATCTGCCTAAGTTGGCAGAAGATTAAATTGATTTGAAAATGACAAATGATTTTGATGTTGTTGTAATTGGTGCTGGTCCTTCTGGATCCGTTGCTGCTGCGCGCTTGATGCAAGATGGTTTTACAGTGCTAGTTCTTGAGAAAGAGGTGTTTCCACGCTTTGTGATTGGTGAAAGTTTATTACCGCAGTCGATGAATTATTTGGAAGCCGTAGATTTGCTTTCAAGTGTTGAAAAACTCAACTTTCAGATAAAAACAGGAGTAGCCTTTTTTCATAACAATCAAGTCTGCGATTTTCTATTCAAAGAGCGTTTTTCTGAAGGGTGGGATTATACGTTTCAAGTCAAACGAGCAGATTTCGATCATGCGCTAATCAAAGAGACGGAGCGAAAAGGAGCTGTTGTGGAATTTGGTGCAGCGGTAACCAACGTGGTGACATCGGAAGAACAACAAACCGTAACCTATACAAACAAGGAAGGAAAAGAAAAGTCGATTCGTACGCGATTCGTCATGGATGCCAGTGGTTATGGACGAGTCCTACCTCGAATGTTTGATATGGAAGTTCCTGTGAGTTCACCTCCACGAGGAGCGATTTTTTCACATGTGAAGGATACTAAACGTTCAACGAAAGCCTCGGAAAACATATTTGTATTTGATTTCAATAACAATACTTCTTGGATTTGGTCGATTCCTTTCTCAGATGGAACAGCGTCGGTTGGTGTGGTTGGAAATACGGACTTCATTGTTGAATGCGGAGAAAATGGCGGTGAGAAATTCAAAGAGCTAGTAGACAATTTCCCAGGATTAAACGGACGATTTAAAGGAGAAGAGTATATTTTCGAACCAAAGCAGATCCTCAATTACGCTGTTTCTGTAAAGAAAATGTACGGAACTGGATTTGTGTTGTGCGGAAACAGCACAGAGTTCCTAGATCCAATTTTTAGTTCTGGGGTGACTTTGGCCATTGCTTCCGGTTACGAAGCTGCTGATCTCGTTGTAAAACACTTAGACGGCAAACCTGTCGATTGGGAAAACGATTACGAAAAGCGCATCAAGCACGGAATTGACGTATTCAGAAGTTACGTTGAGGCCTGGTACAACGGCGATTTACACACCATTTTCTTTGTCGACGAAGGAAGCTTTGAATTCAAAACTCAAATTTGCTCCGTTCTAGCGGGCTACGTGTGGGATCATACGAATCCATTTGCGAAGAAGCACAAAACGGTGTTGAAGACATTGGCGAAGGTGATTAAGATTAGAGATGGGGAATAGACTACAAGAGCCAAGACTGTAAGAGTCAAGACTTGTATTTTTGAACTGTCATATTCTATATTAGAAGCTCATAGTCGCGTATCGAGCATCGGCCATCGAGCTTGTCGAGATGCGAGATGCGAGATGCCGAAACGAAGAAAAATTAAGTCTTGTTATCTTGACTCTTGAAGTCTTGACTCTCATTGCCCGTAGATCCCAATAAACACCGTTCCATTCTCTGTAATATACGCACGATACATTCCTGCAGTATTAAACGGCATAGCGACATTTCCATCTTTATCAAGTGCGATAAGTCCACCGGAGCCGCCTATTTCAGTTTGTTTACGAATGACTTCTGTTGTCGCTTCTTCAAGCGTTAATCCTTTGTATTCCATCAGTGCGCAGACATCGTAAGCGACAACGTTTCGCATGAAAAATTCGCCGTGTCCTGTACATGAGATTCCTGCAAATGCATTTGCGTAGGTTCCAGCGCCAATAATGGGTGAATCGCCGACTCTGTTGTAGCGCTTGTTGGTCATTCCACCAGTGGAAGTCCCTGCGGCAATGGTTCCCTGATTGTCCAGTGCTACAGCACCAACAGTTCCAAATTTTTTATCATCGATGTTGTCAATATTGAATTCATCTTCTGATGAGTCGATACTTCCTTGGTCACCATCGTGATCCAAGACCATTTTTTCTTTTTCCTGCACGCGTTTAAGCTGTTTGTGGCGGACATCGCTTCTGAAATAGGAAGTGTCCACAATTTCTACACCTTGACTTGCTGCAAATTCTTCAGCGCCTTTTCCCGTAAGCATAACGTGCTCTGACTTCTCCATAGCAGCAATGGCTGCATCGATCGGATTTTTAATCGTGCTGACTCCTGCAACGGCTCCAGCATTCTTGTCGGAACCTCGCATAATGGAGGCGTCCATTTCTTGCGTTTCTTTATTCGTGTAAACTGCACCTTTTCCAGCGTTAAAAAGAGGGGAGTCCTCCATGATGTTGATTGCTGCTTTCACAGCTTCAGTGCTTGTTTTTCCTGATTTGAGTTGATTGTAACCCGCAAGTAATGCTTCTTCGAGTTTGGCGCGATATGCGCTTTCATTTTCAGGAGTCATGTTCTTTTTCAGAATAGTTCCTGCACCGCCGTGGATGACTAAAATGATCTTTGAGGAATCGCTTTGCGCGAAAGTGGGAGTAACTGCTGACATAAATACGAGGAGAAAAATTGATTTCATTCCTTGAAAGTATTTCTTTTTGAGCAGTATAACAAGAGATAATCCTTTAAGTTTTAAAGGTAATGTCAAGATTCATTTCAAAGTCCTCCCCCTGCGCCCCCTCCAAAGGGGGAACGTGTCGAAACTAATTCTTCTTTGGGTATCCAATGTATTAGTATCATAACTAGCCGAAAAGATTTCACTTTTCGAAGTTAGATATGGATTTCCCCCTTTGGAGAGCGATTGCCTAGCATCTCGCACATCCCAGTCTCAGTAATAGGTCGAATGAATTAATGTTTCCATAATTTGATTTAAATGCGATTTCATCCAAATAGCTTTGTAGGTGTTCTCTGCTAATGTGATGGTATTGTCCAAAAACGGCTCGCTTGACCATTGTGAAAAATCCTTCAATAGTACTTAGATGAAATTCTCCCTTTTTCAATATTCTTTTCTGATGATTTAGTACTACATGTGTTTTAAAATCCTCCTTTAACCCGAAGTAACCTCCAAAACCATCCGTTACTATTTTACTTGTGGACTCGATAGTTGCCCTTACTATTGGTTTAATATTTTTGCCATCGGCATGACTCAAAACTTGAAGTTTCACTTGTTTGTTCTCTCTTGAAATCATGCCCAGAACGGGAGATTTATGTACCATTCCAGATTTAAATGGATTCCGC
>CAZXRU010000009.1:0-38639 GCA_964643345.1 uncultured Fluviicola sp.
TACTGGTGATGATATTGGACCACGTAGCTCCATTGTCTTTTGAGTAAGTCAACTTTACATTCGATACTGGACCCGATGCGGTATAACTAATCGGAAAAACACTGCCCATCACCAACTCCTCGCCTCCATTCGGTGCTGCTAAGTTTAAGTACTGAGATGGACTTAAAATAATATCTATTGTTTGATCTGTCTTGGATGCAAATTGAGCATCACTTACTTTTATTCTAAACTGTGATGAGTTCAGGTTAGGTAATACCCAGTTGTAACTTGGGGTAGTACCTGCCGCTGCATAATCATCAACAATCAAGTTCCATGTACTTCCACCATCTTCACTGTATTCTAATTTGTACTCCCCCGAGGTCTCTCCTGCGTACCATTGAATTGGTAAAGTCTCACATCCATTCAAGCTCTCTCCTCCCAGCGGGTTGGTCAATGTAATGTAGGATAACATCTTAAAGGTACTATCACTCACATCATTCACTGCCACATTCCCAAACTCGCTCACGCGAATCAATGCTTCATCACTCGGATTATCTGGAACCGTCCATGTATAAACTCCGTCATTGTTAGTACCCGTTGTGATCACATTCCACGTCGAACCATTATTGATCGAGTAATCCAAACGAACTGTGGAAGTCACAAACAAACCTTCCTCCCAAGTAATCTCCTCGGTAAGACCAGCCAATGCTATCTCTCCTCCATTGGGAGTAAACAACTTCGGCGTTGCTTTGTCGATCGTAAACACTCCATCACTGATGTCTAAAATCTGCCCATTCGAAGCATCAATGACCTTGAACAAGGCTTGTGTAGTTGGATTATTTGGTACGTGCCACTTGTATTCTCCTGTAGCTGTCGCATAATCAAACTCAATCGGAATCCAACTCGCACCATTATTAATACTGTATTCTAAATCATAAACACCGCTCGTTCCCGTTACATCCCATGTGATATCCTCATAAGCCAAACTGTAGGGATCGATGGTGGTCAACAATGCACGGTAACCTGAATATCCTGATTGACCAGTTGTGGTCCAACGAACTGTCAAAGCACCTGTAGGGTGAGTAGAGGTAACTATACCAGGAGATGACGATCCATAATATGTTCCTATCAAAGCATCGCTCGTTGAAGGACCATCATAAATACGTAGGTAGTGTCCACTATAATAGGTAGCAAATTGATCAAAATTTAAGCGTACCGCATGATCTAATATTGCGGGACGAAGCGTTACTTCGTAATCAACACTTCCAGTATAATTTCCAGTACCTGCATGCTCATACAAGGTCTGACCTGTATAAACATATTCGATACGATCACTGTCAATTAAAATGTCTTGATCTACTCCATTCGGAAACTGTCGAATCGTACTTTGATAGTTTTCCCCTCCATTGGGTGCTGTCAACGCAATTTCACTCACCAAACTAAACATCGCTGCACTCTGGTCGGAAATACATGTGTTGCCTACCGCTTCTACGCGAACTAGCGCACTATCACTGTCCACATTCGGTACTGTCCAGTTGTAGGTTCCACCTGATGTACTGGTGATGATATTGGACCACGTAGCTCCATTGTCTTGAGAATACGTCAACTTTACATTCGATACAGGACCCGATGCGGTATAACTAATCGGGAAAACACTACCCATCACTAACTGCTCGCCTCCATTCGGTGCTGTAAGGTTTACATATTGGGAGGAGTTTACTGTAATATTTGATGTTTGATCATTGTAAGAAAGCGTTTGTGCATCTGACACACGAATTATAAACTGTGATGAATTAACATTGGCTATTACCCAGTTGTAACTTGGCGTTGTTCCTGCTGCTGCATAGTTGTCAACGATTAACTCCCATGTGGAACCACCATCAGAACTGTACTCCAACTTATAAGTACCAGAAGTCTCTCCTGCATACCATTGAATCGGTAAAGTCTCACATCCATTCAAACTCTCACCTCCCAGTGGGTTAATCAATGTAATGTAGGAGAGCATCTTAAAGGTACTATCACTCACATCATTCACAGCAACATTGCCAAACTCGCTCACGCGAATCAACGCTTCATCACTCGGGTTATCAGGAACCGTCCACGTATAAACACCATCGTTGTTAGTGCCTGTGGTAATCACATTCCAACTCGATCCATTATTAATTGAGTAATCCAAACGAACCGTTGAGCTCACAAATAAGCCTTCCTCCCAAGTAATCTCCTCGGTAAGACCTGCCAATGCGATCTCTCCTCCATTGGGGGTAAATAACTTCGGGGTTGCCTTGTTGATCGTAAACGTAGCATCACTGATGTCTAAAATCTGTCCATTCGAAGCATCAATCACTTTAAACAAGGCTTGAGTCGTGGGATTATTAGGTACGTGCCACTTATATTCTCCCGTCGCTGTCGCATAATCAAACTCTATTGGAATCCAACTCGCCCCATTATTAATACTGTATTCTAAATCATAAACACCGCTCGTTCCTGTTACGTCCCATGTGATATCCTCATAGGCTAAACTGTAGGGATCGATGGTGGTCAACAATGCACGGTAACCTGAATATCCTGATTGACCAGTTGTGGTCCAACGAACTGTCAAAGCACCTGTAGGGTGAGTAGAGGTAACTATACCAGGAGATGACGATCCATAATATGTTCCTATCAAAGCATCGCTCGTTGAAGGACCATCATAAATACGTAGGTAGTGTCCACTATAATAGGTAGCAAATTGATCAAAATTCAGACTTACAGGTTTTGTTGGAATTGCAGACATCAATGTCACTGTATTGTCAACGGATCCAGAGTAATTCCCACTTCCACCATGATCGAATAAGGTGTTTCCTTCATAGACATATTCAATGCGGTTACTATTCACTAAAATATCTTGTTCAAGTCCTCCAGGAAACTTGCGAATATTTGCCTGCCAAACCTCACCACCATCAGGCTGGGTAACTTCTATTTGTGAAGCAATGGTAAATACAGAATCACTTTTATCCGTTATACACGTATTGTTGACATCGGTCATTCGAACCATTGCAGTGGTCGTATTCACATTCGGAACTGTCCAATTGTACGAACCCCCTAAAATCGTGTAGTTATTTACAATGGTATTCCACGTCGAACCACTGTTCGTTGAATACTCCACTAAATATTCATCGGAAGTTCCATTCGCACTAAAAACGATAGGCATAATACTGAATGCCGTTGTGCTGTCTCCGCCATTCGGGGAATTTAACAAAAGAGGTGCTTCAACGGTAAATACGAAATCACTTTCATCATTTGTAGATGGAGTATTATTGTCCGATACACGAATTTTAAAACTTGTCGATGCAATATTGGGTACAATCCAAGAGTATGAACCACTTACAGTATTTACGGCTGTTGCCACTGACACCCACGTAACTCCATTGTTTGGAGAGTAGTCGATATCATAAAAATTACTCGTTCCAGATTCTGTCCAGATAATATTGAAAGGTGTACATCCTTGCAATGTTTCTCCGCCATTTGGACTTACAATTGTAATGTTTTGAGAGAAAGAAAACGTTGTCAAAATTGACAGCAATAGTGTTAGTAACAGTTTCATTTTGATCATTTATGATTAGCATTCAATAAGCTTGTACACTCAATATACCGCACAAAAATGAGCCATGTGTATTGATTGCGCGCAAGTTAGAAATAATTTACTTTATAAAAAAATTATACATGCAAATTTGTATGTTAATTGGACCTGAGTAGTTTATAGATGGTGAATGACAATAATCGGTCTTTTGAGAAAAGATATGCCTTTCTATTTTGAGACCAAACAATGGGCACTAATCCAACTATTTAATCAACTTTTTTAAAATAAATTTTTTCTTATAACTAGCTGTATGTCAATAATAAATTCGACAACACCCACTTACAAACGAAAAATATTCGACAGTAAATGGTAAATAACCGAATTTGGTTTGGCGGTCACCTCAACTTTGCAGTGTCGATATCAGAAAACGATCTGAAATAGGACAACAGTAAATTTAGTAATGTTCAAAACCAATACACATGAACACATTAAGAAACAAAGTTAGTTTGATTGGACGCTTAGGAGCGCAACCAGAAATTGTAAACCTGGACTCAGGTAGAACGCTTGCACGTTTTTCACTTGCAACGAACGAGAGTTACAAGAACAAAAATGGTGAGTGGCAAGACAACACACAATGGCACAACCTCACCGCATGGGGTAAAACAGCCGAGCTTGCTGGTAAAATGCTTTCTAAGGGACAAGAAATTGTCGTGGAGGGGAAACTTGTGAATAACAGCTATGAGACAAAAGATGGTGAGAAACGCTATAGCACCAACATCGAAGTCAATGAGTTCTTAATCGTTTCGCCTAAGAGCACCGATGAAAAAAAGTAATCGAACACCTAACCTGGGAGCTGTCCGCCTGAGGCGGATAACTCCCCATTTTTCACTACTAAACACATTAAAATGAACCACGTAAATTTAATTGGAAAAGTCTCTTCCGCACCTCGCTTCTACGAATTACCTAACGGAAGAAAAATTGCACAATTCACCATGTCCACGAACGAAACCTACTTGGACGAAAATGGTGAAACACAGAAAAAAAACCACTGGCACAGAATGTCTGCCTGGGGTCGCTGGGTTCCCGTGATGCAAGAACTCGGTGCCATCGGAATGGAAATCGCCGTCGAAGGCAAGCTAACCACTCGCTTTTACCAAAAGGGTGGCGAAAAACGCTTCATCTCTGAAGTCGAAGTAAATGATTTAGTAATTCTTTAAATTAAATTGTACGATATGCAATCAATCAACAATCATGTAACGCTTATTGGGAACATGGGTTCTCCTGCGGAAATCACCAATTTTGAAAACGGTGGAAAAGTCGCTCGATTTAACCTTGCAACCAACAAGTACACGACCAAGAGTAACAAGCAACAAGCTGAATGGCACCGCGTTTTCGCATGGGGAAACATTGCGGGTTTTATTGAAAACTACGGAGACAAGGGTAAACAACTCGCTATTCACGGGCGATTGGTGAACCGCACCTACCTGAACAAACAGGGGAAACCTCGAAAAGTCACCGAGATTGAAGTAAAACACGTGATCGGGCTGTAACACCTAGCCTACTGCCCACACCTAGCCTAGCTACCCTAACCTAACACAGAAAAGCGTACGACTCAATCGTGCGCTTTTTTTATTCCTGCAGAAAATATTTTCTCTTTTTTGCGCACATTCAGATATATAATTAAATTCGTTCTATACTCTGCTTGCTATGAAACTGTTCTTGACCCTGTCACTGTTCTTAACTACCTGCGTTACTCACGCACAAGATTACCATCACTGGGCTGAACACTTTGGGGCTCGCGCATCATTACTCGGAGGTGCAGCAACCGCCGGACTAGGCGACAATGCCACCGCGTATTACAACCCAGCAGCAATGGCGTTCGTTAAAGATCCTTCGCTTTCAATTTCTGTAAACGCCTACCGCATTCGCATGCTCAAGGTTGAAAATGCACTTGGCGATGGACTGGATTTAGAAGAAACAGAGTTTAGCACCATGCCTAACCTCATCGCTGGAATCCTAGAATTCAAAAACAGAAAACGCTTGCGACTGGGTTACTCAATCATTACCCGCAGGGCGTTTAACCAAAAATTCGATTTTCTACATGAATCCGACCAGGAGGTTTTGCCACAATTCGACGGTCCAGAACGCTGGGTGTATTCGTACAATTTACAACACCAATTGATGGAATACTGGGCGGGGATTTCGCTTTCCTACCAAGTTTCTGACGGATTCGCCATTGGACTCTCACACTATGGCATTTACCGTGATGTAAAATACGCTTTCGGACAGGGTCTCAGCATTTTACCACAAGATTACTCTGGATTAGAAGTCTATCAGTATTCAAACGTACAAAGTTTCAATTATTACAACGTGAAAGGGTTGTTCAAACCATCCATAGCGCTGGACGTAGGAAATTTTAAATTTGGAATGACCTTTACGACACCTACATTTAACATGTTTGGCAAAGCAAAAGCCTTCCGTGAAATTTCCTACGTGAACTTTGCCGACATTTCACCGGGAATTGATGTAGATGTGCATTTGATAGATCGTGTTGATGGTATCAACGTAGTGCACAAGGAACATGGTGCCTTGGCGTTCGGTGTAAGCTGGAAACTGGGGAAGCGAGCTTGGTTTCACGTCACCAATGAAACGTTCTTTGGAGGTAAACGCTACTATATTTTTGATGCCGATGAAAAACCAAGCATCTATCCCGACGCATTTACCGATGAACAATTAAAGGAAGAGATTTTGGATGGACAGAATTTTCTTTCGCTAACGGAAAAAACACATGCACGCACCAATTTAGGACTGGGGCTAGAAACTATTCTGACCAATCGCTGGGAAATGTATTTAGGTGCTCGAACGGATTTCCTTTACAACGAGGTTCCACTAACGAATGATAACGTCATGCGTGTGGAGGCAAGTAAATGGAGTTTGGTACACTTTTCATTAGGAATGGTCCACATCACCAAAAAGAACAAACGTTATACCGTAGGAGTTGAATATGGCGCTGCACCAGAGAATTTAATAACCGTTACGCCAAACAACATCACGACATCCTCTCATTCATTCAAGCTGATCCTGGAAATAACGGTCGGTCAGAAAAAGGTAGAGGCTCAATAATTTCGGTGATCGTTCCACAACATGCTACGCAAACCCACGACGAGTGTATAACGTAGCTGATTGTCGAGCGTAATGTAGTCAAAGTGATTTTCGACAAAAGCATACAATTTTCCATGCTTCAGCACTTGGTAACCTGCCGAAAGAATTGTTTTCGTTCCATTGAATCCTTGCCCCTGCCCAATCACGTGTCCATACTCGAACGGTCTATTAATATATGGCACATAAATGTCGCTTCCATAGTTGAAACCGTCTTTATCATTTCCACGAAGAAAATAATTTGAAAAGGCTTTCGCGTACCATTTTTTATGTTGCCATTTTACTTCCGCCAACAATTCCATAAAATTCGATCCATACGGATGCGCCAGTGGTCTTCCTTGATTGCCATAATTCAACTGGTCCGATAAATGTGCATAGGTGTACGGTCGTGCAAAGTTGTACTCCACCCGGTAGAAGAAATTATGTACACCCTTCTCAAATCGGCCTTTTACACCAAGCTGTCCACCGTATTTGCTTGCCCACCAACCACTTTTCGCCTTGATTTCCGCCCAGAAAAATTCATCCAAAATAAACTGTCCGTAGAGCGTGTGCTTTTTGTACCGCGCCGCCAAATCGAAACCAATCAGGACATTGTCGCTTGAACCAATGGAATATTCCTGAGGGCGATAAAACACAAATGGATTGAGGTATTCAACGTCAAATCCACGGTTCAACAAGGTGTCTTTTGGCTGAAAAATAACGGTTTCAAAAATTCCAACGTTCAACCATTTTGCAATGTTAAGCGACAAATGGTGACTCGACGCAAACTTCCCTTCCCACTGATTGGCGTTTCGTTCGCGCAAAAATTGATACAAGATGGAATACTCTACTCGCCAGAAACGCATACGGATTTGTCCAAACGGATACGGCGTTCCATAATCACTCAGTAGCATGGAACGCGCACCTTCACCTAAAAAGTTGTGGTCCACTCCAGCTTGAAAGTTGAAGACATGGTTTGGTGTGTACGAAATTCGTCCGCGGAGATCGGTGTAAAATGAAACGTTTCCTAAAGAATCATCAATGAATGATTTTGGCGCAAAACCTCCACTGTTTTGGTGAATTCCTTCCACTCCCGCCAAACGAAAGAAGAATTTGTCCTTCACTCCTCCTTTGACTTCTAATCCCAGTCCTGTCTTAAATGCTGATGTGGTGGATTGAAAATAATTGAGATCCGCTAATCCCGCGACTTGTACATACGATTCAGCTTTCGCACTTGGTTTTAACCGTCGAACTGCTGGTTTTAAACTGGAATGGTACTGTAATGACGGTTGAACAACGGAATCATTTGGCATTTCCTCAAACAAGTATCCAACCTCTCCCTGTCCAGCGACAGAAAAGCTAAAAAAGAACGCTATGTAACGCAACTGCTTCATTAAAAGTCCTTGTAGTGATTAATAAATCCCGTGCGAATCCCAATATTAAAATGATTGGCCGTCAGCATGGCTGGATCGTCAATTGTTCTGTAGGTCCAGTTGCCAAAAACGGAAAAATTCATCTTTCGGTTAAAGCGATACCCCAATTCGACGCTGGTGAACATCACCGTGTTTGTTGAAGGCGTTTGTGCAACATGATAAGGTAACAAGGCAGTCGATGAGTAATTGCTCAACAAATAATACACCGCTGTTACTTCAGCATACACCCGTTTGATTTCATAATTGGTGCGTAACACGAACTCTTGGAATCCATTTCCTTTGACATGCGCTAGCGGTAAATTGAAATGTACATTGTTCAAACGACGGTTGTTATTTTCGTACATCCGATTTGCAACATTGTTGTATTCGACTTGCAACATAAAATCTTTGAGCCCAAAATAGTTGTACCCCCGATACCCTAGTTGAAACCCTGCTTTTTTCGCATCAAAATCATTGATAGCAACCTGTCCGTACAAACGATGGTGCTTGGCTACCTGATAACTCAAATTCAAACCGAGTAGTGAAACCACTTCATTATTTCCTTGTAGTGCCAATCCCGATAAAAATGGAACGGGGTTGTAATACAGGGGATGTGAATTTCTGCTCGTAATCGAGTCACCTCGGTTCCATTCACCGCTTTCAAACAAACTTATACTGATTTTATCGATGGGTTTGTACGTAAAGTAATTGACCGAATAGCCTTTGACTTCGTAGTACGACTCCACGGAACCACTTGCAGGTCTTCGCAATAAATTCATGTGACGAGAACGCATGTAAGAAAAGCTAAACTTTGGACTGATTTTCCAGTCAACTCGAAAATACGGTGCACTGTACGAATTATCGGAGAGTAAAATCGAACGGTGTCCATCCCCGACAAACTGGGCATTGTTTCCTGCTGTGACACTTAAAAACTTGAATGGTGCATACACAAAATAGCCAACGGCATACGCATAATCAAATCCATCCCCTTTGAACGGTTTTGTTCTTCCTCCGCCTGGAATTACAGCATTCTGTGGAGCGTAAGTTGAATCAGCTCCTGGGTACAATTCCCCCAACGATGTATAATAAGCTGTTTCATAATTCGCGTACCTTCCTTGGTTTTCGTACAAGGATGTGGAAAAGGAAAAGTTGGAAAAAAGTGTCCCTTCGACGTGAAATCCACGGGTATTTTGGAACAGTCGTCTTGCAATGGTATCGTTTAAATCTTGTCCTATCGAGAAATCAATGGCTGGAGAAATTTTTAGGTAGTAATCATCCCCTCGGATTTCAAACAAATACTTTTGGAAGAGCGTATAGGTAAAATCGTAATATTGCTTTGTCGAATCATTGATAGCGCTGATTAAATCGTATTCAGATTCATTGACTGGAAAAAATGATCCTCCGTTGTACGGCTTATCCGACTTGTTGGCAAAGAGATGATCTTTGTAAAATGTATGAATGGGAAGTAGATTTTGTTGTCCTTGCACCGTTCCCCACAACAGAAAAGCCATTCCGCAGACAAAGGTCATTCTCCTTAAGGTCGGACGATGTTGATTCATTTTCAGTTGTAGTTGTTGCTTGGAATTTTCCCATCAACGTATTCGATTGCTAAAGTATGAATTCTTTGAACGAGTTTCTGTACTTGCTTGACAAAAAAAAGACCGTTCACTTTATGTAAACGGTCTTTCAATCTAGTATGAATTGTCTGTCTTAATGACGGATAATTAATTTTCTTGTTGTTGGTTTGATCCCTTCAGCATCAACAGTAATGAAATAAATTCCATTTCTGAATCTAGAAACGTCCACTTTTTTTGTTGTTTCAGCAACAGTTTCATTGAAAACAATGTTTCCAAGAACATCAACAATCTTTACATCTGCTTTATTTACTCCAGTCATATTAATGTTTACCACATTGTTTGCTGGGTTTGGAGATACATTTAACGACAAGGAAACATTTTCTTGAATACTTGCGGTTGAAGTAATTACTAAATCTACCGAATCCAAGTACGTCGAACCATCGTTGATGTAATAACGAATTGTAGATGTTCCACCGTTTGGTGCATTAATGTATGCTTGAAGGGTTCCTTGCTCTCCATCACCCACAGTTTCAGCGCTACAGGTCCAAACAGCAGCCGCTTGAACATCATAACACATTCCAGCTTGTCCAGATAGACCCCAGCAGAAATAATCAGACCAACCCGGAGTCAAACTTATATGGCTTCTAGTAATACTAAGGCTTTGTGTAGAATCAGTATTATTTGTCACTATAAAATCTACAAGGTGTTGGTCCGAACCAGCAGTTACTAAAACTTCATTGTGCTCAGTCCCAGAAATGTCTGTAGGGGTTCCAGCAACATTAATTGTAATCGCTTGTGCATTTGCAACCGTAGCAATCAGTGTCAAGGAAAATAAAGAGAGTATAATTTTTTTCATATGTATTGTTTTTTAGCCGTGGCTTCCTAACAAATATAGGAAATAAATGCCTAACTATTTACATCCTTTCAATAATCACACCAATTTAAGAATATTTAAGATTTAAACTATAATGCCTTGTCATCTGTGCGTTTATCTATACATTTGGTGATGTTGATCGTCCTTTTCCATGAATAGGAATTCAAGAGTTATATTCATTCTATTACGCTCAAAGCATTTAAAATGATGTATTTTTGAATGCGGCATTGTTTTTGAAAATGTCCATGCAACATCTAAAAAAATAAAACTGTTATGAAAAAATTTGCATTTCTTCTTTTGAGTATCACCTTTGTTTTCGGCGCACAAGCTCAAGACGAACACCAATTATTGGATAAAAAAGTTGCTTCTGTTCAGCTAAAAGACATGGAGGGTAACGCGGTAAACACTGCCGAGCTTGGATTTGACGGTCCTGTTGTGATTAGCTTCTGGGCAACATGGTGTTCTCCATGTAAACGAGAATTGAATACCATTCACGATCTCTATACAGACTGGCAAGAAGAAACAGGAGTTAATCTGGTTGCGGTTACAATAGACGATGAAAAAACAAAGAACTCTGTTCCGATGTATGTTAACGGGAAAGGTTGGGAATATTTGGTGTTAATGGACACAAATGGTGATTTCAAACGCGCGATGGGCGTAAACAATGTTCCGCACACATTTTTATTGGATAAGGAAGGAAACATTGTCTACTCACACAACAATTACGCACCAGGCGATGAAGAAACTTTATACGAAGAAATATTAAAATTGGTAAAGTAATTCATCGTTACGCACAGACTACACTTCTATTTCTATGAAAAAATTGCTTCTAATAAGTTTGACTTGTTTTATCTCCCTAGCAGGAAAAAGTCAAATCCAAGGATTAAATATTACTGGAAACATCGAGAGTATTTTTCAGTACCTCAATGAAGATTCTTTGATCAGTGCGGGCCAACCTCCAGAACGAGGGTTGATCAATACCTATATGAACACCTTCATTACCTACAAAAATTTCAAGGCAGGAATGCGCGTTGAATCTTACTTACCAAGAATTCAAGGGTATCCAAATCGTTTTGATGGGACAGGAATTGGGATGCGCTACATCGGTTATGAAAATGATTTTGTAGATGTTACGTTGGGATCGTTCTACGAGCAGTTTGGATCGGGAATGGCACTGCGTGTATATGAAGATCGAGCGTTAGGTTATGATAACTTTTTAGATGGTGTCCGCATCATTGTGCGCCCAACAAAAGGATTAGCAATAAAAGGGGTCTATGGTTATCAACGTCTTTCTTTTGAACAAGGGAGAATTGTTCACGCAGACGGAATTGTAAGAGGATTAGATGGAGAATTTAACTTTAACTCAGCCTTTAAAAAACTCAACGATAAAAAACTGGATGTCACAATCGGAGGTTCTTTCGTGAGCAAGTACCAAAAAGACAACGAAGATGCACTCATCTTACCTGAAAATGTTGGGTTATATGGTGGACGAGCAAAATTGCGCTATGGTAAATTTACGTTGGACGGTGAATACCTCATCAAAGGACAAGATCCTTCGGTAGACAATGGATACATTTACAATTACGGTCACGCAGCACTTATTAATTTTGGGTTTTCTCAAAAAGGACTGGGAATTATTCTCTCTGCAAAATCAGTTGACAATATGAGTTACCGCTCCGATCGAACAAAAGAGTTAACCGATGTGTTCATCAACTACCTGCCAGCGATGAATAAAACACATACCTACAACTTAGTGGCTTCAATTTATCCTTATGCCACTCAGCCTGTTGGTGAAATTGCGTATCAAGCTGAAGTGCTCTACACCTTTAAAAAAGGTTCGGCGATTGGTGGAAAATACGGAACCTCTATCAATGCCAATTTTTCTACTGCCTACAAACCCATGCAACATACCGATAATATCAACCCTTTGGACTCTACGCGCGTTATGTATGAAGGACGAGTGTTTGATCAAAGCGATAGTTTATTGTGGAGAGACATCAACGTGACAATTAGTAAAAAGTTTACAAAAGATTTTAATTTGAATTTGAGTTATTTCAATATCGTACTAAACAATGACGTAGCGAAGGTTACTGATGATGCAAAGGGTATCATTAACACGCATATTGGGGTTATCGAAGCTGGATATAAAATCAATAGAAACCACTCTATTCGCGCTGAATTACAAGGATTGTTTGTCAACGATGTTGAACGCGAAACTTCGCCAGGGATTTACGAAAAAGTGACCAATGATAAAGGAAATTGGGCGACATTGATCATAGAATATAACGTTTCCCCTCACTGGTTTTTTAGTATTATGGACCAGTACAATTATGGAAATCCAATAGCGGCTTTGCGTGTGCATTATGCCTATGCGTCGCTTGGATATATCAGAGAAGCAACCCGTATTACTGTTGGTTACGGGCGCCAACGAGAAGGATTGTTTTGTGTAGGTGGAATTTGTCGTTTTGTACCTGCATCAAATGGCTTAACGCTCTCATTTACACAAAGTTTTTAAATTTACACTACGATGAAACGATTTTTAATTTTTAGTTTGATTGTGCTCATAGGGTTTTCTTCCTGTGATAAAATCGACAATCCATATCCTACGGGAATCATTACGGATTTGGATACCACACTTTACCCAGGTTCTTGGTCCGATTATCAAGCAAATGAATGGCCGGTGTTTACACCAAATGGAAACACGTTGCGAAACATCTTGATAGAAGATTACACGGGGCATAAATGCATCTACTGTCCTCCAGCAGCTGATACGGCCGATTTGCTCCACGATACGTACCCTAACCGTGTTTTTGTGGCAGCAATTCATTCTGGACCAGACGGTATTGGCTCGTTTCAATCGACCAGTGCTGAGTGGCCAATTGATTGGACAAACCCAGATGGACTTGCTATAGGAACGCATTTTGGTACGATGCCTGGATCTGCATTTATTGGAAATCCACGTGGAAGTGTAAGTCGCATTTTAACTGGTGGACAGCATACGCTAAGTCCAACCAACTGGCGTTCTGCTGTGGTAAGTGCATTGCCTCAACCACTGAAAGTAAATATACAATCCCACGCCAACTATTATCCTTCGACACGAGGAGTTTTTCTACATACGGAAATTGATGTGCTGGATGGACAACTTGCAAATGAAAATATAGAAAACTTGTATACCGTGGTTTACCTCATTGAAGACTCTTTGGTTGCAAAGCAAAAAATGCCAGACAATAGTAACAATGAAAACTATGTGCACCGCGATGTGATGCATGGTTGTGTTAATAGTAATTGGAACGGAATGAAGTTGACAGAAGACAATTTGATTGATGGAAAGTACTATTTCAATTACAGTTATGCGCTTCCAGCGCAGTACAATCATGAAAATGTACACTTCCTTATTTACGTGCGTGATGCGGTAACAGAAGAGATCTATCATGTTATTAAACAACAACTTGAGTGACCTTGTTGATAAGTTTTTTTAAGCCTGTCCATCCTTGATTGACAGGCTTTTTTGTTTTTTTAACGGATTGTAAAATTTAGCCACTGAAATATTTTTACTATATTCAGCGTTAGAACAAAAACTTCAAACCATTAAGCTATGTTAGATTTAACAAAAAAAATTCTACGTAAGGTGAGCTTTGACTCTCAATTATTTCAAAAAGAATTACACAAAGGGCTGAAGTGGATTACTGATGCCGAAGAAATAAGAAAATTTCAAGAATGGTGCGTTACGGAATTTGGAGCAAAATATCCATCAATAATTAGTCGTGCTTTTGAAGCAAAATTGGTAAAGTAGTTTATTCAAATTCGATTAAAACAG
Organism: uncultured Fluviicola sp.; assembly: GCA_964643345.1. Taxonomy (GTDB): domain Bacteria; phylum Bacteroidota; class Bacteroidia; order Flavobacteriales_D; family Crocinitomicaceae; genus UBA4466. The sequence goes on from CAZXRU010000009.1 coordinate 14,357, forward strand.
TTCCTTTATCAACAACATCGTTGGTGTTGACATTGATGCTTTTTACAACACCAACTCCTTCTGCCTTTAACACATTTTCCATTTTCATTGCTTCCAAGGATAAAATATCATCGTCTACGTTTAGCTCTTGACCAACTGTTACGGCAATGTTTACAATTCGACCGGGCATTGGAGCTTGGAGTTCTTTCAATTTTTTCACCTTTGGAATATCAAGGCCCATTGCGGAGATCAAATCATCCAGTGCTCCCTTCTTGCGAATTTCAAACACACGATGATTCAGTTTTAATTTAAGGTAATTGCTCTCCGTTTGCTCATTCAGCACTTCGCCAAAAAAAGTAGATCCATTGTAAGTGAGTGTAAAATATCCATTCCCTTCCCAATGCAAAACTGCACCATCTGCTCCTATAACATCTTCTCCGTCAATATTCCAAATTCGATTTGCCATTCATCATCTATTTAAGACAAAAATAATAGAAATACAGTCCAGTGCTGTAGTATTCTGTTGAGAATTGAAATTAATTCACCAGATTTGTCTCTCAATTAAACCCTTGAAGAAAATGAAGCATGTTTTAATCATACTCTCTCTGTTTGTCCTCGTTGGATGCGGTACTAAAGAAAAAGACAATAACAACGTGGTTGTAGAGACTACTAGCGTTGAGGTTCCTTTTGAACAAGAAATCCTTCCAACGGAGCGTCCTGTTTACAGAGCTTCGGAAACAATTTTAACAAATTTGATCCACACAAAACTTGAAGTGAATTTTATTTGGGAAGAATCTAAAATGAATGGAATTGCAACTATTACAGCAAAACCACATTTTTATACAACGGACAGCTTAATTCTAGATGCTAAAGGAATGATCATCCACAGCGTAGAGCGTGACGGAAAACCACTGAACTACTCGTATAAAGACGATTACATTAGAATTCACTTAGGTAAAAAATTCACCAAAGAAGAGAACTATACAGTCGTAGTTAGTTACCAAGCTCGCCCAGAAGAAGTAGATGCAACAGGAAGCGCTGCCATTTCATCCGCGAAAGGTCTGTATTTCATCAACCCAACAGGTGAGGATAAAACAAAAATGCCACAGATTTGGACACAAGGTGAAACGGAAGCAAGTTCTGTCTGGTTTCCAACAATTGATGCACCAAATGCCAAAACATCACAAGAAATCTTCATTACTGTCGATGATAAATACACGACACTTTCCAATGGAAAATTGATCTCCAGCAAAAAAATTGACGGAGGAAAACGCGTCGATCATTGGAAACAAGAATTGCAACACGCGCCGTACCTTTTTATGATGGGAATTGGTGAGTTTAAAGTTGTTGAAGACAGCTATACACGACCAGATGGAACAAAAATGGCGGTTAATTATTACGTAGAACCAGAATGGGAAGAATTTGCCAAAGACATTTTTGGTGAAACACCTGAAATGATTCGCTTTTTTGTGGAATTGTTAGGTGTTGAATATCCATGGGATAAATACCACCAAATTGTTGTCCGTGACTATGTTTCGGGAGCAATGGAAAATACAGGTGCCGTTATTTTTGGAGATTTTGTTTACAAAAATAAGCGTGAATTGCTGGATGGAACTTCAGAAGCAATTATTGCACATGAGCTATTCCACCATTGGTTTGGTGATTTAGTAACAACGGAATCTTGGTCGAACCTAACTCTCAACGAATCTTTTGCAAATTATTCTCAGTATCTATGGGATGAGCATCGTCATGGAGTGGATGAAGCTGACTACCAAGCTGAAGGTGAAGCAGACGGTTATTACCAATCTGCTCAGGCACAAGGTCACCACAACCTGGTTTGGTTTGATTATGACGATAAAGAACAAATGTTTGATGGTCACTCCTACAACAAGGGAGGAAGAATCTTGCACATGTTGCGCTGTTACATCGGAGACGAAGCATTTTTTGAAGCACTCAAACGCTACTTAAAACAAAACGAATTCAAAGCGGCCGAATTTCACCACTTGCGCTTGACTTTTGAGGAAGTAACAGGAGAAGATTTAAACTGGTTTTTCAATCAATGGTACCAAGACAAAGGGCACCCATTACTGACGTTTGGACATGCAGTTTCTGCCGATGGTAAATCGGTAACGGTTGCTGTGGAACAAACACAAGATTTAGCTGAATTTCCAATTTTCATGTTGCCGACGCAAATGGCCATTTTTGATGATGCAGGGAAACACGTACACAAGGTTGTGATCGATCGTACAAAACAAGAATTTACCTTCCCTTTGACTGGAACATTGAAAGGAATTCATTTTGATGATCAACAGATGTTGTTAGCTAAAATTAAAGACGATAAAACAACAGAGCAACTTATTTTCCAATACTACAATGGTGAACGATTTGCGGCAAGACGCGATGGCTTCTTAGGTGGAATAAAAGACAAAGGTGAAGCGGGACAAAAATTGGTCCTAGACGCATTGAAAGATCCGTTTTGGAACATTCGTTTGTTAGCTGTTGGAAAGGTAAGTCGTTTGAAAGATGCCAACTTAGAAAAAGGCTTAGCGATTGTACAAGACATGGTTAAAAATGATCCAAATTCTTCCGTGCGCTCGGTTGCACTAGGCGTATTGGCAAAAGAATTGTCTGAAGATAAGTTAGTCGCAATTTATAGCGATCGAATTCAAAATGACTCTTCCTATACAGTTGTTTCCGCTGCATTGAAAAATTACGGAAAAAATAATCCTACAGAAGCAATGGCACTTGCTAAACCATTGGAACAAGAAAAATCGTCTAAGATGTTGGGAGGAATCGGTCAATTGTACTCTTCCCATGCTGATGGTGAAAAACTGGATTTTTTCATTCAGGCATTTAACGGAAACATCGTTCAGGGCTTTGATCGCTTGGGAATGTTAAACTCGTTCACGGTATATCTTACACGTCAAGATCCTGCGGTTATTGATAAGGCGTACGACACCTATGTAAAATTGAACGAAGAAGGTGGTTTGTACATGCAAATGTTTTTGCCACAAAACTTAAAGTACTTAGTAGAGCAATTTCAAGGTTCCGTAAATACACTCAACAAAGAGATTGGAAACCACGAAACAAATGGTGATGTCGTACTTGCTGATCAAGCTCGAAAGAAAATAAAAGCATACGAGGCGTTGATCGAAAAATTCGGAGCAATCAAATAAACCGTTTCTTCATAATTATTTTTTAGTGTGAGAACACCCCTTAGGGGGTGTTTTTTTATTTTCTACATTTTTATTCGTATTTTTTTGATTAATTTCTTGTCAATTTAAAAATTGAAACTATATTTGATTAATTATTCGTCAAATAAATGATTAAATATTTGTCACTATGAAGCATTTAAAAATTGGTGATCCGGCACCAGAATTTTCCGCAAAAGATCAACACGGCGCTACAATTAGCCTAAAGGACTTCGGTGGAAAAAGAGTTGTGATTTATTTTTACCCCAAAGATGATACGCCTGGGTGTACAGCACAAGCGTGTAACATTCGCGACAACTATGCAGCGTTGCAGAACGAGGGTATTGTAATTTTAGGTGTAAGTGCTGACAGTGAAACCAAGCACCAAAAATTTATCAAAAAATACAGCCTGCCATTTTCATTGTTGGCAGATGTGGATCACACCATGCTCAATTTGTATGGCGTGTGGGGCGAAAAGAAATTTATGGGAAGAGTGTACGATGGCATTCACCGAACAACCTTTCTTTTGGATGAATCACATACCATTGTTGAGATCATAGAGAAGCCAAAAACCAAAGATCATACCGCAGAAATTTTATCAACCTATAAAAATAAATCCACAACGTAAATAGATTACGTACTGCAAGCACAACCTTTGTAGAAATTAATTAACAACCTTGCATTCCGGTGCAAAACAAAAACAAAACGATATGTCAAAAGAAGTAAACGTAGAAAAATTAAAAGCACTCCAACTAACCATGGACAAGCTTGACAAAACCTATGGAAAGGGTTCTGTAATGAGATTGGGAGATAATCCAATTGTAAAAGTTGATGTCATCCCATCTGGATCCTTGACGCTAGATTTAGCATTAGGTGTAGGAGGTTACCCAAAAGGTCGTGTAGTAGAAATATACGGGCCTGAATCTTCTGGTAAAACAACATTAGCTATTCATGCTATTGCTGAAGTTCAAAAACAAGGTGGTATTGCGGCTATCATTGATGCCGAGCACGCCTTTGATCAATTTTACGCACAGAAATTAGGTGTTGATGTCAATAGTTTGCTTATTTCACAACCTGACAATGGAGAGCAAGCATTGGAAATCGCTGATAACTTGATTCGCTCTGGCGCAGTCGACTTGATTGTAATAGATTCTGTTGCTGCCTTAACTCCTAAAGCTGAAATTGAAGGCGAAATGGGTGACTCACAAATGGGCTTGCAAGCACGATTGATGTCAAAAGCATTGAGAAAATTAACGAGTTCCATCAACAAAGCAAATTGCTGTTGTATTTTCATCAATCAATTGCGTGAAAAAATTGGTGTGATGTTCGGAAATCCAGAAACTACCACTGGAGGAAATGCGCTGAAATTCTATTCTTCTGTTCGTCTTGATATTCGTCGAGCGGCACAATTGAAGGAAGGTGAAGAAGTAATTGGTAACCGCACGAAAGTAAAAGTGGTTAAAAACAAAGTGGCGCCACCATTTAGAAAAGCAGAATTTGACATCATGTACGGAGGAGGAATTTCCAAAGTTGGTGAGGTTCTAGACTTGGGTGTAGACATGAATATTATAAATAAAAGTGGCTCTTGGTTCTCCTACGGAGAAACTCGCCTAGGTCAAGGAAGAGATGCAGTAAAATTAATACTACAAGACAACCCTGAATTAATGGAGGAACTAGAAGCTAAAATTAAAGAAGCTCTTGTGCCGAAGGTTGAGGTTGAACTGGAAGCATAAAGCATTTTGCATATCGTAGAAACGGCGTCCGACTGAGTCGGACGCCGTTTTTGCTTTAAACAAAAAAAACTCCTTGCATTGCGCAAGGAGTTCCATAGTTTGAAATGAATATTACATTCCCATGTTGCTCAATTCATCGATACTTATTTCCTTGAAACCTTCAGGGATAGTGGTATCAAACAATTCCTTGGCTAATTTCTTATCTAACTTTTTAGAAAACTCTGTTGAAACTATTGTCATCTTAACTTCGTTTCTGTTAATTTCAAACTCCAAAGGAAACCCAGGAACATCACCGTTCAAGTAACTCTGCCCCTTCTTGTTCAGTTCGATATCTTCTGTGTACCAAAAGATAGATTCATATCCTTCTTCATCCGTTACAACCGCCTTGCGACATGTGTATCCTTGTATAACCTTTGTCTCATCAACAAACTCAACCTCCATCTTAGGAGCTTCAAGTTCTGCAGTCTCTATATCTTCAGGTGTAACTTTCACAGCAATGTTTCCCATCATTCCAGTAATCAACATTAATGAGTTTGCAGCATCCGTGTTAGTAATAGTTGAAATTTTTACAAGTGAACCCATGCTCATCTCCGAGCGTGTCAAGTTGTCCTTGAAATAAAGTTCAAACTTAGACCCCTGCATCATTGCTAATTGCATCTGCATTTCAGGATTATCAGAGGACATTTCAATATCATATTTTACATGACCTTCTGAAAGTTGTGCGTTTAGGCCCAATGTTGACAGTGCAACTGCAGCCAATGTAAATAGTAATTTTCTCATTATATACGTTTTGTTTGACCGCAAATTACAAATACTGCGCCAATAATTTGTAACCACTCATACTATTTTCAGGTTTTACTCTGGAAAGAAGAAGCGGACAATATCATTTCCATTTGCATACAGCAACAACGCCATCAAAATAAAGAACCCGATGTATTGTGCCACTTCTAGTACTTTTTGCGGAGCTTCCTTGCCCCTTACCATTTCATAAAGAAGGAAAACAACATGTCCTCCGTCTAGCGCTGGAATCGGAAGAATATTCATAAAAGCAAGTATGATGGAAATCAATGCTGTGTTTAACCAGAATTTCTCCCAGTCCCATGACGATGGGAACAAGTTTCCAATCGCACCAAATCCACCGATAGAACTAGCTCCTTTCTTAGTAAACAAGAATTTCAACTGTGCTACATAATCTGAGAGCGTTGTGTAACCTCTGTCAATTCCTCTTCCTATACTTTGACCAAATCCGTAGTTGATCTGTCGAATTTTACTCTTATCAATAAATTCATGCGCACCAAATTCTATCCCTATTGTTCCATCTTTCGAAACGGTTGGATTCAACACGATCTCCTTTCCATCTCTCTTAACGACCAAATCAATTTTCTGACCTTTGAGTTGAGTCATTGCAGGAATAATTTCATCGTGCAACACCTTTTCTCCAGCAATAGAGATAATCAAATCTCCCTTTTTAAATCCAGCCTTTTCCGCTTGCTTTCCAGCTAATACAGAATCAACCTTCGCGGTTGCACGCAGTGAAATGGCAGGAAAAGCACCATTTTCAAACAGTTCATATTCCACTCCTTCTGGCAACGTAATTACTTCGATTTTACCATCTGGACGTTGTACTTTTAATTCACGTTGATCGCGCAACAACACACCATTGTTAATATCGTTAACATGTGTTACCTCGTTTCCGTTTATCGCTAGAATGTTGTCTCCAGATCGTAAGTCAAATTTTTCCAAGTACGGATGAACATATAAGCCTTTACTCGATATGTCTTTTGTATGAATTTGTTCTTCTCCCCAAGCAAAAACAACACAGATATAAATCAAGACTCCTAACAATAGGTTTACAACCACACCACCAATCATTACAATCAATCGTTGCCATGCTGGTTTTGATCTAAACTCCCATGGCTGTGGCGGTTGCGCCATTTGTTCCTTGTCCATGGATTCATCGATCATTCCAGAGATTTTCACGTATCCTCCTAAGGGCAACCAACCGATTCCCCATTCGGTATCGCCAATTTTCTTTTTGAAAAGCGAAAACCAAGGATTGAAAAACAAATAGAATTTCTCAACACGAATCTTAAAGAAACGCGCCGCCAAATAATGTCCAAACTCATGCAGAACAACAAGTATGGCCAATGAAAGAATTAGTTGAGCAGCTTTTATAAAGAAATCCATGATGTGTGTTTAAATATGAGGGCAAATATAGCCATTTATGTAGAAGCTGAGTCAACTTTAAAATAGTCGTTTTCTTCAAAGTAAGCAATCATTGCTTCCTTAATTAGGTGTTGTTGTTCCCTGTCATTAAGCGCTGGCAATGGCTTGACCAAATCGAAGTGTGGCCAACCTTCATTGTCGTACTTTTCAAATTTGTAATAACCATACGGTTCTAACAAAGTACAAATCGCTACGTGGAGCAAGTCTGTCTTCTCTTGTTTTGAAAATTCTTTGTAACCCATTCCAAGTTCGTTCACACCAATCAAAAATAAAATGGCTTGAACGTCCATTCCTTCACCAAATTTTTTTTCTAATTCGGCCTTAACTTTCTGAAAGCGTAACTCTACATCGTAATCCATCGAACAAAATTAACCATTCGCTTTTAATATACTCGCTTTTTTAAACTATGATTCGTACCTTTGGAAAAAAAATAATTCATGAAAACAAACAACGTTATTATCTCTGGTTTATGCCTTCTGTTAATCGCCTCATCTTGTAAAGAAAGTGACGATACCCAAGAGAAAGACTTATCTACCTCTGAAACTGTTGGATGTTTCTATTCCTACAATAAAGGAACCTCTAATTTTGAATGGACCGCCTTTAAAACTTCGGATAAAGTCCCTGTAAAAGGTGGTTTTAATGAAATAACCGTTGAAAGCGAAAGTGGTGATGATGCGAAAGCTGTAATTGAATCAATTCGTTTTTCCATGAAGACTTCCTCTGTTGAAACCAACGATGAATCTCGAAATGGTAAGATTGCAAAACACTTTTTTGAAGTAATCAATACACCAACCATCAACGGAAAGGTAAAATCACTTGGTGCGAATAACGAAGCCGTCATTACAGTTTCAATGAACGGAGTAGACGTAGACATTAAAGGAGATTACACCCTAGAGGAAAGAGTCTTCACGTTTAAATCATCCATCGATGTTTCTGCGTGGAACGCTCTTAATGGAATAAAAGCGTTGAATAAAGAATGTAACGACTTACACACTGGACCGGATGGCGTTTCAAAACTATGGTCGGAGGTCGAGCTTTCTTTTTCGACGACTCTAAAGTCTGACTGTGACTAGTCTCCATTAATCGTATGAATTTTTTAGATATTCTCATTATCTGCCTACTGATCTATGCAGGTTGGAAAGGCTTCAAAAAGGGTTTTATCATTGAACTGTTTACCTTTTTAGCTCTCTTCATTGGACTTTATGCAGGAATTCATTTTTCCGACTTGATCTCAGAGTTTTTTATCGAGCGCTTCGAAATGGACCCAAGCTCATCAATGCTTCCAATAATCTCATTTGTGGTTGTATTCTTAGCGATTGGCGCAATGATATACTTTCTAGGAAAAACACTCGAAAAAGTTATCAAAGTGGCTCAACTAAGTTTATTAAACAAGTTGTTCGGGCTATTTTTCTCAATACTCAAAATGGTTTTTATCGTTGGTGTTCTATTGCTCCTGGCTGAGTCCTATGATGAGAAAAATGAATTTGTTTCTCAAGAATCAAAGGATGCTTCACTCCTGTATTATCCATTTCAGAACACTGTTACAACCTGCATCCCCGCATTTGAAGAAAGCACGTTGTTCTTAAAAAACTTTCTGTTAGATACAGAAGTAGAACCTTAAAACATCACCGCTATGTTACGAATCCTAATAACCCTGTTTTGCCTAAGTGCAAGTATCGCATACAGTCAAATTGAACCGCATAAAACTTCCATTCTCAACTATGCAGACCCAACTGAGATTCAGAAGTTTAAAAAGCTCGAAATCGGCGTCAAACTTGGCGAGGAGGTAAATTCACGTATTAAAGAGTTTTTAGAACCTGGAAGCTTTGAGGGATTGGCACCGCTGAATCCCTTTTTGGATTGGGAACTTGATGTCGAAGCAACATTCACCCATGCTGTAACAAATACAGTGAAAAAGCGTGATTTTTTCTATTATCATGATTTTGAACAGAAGGGGAACAGCTGGAGTGATATAGTAAATGAAAACAATCGATTTCCAATGCGCGTGCGTTTTGCACCTTCCGAAGCAGGAGAATGGTCAGTCGAAGTGTCCATTCGCTATGACCGAAAAACCATTCAGATCCCTGCATTTTACTTCACGGTACAAGAAAATGATCACCCTGGATATGTCAAGGTACACCAAAATAAACGCAACTTTCAACTTGGCGAGAAGATCGTGTTTCCAATAGGACATGTTTTCCCTGGTCCATATAACAGAGCGGAGGGTGGAAAAACACCATGGGGTGATCCACCGAATAACGATCCAAGTAAAAACACAACAGTAGCAGATTGGAATATGTTTTATACCGATGTCGAAAGTTATGTCAAACAGGGAGGAAAATCCATAAAGCTTATTCAAACATCTTATGGTGGCTTAATCGAATTTGAAGAAAAGGGGAATTATTACAAGCGGATGAATTATGCGTGGGAACAAGACAAGATCCTCGATCTTTGTGAGAATAACAATGTTCTCATCAACTTTAACCTGCTGTTTCAAGACGTTATTATGGCGTACGGACAAAACGGGAGCGTTAAAGCCAGAAACGAAAAAGGGGAGCCGATAGAGTTTTGGGGTGACCCTTGGGATTATGGAAACTACGGCGGTGACGCGCAAGGTAATCCTAACGACTACTTTCCAGCCTATTGTTATTTTGTTCCTGGGGAGCTCCCTAGTCATATGTTCCTTACACCAGAATTAATGGCCTACCATAAGCAGCGGACCAGGTACTACGTGGCTAGGTACGGTTATTCGCCCCAAATTTACACATGGGAATTAATGAGTGAAATACTCCACATGGATGAATTTCATCATGGAACCATCGACCATCTTGATCCCAAATCAGGTAAGGCGATGCAAAACAAACCAGCACAAATCAGTGAGCATCCGGGGAACAAAGTCGCTATTGAAGCCATCAATACATACCACAATGAAATAAGCACCTATATTAAATCGGAACTGGGAGATACGGATCACCTCATTGCGATGAACATTGCCCCTTTTGAACCGGATAACATAGATAACTACATTCTTGATTGTGCCTTTAATCCAGCGATAGATATCATCGGATTTAATTTTTACGCCAGTCGCACGGATAAAATCATTATTGGCAAACAGGATAAAAATGGTAAAAACAATTTGGACCTAGAACACGAGAGCAATAAAAGAGAAACCTCTGAATATGTGCGATTTTACCAACAACATGATCGCTATAAAAAACCAATTATTTTGGGTGAAGTAGGACATGATTTTGAGCCATTTACTACTAGATGTTTTGGAGAAACTGGAAACATTATTGATGTTATGAACTACGGTTTTTGCGGTATAGCATCAATGCATCCTTGGGAAGGTTTTGTTCATGGAGACAAAGGCGATGAATACGATCAGCGTTTACTCTGGCCTTCAAGTATATCTAGTGAAAAACACATGAATTCAGAAAAAGTGATGTCAACGCTCAACAATCTCAACGGAAACTGGCAGCAAGGACGTCAGGTAGAGAAGCTACACCCTTCCGATGCTGAAAATATCAAAGAACTTCAGTACTTCTTGTCAGAAGATAAGACTTCAGCCACAGGGTATGTTAAGAACCGTTCGTTCAACGTGCACACCACCAGAACAAACGATGACTGTTTTGCGAGCAAAGACCTTCATGGCTTCGACGACCCATTAAACGAGTATACTCCATTTGCGTACAATGACGGACAAGGGTTTTTCAATAATAACGCTCTTTATGTTACGGGATTAGATAAGAAAACGTGGTACGAAGTTCGGTGGTATGATTTCGTTTCTGGGGTTGAAATCTCCCCTGCTCAGACCCAAAGAAGCGATGGTAAATCACGGCTAGAATTACAGCATCCAGTGCTCACATTAGAGAATCCACAGCGTCCAATTTTGTGGTTTGTCGTTCAAAAAACAGCTGGTGACATTGAAAAGTAATGTAATAATTATCAGAGATTTGCTTTGCTTTATGGTAGAAAGAATGCACAACTGAAGTGTTGCCAGCGGAGTGCATTCGTCTGGAACTAACATCTTTTAAGCTGGTGTTGGTTTTTATATTAAATTGCTTATCTTTGCGCCTCTTGAATTGGATAGTATGTCAACAGGTATTAAAATATTTTCTGGTCGCGCATCAAAGGAGTTAGCTGAAAAAATTGCGGCTGCTTATGGTGTAACGTTGGGAGACGTTAAAGTAACTGATTTCAGTGACGGAGAGTTCCAGCCATCATTTGAGGAAACCGTTCGCGGTCAGGATGTATTTATTGTACAATCTACAATGCCTCCAGCAGATAATTTATTTGAATTATTGCTAATGGTGGATGCTGCACGTAGAGCTTCGGCAAACAAAATCATTGTTGTACTTCCTTATTTTGGTTTTGCGCGTCAAGACAGAAAAGATAAGCCTAGAGTAGCAATCGGTGCTAAACTGGTTGCAAACATGTTAATGGCGGCAGGAATTGATCGCATCATGACAATGGACTTGCACGCAGATCAAATTCAAGGGTTTTTCGAAGTCCCTGTTGATCACTTGTTTGGTTCTACCATTTTCTTTCCAGAAATTGAAAAGCTAAACAATGGCAATCTTATCATGGCTGCGCCAGATGCAGGAGGAGCAAAGAGATCAAATTCTTACGCTAAGCGCTTGGATTGTGGTTTGGCTTTGTGTCACAAGCAACGTAAAAAAGCAAATGTTATCGCTGAAATGACCGTAATTGGTGATGTGAGAGGTAAAGATGTTATTCTTGTTGATGACATGTGTGACACTGCAGGAACATTAACTCAAGCAGCAGATCTTTTCATGGAAAAAGGAGCAAAGAGTGTACGTGCATTTTGTACCCACGCAGTGCTTTCTGGACCAGCCTACGAAAGACTAACCAATTCAGCAATCACCGAGTTGATTGTAACAGATACGATTCCTTTGAAACAACCACATGATAAAATTCGTGTGCTGAGCACTGCAGATTTGTTTGCAGATGTTATTCGAAGAATGGTTAACAATCAATCTATAAGTTCGCATTTTATAATCTCATAAATAAATAAACAATGAAAAAAGCGCAATTGAGCGGTTCGCTAAGAGCGAACGTAGGGAAGAAGGACACTTCGGCTTTAAGAAACGAAGGAAGAGTTCCTTGTGTGCTTTACGGATCTGGTGAACAAACCCACTTTTCTGTAAGGTCAGTAGACATCGAAAAATTAATTTTTTCGCCAGATGTATTTGAAGTCCAATTGGACATCGATGGAAAAAAGGCAAATGCCATTATTCAAGCTAAACAAATGCACCCAGTAAGAGACACTGCGCATCACGTAGATTTTCTTGAGTTGGATCCTAAGAAACCAGTAAAAGTTAGTTTGCCAATCAGAACTGTTGGAGCTCCAATTGGAGTTATGAACGGTGGTAAATTGAGACAACCTTACCGCGTATTACGTGTAATTGGTTTACCTGGAGATTTGCCAGAATCAGTAACAATTGATATTGCAAACCTTCGAATTGGTCAGTCTATTCGTATTTCTGACTTAAACTCAGACGGTATGCAGTTCTTGGAGCCAGCTAACGCTGTTGTTATTGCAGTTAAAATGGCAAGAGGTGCTGTTGATGCAATTGACGAGGATGACGAAAGCACAGAAGAAGGAGCTGAAGGAGAAGCTACTGAAGCTACAGCAGAAACACCTGCTGAAGAAGGAGCTGAAGCATAGAAATTCTTCTAATAGTATACTATTAAGCTGTTCACTTTTAAGTGGACAGCTTTTTTATTTTACAGGCATTTTAACACCTTCCGTTTCGCCTTCTATTTTCGGAAAACGATCCTCTTCCCAATCGCGTTTAGCCTGCTCAATTTTCTCTTTTTCCGAATGCACAAAATTCCAGTGAATTAATCGCTCTTCTGGAAAGGGTTCTCCACCAAACACATATACCGTCGTCATAGGCTCCATTTCAAAGCCACATAGTTCTGCTTCTTTCGCTACCAAAAGTTGCTTGGGTACAAATCTGTTTCCGTCACTGACTATTTCTCCCTCTAAAATATACAGCGCACTTTCTCCAAACAGTTTGTTACTTAAATCAACCTGCGCTCCGTTTTTACTTTTAATTTCTATGAAAAATAATTTGCTGTACACTGGAACGGGCGATTTTCTCTCCATCACTTCTCCTGCAATAAGTTTGAAAGAAAGATCACCTTCTTCCCAAGCGGGTAAATCACCTGAATTAATGTGAGTAAAACTTGGGGATATATCCTCCTTATCCTTAGGTAAAGCGACCCATATTTGAAGTCCGTGCAATGTCTTTTCTTGGGTTCTTAATCGGTCCGGGGTCCTTTCTGAATGTACAACCCCTTTCCCTGCTGTCATCCAATTAACAGCTCCGGGAGTGATTTCTAGAGCTGAACCTATACTGTCCCTGTGAAAAATAGCTCCCTCGAATAAATACGTGAGTGTTGATAAGCCAATATGCGGATGTGGAGGAACATCTAGGTTTTCAGTTGGTGACAACTGCACTGGTCCCATGTGATCGATAAATACGAACGGTCCAACTGCTCGCTTTTGACGGAACGGTAGTAAACGACCAACCATGAAGTTTCCAATGTTGCTCGCCCGTTCTTCTATTATTAGTTTGATATTTGACATAATCCTAAACTAGGAAAAATATCAACTCCGTCAAATAAAAACCAGTTTATTCTCCTAGTCCTAGCTTCTTCTTCAAAGCTTTTGACAATCCATCTTTGTGCAAATACACGTTGATGGTTTTCCACTTAAAGTAGCTTTCAGACACATACAGGTATCCTTCTGGATAGTTCCCGGTACCCCACGAATTTTTCACCAAAAAGTACTTTGTTCCATTTTGATCCTTGTACATGCCCACGATGTGCATACCGTGGTCATCTGTTGTGGATTTGTTGTCATACCCTTCTTGACGAATTTCTGCTGTCACAGCTACCTCTTTCACAGGAGTAACGAATGCATTGGAGTGCTTTTCTGCACCACCATCCGAAAAGTTTTTGTTATCACTCCCACTGACAGATATGGTTAATTCATCAACAGGGTTAATTGCTAAACCATTGCTAAAGCTAAAACCTTTTTCAGAAACGTCTGCTCCCCACGCTACTGTGTATCCATTCTTCAGCGCGTATTCTGTTGCGGCCATTAAGTCGTCCAATCCAATATTGTAGCTTTTTCCCCAAGCCCAGTTGTCTGGAATTTCTAACCAGCATTCTGCATTCATTTCATGGTTGGTAAATGAGGTTAACGAAACATAATCATCCATTTCCAGTCCAATCGCTTTTGCATACGATTCTGGTGTATACTTTTTTCCTTTCAACTCAAATTCTTTGATATCCGCTCCAAAATAAGCGTCCAGAATTCCATTGATCGCATTTTTCCATGCTGGCGTCAGTGTTTTACTTCCCTTCGAGCTTATTTGTGCCATAACGCCTTGAACCGCTCCATTCAACACATTAAATAATTCACTATGGTTGTGTTTATCAGAACCATAATTTAACCCAGGATAAATCTCTTGAGGAACAATTCCGTAACGACGAATAACATAAGGTATATCGTGAAAAGCGCCACCCTCAGAAAAGTTTACCTTGCCATCCATACGGATGTATTTTTCTGCTTTCCCCTCATACGCCTTTCGGGCAACGTACATTTCGGATAATAAGTCTGGATTTTTGTTGCCCATTCGCATTAACTCTGATTCAAAAAAGGACAATGCGGAAAAACTCCAACATGTGCCTGTATAGCCTTGACTTTCAACTGGCGTTGCGTCGAGATGTGCAACTTTTGTAAACTGATATTGACTGTTCTCTGAGTTTTTTGTCGGTCCGGTATATCCAAATTGTCCAAAGCCATAGCTTAAAAACCCTATAAATACGATAAATAGTGCGGTCTTTTTCATTTTCCTGTTTGATTAAAAAGATTTATTGTTCTGGTGTCGAATCACCTTAGTTTTTTAGTACCCAACCGTTTAGATTTAAACTCGAAGCAGTCATTTTTACATGTTGCAATCCCTCTTCTGAAACAGCTCCCCCAGCAGAAACGCGGTGCAAACCATTATGAACGTCTACTATTTTTGCGCTTAATCCAGCCTTTTTTAGTCTATCCACCAAACTCTCAGCATTTGCTTTACTCGAAAAACAGCCCACAATGTAATGCGTGTTTTCTATTTCAAAAACTTCGTCAGAACTGCTCACTTGAGAAGAAACCGCAGAAGTTTTTGCTTCATTAATGTCAACTGGTACAAAAAAGTCTTCATCAAACTTAAAGGTGTACACGTCAACATTTGTTGAAATTTCTTCAATTCTTTCCTTTAATGGGGCCTCGGTATCAGGCAGAACATCTATGTTTTCTATTTCTGAAGGTTGAAAGCGTGCTTCTCCCTTTTTCTTAAATGGATTAAAATCGTTTATGGAAATAACTCCCGACTCTAACACGTCCGTTTTCATTGGAATCCATACAGAATAGAATGCGATTGGTAAAAAGCATGCCGCAGCAATATATTTCCATGCGTGAGATCGTTCTCTTTCAACTGCCGGGTGATTAACGATAGCCGCCTGTGCAACCTTCGCTGTCTTCTCAATTGGTTTTGATTGAGCGGTTACACCAGTTTTCTCTATTATATTAACTGCTTCATCAATAAACACAACTTTCGCACGCTCAACCTCAATAATTTTCTTCTCCTCTTTGACTGCGCTCTCTGAAACAAAGTGTACTTGTCCCAAACCGAACGAAGCCATTAATAAATTGAAATAGCGATCCTGTTCAAAACAAACATTTTTTTCCTCGTCAAGGTAAATGAAACCAACACGGTCTAACTCGATTCTACCGCCAGATGTCAAAACACGATTCCAGTCAGCTACCTTTTTCTTTAGCGTATCAGCAGCAACATCAAACGTAAGATTATTTAAGCGCGCGTATTCATTAATCAGCAAACCATCGTTGTTGATTAGCTGTCTGTTGAATAACAATGACTTACGTGGGGGCGACATTCTTCCAGTCACAAAATCAATTTGTGCTGAAACCTGTTTTGCTACAAATCCACCAAATGAAGGCACAATTACACAATTGTGTCTCAAAAGTAAATCTCCTATTAATGTTTCCATTGTTGTCATCATTACAAAAATAACGAAAAAATCCGTAAAACTAAAGCCTATTCAGCACTTTAGCGATGTCCTCAGGGACATCAATATTGGGTGTTTCTATGGTTGTGTTAACCACTCTAATCTTATAACCGTGGTACAACCAACGCAGTTGCTCCAAGGATTCCATTTTCTCTAACACCGTGGGTGCAAGTTTTACCAGTTCTTGAAGCACATCTGATCTGTACGCATACAACCCGATGTGGCGGTAAAAGCTTTCCGTTCCTGCAATCCCCGCTCCGTTGATGGTGTTTGGGATAGGGCTCCTTGAGAAATATAGCGCGTTTTTATCTTTGTCTAATACAATTTTTATTCTGTTTGGATTCAATCGGTCTTCCTCCGAAACGTCTGTTATTCCAAGTGTGGCTATTTTGACTTCCTCATCCTCAAACGCCGCGCACAACTGGTCTAACTGACGAAAATCAACCAATGGTTCATCTCCTTGAATATTTACGACAATATCTGCATCCATTTTGGCAGCAACTTCTCCGCATCTATCAGTACCCGTGGTATGATTTTCGCTGGTCATCATTACATCTCCGCCAAATGATTTTACTTCGTCATAAATACGTTGATCATCCGTAGCCACAATAACTCGCGTCAATTTTTTAGACTTTTTTGCGCCTTCATAAACACGTTGAATCATTGACTTTCCTTTTAGGTCAATCAGTGGTTTCCCCGGAAATCGAGAAGAAGCATATCTAGCCGGAATAATACCTACAATGATCATTAAAATTTTAATTGCAACTGGAGTACGTATGTACGAGGAGGTTGAATATCTCCAGGTCGGGTGTCATACTCATTGTTTAATACATTGTTTACAACGAAACCTACGCGATAATGTTCCAAAAAGGTGTAACCAATTCTTGCATCAAACACTAAACTGCCTTTGTTATTTCTTGCTCTGTAGTCATCCAGGCCTGGTAAAATTTCAACTACACTTCCGTCGGCAATGGGAATTCCTTCCACAAAGGTTCTGTCAATGTTCTCCATAAAACTATTGTAACGTGCAGAAACGCCTATGCTTATATTCTTCCACGTTGCCTCAATATCCACCTTTGCTAAGTGTCTAAAACGATATTTCAATATGGTTGAATTGGAATCCGAAAATGTCGCTACGTATGCTGAATCACTGTTAAGACTGACTGGATCCATATAGGTATAACCCATTAACGTATTTAACTCAACGTTTCCTATTTTTCCTTGACTATTGAAAGAAAACTCAATTCCTGCAATTCGCGCCTTTTCAGCATTTTGTGCTTGAAACCCAAAATAATTTCCAACATAATTCCAAGCCTCTGGATTCAAACTCAAAGAAGAAAGTGTATCAGGAATAAACACGCCGAAGGCAAACTCCATCATGTTATCGTATTGATTTATGAATCCGGCAACATCAACAAGACCTTTCCAATTCTTTCCAATCTTAACAACCTGCTTAATTCCGAGCTCTGCCGCCCATCCTGTTTCGGGACGCAAGTCATAATTAGGAAAAATATTCAACGCTCCAACAGAAGTTTGTGTGTATCGTTCTGCAACCGAAGGATAGCGAATCCCTTGACCAAAAGAAGCCCTTATGTGCGTGTATTTAAACAGCTGGTAATGGGTCCCAAATCTAAAGACTGGGTAGACAGGGATCGTGGTTGCAGAAGTGTCTTTGCTAAACGAAAAATCCGTATCCCCTCTTAAATTGTCTTGCTCAAAATATTCAAAGCGAATACCTCCTGTAATGTGCAGTTTGTCGAAAAAGGTCTTTTCAAACTGAGTATACACTGCATAGTTGTTTGAAAAATGATCTCCAAACAGATTCGATTTCACATCTGTTCTGATACCTGTGAGTCCAGATGTTAAAACAGCAGATTCCCCCCATTTGCGCTGGAATTGATAGTCGCCATAAATAATGGCTGAAGATGTTGATTGCGATGCGTTTGTTAAGTTAGATCTATCAATGTAATAATACCTTGTTTTTAATGAATGAAGGTTATTCTTTTTGTCGTAAAACTTGACATAAGGATCAATGTTGACAGTCGTTCCTGTATTTACAGTTAAGGTCGAAGCGGGATCGTTTAGATCGGCTCCCCCTCCTGGGGTATATGCCAGAGAATCGCTTTCCCAAATGATAAAGTTTGCTGTTTTTTGAAACTGAACGTTGTACCCTAGACCGTACTTTAATCGTTTAAATCGATCTGAACGAAAAAACAAAGAGCCTGAAATTCTGCCACGATCTTCTGTTTCTCCTTGCTTGTATCCATCATTGGTAAAAGCGTTTACCGCAACGGTATATCCAAACTTCTTGTGCATTTTTCCATAGAATGCTTCTGCTTGATAAAACATTGGATTTTTAGACCACCAACGCAAACTTTCGCGCCTTGGATTATCATAAATCCCAGATTGAACTTTTGCTCTTAATTCTCCCTTAGTGGAGGGTTCTCTTTCGGAAAGTGATACGATTCCATTCAACGCACCACTTCCATACAATACGGATGACGCCCCTTTAATGACCTCAATTTGCGATGCGTTTTCCAGCGGAATGGTGTTGAATTTTGCGTCACCTGCATCCCCCGAGATGATAGGAATCCCATTCCACAACAACAATACGCGACTCCCAGCCCCGTATGCAAAACCACTTCCCCCACGAATACTGACTTGGCCGTCCATCGCAAATACGCCAGGACTCTGGTTAACCGCTTGTTCCAAATCAACTATACACTTATTGTCCACAAGTTCTGGTCGAATGATTTCCATAGAAATTGTAACATTCTCAATATCCTGATCACGCCTTCCAGCTGTAACAACAACTGTTTTTATTTCTTGTACTTCCGATTTTAAACGAATGCTCAGCGTTCCCTTTTCGGTAACTGTAATCGTATCGTTGAAATAGCTTTGGGCTGTTACAACTATATCAAATGGATAGGTTGACGCAGCGATACTAAATTTTCCATCGAGATCCGTCAGTGTCTTTTGTCCTGATGACGCCAAGATCTTAGCTCCAAAAATTGGTTCGTTCGTTTCTGAGTCAATTACTGTTCCCTCAACTTGAGAAAAAATAGAAAAAGGCACTAAAAAAATCAATCGTAGAAGGTTTTTCATGTGATATATTTTCGTAATTTAATGTACCAAAATACCAATAATTTTGAATTGTAACCACCTTCACCACCAAATTGCGCTCACATTGTTACATGGAGTCGGTCCCGTTAAAGCTAAAGAGCTCATGCTTCATATTGAAAGTATTGAAGACATCTTTACTATGAGTTCTACCCAACTCGCTAAAACTTGTGGGGTCAGTCGAACACTTATTGAAAAAATGAACCGAAAAGAAGCCCTGCAGAATGCTTCCGTTGTTCTAGAACACATGAAAAAGCACGAAATTCAACCTTTTTTTATGAACCAAGCTGAATTCCCACGCCGATTAAAAAACTGTGTTGATGCGCCATTATTGTTGTATGGAAAGGGTGCCCTTCCTTTGAATCAGTCAAAACTAGTCGCTATTGTTGGAACTAGGGATGCCACCTCATACGGGAAACGTTTGTGCGATGAAATCATCTCTTCCTTTGTTGATCAGAACATCGTTGTTGTAAGCGGGCTTGCCACAGGAATTGACACACATGTCCATCAGCGTTGTGTTGATCTGAACGTTCCAACAATAGGTGTGCTAGGACATGGGTTTGATAGAATATATCCTTCTGCCAATCGCACTCTTGCAAAGAAAATGCTAGAGGGTGGGGGTCTACTTACTGAATTCATTCCTGGCACCGCTCCCGACAGAGAAAATTTCCCAAAAAGAAACCGAATTGTTGCGGGGATGACTGATGCTACCATAGTTGTGGAAAGCAAGCTAAAGGGTGGGTCTTTAATCACAGCAGGATTAGCGAATGATTACAATCGGGATGTGTTTGCATACCCCGGATCGATACATAAAGAAACCTCGCAAGGTTGCAATCGTCTAATAGCCGTTCAAAAGGCGCATCTGTTGCAGTCTCCAGAGGACTTTTTAACCATGATGAACTGGAAGGAGTCGCAGAAAAAGAAAGACGTTCAGCGCCAATTATTTCCTGACTTAAATGCAATTCAAACACAAATAGCGAAGCTTCTTGGAGAAGAACAAACACTGCAGATCGATATACTTTCATTAAGAACAGCACTTCCCATTTCTCAACTTAATATTGAACTATTTCAATTAGAAATGAATGGGGTGATTCAAAGCCTTCCTGGTAAAAAATATACACTGGCATAAAAAATGCCCCTTACTAGTGCAAGGGGCATTTACTAATTTTTTGAGATCGTTAATTATCTTCTAACGTTAATTTCGAATAGACGTCTGTTATCAACAACTTCAGCTTCCTTCACTAGCGCTTTTTTCGCTTGGTTTTGTGCGCCACCTTTTAAACTCAATAACAGTTGCTCTTTCTCAACCATATAGTTCGCTGCAGCCGGTGCTTTAGTGGTTTGTTCAATTTGAACCACATAAACCCCAGACTTTCCTCTTAAAGGAAGTGAACGCTGTCCATCCTTTAAACCAGAAAACAGTGCACCAATAACTTCAGGCTCATATCCACCACCCGTAATTTGTGGGTTTGCAAATGTAACTTCCGCTTTTTGTATATCAAGTTTTAATTTTGTAGACAAATCTTTTACCGATTTTGCTCCGACCATTTTCGCAGTTATTCTTTTTGCTTTTTGTTCTTCTATGTAATCACGTTTGATTACTTCAGCCATATCTTCGTACGTTGCTATTCCCTTTTCTTTAATTGCAGATACAATTGCAATTATGTAACGGTTTTTGTCTTTGATTGGTGCACTTACCATATCTCCAACAACAGCGCCTTCTTTAAATGCTAAGCCAAGCAATTTGTCTTCTGCAAATTTAGATGTGAAACCATATAATTTTGGCGCATCATCCATGATTGTTACTGTGCGTGAGAATTTTCCGGCACGGCTTGCAATCGTATCAAATAATTGCACTTTTGCCGCTCCAGACTCCTTTTTCGCAAGCTTGTCATCCAATTCAAAAAGCATATCATATACCTCCTTGTCCTTGTCATCAATCGTGTTTTGACTTGGAATTAATGTTTTTTGAATCAGCGCTAATACTGGCGCATTGATTGGTTTACGCTCTATGTTTTCCATGATGTGGAAACCAAAATCCGTTTGCACATATCCAATTTTACCTATCGGCTCATCAGTTGCAAACTTGCTAAACTCAGGTACCATTTCATAATCCATGAAGTCTTCATATTTTCCACCAGTTGCTTTTGAACCTGGGTCTTCAGAAAAATTAACAACGTATTCTTCAAAATTGGTTGAGTTAATCAAAGGTAAAATAGAATCAACTACTTTCTTTGCTTTCGCAACTGCCGCTTTATCGTCTTTTTGAGCAGCAATTAAAATGTGTCTCGCAGTTAATGTATTTCTATTAAAGTCAAGAATTTTTGCAATTCTGGTGTTTCCATTATCTTCGTACGGACCAACAACATCTCCTATTTGAGCGGTTTTAAATACAGTGTCCAAATAACTTGGATACGTCATTCCCTCTCTCGCCTTTTCATCCTTATCAGATTTAAATGTTGCCATGTGAGCACTTGAGAACCATTTGATATCACTGTTTTTTAACACATATAATGAATCATTTTTGGTTGACATAAACCCGGATTTCAGTTCAGCCATCATTTTGTTGAATTCTGCTGAATCCTTTTTTGATGGTTCAACAAAAACATCGAAAAACTTAATTTCTCTACTCGAAACTTTGTTCTCGTATTTTTTGTCATCCTTATGCTCTTCGAAATAAGCTCTTAATTTTGATTCGGAAGCATCAATATCCTCGTCTTTAATATCTGAATATCTTTTAAAAACATATGAAATACTTTTCACTTCCTTTTGAGCAAGGTACTCGTTCTTTGCCTCAAGATTAGTAACATACAAACCTTGATTTATTATTTCAAAATATTTTTCTTGTCTGCGTTTACTTGTATAATACTCCTTACTTTCTTCCCATTGCTTTTGAACTTCTGGATCATCTGAAGATTCCATATCCTCAATTCTTGACTGCAACAACTTCTCATTGAACATACCTGTCAAAGAATCAGTAAATCCTTGCGCCAAATCTGGCAATACAGGAAATCCATCTCTTCCAAAAAGGTAAGAGTCAAATTCAGAATCGCTCACATTGATCCCTAAAAGATCCATTTGCTTGTCCAATACCAACTTATCGATAAAAGAAGTCCAAACCGCATCTTGGTCCACCGGTTGTGGCTGTTGACCTTGTTGCTGCGCATTCCGGCGTGCGTTTTCTTCGGCTGTTGCAACGGTTTTATTGAACTCATCCATGTCCACCTTTTCTCCGTACACAGTACCGTAACCATACTTTAACTCAGTAGCGTCTGTCATTTTTTGGTAATCTGTTAAGATGAATGCTAAAAGTGCTCCACCTACTATGATCAAGATTAACCAAGACTTTTCTCTAATTTTTCCTATTATCGCCATTTCTATATTATTCTAAATAAGTGTGCGAATATAGTTAGATCAATTGACTATTAAAAATAAAATTTGCAGAACTTAACGGTCTGCAACCCAAAGAAAAAGTCGCCTAAATAATTTAGGCGACTTTTTTCTATGTTCGAAATGCTATTTCTTCTCTCATTTAATTACATGCACCACTCGTTGCGCCTTGCAATCTGTATTGTGCCCATTCTGTAATCTTAATAACCTTTGTTACCCCGTTATGGCAAATAACCATTTCATCATTCCCAACTACCACTTCCGCACACGGTCCTTGAGTATCTCCATGCGCTTGGTGTGCAGGCCATTCTGATATTGGAATGTCGATCGATTGTTTATCGTTTGGATTGTTCGGGTTTGTATGACAAATTGTAATTATTTGCTCAACTTCTGGTTCTGGGCATTCCCCCTTTGTTGCACCTTGACTCTGGTATGTTGCCCATTGACTTTCTTTGATTACTAGTGTTTCATCATTCAAGCAGATTGTAATATTCAAGTCAACAACAGGAGGGCATTCACCCTTTGTTGCACCTTGACTCTGATACGTTGCCCACTGGCTTTCCTTGATCGTCATTTTGTTTCCTTTCAAGCAAATCACCATGTCATTGTCTACAACTTCTGGGCACTCACCTTTGGTTGCGCCTTGACGTTGATAACTTGCCCACTGGCTTTCCTTGATGGTCATTTTGTTTCCTTTAAAGCAAATCACGATGTCATTGTCTACAACTTCTGGGCACTCACCTTTGGTTGCGCCTTGACGTTGGTAGCTCAACCATTGGCTTTCCTTAATCACCATGGTTTGACCTTTGAAACAAATCGTGATATTATTGTCAACCACTGGAGGACATTCGCCCTTCGTTGCACCTTGACTCTGGTAAGCTGCCCACTGGCTTTCTTTGATAACCATGTTTTGCCCTTTGAAACAAATCGTGATATTATTATCAACCACTGGAGGACATTCGCCCTTCGTTGCTCCTTGACCCTGGTAAGCTGCCCATTGGCTTTCTTTGATCACCATAGTTTGTCCTTTAAAACAAATTGTGATGTTGTTATCAACCACTGGAGGACATTCGCCCTTCGTTGCTCCTTGACCCTGGTAAGCTGCCCATTGGCTTTCTTTGATCACCATAGTTTGTCCTTTAAAACAAATTGTGATGTTGTTATCAACCACTGGAGGACATTCGCCCTTCGTTGCTCCTTGACTCTGGTACGCTGACCACTGGCTTTCTTTGATCACCATCGTTTGGCCTTTGAAACAAATTGTGATGTTATTGTCAACCACTGGAGGACATTCGCCCTTCGTTGCTCCTTGACTCTGGTACGCTGCCCACTGGCTTTCTTTGATAACCATGTTTTGCCCTTTGAAACAAATCGTGATATTATTATCAACCACTGGAGGACATTCGCCCTTCGTTGCTCCTTGACCCTGGTAAGCTGCCCATTGGCTTTCTTTGATCACCATAGTTTGTCCTTTAAAACAAATTGTGATGTTGTTATCAACCACTGGAGGACATTCGCCCTTCGTTGCTCCTTGAC
>CAZXRU010000009.1:38739-135602 GCA_964643345.1 uncultured Fluviicola sp.
TTATCAACCACTGGAGGACATTCGCCCTTCGTTGCTCCTTGACTCTGGTACGCTGCCCACTGGCTTTCTTTGATAACCATGTTTTGCCCTTTGAAACAAATTGTGATATTATTATCAACCACTGGAGGACATTCGCCCTTCGTTGCACCTTGACTCTGGTATGCTAACCACTGGCTTTCCTTGATCACCAATTTTTGTCCCTTGAAACAGATCGTGGTATTATTATCAATTTGTTGTACGGTATAATTCACCATAAAACTTGAGTTGACTGTGCCACAGTCAGACGTCACAGTAAGAACTATGCTATTAGGACCTGGTGATAAAGAAATTTCCTTCGTAAACACACGTGTAACCACATTGTAAAATCCATTTGCGACAACCTGACCATTGACCTTCACTTGTACCTGACTAGGAAAGTCGATGTTTTCAATAGTCGCTTGAACTGAATAAGTTGGTACTTGTGTTGTCACTTCGCTTGTTTGCGGAGCAATCATGGTGATTTTTGGCGTAACGCAAGGATTGTAATCAATATTGATAATTTCTACAACTTCACTGCAGGCGTTTTTAGCTGTGATTTGTACAACATTCACACCCTCGTTCAATGTTAATCGTTTTGTCAAACGCTTTGTTCCAGCTGTGTACGTAAACACTTGGGTAATTCCGTTTAGTTTCAGTGTGATCTGATTCGCAGCTACAATGTTTTCAAACTGTGCCACTAAATCAAACGTTTTGTTCTCAGAAGTAACAACATTACCAGGGTATGCAGTAACAATCTTCGGAGCGTCACACTTCACGTATTCAATTTCTACAATTTGCTCAGCTGTTCCGCATTCATTTGCTGTTTGAATTTTAATACGGTTAATACCCTCTGTTAGTGTAATTGTACTGCTAAAAATGTTAGTTTCCTCGTTGTAATTATAATTATTGAGTGGACGATCATTTATCGAATAAACAATCTCTCCAGGATGCATTAACTGTGCAAAAACCGTATAGGCTGGTTGTTCAACAACAGTCTTGGGAGTGTTCGGCATTGTGAATGCAATCGTTGGCGGCACACACTCTTCGTAAAAGATAACCACCGTTTCGGAAACAGTTCCACATTCATTAGACGCGGTTAGTTTCACTCTGTTTTCGCCTTGAACCAACGCAAATGAAGAGTTTACCTTACTTGACGTAGCATCGTAAGTAAAATTATTAGACAGCACTTCGTTAATCGTTAACTGCAGATTACTTGCAGTAGCAATTTGCGAAACAACGGCCTCGTACTCATACACAGGAGTGCTTGTATTCACACGCTTTCCTCTTGGTTGTTGAACTTTGATTGCAGGTTTTAAACAATCCGTCTCGACTGGATCTACATGATCCGCTGTGGCTCTTGAACGGAAATTGAATTTTAACATCAGCGCTGTATAGTGATAGATATCGTTTTCAAACATCCCCCATCGCAATGTATTATCTTCATAACCGTCAAAAACATCCTTCAATGCAAAGGTTGTTTTGTGCTCTATTCCAAGTGAAAATCTTGGACCCACTTGATACGCAAGACCTATTCCTAAGCTTGGCATAAAGTTTACAGTGTAATCTGTTTGATCACTACCGTCGAGGGCCGTATCATAAATACCATCGGACATTTCCTTCCAAGCTGGTTTTGACATACCGTCTGGGGAATAATTGTAAAAACTATTGTTGGCAAAAAGTGTATCTTGGTTGTACAAATCACCATAGGTTTGATTCCAAACAATATTTAGACCACCAAAAATGTAAGGATCCCATCCCGTTCTTTCTCTTAATCCATTGGCATGCAGCACCAATTCCAAACCAAGTTCGTGCACTTCCGCTTGGAAATTGTTAACCGTATATCCAAGTGTATCGTACGTTTGTACAACACTTCCTCCCGGACTAAAACTTGGGTTATATCCATTTAATGATGTAGTATCATAGTCCTGACCGTACCATTTTCCTCCGAGATAACGAAGTCTCAAATCAAAACTGAATTTTTTCCCGTAGTCATAATTAAATGAGCGCCCAAGCGTAAAGCCCCAACCAACATGAGTTTTGTTTCGCACATCAGTGGTGTTCCATGTTCCACCTGTATTTAATCCTAAAAACCATTTTGAATCTGTGTCATATTCGAGTTTTTGTGCCTGTAATGACGGTAAAAATGACAAACAAATAACGAGCGTAATAATTCTTTTCATAGTGTATGTTTAAACTAAAATCAACCTTCCATGACTTAATATTTCCAATCGTTTGCAATTGCAAGCGTTAATTGGCGTTATTCAAGAAGTTGATTTTATGTATATCTGCCTCAACCCTTTCTATTATTGTGCCAAAAACAAAGCATAACAATCGACTTAGAATTTAAAAGCAGAAATAGTTCGGCAAAATTATTTTAAATTTGCTTAAATAACTAATAAAACATGGTGTTTTCGATTTCTATGCGTATCCCTGTTATTTTTTTGTTAATGCTGTCGTCGTGTGTTCAATTACTGTTCGCGCAAGAGAGTTATAACGCCTGCGGAAATGCACTTGAATTATGTCCAAACACGACGTACTCGGTAAACAATATTGATGCTAATGTGACTTTTTGTGGTGGCTGCGAAGATGACTTTGTTACCTGTTTTTCCAACGAAAACACCATTTGGTTAAGCTTTACCACGAATGCTATTGGTGGTGATGTTCAAATTGATTTTTCTAACCTTGTGTTTGAATTGAATCCGAATCAAGGTCTTGGTTTGCAAGCAACAATTCTAGAGGCACCAGTACCCTGTAGCTCTGCTTCTTATACACCTATTGGAAATTGTGAAGCTAATGCGGTCGGTAACTTTGCTCTAAATGCTGTTGGACTTCCACCAAACACCACCTATTACATTGTAGTAGATGGCGATGATACGGGCGCAGGAGTTACTTCAGCTGCCGAATGTACCTTTGATATCTCTCTAAGTGGGACAGCTGTGGATCGTCCTGTACCATCAATTGAAATTGATCCTGTTACGTTCACCACCTGCGAAAATGCCATTGCATATTTGAGTGCGATTTTGGAAAACTGCCCTGACTCAACCGATTATTCATGGTATGTCAATGGTAATCTGACCTCAGTCACAGAGCTTCCTGAATTACAAATTGCTTCGTTACAAGACGGAGATATTATTACTGTTGAAAATTCGTGTTTTTCCCAATGTGTTGAAGTAGTTTCTGCTACTTCTTTGCCCATTTCTGTCTATAGTTTTAACCTAGACGCTGGCGAAGATCAGGTGATCTACGCTGGCAGCAATACGATTTTGAATGGTACAACCAGTGCACCAGACTACTCATGGAGTCCAACATTTTTATTGAGCGACCCAAGTGTTTTAAATCCTGTTGCAGCTCCAACACAGACAACAACCTATACGCTAACCGCAACTGAAAATGGATGTACACAAACTGATTATGTGACGATTGTCGTTATCGATGATTTAATTATCCCCAATACCATTTCACCGAATGGAGACAATATCAATGATACATGGATTATTGAAGGAATAGAGAATTACCCAAACTCTATTCTTCACATCTACAGTCGTTGGGGACAGGAAGTATTTCAGACAACGGGATATTCAAAGTCGAAGGCTTGGGACGGGGCGCTTAAGTCTGGTGAACTTGCCGAGGGTGTTTATTATTATGTCTTAGATTTAGAGCTTGACAACGGAGCGATATACAAGGGATCAATAACTGTTATTCGATGAGAAAACTATTTTTTGTATTTCTCGTTCTGACGGTTTCTATGAATGTGTATTCTCAGCAGATTCCACAGTATTCACAATGGTCGTTGCATCAGTTTGCTGGAAATCCTGCTCATGCAGGGATTAAAAAGTGTATTGACTTACATTCACTCTACCGTATTCAATGGGTAGGATTTGAGGGTGCACCAAGAAGTGGTTTCTTCACGGCTTCTATTCCTTTGTACTCGAAAAGAAAAAAATACTTGAGCGGTCGACATGGTACTGGTTTTAAATTTGAAACTGATCAAATTGGGCAGTTCAACGTCAACCGTTTTAACTTAGCTTATGCGGCGCACTTTAACTTCGACAAATACAACCGTTTATCGTTAGGACTTTACGGCGGTTTTATGCAAATGGGTTATGATCCGGCTGGGATTAGCACCACACTTCCTGACCCGGTAGTGGCGAGTGAAGGATCGTTTGTTACACCAGACGCTTCATTTGGAGCTTGGTACAATTCAGAAAAGTACTATTTCGGATTGACCTTAATGAACCTGATTCCTAGTCGTTGGGAAAACATTGGCTACTCTTCTCGAAACCGATTTCATGCAAGTTTTAATGCAGGTTATCAATTTATTATTCGAGAAGACTTTTCGTTGTTGCCATCGGCGCAAGTCAAAATTCCACCTCGTGGTCCTGTTGCAATTGATCTAAATCTTATGTTCGACATCAAAAACACTGTTGGACTTGGTCTCGGCTATCGGAATACAGATGCACTCATCGCTATTGTACATATCAAAATAAAAGAACAGTTTTCCATCGCCTACTCATTCGATTACACCCTTTCCCATATTCAAATCGGTGCACAAAACACACATGAGTTGTCGTTGCGCTTTACAACATGTAAACCTACGCGCACCTCCACGGCAAGTTGTCCTCTTTTTGAATAGTCACGCTTATTCAACGTTGGAATGTGCATAAAATCTAGGATTCTCCTAAAAACACGCCCTGCTTCTTTTCATCTTTGTATAAAACAAACAATATGAAGTTAGTAGTAGGTACTTTAGCAGCAATTTTTCTCATCACGGCATGCGTTCCCGCAAAGAAATACAATGAATTGGTAGAACGTGAAAAGTTATGCAGTGATGAACTGAACAAATACAAAACCAGTTCATTGAACTTTGAGGGACAGGTTGCTGAATTGAAATCACACGAGACTTTACTATTGAAGCAAGTTACTGCGTTAAAGTCAGACACCTCATCGTTGGGAAATCAGTACCGTGTACTAAAAGCGAAATATGATAAGATGGCGGCCATTAATGAGTCGCTTGAAACGAACTACGACCGTCTGCGTTTGTCTGGCGCACAAGAAGCAGCGACATTGCACGGAGAGCTCAAAGCAAAACAAATCGAACTGCAGAAACGGGAAAATGAGTTAACGCTTCTCGCAAAAGAATTGAAAGAAAAGCAAGACTTACTTGCATCTCGTGAGCAACGTGTAAATGAGCTGGAGAAAATTATCCGAGATCAAGAAAACGCAACCCAAGCACTCAAAGAGAAGGTAATGCTTGCGTTAAAAGGTTTTGAAAATAAGGGGTTGACTATAGAAGAACGAAACGGAAAAATTTACGTGAGTCTGGAAGCAAAATTACTCTTTGGCTCAGGGAGCACAGCGATAGAAACCGAAGGAAAGAAAGCATTGATTGACCTTGCACGCGTATTGGAAACAGAACCTGAATTAGAAATTATAGTTGAGGGTCATACAGACACTGATAAGTTGGCGAGTGCGAATCACCCAAAAAACAACTGGGAGCTCTCTGTATTGCGTTCTACTTCTGTTATTGATATCATGTTGGCTAATTCAAATATTAATCCAACACAACTCATGGCAGCAGGTCGTTCTTCCTACATTCCTGTCGATCCAGCTGATAAGGCAAAGAATAGAAGGATTGAAATCATCATTTCTCCGAATCTAAATGCGTTGTTTGAACTCATCTCAAATGATTAGTTTGGTCTTAGCATAAGATTTTACAAAGAAATTTTTACCAAAAAAAAGGGACATCATTGCTGACGTCCCTTTTTTTATTTCTTTTTCTGCTCGTACTAAAATGCGAAAACTATACCACCGTTAAGTGCGTAAATTCCGTGTCCTGCTTCTGCGTACACACCAAAACTCTCAGTAAAGTAATAACGGATTCCGCCGAAAACGTAGTGTCCGCCACCAACTGAACTTCGGGAATAGTTGCCATATGGGTCAGTAGAAGTGTACTTGTCACCATAAAAGTGCATTGCACCACCAACACCAGCGTATACATCCATTTTGTCAACACCAAAATCAAAGTGATAGGCCGCTCTAAACACTAGTGAAGTTCTGGAACGCACGTATTTTTCCTCATACTGATAACCCCAAACAGGGTGCGAATAAGCATATTTAGAAGTATAAAAAGACTGAGCAACACCTCCGCCGACACCAATTCTTCCTATTCCTAAAAGTTCTGTAATTCCTCGTTCATAAGTTAATACAATCGGCCCAATAGCCGTATGTCTATATCCATTTCCATTATGTGCTCGTCCATACGGGTCAAGACCAAAACCTAACGTGATATAATTCCCGCCATTTTGAAAGCTCTGACCGTACAATGTATTAAAGCACAATCCAAACATCACTAATGCTACTACTCTTTTCATGTTCCTTAATTTTTAGTTAATATTATATGTGTAAAGTTACTCCATTTATTGAGCATTTTCAACTAATTCTCATCGCCATTAACATTTGTTGCATGTTTTCAAAAGTTGCATCAGCAATTACTAGTTTTGGTTCTGGATGATGGGTTTTTTCGGGAATGCAAACCACCTTCATTCGAGCCGCTTTTCCAGCGATAATGCCGTTCAAGGAATCTTCAATAACCATGCATTTGAGAGGGTTTACACCCAGTTTTTCAGCCACCGTTAAATATACTGCTGGATGTGGTTTTCCGTATTCTTCGTCTTCTGCAGAATGTACGACCTCAAAACGGTCTCTAATGTTGAGAGCGTTTAGAACCGTCTCAATCAAAATATTGTACGAAGATGTCGCCAAACCAATTTTAAACGAATGTTCAGAAAGGTAGTTTAAGGTTTCTATCACTCCTTCAAGGGGTTCTCCGTTTTCTTGAATCAAGCTTATCATTCTCTCCACAATGCGCTTTTCTACCTCTTTGGGTGACACGCCTTCCCAACCAGCAACGTTGTACCAGTACTCAATGACCTCGTCGAGTCGTAAACCGACAGTTCGTTGAAAATCTTTGCGCGTTAAGTTACATCCTACAGACAGAAACACCTCTTCCATGGCAATTTTCCACAAAGGCTCAGAATCTATGAGAACACCGTCCATGTCAAAAATCACTGCTTCAAAATCACTCAATTTCATTTCAATGTAATTTTGTAAAGTCTTCCTCCTCCAACAATGATTTGTTTTTCATCTGCTATGAAAAGCGTGTTTTTGTCTACAACCACAATCGATTCCTTTTGGGTAATTCTATCAAACTGAATCAATAGTTTGGGTTGTTCATTGAGGTTGTTTCCATTAAATCGAAGGATGCGATTGTAAGTTAAAATATACAGGTGATCCTCATAAAAATCAGCACCTGTGATTGCGTCTTCCCACCAATCGACATTGGCGGTGAACACCGTTCCTTTTTGCTGTGCAACGTAATTCCCTGGTGTTTTTGGAAGCGTATATACTCTTGCTGATCCATTCCATGGCTCAGAGTTGTTCTTTGCGATGATCCACAGCGAATCATTTCTGACTACCATCGCCTCTGCATCAAAGTTGTACTCTCTTTTCTTGGGTGGAAACTCACTTTGGTCGTTGTATGTATAGGTTATTTTGTCCGCAATAACACTTGTCAGATTTAACACCTCCGACCTAAGCACTCGGTACACGCAAAGGTCTTTACGTTTGTTGAGATTATTCCCAATGTCGCCGATATACAGATAAGTGTCGTCTAGCGCTAGATCTTCCCAATCTATATTTGTTGCGTTGGTAACAACAACCGTTTTAATGGGTTCTCCTTTCTCATTGAATAGAAACAATTCCGCTTTGTTTCCGCTATCGTTAATTCCAACAAGAACGTTAGGTTTGAGTAAAGCTAGTCCTGAGATTTCTGTGAGCCTATTACCCAAGTCAAAACTATCCGTTTTCTGCGCATGAACTAATGTTGAACACAAAAAAGCAATAAAAAAAACGCTATGTTTCAGCTTCTTCAGCACATCTATTCAATTACACGAATTATCTCGATGCGGTTGTCGCTTACTTTTTCAATGTCGAATGTTAGGTCGTTGATATTAAGACGTGTTCCTGCTTCTGGAATAGAACCCAAATGATGAAGAATTAATCCTCCGAGTGTTTCATATTCTTCGCCGTGGTCAATATTCAAATCGTATTCCTCTATCAAATAATCGATGTCGATTCGGGCAGAAAATCTATACTCTCCTTCGCTTATGGTTTCCTCAAGCAAGGCTTCTGTTTCGTGCTCGTCTTCTATCTCCCCAAAAATCTCTTCAATCACGTCTTCAATTGTCACGATACCCGATGTTCCACCATATTCATCCACCACAACCGACATTGTTGCTCCCTTTTTGGTGAACAGCTCAAGAAGTTCCTTTCCTGGAATTGCCTCTGGAACAAAGCCTATTGGTAATAAAATTTGTTTAATGGATTGGGGAGATTTAAACATTTCAAACGAGTGTACATACCCAATAATATTATCAATGTTTTCACGGTAAACGACAATTTTTGACTTTCCCGTTTCGATGAATTTTGTCATCAACGTATCAATGTCATCTTCGAAATCCACAGAAATAATCTCCGTACGCGGAACCATACAATCTCGGGCCTTTACCA
Organism: uncultured Fluviicola sp.; assembly: GCA_964643345.1. Lineage (GTDB taxonomy): Bacteria > Bacteroidota > Bacteroidia > Flavobacteriales_D > Crocinitomicaceae > UBA4466. The sequence goes on from CAZXRU010000009.1 coordinate 47,326, forward strand.
AGTCAAAATCGAGCGCGTTTTGTAGAATTTGGACTTCGTTTCCGAAATCCTGCGCTTCATCCAAACGACCATTGATGTCTTGTACGTAATGTTCCAAATCAACTTTAGAAAATGCCTTTTCTACGTTAGAACTGTCGACTTTAAGTATTTTTAAGAATACGTTGCTGATGCCTAGAATGATGAATGTTGGAATGTATAAAACCAGGTAGACAATAAACATTGGAAGTGTTGTAAACCTCAAGAATGCATTGGGATTCATCTGTACAAATGCCTTGGGTAAAAACTCAGCTGTAATCAATACAACCACGGTAGAAAGAATGGTTTGCGTGAACAGAAGAAGCCCTCCGTCTAGTCCCCACGAAAGTATTATAGGCTCAAGTAATTGTGCTGAAAATAATCCGAAGAACACGAGTGAAATGTTATTCCCCAGCAAAAGCATGGCAATAAAGTACGACTCATGACGGTAGTAAAGCGTCAATAGTTTACTGTTAAATGTTCCCTTTGATTTGTCTAATTCTAGCTTTAAACGGTTTGAGGAGATAAATGCTGTCTCCATCCCTGAAAAGAAAGCAGAGAAAATAAGTGTAATAATAATTCCTATGAGTGGGACTTCCATTAACCGTTGTTACAGATGAAAGATACAAAATATTGTGAACTAGACGACATCGAAACCAATATCCGTGCGATAGTATGCCTTTTCAAATTCTATCTTTTCTATTGCTTGATAGGATTTAGCCAGCGCTGATTCCACATTTTTACCGTAGGATGTTACCGCTAAAACTCTTCCTCCCGCTGTTAGTATGGCTGGCCCATCGGCATCTGTTCCTGCATGAAAAACAATGCTGTCAGTTACTGAGTTGATCCCAAAAATTTGTTTTCCTTTTTCGTACTCTTCAGGATAACCTCCTGAAACCAACATGACAGTTGCGGCGCTTCTTTCTTCAAACTGAACATCTCTTTCCGAAAGTGTATTGGTCGCTACACCTTCTAACAAATCTAAAATGTCTGATCTCAAGCGAGGAATAACTACTTCTGTTTCTGGATCTCCCATTCGGCAATTGTACTCAATAACGTAAGGTTCGTTTTTTACATTAATGATTCCAAAAAAGATAAAGCCTTTGTAGGTAATTCCTTCTGATTTAAGTCCCTTTATTGTTGGTATGATGATTTGGTTCTTAATCTTATCTAAGAACGTTGGATTAGCAAAAGGGACTGGTGATATTGCTCCCATTCCACCCGTGTTTAAACCTTTATCTCCTTCTCCGATACGTTTATAATCCTTTGCTTCTGGGAGAATTTTGTAGGCATCACCATCGGTTATTACAAAACACGAAAGCTCAATTCCCTTCAAAAATTCTTCAATCACAACACGCGAGCTTGCTTCACCAAATTTGGCATCTGCCAACATGTTTTTTAGTTCCTTTTTTGCTTCAGCTAAGTTATCAAGTATCAATACACCTTTTCCAGCAGCTAAACCGTCTGCCTTTAATACATACGGCGCTTTCATCTTCTCCAAAAAGGCATACCCTTTTTCTAAAGTGTCTTTTGTGAAGGTTCCGTACTTCGCGGTTGGAATATTGTGACGCATCATGAATTCCTTCGCAAAATCTTTACTTCCTTCCAATTGAGCCGCCTGAGCATTTGGTCCAATTACTGGAATATTTTTAAGCTCGTCATCAGCTTCAAAGAAATCAACAATTCCTTTTACTAGTGGATCTTCTGGTCCTACTATGACCATGTTTATAGTGTTCTCTATCACGAAGCTTTTAATCGCTTCGAAGTCTGTTGGACTAATTTTTACATTTTTTCCAAATTGCTGGGTACCTGCGTTTCCTGGAGCAATAAACAACTCGTCCAGCGCTGAACTTTTAGCAATTTTCCATGCGAAGGCATGTTCTCTGCCTCCTGATCCTAATAGTAAAATGCGCATTTTAGTTACAGTGATTTAAAATCGAGCGAAACATTTCGGCTCCATCTGTGTTTGCCAACTCTTCGTCAGCAGCACGCTCTGGGTGGGGCATCATTCCAAACACATTTTTTCCTGCGTTACAAATTCCTGCTATATTTTCTAGTGATCCATTCGGATTTGAAGCATCAGAAACGCTTCCGTCTTTATCGCAATATTTGAATAAAATTTGATCGTTATCAATCAATTTCTGCATGGTCTCTTCGGATGCATAAAATCTTCCTTCACCGTGCGCAATTGGAATTTTATACGCCTTTGTTGCGTTTAGATCCTTTGTAATCGCCGTGTTTGCCGTCGCTGATTTTAGGTAAACGTTCTTACAAATAAACTTTTGATTGTTATTGTGTAAAAGCGCTCCTTCCAATAAGCCAGATTCCGTTAAAATTTGAAAGCCATTGCAAATTCCAAGAACGTATCCACCGTTGTTCGCATGCTTAATCACTTCCCCCATTATTGGAGATAGTTTAGCAATTGCACCTGAACGCAAGTAGTCACCGTAGGAAAATCCCCCAGGTAATACTACGAAGTCAACACCTTTTAAATCAGTGTCTTTGTGCCATAGCCGTTCTACTTTTTGATTTAACAGTGTTTCTAACACATACGTGACGTCTTCATCACAATTTGATCCTGGAAAAGTAACTACTCCAAATTTCATTTCATCATTTCAATTGGTTAGTACAAAATTACGATAATTAGAAAGTTATTGACTCAAAAGGAATAAAAAACTTGGCAACTGAATAGAAAAAGATGCCATAAAATAATAAGGAGGGGAGTGTCTTTTGTTTCTTCTCGCCAAATCCATACGGTAAAAGGAGTAATATTAGTGCCAAAAGGATACCAATGGGTTCTACCTTGCGAAAAACAAAGAAATCAATCAAAACAATCAGAACACTCATGAAAACGAAAAGTAGCAATACCCGAAACAGTTTTTTCATGCGGATAGAACTCACCGTAATTTTGGCGTAAATCCCTTTCAAGCTCAGTACCACAAGTAACGCTACGCCAGCTACCAAGACCAATGTGTTTAACCAGTGAAGTTCAGAAGCGGAGCTACTAAATTCTGTTTTATCCAATTTTGTTTTTACGAACAAACTATACACACCACTGTACAGCAAAGGCACAATAAATCCTACTGCTATGAGCATTGATTCTCGCAAGATAAATGGACGCATGACCCACACCATCCAAAAAACAAAAGGAAATCCTAACAAAAGCACTGGGTAAAATGTACATGCTATACCATAAAAAATTCCAATATTGAATGTTGTCCTTCGTCCATCTTCATTTTGATTCAATTTAAACAACTGAAACAACATGAACACTACAAACGTCTGAGCAATTGATAATCCTTCCAAAAAGTAAAAGGAATGGAAAAAACTCATGAAAACAATATAAAAAAACGGCACCAAATAGCTGTTTCTTTCCATGAATTCATTGCGGTTAAAAATCGTGTTCAGTAGTAATGCGTTGATTAATATTAATCCGAATGCTCCTAGTTGAATTGTCCAATGATTCTGGTGTCCAATTACACCCCACATTCCTAGGTTAATATTATCACCGGGAGCATGAAACTGAAAAAAGCTATTACAGAAGTAATAACCCGCAATTATAAGCGGGAGAACAAGTAACGAAAAGGATTTATTTCCAAAAAATAGCTTTATCACAAGAGCGAAGATACATTTTTTCTCCGCTCTTTATTGGTTCGTATTGTGTAGAATTCTATATTTAAAGCTTCAAATTGATTTTTAGATAAAAATCGATCAAATTAAACGACAAATACAATGGCAACAGCAAGATATTCAGACAGTGATTTAGCCGAATTCAAGGAGCTAATTTTAAGAAAAGTAGTAGAGGCAAAAGAAGATTTAGCTCTGTTAAAAGGTTCTCTTTCGCACAATGATGATCACGGTACAAATGACACGGGAAGAACGTTTAACATGATGGAAGACGGTTCTGATACATTGTCTCGCGAAGAGGTGGCGCAACTTGCGTCTCGCCAAGAAAAATTCATCGAGAGTTTGCAAAATGCGCTTATTCGTATTGAAAACAAAACATATGGTATTTGCCGTGTAACTGGAAAGTTAATTCAAAAGGAGCGTTTAATGCTTGTTCCTCACGCAACTCTTAGTATCGAAGCGAAGAACGCGCAAGGATAATCGAATGAAAAAAAATCTGCTTGTCGTTGCGATCATTGTATTGCTTATACTGATTTTTGATCAAGTTCTCAAAGTCTATATTAAATCCACTTTCGAGCCGGGTGAGTCGGTTGCTGTTTTTGGTGACTGGTTCATTCTCCAGTACATCGAAAATCAGGGAATGGCCTTTGGTACTACCTTCGGTTCTCAAATGTGGCATAAACTGGCCCTCAGCATTTTTCGTGTAATTGCGATAAGCGCGTTGGTGTATTACTGGATCACACAAGCAAAAAAGGGTGCTCGTTTAGAGTTTTTAATTGCCATCGGTCTAGTATTCGCGGGTGCGACAGGTAACTTAATTGATTCCATGTTCTATGACTTTGCTTTTCCCTATGATCCCTGCATGGTGTTTAATCATTTGGAGGGTTCAGGTGTAGTTTCCGATTGTGGATTCTTTGGCGAAACAGAGACACGACACACTGGATTCTTAATGGGCAACGTTGTTGACATGTTTAAATTTGAGGCGTTTTGGCCTGAATGGATTCCATGGCTCGGGGGAAGCGAAGTGTTTCCAGCTATTTGGAACGTTGCCGATGCATCAATTACAAGTGGTGTGTTGCTAATTTTTATACGTCAACGCAAGTATTTTCCAAAGAAAAAAGAGGTTGAAACCGCCCCAGAAGTGGTCACTCCAGAAGAGGAATCAACTGAGGAAAACCGTTAAAATCGATACGTTACCCCACCCATAAATTGGAATCCCTGAACTGGCATGTTGTGCCATCGGATGTACCTTTGTGCGGCGAGGTTGTTGAACTGAACAAACGCTGAAATTCTTTTGTTGTATCGGTATTCTACACCCAAATTCACATCCGCGATAAAGGTCATTGATTCGATGAACTGACCGCTTTCCTGCGTAATGCCGGGTCCGTCTTCGTACACCAATGCTTTTCTCCCCTCCTGCAAGGTAAGGTCTAAATTGAAATAGAATTTTTCGTACAGGTTGTAGGCACCTCTTAAAATAATCTCCAATCGTGGTAAGTTCCACGCATACGTATTATTCAGTGCTGAGTACGAATAGAAACGACCAATAGCGTCTATCTTGATTTTCTCTTTCAGCTGATACGAAATCGCTCCTTCCACGGTCGTTACCGTTATGGTGTCGTAAATGACATCAAACTTATTCCGCATTGAGTGAATTGTGTCTGTTACGAAAAGTGCCTTGTCACGTATATTTGCAAAACTTATTCCCGCATTAAAACTCATGCGTTTACTCAGCGTTCCTTTTATCCCACCGTAAAAATCAATGGCTGTTTTCTCGTTGTTAAGCGCAACATTGGGTAGTAAAAATTCATTTTCCTGCGTTAAGCTTTTAAAGGTCGTTTGGTTAATCCCGCCTCGAACTCCTACGTAAGGAATGAAAATATCATTAAACATACTGTACTTCACCTCGGCTAAAGGAAATACGTAGGCTTTTGTTGTGTTGTGAATATCTAATGCAACATCAACTCCGATCTTTGCTTTAAAACGATCATTTTGGAGACGTGTGGTGATGTGCGGACGAAGGTTAATAATTGTGTTAGACAAAAATAATCCTGTGTCCAAACCTGTTAAACTTTTGTACTTTTCTCCGTACTTGTAACTGTTGTTTCGGATGTCGAAATCCAACGCATACGTTTCCTTACCATACTTGTACCAAACGCCCGTGTTGATTCCAAAAAAGTTTTCCCGTACTCTCCAGTATTCATCCGCTTCACGCTCTGGTTTTTTAGATTGATAGTTGTTGTACTGAAGTCCAATGCTAAAATTCACTTTTGCGCTGTCTTTAATGTGCGAAATGTATTTTCCTGAGATTCCAAAATCACTGTAGCGCTGCGCAATGCTGTCACCCGGAATATTAAGTGTGTCTGAAATTCCATAATAATGCAAGCCTTGATTGTTGTAGTTGACATCAGCACGCACGGTGTAGCGACGCTCGTTCACCCCACCATAGATTCCAAATTTCGTTCTATCGTATTGCGCACGGGAATATCCTTTAAGGTCTCCAAAAGAACTTAGGTGTTTTATATGCGCTCCGTACATAAACTTGCGTGAGCGATCGGCATCGTAATAAATTTCTCCCAGTGGCATAAGCTTTGTTCCCACCCCAAGTTTAATGTAGGTGTTATACAACTCGGGTAATTTCTCAACCGTCTTTATAGATGCTGGATTGATCTGCTCCACTTCTGTTTTTGTCTCATATTTCAAAACAAGCAACGGATATTCTATTTCCACTGTTGAAATCGTCGTGTCCAATATCAAAGGAGCTCGAGGAATGCGATACGCTTTCTCTACCGTTCTGTCACCAACTGCATCAAGGTTCACGCCGTCCTGTCCAGTCACCCAGAAAGAGCTCACCAAAAATAAGATGCCTAGTGTCTTTTTCATATTAATTTCCATCTTTATCATCGTTGACTTCAATTATCGGGTTCGTATCTGGTGTCACGTTTTTCGGTTGATTTTTTAGCTGCATCAGCTCACTCCACAGTTCATTTGCCTCATCAAGTATTCCATCATCGCTGTTTGGATAGTGTTCTATGACTGATTTTAATGTCTGCTCAGCGTCGAATAAGTTAGTTTGTTTGATGTAAATACGCGAACGTAGAATCAATCCTCTGGCGATCCAATAATTGTACGCAGGTTTCTGCTTAAGTATCCCTGTTACCTCATCGTTGGCATTGTCTAAATAATCTTGTTGGAAATAACTATCTGCTAGTGCATAACGCGCCTCAGCGCTTTTCACGGTCGTCGTGTTTTTAATTACCCAAACGAGTGCTGTTTTCGCTTCATCATAGTGCTTTTGGTAATAATTTGCCATTCCCTTTGCGTAATAAGCTTCTTCAGCAATGATTGCACTCAACGAAGAACCGCTAATTACTTTGTCAGCATATGCTGCCGATTTACCCCATTTTTCCGTTAAGAATGCGCTTCGCATTACACCTAGTCGTGCATTAAAAATAACCTCCGGAGTTGCGCTTACCGCTTCCAATCGTTCATAATAAGGTATTGCCTCAGCGTACTGTTCTTCATTGTACAAGTAATAAGTCACTCGTGCTGCCGCCAGCTCCGTGAAACCGGTGTTGGGACCTTCAAGTGTTTCTCGATAAATCCTCACCGCTTCTGCCATATTTCCCGTCTGATAATATGCATCGGCAATGTAGTTTTTTACTTCATTTGCATATTTACCGTTGGGGTAATTCGCCAGATACTTTTCAAACAAACCAATCGATAACTCATACTCATCCGCATTGTATGCGTCCATGGCTGGTGTGTAATAGATATCCTCTTGCTCATCTTCGGTAAAGTTTGCACAAGGGTATTTTGCCGCTATTGCACCTACTTTATCTTGTTGATTGGTGACTTTATAGACATCAATTATTCCTCGCGCTGCCTTTTCACACACTGCTTGATCTGCAGCATGTTTATCCAATACAGATGTGTACTCTTCCGCTGACTTGGTGTAGTTTCCTTGTTTGTAATAAATGTCGGCGATATTGAGTTTTGCCTGCACCACTTGTTGTGAACTTGGGTAATCAAATACTATTTTTTTATAGTATTTCATTGCTTGTTCCCATTTTCCTTCCACCTTATAACTCTCTGCAATTTCGTATATAGCTGGTTGAATATACTTTGAGCTCGGGTAATTGTCAATTAACTCATGCAGTCGAGCGATTTTCTGGCTTGACATTGCCGACATATAACCATACGTCTTCGCCATATAGAATAACGCTTGGTCCTCATTTCCTGCTCGCAATGCAACGACATCCTGATAATGCTTTACTGCCAGTTCATTTTCTTTCAGCACAAAATAATTGTCTGCAATACGCATCAAAGCATCTGACTTTTTAGGAGGATGGATTTGATCAGCCTGTGTAAAAACGCGAAACGCCTCTATGGATTTTTCCAGTTCCTTTAACTCCAAATACGCATAACCAATGTTGTAATATGCTTCGGACTGCAATGATTTATCTTTCACACCAGGTAGTACAGCAAATTTTTTGTACGCGTCAATTGCCTGGTTGTAATTGTTCGAACGAAAATGCGCATCTGCAATCCAATAAGCCGCTTGCGCTGAAATGTTCACATCAACTGGGAACTTATCTACCAATTTAAACGAAGCAATTGCCCCGGTAAAGTCACTGTTTTGGAAACGTTGCACCCCTTGATTAAACGCCACGTGTTGATAAGCAGTTTTTAATCGAATGTCTTTTTGCGGGATCTTGTCAAGTGAAGCAAGTGCCTTTTCGTAGCTATTCGTGCTCATGTATACATTGACTAAGTACTGGTAAACGTCGTCTCTTCTTGGAGAATTAGGAAACTTGTTTAAGTACATTTCAAAGGCTTCAACTGCTTCGTTGTAAGGATTGATGTCCAGTTTATACGATAAAATTGCATAGTTGTACAATGCATCCTCTTGCACAATTGGATCCATGTCCATTTTTGCAGCATCTTCAAATGCAGATCGAGCTGAAACTTTATTGTCCAGCGCCAACAAGCACTGTCCAATGTGGTAATACGCCACTTGTCCCAAGCTATCCTCAACTTTCTTTACACGGTCAAATAAGCGAATTGCCTTTTCGTACGACTTGCTTTTGTAATATGCATACCCTAGCTGATAATCTTCATCTCGTGTGGTCGTCGCTTCTTTGTCGTATTTCTCCAAAAATGGCACTGCCTCTTCGTATTTTTCGGTGCGATAGTATGCATCACCAATGAGGTGGTTCATGTTCTTTTCGTTGACAATGCTCTCATTTGATTTAATCTTCGCTGCGTACGTCGTTACCTCCTCGTATTTTTCTTGCAGGTAATAAATTTGCGCTATGTAGTAAGGTACAATTGCTCCAAACTTTGGGTCGCTTTCTAATTTTAAAAACCCATTTAGGGCGGTTTCATAATTTTTATTCTGGTAAGCGATGTGCGAATAATAGTACAATCCTGGCGCCGCATATTGCGAATCACCATCTTTTACTTCATGAAATGCATTTCTTGCTTCTTCAAATTTTTCTTCCTTGAAATTGGCATACCCGACCTTAAAATTGTATTCATCACGTTCATCTTCTTCGACGTCTTGTGCCGAAATTTTATTGAACCATACAAGCGCATCCTCAAAATCCTTTTTATAATAATAGTGCTTTCCAAGGCGGAAGTAAATCGTTTTTTTGTAAATGCTTTCAGGATAATTGCGGTTAAAGTCCAACAGCATGTTCTCCGCATCGTTGTTGTACAATTCTAATGCTGAGATCGCCTCGTAGTACAACGCCTTGATATACATTGGGTCTGTTGGCTCATTGAAGCCGTCCAAAAAGATTCGAAATTCTCTTCGTGCCGCTCCGTACTGCTCCTTTTGGTACAGTTCTTCGGCTCGGTAAAAATTCTCATATTCTCCATCATACTTCTCTGTTGACTGAGAATATGTCAAAGAGCTGTACATTAAAAATAGAATAAAGAGAATTCTGTTCATATCAACTGCGTTTAATCAAGCAAAATTAAGTTACTTGATGCGGGTTTTGGAGAGAGAGTTTAAAAGTTTTAAACGCAATCATGTTAAGATTATTTCATTGTAGTCAGTGATTCTTTGCTTGTCATTTAGCACCTTTACACAAAAGAAGATAAATTGGACAACGTTATTGAAATATCATCAGGAGAAATTCAACAAAATAAAGTTGTTGTGCTAAAGGACATTAATATCTCCATTGGTTCTAACGATATTGTTTACCTCATTGGAAAAACAGGCAGTGGAAAGAGCAGCTTGTTAAAAACACTTTATGGTGAATTGAAGTTAACCCAAGGTGAAGGACGTCTTGCAGAGTTTGATTTAAATCGATTAAAGAAGCGAGATATTCCAAAGTTGAGAAGAAACATTGGTATTGTATTTCAAGATTTTCAGTTATTAACTGATCGCTCAGTCCTTAAAAACCTGATGTTTGTGATGGGTGCTTCGGGGTGGAAAGACAAAAAATTAATGGAAAAGCGCGCCAAAGAAGTCTTACAACTTGTGGGTATTGAGCAAAAGATAAATGCGATGCCTTATGCGCTTTCAGGAGGTGAACAGCAACGTGTTTCTATTGCAAGAGCCCTGTTAAATCACCCTAAACTGATTTTGGCAGATGAGCCTACTGGAAATTTAGATCCAGAGACATCAGAAGAAATTATGCGCTTACTTATCGCGGTGGCGCAAGAAGAAAAAACAGCAGTATTAATGGCAACGCACGACATGACGCTCATAGAAAAGTTTCCCGGCAAAACGTTGCGTGTTGCAAATGGAACCGTGCAGGAAATTGCTAGCATTAGCCAATTTAACCCGATGGGTTAAGGTTCTACAAACTGAACTTCAAAAAGCTTGATCCAATTCTTTCCTGTCATGTAGGTTTTTCCTGTTTGTGCATTGTGTGCAATTCCGTTCATTACCTCACCGTAACCACGCCCTTTTTCAAACAATTCTTTCGCATTTATTTGCTCCAACACCTTACCTGACGCTGGGTCTATCACTGCTAGAGAAGCTGTTGTCCACACGTTGGCGTAAATTTTTCCTTCGATGTACTCCAGTTCATTGAGGTAGTTAATTGGTCCTTCGTTGTTGTAGACTTCAATCGTTCTTTCTATGGCAAACGTTGATGGGTTTCTAAAAACGATTCGCTCAGTTCCATCCGACATAATCAATGATTTTCCATCGTTGCATAATCCCCAACCTTCGCCTTTGTAGTTAAATTCACCTAAGAGCTGCAGTGTGTTGACGTCGTAATAGTAGCATTTATTGTTTTTCCATGTCAACTGGTACAGCGTATCATTTAAAATGGTAATTCCTTCTCCAAAATATCCAGCTTGTAATCCCATTGATTTCAGGTGTTTTCCAGTTGCCAAATCGACTTCCGCAACAACTGTTTTTCCTTGATCACCTGGATCTCCAGTTCCTTCGTACAATTTGCCTTTGTAAAACTCCAGTCCCTGCGTAAAACTGGTCATTTCATGTGGGTGCTCGTTAACAATCTTCGCCACCTTCTTTTCAGGGATAATATCCGATAATACCCGCACCATTCGGTTATCAACAAAGGAAGACCCGTCTTTTAATGTAGATAATAAATTCAGTGTTCGCGTTCCAACTCCAAAAGCTCCAGCTTCTAATGTAAATTTGACCGTTTCCTTTGGATTGTTCCATGTCTGCAACAAGGAATCATGGTAAAAAAGTTCAAGTTTAGCCACCTCTGAAACAATTGTAATTTCAAGTGGTGCCGTTTCATCCCCGACCGTAGCAAGGTTCTCTTGAAATGTAAAAACTGCCGGTAACTCATCCCCTTCTCCTGGACCAACCACCTCCGTTCCGAACAAAGGTCTTAACAATAAAACAGCTCCAACGAGCACGATTAAGCCTATAATGATATATTTTTTCATCCTTTTTTCAAGATTGATTCAATTTTCCTTGCATCAATGGAGGAATGTGAAGCATCGTAAACGATTTCTTTTCCTTTGATTACAATAACCTGTGGTGACTGATGCGTAATTCCTGTTAGTTCTGCTACTAAATTGGAAACATCGCGGTGCTTTAATAAATCAATGAAATAAAGTCTACACATATCATTCTCAGCCTGCCAGTTTCTCTCAAATCCATGAAGCGCCATACTTGAAATACTGCAACGTGTGCTGTGTTTGAATAATAGCACCGGTTTTTCATTTGTTGTCTCCAGCACTTCTGTCAACTGTTCCGTTGATGTGATGTATTCCCAAGGAAACGTGCTTTTTTCTTTATTTCTAGTAAAGAATCCCATATTACATTCCTGATGTGAATTGTTTTAAAAAGCGCACATCGTTTTCTGAGTACAATCGTAAATCATTTACTCTATATTTCAACTGTGCAATTCGTTCAACGCCCATTCCAAAAGCAAAACCAGAATATTCTTTGCTATCAATATTACTTGCTTCAAGAACATTTGGATCCACCATTCCACAACCTAAAATTTCTAACCAGCCTGTATACTTGCAGACGTTGCATCCTTTTGAATTACAAATGGTGCATGAAATATCTACCTCCGCGCTTGGCTCGGTAAACGGAAAATAAGACGGTCTCAATCTTATTTGTGCCTTCTCACCAAACATTTCCTTGGCAAAATAAAGCAAGGTTTGTTTTAGGTCAGCAAAAGAAACGTCTTTATCAATGTACAATCCTTCCACTTGGTGAAAAAAGCAATGTGCTCTGGCTGAAATAGCTTCGTTTCGGTATACTCTTCCTGGAGAGATTGTTCGAATTGGAGGCTTTGAGTTTTCCATCACCCGCACCTGTACAGAGGAAGTGTGTGTTCTAAGCGCCATTTCATTCTCCCCCTTTTCAATAAAGAAGGTATCTTGCATATCACGCGCAGGGTGTTCTGGCGGGAAATTAAGTGCAGAAAAATTATGCCAATCGTCTTCTATTTCTGGGCCTTCAGAAACTGTGAATCCAATTCGATTAAAAATTTCTATGATTTCGCTTCGCACTAACGATAGTGGATGGCGTGAACCAATTTCTAGTTGATCTCCTGGTCTAGAAAGGTCTACTTTTTTATCATCAGTTTGCGTTTCTTCTAGCTGACTTTTAGCAGTGTCAAATCTTTCTTGTGCTGCATCACGAAGCGCGTTCATTAATTGTCCGACTTCTTTCTTTTCTTCGTTTGGAACATTTTTTAGTTCTGTAAATAATTCCTTAATACAGTTTTTAGAACCCAAAAATTGAATTCTAAATTGTTCCAGTTCGTCTTTATTTACAACCGAAAATTGGTGAATTTGCTTCTCAATTTCCCTTATTTTATCTTTCATACATGATGAGTTGCCAACTGTCGCTAATTTTTAATCGTCTTTCTTTTAAATGCACAATGTAACTTTTTACGATGTGAATTTGTTTTATTAACGTAACCTAATACGTTTAAATAGCGTACGAAGTTAAGAATTAAGGCAGAAAGATGTTATCTATTAATTAAAAAATAGACTATCTTTGGTCTTCAAGTTTTATTTATTTAGCTTATGAACACTACAACAAGACTTTTTGCGCTGATGTCAGTAATGGCAATTTCCATAGGTTTTCTTCAGTCATGTAAGAACAAGGATCCATCTGTTGTAAAGATATATGTGCGTTCTGAAAGTAATGCACTTCAGGCTGGGGTAAAGGTGATTCTTATTGGGGATCAAAGCTCTGATCCAGCGACAAAAGCACATGTTGACACGGTTATTACCAACGAATCTGGTTTTGCAACGTTTAGTTTAAACGAGCACTTTGATGCTGGAGAGAAAGATTATGAAGTGGCTTACTTCGATGTCATTGCTAAAACGACTGAAAAAATAGGGACTGGTTATGTTAGAGCTCGTGTCCACACCACCGCAGTTGAAACTGTGGTTATACAATAACATTAAAACGAAATCATTATGCGTTTAAATAATATCATCATTTTAGGACTCCTTTTATCGATTGGACTTTACGGTTTTGTAGGGTGTCGAAAAAAGAAAGATACATCAGCAAAGGTTTATGTAAAAGACTCCAACAACAACGCTGTATTTAATGCACGCGTAGTGTTGTATCCTACTGGTACTGTACCTGGAGGCGAAATCAATGTTGAAGTTTATGATACTTCTTACACAAACCAAGAGGGATTTGCTACTTTTCACTTTAATGAAACGTATCAATTAGGTCAAGCTGGAGTTGTTGTCTTAAATATCGAAGCAACGAAAGATGGAAACACTGGACAAGGTGTTGTAAAAGTAGAAGAAGAGGTTCAAACGGAAGTAACCGTATTTATTCAATAATCCATTACTTTCTAAAAATACATTTTGGGGTCAAGAAATTGACCCCTTTTTTATTTTCTGGTTTTTGATCTAACTACGAATAGTGTACTTCGCTCTCTTCGACAAGTGCCTCACCTCTCATTCTTAAAAATAGTTGTATTAGCGCAACCACATCCTTTTCGCAGTAGACTTTGATTCTTTCTAGATCATTCTCTTCGTAATAGACACGTGCCACATCTGCTCCAGAGATATCATCTTTAGGGGTTGGAATGTTAAACACATGACATAACAAAGCAAGGGAAGTATACGCTTTGAAATCTCCAAACTTCCAGAGTTCCATCGTATCGAGGTGATTAATTTCCCACGGTTTCTTTCCTGCAATATTGAGTGTTTCGGGTAGACTTATTCCGTGAATCAGCATTCTTCTGCATATATAAGGAAAGTCAAATTCCTTTGCGTTGTGACCACACAAAATATGATATGGTGTGTTGTATCGTTCATCTAGCAATGATTTGAATTGTTTCAACAGGGTTTCTTCATCAGGATGGTAATACGATTTCATTCTGATCTGCCTTCCTTGCGTTGTTTCGTGCACAAAGCCAACCGAAATACACACAATTTTTCCAAATTCGGCGTAAATTCCAGCACGGTCGTTGTACAAATCATCAAACGATTTTTCCTCGTTCTGCATGAACCGTGTTTTAGATTCAAACAGACCTTTTGCCTTCTCCTCAAGCTCGTTAAACTGATAAACTTGTGGAACCGTCTCGATGTCAAGAAATAAAACCTTATCAAGGTTAATGGAGTTGATAAACATATGCGTTACTTTTTCGTTAGGTAAATAATTTACTACCTAAGATACAAAAAAATGTGAATTACAAAATGCTGTTTTTGAATTTGTTGATATACCAAGACACAACTGATCTATCCTTTTGCTTTGCAAAAGAAAAATTGCGAATACCCCTTAAAAAAAGCATTTTTGTATAAAAATTAGTGATGGCAGAACAGTTAGAAATAATTCAAGGAGACAAGGCAACAATGTATTCACAACTCTTACCTCAACTAGAGGCTTTGGTGGGTGGCGAATCTGATGCGATTGCCAATTTGGCCAATGTTTCTGCTGCACTGAAAACAACATTCAACTTTTTTTGGGTTGGATTTTACCTTGTGAAATCCGATGAATTAGTACTCGGTCCGTTTCAAGGTCCAATTGCTTGTACGCGCATCCAAAAAGGACGAGGTGTATGCGGAAGTGCTTGGGAACAAGAGCGGACAATTATTGTGGATGATGTGGATGAATTTCCTGGTCACATCGCCTGCAGCTCCGCCTCCAAAAGCGAAATTGTCGTGCCATTACTAAAAAACAACGTTGTGATTGGAGTATTGGATATTGATAGCAATGAATTGGCTACCTTTGATACAACTGACGAAAAATATTTAACTCTTTTATGTCAATGGCTGGTTTCCGTTCTATAATATTTCTTGCTCTCCTTCTTTCATCGTGCGCGCAGGTTGGAACGATAAGCGGAGGAGAAGAAGATAATGCTGCCCCTCAGGTAATCACTCATCGTGTAAATCCACCCAACGAATCTGTTAACTTCACCGCGAAGAGAGTGGAAATCCCTTTTGATGAGTTTTTTAGGTTGGACAATCCAGCTGAAAACATTCGCATCGTTCCTCCACATACGAAGATCAAGGCGCAGATGAAGAAAAAAACCTTGGTGCTAAGCTGGGAAGATACCCTTCAGCCAAATACAACCTACGCCATTTACATCAATAATGCGGTGAAGGACATTTCAGAAGGAAACGACACCATTATACAGTATGTTTTTAGTACTGGCGAAACCGTGGATAGCCTTAGCTATACCGTACAAGTTGTTGACGCATGGACGAATGACCCAATTAACAAATGCGTCGTAGGATTATTTGATCCCACCACAAACTATATTAAAAACTTTGCTGAAACTGCAGCCAATGGTCAGGCTCATTTGAATTATATTAAGGCGGGAAGCTACGAACTCATTGCTTTTGTAGATGAAAACAAGGACCTAATTGTACAATCCCACGAGCGTGTTGGTTTTCCCGAAAACTCATTGACTGTCATTGATTCTTCGATGGTAGATTCTATTCCTTTGCGTTTGTTTACGCCACTATCGCTAGCCAAAATGCGAACGGCTGTTTTTAACCACCCAGGCACGTTATTAATTGGTGCAACTCGACCCATTGAAAACGAGCGCATCTTTTTAAATGGTGAACTCATCCCAAAAAATCAATACCAATGGATTCAGCGCGACAGTGTTCAGGTGTTTATTCCAAAACCCGACTCTAGTTTCGTTGAACTGATTCTCTCTTCCAATTTTGTAAATGACACTGCAAAAGTGCGCGTTCGTCCTTTAAGAGCCCCCGTTCCTATTACGGTTTCAGCTAAAAAAACAAACAACACCTTTGCTCCAAGTGACACCATTACGTTTGTCACCAATGATTTTATTCAACGGGTAGACACGGCGCTGATTGAGGTGCTTAATACGAAGGATTCTGTCACATTCCATTCATATACATTCGAAACGCACCTCAATGAACTATTACTTCTAGTTGATAAAACCGATCTTTCTGAGTTAAACTTTACATTTAACGATAGTGCAATTATCACGAATCATGGAAACAATTCACTGCAAAAAATCACCATTCAACTGCAAGAAGCGCGCAAATATGGCGGGTTGAAGATAGATTTAACCTATTACACCGAACCTGTCTTGCTGCAATTGTACCTGAATGGGAAAATCGTTGAAACACGAGCCGTATCCGAGCCTTCGGTTCCTTTTGTGATTACTGAGCTTGAGCCTGGTGATTACACATTTAAGGTGATTAGAGACGCCAACAACAATGGTCAATGGGATGTTGGTGATTTTACCGAACGCTTACAACCCGAACGTGTCGATTCGTACTCTACTGTTTCCAAACTACGGGCAAACTGGGATATGGAAGTAACGCTAATTCCTGCTGAATAAAATGAAGTCGCCAATCCATAGCGCATTTAAAGCATGGAAAATTGCACTGGCGATCGCTGTTGGTTTACTGATTTCTTCATGGATGCTGTACCGCGGATTAAGTGCAACTCAATTTATTGCCGCAGAGGAGAAAACTGCCACGCATAAATGGATAGATGCCAACCACAATAATACCATAGACTATGCTGACGAAAACGAGTTTTTGCCATCGGTGGAAGGTGGATTTCGTCGCGTGAGTGCTGTTGAAAGTCTTAAGGCAATTGTATGGGATTCCAACACGTACTTTTGGCTGATCGCGGCGCTGATCTTTATGGTGAGTCGTGATTTCTTTTACATGGTGCGAATTCGACTTTTAACGAAAAATCAGTTGAGTTGGAGGGCGTCATTGTATGTTATTCTTCTTTGGGAGTTTGCTTCAGCGCTTTCTCCAGGCGTTGTTGGGGGCGCGGCGGTTGCTATGTTTATTTTGAATCGTGAAACCATTCCTTTTGGAAGGGCAACGGCAATTGTTATCATTACCGCGTTCATGGACAATCTCTTCTTCGTTTTAATGATCCCGCTGGTGTTTCTATTTGTTTCACACGCCACGCTCTTTCCCGTCGAAAACGGAGCTTCTCTTGCGCTTTCCTGGTGGTTTTGGATTGGGTTTTCAATAATCTTTAGTGTTTGCTTGTTGCTTTACCTCACCATTTTTTGGTTTCCCAGGTTCGCCACTATTTTCTTAACCTTCATTTTTCGATTTCCCCTCTTGAAGCGCTGGAAGTTTATCGCTGTTGAATGGGGAAAGGATATTGAACGAGCGGCAAAAATTTTCAAAAAGGAACCACCAAGATTTTGGCTTGCCGTGTTTGGGAGTACTTTTTTAAGTTGGATTTCGCGCTACCTTGTCATCAATGCAATACTCAACGCGTTTCTCTCACTTGGTTTTATTGACAACATGCATGTTCTTGGGAAACAGCTGGTGCTCTGGTTGTTTATGTTGGTTAGTCCAACTCCAGGAGGAAGTGGTGTTGCAGAATATGCCTTTGGCGAACTACTGGCACCATTTAGTTCCTCGGTGCTGTTGATTGCTGCACTTGCTGTGCTTTGGCGTTTGATTTCCTATTTTCCCTACCTGTTCATCGGCGCATTTTTGCTCCCAGCATGGATAAAACGCACCAGTTCTAAGAAGTAATTATTCGCTAAATCGAAGTTTGTAAAGGGTTGACACAAATACAATCCCCAACACATAAATAACTTCGGAAAGCTGGAAAAAGTAGCTAATTCCTACCACTATTCCTGTGCATGCAACAATGAAAATCAGCGCTTGAATGTGATCTTTCCAAAGACCAGATAAACTTAGATTTCTGTATTTTGCCACCATTAAAAAAGTCATTCTGTACTGTTGAATTCCCACCAAAAGAACTAGTGGAACCAGCACATAACCTTGTTTAATCCCCATCTCTTCGTAATTCCAGAAAGCAACTAACTCCTCACTAAAATTAATTTCAGGAACGATAAGGCGCATGGCAAAATGAATCATTAGGAAGGCAATCGTTAATACCGCTACGCTCAGAAAACCATACAGTATCCATCTTTTAATTGCTGTCTTCTGTTGTTGAAAAAGTGTAATTCTGCGCGACTTTAAATGAACGATAAACTCATTAACTAGGATGTCTAAAAAGTAAAACAGAAGTATAAAATACAGACTCCAGTTCCAAAGGAACAGACCCAACAACGGGATGACAGCATCTCCAGCTAACTGAATGTATTTGACCTGAATTCGCATTAACGAAGTCGCTCTGCTGCCTCTCTAGAAACGGTAAATTCTGGATTATGCTTCAGTGCTGTCGCATAGGATTTAATCGCTTTCAATCGATCTCCTTTTGCCTCGTGACACATCCCTAGGTTGTGCCATGCTTCGTACATTCGCGGTTCCGTTTCAATTGCGCTGATGTAGAAATACTTTGCACTATCAATGTTCTTATCGACAAATTGCTGAATATACCCTTGGTGAAAAAGTGCCCGAGACACGTACAAATCACTCGAGTCCTGCGCCATTTCACGGTAAATTTCCTTTGCCGATTCGTATTGCTCGAACATCTGCTTCGAATAGGCTAGTTGATAGGTAAACTCCATTTGTTCTGGATACAATTCGTGGGCCGTGTTGAAATACTCCATACAAAGCGGATTATTTTCGGATTGGTAAATTTGTCCCAATAAAAAATACGCTTCAAAAAAGTCAGGGTCCTGCTGAATGGCCGTTTCATAGGATGATTTGGCTAGATCAACCTTTCCTAAAAGCAAATAGGTCGATCCCTTTATTACGTATGCGTCTCTGTATTTAGGGTCAATTCTCAGTGCTTCATTTGCATACAAAAACACCTTCTCAAAATCTTGTTGAAAACCATAGGTTCCAGCTAATCCAACTAGTGCACGTAGATTTTTTGCTTCTTTTTTAATCACCCACTTATAGTGTTTTTGGGCAATCTCCACTTCTTGAGCTGTGCGTCGCTCTCTATTATTCAATACTTCGGCATAAAGCAGTCGAGTATCTACATTGTTAGAATCTAATCTGAATGCCTTTGCTGCATCGTTCAGTGCTAAGTCGTACTCGTAACGCTCAAATAGTTTATTGCCTCTTTCTAACAACAGCGAAACATCGTTTGGTGTAAGTAACAATAAACTATCTAAATTTCTTTCCCCTTTTTCTTGCGTGGGGTTTTCAGTTGGATTCTCACACGACACCAAACCAACAAAAGAAAAACTGCATAAAAGAACGTAAATGATTGACTTTTTCATACTACAAATTTATTCGATTTTTTTGATTTTATGCGACCACAGAATAGTTCCTTAATCCCTTTAGCTCTTTCATCTACATGAAACACATAGAAAATCTCTTTTTGAGCAAATAAAATATGTAACTTTGTGGCATGCAAAATTGGAAAAAATACGCCCTACTCTTTGTCGCTATTTTTATGGTAGAAGTGGTGTTTGGACAAGGTTGTTCTCAATGCAAACTTCTTGCTGAGCAAGGAAGTGAACTTGATGAAGCATCTTTTGGGTCTACCATCAACACTGGAATTTTGTATTTAATGGCAATCCCATACTTGTTGCTTGCTTTTCTTTTTAGAAAAAAGATTATTCAGTTTTTCAAAAGAATAACAAACAAAGCCGTTTAGAATTTTTTAGATGTGTTTTTTCTCGTTTTAAACAGTGCTGTATTTCTGTTTGTATACGCGAGTGAAAACTCCAAAGATCCTCCACCATACGCTCTTCTGAGCGCAGAAACAGTCACATCATACGAGATTCCAAATTGAAACCCTCTCCAGTCAATCATGACAGATGGTATAATCGCATCACGCAATCGTGCATAACAACCAATTCCTATAAAGGCATCTTGCGAATGTCCTGTTAACTTTGTGTTGTCTTCAAATCGGTAACGTAGCATCATCCCAAACAAAGTTTCGTAGTGTCCTCCTTGTACAAATTGAACTGCATTTGCATCAATAGACATTCGGCTGGTATTAATATCAGAAATAAGACCGATATGTCCAACGTATTTTCTGTGAAGTCTATCTCCTGAACCGTTTACATAGCGCATTTCTGGTGCATTTAAATGATAGCCTGCAACACCTAGTTTGAATTTCAAATTATTCTTTCTAGAAAAGTTATTCTTCCCGCCGTTAAAAACGTAGTGAATTCCCGCAGAGGCATCCAAATAAGTAAATGAAGACAGCGTGTTCTCTTCTCCGTTTGCAACCAGAGGGTTAAATCCGGAACCATCCCATTGAGACATAAATGAGACCCCAGCCAAAGTCGCTTTTCGCATTCCTAAACCTCCTTGAATTCCAGCGGAAAGAACGTGTCCTGATCTTCCCATTGGCAAAATTCCACTTACTGATATGGCACCTGTTTGATTACCAAAATTTGAATCACCACCAATATCATTAAAAAACAGGACGCCTAAACCTAGATGCGCTTTGTCTCCTAATTCAGACTTGAAAAAGTTCACGTCCGCAGCAACAGCCGTAGTCATGAACTGAGTGTTAGCGCCAAGCCATTGATTTCTATGATTTATTATAAATCTTTCCCACCCATCATATACTCCAGTCGCTCCAGGGTTAATAAACAAGGGCGTTTGTGAGGACTGTGCAAAATGTAAATCCTGTGCTTTTCCATACGCTCCCAAAAGAGCAAACAGAACTATTAAATATCTCTTTCTCATCCTACTTCATTAATGTTATGTTTCCAGATTTAACTTCTGAAGCACCATTCACATATTGTACTTCCATCATATATGGATACACCCCGGCATTACATGGCTCTCCGTTAATTGTTCCATCCCACTCAAATCCTTTTTGGTCAGAGTGAAACATTCTATTCCCCCAACGATCATATATAAAGAACGTAAAGCTAAGAACATCTTGTCCGATAATTACGGTATACATATCGTTCTGTCCATCTCCATTCGGTGAAAACCCAGTAGGAATATGAACGCCCATTACACAATCTACTCCTGTTGGAACTGGATCACATGGATTACAAGGATCTGTTCCATTCACTATTTCATCAAAATCACTAATACCATCACCGTCAGTATCTGGATTAAATGCATCTGTACAAAGTACACTTTCCTCTGCATCAGTCAATCCGTCTCCATCAGAATCAATTTGACAGTCTTCTGACGAATCATCAGGATCACACGGATTCAACGGGTTAGAACCGTTTGTAACTTCGTCACCATCATTTATTCCATCCCCATCTGTATCTGGGTTTGTCGGATCTGTTCCTAACACAATTTCTTCATCATTAGTTAACCCGTCGCCGTCTTGGTCACATGGTCCTGCATTCAAGTTAGGGTCACATGGATCGCATGGATCGGTTCCATTGGCCACCTCGTCTCCATCGTTAATTCCGTCTCCGTCTGTATCTGGATTAAGGGGATCTGTACATCCTGTTTCTTCATGATCATATAAACCATCTCCATCGGTATCAACTGGTGGTGTATCAAGTATAAACACCGCAACAATTGTTTCTGGTGTATTTATCTCAATACTATTCGTGTCTTCTGTTATGGGGTTGTTCATTGGTCCGACTGTATATTCCCAATGGTCGAAAATATAGCCGGGATTTGCTTCTGCAATAAGGTTCGTTGCTATCCCGCCATAATACTGTGTTGCCCAAGGATAATATGGTGCCCATACTGAGTTCACCATTATTTCTCCTGCACCTACTGGACTGACATCGAATGTTACATCATAAGGTCCTGTAAGGTCATAACAATCAATTAAGCCTTGCTCAAGAGCCAAACATCTTGCATCAATAAAATCTCTTAAATCTTGTACATTGTTGTTCCAGCCAGCCATTGAACCTCCCCAACGTGCAATTTGCGCTGGCATCTCAGGTGTTATTTCGTTGAGCATACTATCCAGCAGCTGATTCATGTAGTCGCAGGAAAAATAGGTGTTCACAAGATCTATATAGCGCGTAATGTAATATTGTTCCACCGCGGGATTCTCGGCTATTAACTTTTCTAAAATATCGGTATGTCCTTGTCCTCCGGGATTTGGAAGGTTTTCCGCATTACAAGGATCTGCATTTGCACTTGCATCAGGAATCCCAGTGTAATTGAAATAATGTCCAAATGTAGCATCCATATCCCATAATACATATCTCCACTTTTTCTTCGTTGCTGTTGGATCCATACCTCTCCACCATGCCGTATTCCAATTTAACCAATCTTGATTTACGGTATAAGAGTTTATCATAAAATAATCTGCTAACGACCTCCAATTCAGCAAGGTGTCCACATTATCGAATGCTGGTCCAGGTGCCATGTTGTTGGTGAGAATATAATTACGCAGTGCATTCCAATCAGGTTGAGCATTTGGTGCGCCGTACTCTTGCCAAGTTCCTCCCCACGTTTTTAAATATTGCAGATTAAACTTATTTTGTCCGTAGTAATGTTCTGTATAATCATGGTCATCTGCTTTTTCTCTAATCTCATATACCCCCCAGTACTGTCCATTCAAATAAACAATTGCTGGCCTCCATGTTCTCTCATCCAGCAGTAAATCAGATCTAATGGAAAGGGTGTGAATAAATGCATCTCTAATGTGTGCTCCACCGTTTTCAAACGGATAGTTATCACTTGCTCCTGGTTTTAGCATGATACGTTGAAACTCATCCCTATTTTTTTCTGGGAAAATTTCATGACGTAGATCTGAATTATAACCAAACTGATCTCTCAATATAAAGTCAAACCCCCTTTGAGGATATGCCCAAGAATCGTTTCCGTGCTTATTAAAATCACCCTCACCTTCGTCAATAAACGTACCGTCTTCTTCAAAAAGTTCTAATGCGCCTTGAATTTCAATTTGTGTTCCGCCTAGCAGTGTTGCCACTTGCTGCCCACTTACCGAAACAACTGGTACATTGTGAGTAACATTAATAAAATAGGTGTTTGTTTCATTGAAACTAGGAAGATTCGCTCCAAACGCTTTTGCTCTGACAACTGTTGTTGCGTTGATCGGAATAGGCCCTGTATATGCTGGTGAAGCAGCTGTTGGTTCAAAACCATTAAGTGTGTAGCGAATTGTTGCTCCTGGATTTGAACATGCTAAAGAAACCATTTGAGGTCCTGCATAAAAACCTGGTGCTAAACTCATCGTTGGAGTTGGTTCATAAAACTCTTGAGCACCAACATTATTCGCGAGCGGCGTTGGGGTTGTAAATAGTTTCCAGTCTGGAGCTCCATTTGTAGAGCGACCTATAGAATGATCTGATTTGGTCATTTGGGTCATTTCTATTTGATCCACCAAGTTTCCAAGATTATTTGAAAGTATAATCCATTCATTTCGTGTTTGCTTAAGGTTAAAGTTGGGATGCAATTCCGTTCCACTTACAAGGTCTCTTCTTGAAGCAACAACAATTATAAAACCATTTGCTGGAATTGTTCCACTCGGAATTTGCCATTTTAGAGGATTCCCTGCTTTGTCTGATAGATAATACCCTGTTAAATCAATTGGTGCGCCAGTAGTATTGTAAAGCTCAACCCAATCTTCTCTTTCTCCAAAATTGTCAACATATCCGTTTATGTTGGAAACACAGTATTCATTGATAACGACCTGTGAAGTTCCTTTAAAGGAAAGTAGAATAAAAAGTATAAATATTGACTTATTCAAAATACTAAGTAGCTGTCTTTTAGCGATGGTTTTCATGTAGTTCGTTTTAAAATTAACGGAATGTTATTTCAATATTAAGAAATATTATCACATTATTGTATATTCGTAATGTATTTTTTATAAGAAGGGTTGTATCCTCATTACTTTATTTAACATATATAATTTATATGAAATCACTTAAGTTATCTCTTTTTTCCCTCCTATTAACCTTATTTCTTTGTGGTTGCGAGAAAGTCGAAGGGCCTGGTGGGTCGTCATCAATTGTTGGAAAGATTTACATTATTGAATATAATCAACTTGGCAATATTGCAGACGAATACTATGCGCAAGATTTTGATGTTTTCATTATTTATGGAGATGATGGCGTTTCTTTTGATGACGATGTCAAAACATCGCATGATGGATCTTTTAAGTTTGATTATCTAGAAAAGGGTAACTACCAAATTTTCGTTTATGAAAAATGTAAGTGTCCAGGTGTCGACTGCTGTCCAGGTGGTAAACGAGCACTTATAACCAGTGTAGAGATTACCGATAAAAAATCAACAATTGACGTCGGTACAATAATCGTAACTGATCGGGATTAACACATGAGGTTTGGTGTTTTTATAGCTTTTTTTGTGTGTTCAACGTTCACTTTTGCGCAACATGAGTTCATGCTGTGGACAGAATTGGGCGTAAAAGGAAAACTGACAAATAAATTGAGTTGGGCAACCGAGATAAATACACGTTTCAATAACACGGGTGTACAAACCTTTTTTCCGCAAGCAAAACTAAAGTACAAAGTCACGAAATGGTTTGAACCGTCGGTTGATTACCGTCTTGTTACTGATAAAAACAAATATGGCAACTACAAACTATCACATCGTGTGAATGTCAATGCAGAGTTTGGAGAAAAGTTTAAGCGTTTAAGCGTTGAATTAAGATTGCGATATCAATATGCGTTTAATCGCCTCAGCGCTACAAGTTATGATGCTGATTTTGATCAGGCAATTCGTTTGAAGCCAGAATTTGAGTACGATATAAAAAACAGCATTTTTTCCCCTGTGCTTGGCATGGAATTATTCTACAATCCAGAATATGGTCCAAATGGTCCTCAGATGAACAAAATGCGTTTTATTATGGGAACAAAACTAGAATTAAACGGTCCACATAGTGTAAGTGTTAAGTACCGAATGGATAAGTGGTTTAGAAACCATGGAAGGGATTTAAGACACGTTGTTTCTATTTCCTATGCGTATAAATTTTAATTGATTAGGGCTTTTCTTGCTCATCGACAATCAACGTTATGTCCAGTACCTCATCAACCAGTGTTGACGTTATCCCCTGCTCTATTGTAAACTTGTATTTTCCTTTTAACGGTAGTTTTCTTTCTTTAAAGTAAAGCGCTGTCTCTACAACCGTTCCTGTTTTATTACCTAACCATGCTCCTTCTGGATTTGCCAAAATAATTTCAAATGGTTCACGCGCAGATGTTCCGTCTGGTGCTTCTGTTTTAAGAAAAATCCACAGGTTACTGTAATTGTAATCTGTTGTTGTCCTCAGTAGAATCGTGAAGTTATACTTCTTTTCAATGTCGGAAATATCAACTTCGAATGATGGCTTAACATCCCTTGTCCACTCTTTAGACTTAAAGGAATACGATTTTTCGTAAATAGGTGCTTTTCCGCATCCCACGAACAAAATAAGCGCTAACAAAAAAAACCAACTATTTTGCTTCATTGTTTGGGTTGTTCGGGTTTTTCTTTCTTCTATTGTTATTACGTCTTTTGTTTTGTGGTGCTTTGTTTTGTGGTGCTTTATTTTCTGCTGCAACACCTGTCTCAACCGTTCCTTCTGATCGGTTTCCTCCACCACCCTTTTTGTTATTGGAACGATTTTTTTTCTTTCCTTTAAAGAGGTGTTCAAAACGCGTCAAGCTGTCCTGCGCATCCACGTTTTCATATCCTGTTTCAACCACTTTCTCTACTTCAATATATTCTTTTAGATCAACTGGTTTTTTACCTTCCTTATTTAAACGCAAGATTTCTCGCACTCTTTCTGGACCAAGTGGTACCAATGTCGACCCAGTTCCTCCATCGTAGGCATACCACATCTGCTGTTTGAACACATCTGTTTTCACATAGATTGCGGTTCCCTTTTCTGTTCGAAGTTTCAGTTCGCCTTTTGGAAAAGCCTTTAAAGCATCTAAGTACATGTCTAACTCATAGTTCAAGCAACATTTAAGCTTTCCACATTGTCCTGCCAACTTTTGTGGATTCAGCGACAATTGTTGGTACCGAGCTGCAGAGGTAGAAACTGATCTGAAATCAGTAAGCCAAGTAGAACAACACAATTCTCTCCCGCATGATCCTATTCCACCTAATCGAGATGCTTCTTGACGAGATCCAATTTGTTTCATTTCAACGCGAATCTTGAATTCGTTTGCCATGTCACGAATCAATTGTCTAAAGTCTACACGACCTTCCGCTGTATAATAAAACGTTGCTTTGGATAAATCCGCCTGATACTCTACATCTGAAATTTTCATTTGCAGTCCTAAATTCACAGCCAACGTTCTGGATTTATACATCACCTCTTTTTCAAGAGAACGCGCTTTAATCCAATTATCAATGTGTTCTTGTTCCGCAATGCTCTTGATCTTTCCAGCTTCATTGGGTTTAAAGTTGGATTCCTTCTTAGCAACTTGAATTCGCGCTAATTCACCAACAACAGAAACCACACCCACATCATAACCTGGTGAACTTTCAACAACGACAACGTCTCCCGCTTGAAGCGAAAGTTCCTTACTGTTTTTATAAAATTCCTTGCGGCTATTTTTAAATCTTATTTCAACAATGTCGTAAGGTTTTTGCCCACTTGGAAGCGAAACGTTTGCCAACCAATCGTATACTTCAAGCTTGTTACAGCCTCCCGAACTACAATTACCATTGTTTTGACATCCCCTAGGGGTTCCTCCTCCACTGCTACAACTTGTACATGCCATAGTTATTATCTTTTCGTTCCGATAAAGGTAAACATAAAATTAGATGTAAGATCAATTGTCGTCTCCATAGAATTAACGGCAGCTTTTTAACAACTTTTTAGTGCACAGCTTAGGCAGCGTGTATAAAGCGCATTACTTGAAAGCAAAGGTTGGTAAATAGAATTTTGCTATTGGCGTTTCTTTCAATGTGATAGTGGGCATCGCTAAACGTCTGCAAAAAATCCTGCACATTATTACCCGTGATGAAGCGTGCAAAATTATCCAGAAAGCCATTTTCATCTTCCGAAACCCTGGTGAGGTGATTCTCCGTATAATTGCGCAAAAGACTCTGTCTAAACATGTGAAGAGAATAGCTCAAAAACATTTTTTGACTTTCTTTACTCGTGGCCGCGATCTCTTCACTCCATTCCATCATGTCGACAACATTCTTTCGGTAACAGACGCGCATTAATTGGGTAAATAACAGGTAATTTTCATCCTTGTCGCCACTTTCACTAATCAGGTTAAGCGCCTCAATTAAATTTCCATCGGATCGCGAAGCAATGCTTTCTGCCACTCCTTTGCCGGCCAAACTATTGGCAACAATGTAGTCGCGCATATCATCAATTGAAAGTCGGGGTACAAGGGTGGTTTGTGTTCTAGATAAGATCGTTTGTAGTAATTTGTCTTGTGACTCAGCAACTAAAATAAACAATGTTCTTGCTGGTGGTTCCTCTATTATCTTTAACAGCTTGTTGGCGCATGCTGTATTCATTTCTTCAGGATGCCATATGATCATGACTTTATATCCACCTTCAAAAGATCGAAGGCTTAATTTTTTAATTATTTGTTGACTTTCGTGAACACTAATAATCGGCTTTCTTTCCTTTTCATCTGATTTCTTTATCCAGGTGTTTAGGTCAAAATATGGGTTTTCTGCAATTTGTTCACGCCACTCTTTCAGAAGTGCATCCGATGTCTGACTAATTGCCTGAACTGTTGGAAACGAAAAATGCACATCTGGGTGTTGGTTCTTTGTTACTTTCATGCAGGATGGACAGGTGCCACAACTATCTTGTTCTAATCTGTTCTCACATAAAATGTACTGTACAAAGGAAAGTGCCAAGGGTAATCCCCCGTGTCCCAGTTTCCCCAAAAAAAGATGTGCATGACTGATTTTATCAGCCTTTGCGCTATTGATTAATTGCTCCTTTAGCTGTGTTTGTCCAACAACATTTGAAAATTGCATAGCATAAAATTAGTCGATTTATTGGAATAGTTTTTGCTTTTCCCGCAAAGTAATGCTAGAAATCCCTATATTTAGCTATATTTAATTTTAAACCAAATTAATCTAAATGAAAAAAATCTACGTTGCAGTAGCATTGATGCTTGGGACTACAGGTGTCTATGCATTTAATAATAATGTAAGTTCACCTATAAACTCTACAGTTGAAAAAGAAGGTGTTGAAATAACAATCTCTGTAAACAGTAATAACTCACCGGTTAAAGGTGCGTTAGTGAAAGTTTTTGCCGATAAAATGGTGATTGGAGCAGGTACCACAAATGAAAGCGGTCAAGTTTCCATTTCTATACCAACTTATGGCGGTCAAGTGGTTTCCATAGAGGTTTCTCACTCGCTTTACAAAAACGACAAACAAACGGGCTTAACCCTTGAAAATTCTAAAACGTATTCTTTCACGCTTACAGCAAAAGGAGAATCTGCTGAAGAGATTACAACTAATTCTGATGTGAAAGTTGTAAAAACGGAAGAGCAGATCGAAAAAGAAAAAGCTGCGGCACTAGAAGCAGAAAAGAGAAAAGAAGAAGCCATTAAAAAGCAACAAGAGCTATCTGAAGAAAAAGAGAGTTTAACTAAAGAGGCTGAAGAAAAGCAAAAAGAAGCAGAAAAAGCGAAGGCTGAAGCGGATGAGGTTAAAAAAGCCAATGAACAAAAAGCTGAAGAACAACGCAAAAAACTAGAAGCAGACATGAAAGCACGTGAGGACGAGGCTAACAAGCGAGCTGAACAGGAAAAAGCGCGTGAAGACATCGTTGAACAGAAGAAGCTAGAAGACGCAAAAAAAGAAGGAAAAGACGCTAAATCCACTGCTGAAAAAGATCAGAAAGAACAGGAAAAGGAAATAAAGGCGGCTGAAAAAGCAGCGAAAGAAAAGGAAGAGGCAGCTAAAAAAGCGAAAGACGAAGCAAAAGATAATTCTAAAAAAGCTGAAAAAGACGCAAAAGAAGAGGAGAAAAAAGCGAAAGAAGAGGCAAAGCTGAAAAAAGAAGCTGAGAAGAAGAAAAAAGAGCAAGAGAAAGCTGCAAAAGAAGCTGAAAAGGAAAAGAAAGAAGCTGAAAAAGAAGCTAAAAAGGCGGAAAAATTACAGTCTGAATTAGATAAAATTGACAAAGAGCAAAAGAAACTAGATAAAAGTTTCAAGAAGCTAGATAGTAGTCAAAAAGATGTGGATAAGGACCGTAAGAAAGGAAAAAATCCAGAAAAAGTGGCGAAGAGTCAAGAGAAACTAGACAAAGAAAAATCTAAGTTGAACGACAGTCAGAAAAAATTAGACGATAAGCGTAAAAAAGCGTTGAAAAAAATGAAATAATTTTTTCTAAATATTAGCTTTGAAGCGTCCACGTTTAGTGGGCGCTTTTTTTATGCTGAAATATAAAAATCATATCTTATTACACTTCATTGTCTTTCTGTGGGGATTTACAGGAATATTAGGAAAGCTAATCAATCTGGACTCACTCTATATCGTCTGGTACCGAGTGCTGATTGCTTTCCTTGTAGTATTCGTTTTCGCACTACTATTCAAAAAAAACTATAGGATTGGTGATAGAAAGAAGTTGGCGCAACTTTTTGTTGTCGGTGCAATAGTAGGCTTGCATTGGCTGACCTTTTACATGTCGATCCAGCTTTCAACGGCTTCGTTAGGTGTGTTGTGTATGTCCACCGCAACCTTACACGTGGCGTGGCTAGAACCACTCATTACTAAGCGACCTTTTTCTTGGCTAGAACTCGTTCTAAGCTTAGTCGTTGTTTATGGTATTTATTACATTTCTGGTGACTTTAAAGCAACCGAGTACGTTGCTCTATTTTATGGATTGACGTCCGCTTTTCTGGCTGCATTGTTTGCGGTATTGAACGCTCAATTAGTTAAAGGTACCTCAGCGCTTAAAATTACAATTTATGAAATGCTCGCAGCATTTATTGTTCTAACTACCATCATTGTCTTTCAAGGAAAAATGACTCCTGCTATTTTTGCCGTTT
Organism: uncultured Fluviicola sp.; assembly: GCA_964643345.1. GTDB lineage: Bacteria > Bacteroidota > Bacteroidia > Flavobacteriales_D > Crocinitomicaceae > UBA4466. The sequence goes on from CAZXRU010000009.1 coordinate 77,623, forward strand.
CATGGTCAGATGTGTTTTGGTTGCTGTTTCTAGGAATCGTGTGTACTGCATTTGCTTTTCTTGCCATTGTGGACGTCGTTAATTACTTGGGTGCTTTTACCGTTTCTCTCAGCATCAACCTAGAACCCATTTACACCTTCTTTTTGGCGATTATTATCCTTAATGAACATGAAGTTTTAAATACAAAGTTTTATGTAGGTGCCACCTTAATTATTGTGGTTGTGCTTGTTAATGCACTCCTTAAAGCTCATACAAGAAGAAAAAATAAACGTTTACTTAAAAACGCTGCACTAAAATAATTTGATGATTATTTGAAGGCAAAAACCCTTTATTGCTATATTTGTACTTATATAGAACCCTGCAAAAACTAATTATGAAAGCTAAAAATTTTATTGTTCCTCACGATTTCACAGATGTTGCTGATGTTGCGTTGAAACATGCCATCGCAACCGCAACTCCTTTAAAAGCAGAAATATACCTTTTACACGTTGTTTCTAAAAACAAAGACATTGCCGCTGCTGAAGAAAAGCTTAATGCCTTAATCAGTAAACTTAATACATCAGTGACGATTGTTCCATCTGTTCGCGTTGGAAACATTTTTGAAGACATTGGTGATTTTGCAGCAGAGCATCATGCTGAACTCATTTTTATGGGAACTCATGGTACGCAAGGGTGGCAGCACTTAACTGGTATGAATGCATTAAAAGTAATTACGCACTCTTCTGTGCCTTTCGTGGTCGTGCAATCAAAAACACCGAAGGATAGTGGTTATGATGAAATCGTTGTTCCATTAGACTTAAATAAAGAAACAAAACAAAAATTGGCGATTGTTGCTAATCTGGCTAAATATTTCAACTCTAATGTTCATGTTGTCACTCCAGAGGAGTCTGATGAATTTTTAAACCACCAGGTAAGAGCTAACATTAAGTTTGCAGAAAAATATTTTTCAGAAAGAAATATTAGTGTATCAACAACTGTTTTGCCTAGTAGCGGTTTCGACAACGAGGTATTAAAACATGCTGTGAGTGTTGATGCAGATTTAATAGCGATTATGAACTTGAATAAAAACAATTTCTTTGGTGTATTAACTGCAAATCATGAGGAGTATATCCTTACGAATGAAGCACAGATCCCTGTATTGGTAATGAATCCTCTTGAAGGAATTAGTACACTCGCAGTTGATTTTAACGGTTAATTAGTACCTAGCATATATTCAAAAGCACATCATTTCTGATGTGCTTTTTTTTTATCAATTAGTCCGTATATTGATTTCTTTTCAAGCGCTCTTTAATTTCATTAAGGTGTTGCGCCTTTTTCGCGTTTCGCGTCTCTTGTGCTGTTTTTGTAAAGTATCGGTGCGACTCTAAAAACTTCACTTGAATTTCATCCCACTGCCTATCGCTTTGGATTTTTCCATGGTCTTTTAATTCTTGTTTTAAGCGATCTGCTATTTCATGGAAATCATCTCTGCCCAAATAATCTAGATCGGCATCACAAATAATTTCCTCCAACTTGTTCTTTGGTTTGTGCGGAATTTCAGTAACGTAAATAAGCTCCTTAATCTGATCAATGTGTTTCTGTGTATACCCAAACTTCGGCAACACCTCCTGCGCCATTTGCGCGCCAATCTTTTCGTTGTGTTCGTAACTCTCAACAAAACCAGCATCGTGGTAAGATGCCGCCGATTTTAATAAGAAAAGGCCCTCATCGGTAACGTTCTCTAATAGTGCAAGTCTCTCAACAGCCTTTACAACGTCTTTTGAGTGACCAATGCTGTGGTAGTATAGTTTATCAGATAAACCTTGCTCTAGCGTCTTATTTATGTGGCGTTCTGCCTTATAATAATTGATGGAACTGTAATGATGCAGGTTTACAATTTGATGAAACCTTTCATTGGGCTCAAGACCGTCTCCATTAATAGAAAGTTCGGGTTTTATTCTGTCAACCACATACATTTCAACCATACCACTACTCTTTGTTTGGGCTTTTCCTAAAAAGGTACATTCAAAATAAGGTTCAATATGACTAAACGTTGCTCCTGTAATCGTCACTTTCCCTGGAGCGCCCAGCATCTCCATTCGCTGCGCTTGATTTACAGTCGTACCCCAAATATCAAAAGCCAGCCGTTCACTGCCAATTACACCAGCGGTCACCTCTCCTGTATTGATTCCCAAGCGCAATTCCCAGTAATCGCCGCCATTGGCTAGAGCATCGTTTTTTCGCTTTTGAATATAATCCTGAATTTGTAAGCCGGCTAAACACGTGTCAATGGGATTGGTATTATTACGCACCGGAACTCCGCCTGCACACATGTAGGCATCGCCAATCGTTTTGATTTTTTCAAGATTGTTTTTTACAATGATTTCATCAAACTTAGTAAAGTAGACATCGAGTTTTTTTACCAACTCCGACGGCTTCATTCGATCTGAAATTTTTGTAAACCCAACAAAATCGGTAAATAACACCGATACCACTTTATACCCCCTAGCTCTTGCTTTACCACTTTTCTTCAACTCCTCAGCTGTGGATTCGGGCATTACGTTTTTCAACAGCTTTTCTGTCTTGTCCTTTTCTATTTGCAGAAGTACCTGTTGTCGAATTACGTTGTTCTTCTCTTCTTCAATTTTCTTGTTTTGTTGCTCAATCTTTCTTTTTTGATTTTGAATTTCTCTCGTTCTGTCTCGAACTTTCATTTCCAGTCTAATTTGCTCCCTTCTCGACGATTCTGTTCTTCGAATCACCACTAGTCTAAATGCAACTAAAACACCAACACCGACAAGCACAAAAAACCACCATCTCAACCAAAACGGAGACGCTATAATTAACTTCATTGTTGCTGGGTACTTGCCCCACTTCCCTGTTCCTAAACGCGCATATATTTTTAATGTGTAAGTTCCAGGTGACAATGAAATGAATCGTATTTCGTTGGTTGTTCCAATTAACACATCTCCGCCATCCGAGCCTTCCAGAATGTATTTATAGTTAATCTGGTCGGGGCTGCTTAAGTCGGAAGACTGGAACTTAAGTGTGAAACTTCGTTGCATATAACCTAACTCAAGTTCTTCCGTTAAGAATATTGGTTTTTTTAGCGGTGAGTTTTTATCATTGGGTGTGAGCCAATCGTTTTCCAACTTAAACTTAGTAAAAACAACATCTACCTCCCTTTGTGTTCTTAAAACCTCTCTAGGTTTAAAGTAATTATAACCATAAATCCCACCAAAATACAGCGTACCTGTGATGGATTTCATTGCAGCACCAAGGTTAAACTCGTTACTCATCAATCCGTCCGATTCAGTGTAATTTGTTACCTCTAGGGTTTTGGGGTTTACGTTTGAAATTCCTTTATTCGTACTTAACCAAAGATTTCCCTTCTCATCTGCAACAACACTATAAATAACATTGTTGGGAAGTCCGTTTGACTTTGTAAAAGTTCTGACACTGTCTATTTTTACATCCAGCCTTACCAGTCCAGAACCAGCTGTTCCAAGCCAATAAACGCCAGTGCTTTCTTGGTAAATAGATGCTATATAATCGCTTGTTGCTGTTCTTAATAATTTATTCTTTTTGAATGGCTCAATACGAATTATCCCGTCCTTTTCAGTAAGAATGTTTAGTCCCCCCGCACTTGTGGCGAACCAGATGTTTCCTTGGTTGTCTTTCTGAACAAGTCGACAAATCCCTTTAGATATTGTTTTTCCTGGATTAGTTGGACTATGAGTAAAAGCCTTTACCTCTCTAGTTTTATCATTATATAATAAGGCGCCGTTTTTAGTAGCAAGCCAGTAAAGCTCATCCTTCCAGTGAACAATGGAGTAGACCCGTTCTGTTTGACCGTCACTTGTCTCTATGGGAGTATACGAATAGCTGGTACCGTTCATATTTAAAATGAAGAATCCATCTGCACAACCTACCAGCATTTTGTTCGGTGTAACTAGTTTCATGCACAAAACAGCCATTTCTCCTTTGGTTTGACTTTCCTTTACTTCTGTGCGCTCATACTGTATAAATTTTTTCGTTTTTCGCTCTAGGCGTGAAACCGTCTTATCAGTGCCAATATAAACCAAGTTGCCTGTTTGATCTTCAGTAAAGCTCCACACACTTGGTGATGGGATTCCCTTTGAGCTGTTTGCTGTGGGTCCAACTCCTAGAATCCCTCTGGCTATTGGATTAAAGCTTGACAACCCACGTTGAGACCCTAGCCAAAAAGTTCCTGCATTATCCTTGTATATTAGGTTTATCTCGTTAAACAGTAGTGCCGACTTCTGAAACATGTCCTCAGTACTATGCAGAATAGCCCCTTCGCCGTCAATCAAAAACAGCCCATTGCCCTTTGTGGTTATTAGCCAGCCAACGCCGTTTTCCTCATGGATATCTGAAACGTTTTGGATGCCCTTTTGGGAGTTTAGGAAAGCAAACTTAGGTGCCACATATTTGGTTCTCGTGTTTACTTCAAATATTCCTTGGCTAGTTGCAAGTAACACATTTTCACTTCCATCAGTAATTATTTTGTTAACCACGATTGGTATGCCACCGCCAGGGAGCAATAGTTTTTCTACCGTTTGTTGGTAGGTATTGCATAAATACACCCCATCATTCTCTGTGGAAACGATAAGCGAGCCCTTTTGTGTTATTGCAATTTGTGAAAGGCGTTTAGATGGCACCAACGATGACATATCTCTAAACACCTTTGTTTTCGTGCTGAATTTAAACAACCCAGACTCTGCCGTTGAAATCCAAAGACTTCCCTTACTGTCTTGAGCAATAGAGATAATATGAAGACCGACACCGTCCGAAGTCTTATAGGTTTTAAATTGTTCGGTATGGAGGTTGTAATGGACAAGCCCCTTTCCAGTTCCAAACCAAAGATCCCCCTTTTGGTCTTTAACCGAACATATTATAAATTCGTTTTCAAGACCATCTGTTTCGTCTGAAATGAATATTTCAAATGTCTTTCCATCAAAGCGATTTAATCCGTCTTGTGTACCTATCCAAAGTGCATTTAGATCGTCCTGCAGAATTGTCGTAACGCTACTTTGTGAAAGACCATCATTGATCGTATAATTCCTAAATCTAAAGTCAGATTGTGCACTAGAAATACCCGCTACACAGAAGAAAAAACTGTATAGTATCCCCTTTTGTAGTAGTGAGGAAAACATATTTAATGGGTTTTTCAATTATGCCTGTCCAGCTGGACTAACTGCGGGTTGAATCGCTGAAGTTTCTAAGTCCCTATCTAACAAATAAAGTCCACCTTTATCATTTCCAATAAGCTTGATCTTATCCAAAATTGTTCTTGCTAGGGCTTCTTCCTCTAGTTGTTCGGATACATACCACTGGATAAAGTTATGTGTTGTATAGTCCTTTTCTTGCAAACAAATATCGACTAAGTTGTTGATACTTTCGGTAACCCCAAGCTCGTGCTCAAGTAATAATTGAAATACATTTTCTAACGTTTGAAATTCTTTCGGTGGTGTTTCAAGTCCTGGAATTATCGCTGTTCCACCTCTCTCGTTCACAAACTTCACCAATTTTAACATGTGAAATCGTTCCTCATCCGTGTGTTTATATAAAAACTTAGCCGTACCATTTAAACCGTTTCCTTCGGCCCATGATGCCATGGCTAAATAAAATTGTGAAGAGGATGCCTCTTTCTTAATTTGATCGTTAAGTGCTTCTTCTACTCGTTTATTCATAATATGTGTTTTTTACAAAGTTATCATTATCAATAGGATTCTTTCTTATTTATTCTAAAATATAACCGTATCTTCGTGTATATGTCAAAACGCAAAAAGTCAAAAAGCAACCTAAAAGAGAGCTTGTCTCATACACTAAGAAAAGTTTTTACTGAAAATAGTCATTCTGCCTTAAACCACAAGCAAGTTTGCGCACTAGTTCACATAAAAGAAAATGCGCTCCGTAAGCTGGTTTATGATGTTCTTGAAGAGCTGGTAAAAATTAATTTTCTTAAAAAATCGGGTCACGGAGTTTACTCCCTAAATAATCAAGAATTCAGTTATGAAGGAATATTACAGCTAACACAGCGAAAAGCTGGGTACGTAATTGTTGATAATGCCCAGTTGGATGACGTATACATTGCTCCACAAAATGTACACCATGCACTCGATGGTGATCGCGTAAAAATTCAACTGATAAAAAAGGGGAAAACTAAGTTAGAGGGTGTTGTTTTATCGATTGTTGAACGTGAGCGTACTCAGTTTGTCGGAACTATCAAAATGCATCCAAAATTCGCTTTTTTAGTTTTGGACAATACACGGATTGGTACAGACATTTACATTCCTAAAGAAAAGCTCCTGGGGGCAAAAGATGGCGATAAGGTCCTTGCAAAAATTACTGTTTGGCCTAAAACTGCTGATAATCCTTTTGGAGAAGTAATAGAGGTTCTTGGAAACACGGGCAGCAACGATATTGAAATGATTGGGATCCTTGTGAACCAAGGATTAGAGTACAAATTTCCGAACGAAGTTTTAACCGAAGCCGAGAAAATTCAACTGGAATTAAGTCCTGAAGAATTAGAACGTCGACGTGATTTCAGAACAACAACAACCTTTACAATTGATCCTGTCGATGCAAAAGATTTTGACGATGCCCTTTCGTATAAAAAACTTGAAAACGGTCACTATGAAATTGGTATTCACATTGCAGATGTAAGTCACTACGTTACTCCTGGAAGCGCCATGGATGAAGAAGCGTTAAAGCGATCCAACTCCGTATATTTAGTCGACCGAGTGGTTCCAATGTTACCTGAGCAATTGTCGAACATGGTTTGTTCGTTGCGTCCAAATGAAGATAAGTTTTGTTTTTCTGCGGTGTTTGAAATTGACGAAGCTGGAAAGGTTTACAGCGAATGGTTTGGAAAAACGATTATACATTCCGACAGACGCTTTACCTATGAACAAGCGCAAGAAATCATCGAGGCAAAAACAGGTGATTACTCTGAGGAAATCCTTTTATTCGATAAAATCGCTAAAGTTTTGCGAAAAAAGCGACTTTCGAACGGTGCAATGAATATTGAATCGGAGGAGATTCGCTTTAAACTAGACGATGAAGGATTTCCAGTTGAAGTAATAATTAAAACTTCAAAAGACGCGCACAAGCTGGTAGAGGAGTTTATGCTTTTAGCGAACAGAAGTGTTGCTGCATTTGTTTCCAGACCTAAAAAAGGTATTGGGATAACACCATTTATTTATCGTTGTCACGACAAACCAGATCCAGCAAAAATAGAAACGTTCAATTTGTTCATTCGAAAGTTTGGGTACGAAGTAGAGCTTAAAAACCCTGATTCAATTTCCAAAAACATTAATGCCTTGCTTCAGGATATTCGTTTAAAAAACGAGTTTTCACTGATCCAGAGCATGGCAATTAGAAGCATGGCAAAGGCGACTTACGAAACGGATAATATTGGACATTATGGGTTAGCATTTGAAAATTATACCCACTTTACATCCCCTATTCGTCGTTACGCTGATTTAATTGTTCACCGTGTTTTACAGGAAGAATTAACCACCAAAAAGCATCGCTACGGCAATGAACTGAATGAAATCTGTAAACGTATTTCGCGCATGGAACGCAAGGCTGTCGATGCTGAACGGGAAAGTACGAAGTATTTTCAAACGCTCTTCGTTTCGGATAAAATTGGTGAAGAGTTTGAAGGAACGGTTTCAGGCATCGCAGAGTTTGGGTTGTTCGTAAAAATGAATGAAAACTTCTGTGAAGGAATGGTTCCTATGCAATCAATTCCAGGGGATCGTTTTTATTTTGACCAAGATAAATATGCAATTATTGGATCAAAAACAAAAAAGGAGTACAACTTTGGGGATCAAGTAAAAGTAAGAATCTATGAAGTTTCTAGTAAAAAACGTCAGATCGATTTAGAATTGGTGGTCGATTAAACTTGTTTTATTCTATTGTTTAAATCGTCTCGGTAAGATCCTCCAATCGGAATTATCTTATCCATCTTTTCAATAACAAGGTTTGGATAATCAATTGTTGAAATTTTGTCTAGCCGAACAATAAAGGAACGGTGCACACGTAAAAAATCTTCCTTCCCCATTTTCGCCTCTATATCTTTCATCGTTGAATGAATTGTATAGCGCGTATCCATGGTGTGAATTACCACATAATCCTTTAAGGCTTCTATGTAGTAGATGTCGTCTGTCTTTAATTTAACAAGCTTACTATTCGTTTTTACAAAAATAAAATCCTTTCCGCCGTCCTTTGATCCTGCAAGAGAATACAACAAGTCACGTTCTTTAACAATTTGCTGTTCTTTTCCGTGCTTATAAATTGCCATTTCAATGGTCGTGTGTAAATCAATTTCTTTGAAAGGCTTCAAAATATACCCATAAGGTTCGGTAATTTTCGCTTTAGAAAGTGTTGATTCATCAGCATACGCCGTTAGAAATATTATTGGAATAGCATAAGATGATTTGATTACTTCGGCAGCTTCTATTCCATTTATATCACCCTTGAGCATGATATCCATTAGAATAATGTCCGGAATTTCTGTACCCACTAAATCTATCGCCTTTTCTCCAGTAGAAGCTGCGCCGACAACATTGTAGCCCAGCTTCTTTAGGCTATGTTGAATATCCTTAGATACAATAGACTCATCTTCAACTACAAGAACGTTAATTTTAGGCATCTAGTTAGTGTTTAGTATTCTCAAATTTAATGAAATATTTTGTACCATTTTCATTTTCTACTGTTATCTCTCCGTCAAGTTGTTCTACAAGGGTTTCTACAAGCTGTAATCCTAGAGTTTCAGTCTTGATTTGATGATAGTCTAGTGGCAGCCCAACTCCATCATCAGCCACTTCCAAGGTCACTTTACCATCAATTTCAAATAAATTAATTGAAATCACACCCTTCTCTCCGTTTTTCCAAGCATACTTGAGTGCATTTGTTATTAACTCATTTACCAGTAAACCACAGGGAATTGCTTGATCGAGCACTAAATCTACATTACTTAGATTGGTCTTTAACACCACTTCTTCATTAATTCTATAAGAGGCGATCAAATTGGTTGTTAAGTTCTCCAAATAGCTTGAAAAGTTAATGCTTGAAAAATCTTCTGTTCTGTAGAGATTTTCGTGAATGATCGCCATTGACCTGATTCTATTTCTACTCTCCTGAAGTATTTCTAGCGTGTGTTCATCAGTAACAAATGAACTTTGTAAATTTAAAATACTGGAGATAACTTGCAAATTATTTTTAACTCGGTGATGAATCTCCTTAAGTAACACTTCCTTTTCCTTTAGGGATTCGATGATATTTATGCTCGCTTTTTTCTTCTCACTGCTATCATGGGCTACTAAAGACACTTCGCTAACAACGCCTTTCGTGTCAAAAATTGGACTCATAAATACTTCCAACCAAAACGACTCTTCATTTTCCTCCAAGCACACCTCAAATTGAAAGGATTTTCCTTTTTTTACCAGATTAATCATTTTTCTAAGTGCCTTCCTTCTTTCGTTTGAAACGATCGGTTTTAAATATTCTAATAGTACTCCTTCAAAATCGATTTCAATAGAAAATGTGTCTGAAAAATACGTCTTGCAGTGCTTATTATAGGAGGTCACCTGTCCATTCAGGTTAAGTGTCAATAGAAGGGTATAGTTTGAACTATCAATAATTGCTCTGGTTCTTAAATATTGTTCTTCCAGAAGTCTTTCTGTTTTAATTCTTTCCTTTATTTCCTTTGCTAGTTCTTTGTTTGTTTCCTCAGCAAATTCTGCTCTAAGCTGTTCTTGCGCTAATTTAGTTTGTACAGAAACATCTCTAATAATAACCAATGTTGCTTCTTCTTCTTCAAAACTTGTGGAAACAAGGGTTACATCCATTAACAAAGCCTCCTTATCACCACCGTTTAAACGTAACTGTAGATTCTTCCTTTTTTTATCCAGCTGGTGCTTAGCATACGTTTTTTCAAATTTTTGCTGATCTTCATTAAGAAACAGGTTATTAAAATCATCTAACTCACCGAAAATATTTTTGGTTCCAGTATTAGCATAAAGAATTTTATCGTTGTGAATAATTAAAATTCCTTCTGGATTATTTTCCAATATGTTTTCCAAATTCCGTTGATTCTTTTCGAGGGCTCGCAAGCTGCTATTGAATTCCGTGTTGTCCTGAATTACGCATTGGAAATAGAGTTTTTTATCTATAATAATTTCAACTAGCGCTACACGTGCTTCTATTTGCTGGTTCTTACTTAGAAAGATCCATTCAAATTTTGTTGATTTCTTGTTTTCAATTTTTTGCTTATTTGCCACATATCTATTCCTCGAGCTTTCACTTGTATTAGCGCTTAGATCGAAGAGGTTATTTCCTATTAACTCTTGTTGTCCTATACCAAAAAGCTGCATAGTTCTCCTGTTAACGTCTACTATTCTATCTCCATCCAGTAATAAGATAGCATCATTGGACTCTTCATAAATCAGGCGGTACTTCTCCTCACTTTGTTTTAATGCAAATGACGCTTTTTGAATACTTGTAATGTCGATTACAGATCCTTCAATGAACTCTGAATTTACATCTAAGTACCATGTAAAAATGAAACTTTTTTCTACCTTATTTTTTAATATAAATTGAGCCTGGTAGTTTTTAGATAATCCTGTATTGCTCAACGACTCAATAATGAGATCCCATTCTGCACTTACAGAAAAATCAAATAGCCGCTCGCCAGTTTCTAGTGTTCCTTCGAACATTTCTATGAACGAGTCATTACATTCAACTATTTCAGATTTTTTATTTAAGGTGAACACCCCCGCCTTGTTTTTAAAGTAAAGATTCTTGTATTTTTTTTCCAAATGCCTATACTTCATTTCCTCTAACACATACTTTGTTACATCCTCTATAAAACTTATGTATAGTTGATTACCAGTTGATTTATATTTTACCAACTTAAATCTTAGATAAGCTTTATTTCCCGCACGTAGAATTGGAACAGTTTTTTCAAAGTAATTACCCTCTATTAATTTCCTTATTTCACCAATATCTGCTGCTGAAAATGCGTTTTTCATCATTTTCTCAATGGTTTCCTTATCCTGTGTATTCATCAACGAACAACACTGATTGCTATATTCCAGTAAGCGAAAGGTATCGTCTAATTCAAATAGAACATACCCAGTTTCTTTTAATCTAAAAAGGTAATCCAGATTGGAGCTACGATCTTCTATCTGTTTTCTCTCTTTAATTTTTAAATGAAGTAATAGCGATGATACAAGTCCTAAAGAAAAGAATATCTGAACTATTAAATAACTCGAAATTTGAAGCGTATCTGCATATATCAGTCCATACAGAACCAATAAGAAAATATAAATATTGTACAGCATTAGCGCAATCCAACTCTGGATTACCAACAAACAAAGTGTATAGATAAAGAGAAAGGATACAAACTCGCTTAAACTAAATTCCTGCTTAAACAAACTAACAAAGGCTGCGGTTGTAATAAGAAATAAATAACTTGAAAAAAAATAACCCAATTTCTCTCTTAGAAAGCCACTTTTTAAACAAATCAATGCATAAATCGTAAACCAAATAGTATAGGAAATACCTATGAAAAAATAAGTATCACTTACTGGAACTTGGCTGATTAGAAGGGTGTATATTGGCGCTACAACAAATGCACCAATACTATGACTGTACATTTTTCTAACAAAATCTTGATCGTCTTTAAAAAGTGAAACAATCGTCCGTTTTAGTCCATTTAATAACGTTGTATTTTGAAGTAAATCGGACATTAATTTTGCTGTGTTTCCAGGGTAATTTTTTGTTAAATTAATAGTTCTTTTTTTATTTTCAATTTTTAAAAGTTAAACTATTGTAAATCAATGTGATAAATCTTATTTTATAGAAGGTACGTTTTTTTCCGCTAAGATCAAAATCTCCCTAACAGAACTCTATAAATAGAATATTTAAATACTTTTTAATTAAAGAAGATTTATTATATCTTATTAATAGTGTTGAAATGTTGAAAATAAAGAATCAAATAACTTGCTTATCTCCATTTTGATTAGTTATGAGCAGTCTATTCACACAGCTGAAATTTGTACAGTACTGAAAAAATGGACACTTATAAAGAATAAACGTACTTGTTAACAATCCATGAATAAGATACAGTGTTTAAAAATTAATAGTTGAAACCATTAATTTACCGTGTGAAACTATACTGATAAGTAAATATAAAAGTCGTCTAAATAACTTGTTTCTTAGCTACGTGTTTTAGTATGAAATAATTTCCTTCGTTTCCTAGAAAAAGATATTGTTTGTTATCAACAGTGATTAACAACATCCCCCTCCTTCTCTGTGTAAACATTATTTTTTATATTATTATAAATCAACTACTTAATAAATACAGATATGTTTGTTTGTTTAAAAGTTGCCCCAATTGTTAATATGAGTTAGCTTTGTAGAAAACATGACTACCATGAGTAAATTAATTCCAATTGGAGCCGATCACGCGGGGTTTGCGTTGAAGCAACACTTAATAGATTACCTAGAAACCAAAGGATATGAACTAAAGGATTTTGGATGTTATTCAGAAGACAGTATCGATTATCCAGATTTCGGTCATCCAGTAGCAAGTTTAGTGGAACAAACAGAAGGAATGTTAGGTATTTTGATTTGTGGCTCAGGGAATGGAATTAATATGACCGCGAACAAACATCAAGGTGTGAGAAGTGCACTTTGCTGGAAAAAGGAACTAGCTGCGCTTGCGAGACAACACAATGATGCAAACATTATAGCGTTACCAGCAAGGTTCATATCCGAAACAGAAGCAGAAGAAATGGTAGATGCGTTTTTAACAACAGCGTTCGAGGGAGGAAGGCATCAAAAAAGAGTGGATAAAATTACATGTGGATAACCCGTTAATGGGCCAATAGTGATTCGATTAAAGCATTCGTAGTTTTCACGTAATCTTCATAATAAACGCCTGTTCCTGGACCGTTAAATCCAGTGTGTACACGTTTTACTTCTCCATCGCGACCAATAAAAATAGATGTGGGAAAGGAAATAATATCATTCAACATATTAAAATCATTTGCCGCTTTGTTTTTTGAGGCTGTTCCTCCGACTAAAAACGTAAAATCAACACCTAGCTTTTCCTTGTAGTTTTTAATGCTTTGCAATTGCTCTTCCTCTGTTTTTCCAGCTTCATAACAGATAGAAATAATTTCCAATCCTTTATCATGGTACATTTCGTAGAGAGACTTATAGTACATGGTTTCATCAAGGCAGTTTGGACACCAGGTTCCCATAATTTGGATAATTGTCACCTTATTTTTAGAATTTTCATTTGGATAGGAAAAATCATTTCCATGGATGTCTTTAAAGTAAAATGTAATCTCCTTGTCTTCTTTGACATAGGTTAATTCTTCAGGGTTTGTTAGCTCAAAGCTTTCGTCCCTTACTCCCATCCATTCGCTTTTCCAATGATTTCCGCTGTTAAAGGTTCCATAAAGACTATCATTTACCAGCGCAGCTTTAAATAAGAAGGCATGTGAACCATCGAAACAAGATAGGTATAAACTATCGTTGTGTGTATTTCCTGCTAGAAAGCGGTAATCTCCCGTCTCTGTAAGAAAAGTTCCTGAAACGGTGTTATCTTCTTGTTGAAACAACCCAACCGCTGGATAGGACGACTTTGTTTCTGGTTCAAATTCCACGCGCCATTTTCCATTCACATAAATAGTGTTGTTGGCTGAGTTGGCATGCGCAAACCGAAGTTCGTTCTTTCGAATTGATTCAAAGGGAATTTTATAGTTGTTTCCCTTCGTATAATTCACCCAGTAACCACGAATGTGTTTTTTTGACACTTGAGCGAAGACCATTTCCGAATTGAAGTAAGGAAACTTAACAAAAAAACTATCGGCTTTATAAACAACACTCTCAAGTGCAATCTGCTCTTCACCGTTTTCTACAATGATGGACCCATCTTTTGTTACCATCATATTAAAAGGTAAAATGTCTTCAGAGTTTAATTTCAATTCGGAAATCCAATTTCCCTTTTTTATCTTTAACTTTTCATTCTTTTGGGAGAAAGAAACAATACCGATTGAAACAGACAAGAGTAATAATATAAGCTTCATTTTTTGTTTTTGGAATAGCGAAAGTACATTTTTATATTCTAAAAAAACAAATGCAACTTTTCAAACCAATTAAGAGTCTATAGGACAAGCGTTAGCTATGAATGAATCGACTTTAGTAAAAAATTGTATTAATGGCGATCAAAAGGCGCAACGTACGTTGTTTGAAATGTATGCTCCAAAAATGCTCGGTGTTTGTTTGCGTTATGCAAAAAACAAAGAGCAGGCAGAAGATGTATTGCAGGATGGTTTTATAAAGGTGTTTTCTAACCTTGAAAAGTTTTCAGGGGAAGGATCGCTAGAAGGTTGGGTAAGAAGAATAATGGTGAATACCTCGCTCGATCAAATTAGAAAGGAAGCTAAACTTCAGAACAACATTAGTTGGGATGATGTTGATTTTAAAATTGAAAACGACAGCTTTATTCTGGAAGGATTAATGGCAGAAGATTTGATGAAACTAATAAACGCTATGCCACAAGGTTACAAAATGGTGTTTAATTTATTTGCGATAGAAGGTTATTCACACAAAGAAATAGCGACGGAACTTAATATTTCCGAAAACACATCAAAGTCGCAGTACTCAAGAGCAAGAGCATATATACAAACGAAACTAGAAGAATTAGGAATTGAAAGATAACGATAACATAAAGGAACTTTTTTCAGAGAAACTAGGAAACTTTGAGTCTCAGGTAAATCCAGAGATGTGGACAAAGATTTCAAGTCAACTTGGAAGCGCCAGCACAGCTGCTGTTGGTGGACTTTCTGTGCTTTCAAAAGTTATAATTGGAGCGGCTGCAATTTCCGTTATTGCAGTTACAACAGTACTTGTTTTAAACACACCAAAAGAAGTCGACGAAAAAGTTGTTTCTACAGCTATCACACAGGATAGTATTGACGAGCTTAAAACTCCCGACACATTATCAGAAGAAACGGATTTAGATGTGGCAGTGCCCACTCAGAACGAGACACCGAACATTATTCTACCACCGGTAGCTCCAGATGAGTATATAATTCCAGAAATAGTAAGAGAGATTCCACAAGAGCAAAATTTCATCGGAGATGTACCCCTTATTAAAGCTACCGAGAAGCCAAACCCGGTAGAAAGGCGAGAGGAAAAGAAAGAAAAAGAGGAAAGCGCAAAGGAATCTGAGCAAGATAAAAAAGAAGAAATTACCAACCCTTCGGCAGAATCAAATCAACAACCTGGACACACACTAGGTACACTACCTAATGTTTTTACACCGAATGGTGATGGACAGAATGACTATTTGTTTATTACTAGTAGTGGCTTAGAAGACTTTACTTTCGTTGTACTGGACAGTAAGCAACAAGTGGTTTATGAAACGAGTGATGTAAACTTTAAGTGGGACGGGATAACACGTCAAGGAAGTCCAATTGAAGACGGTATTTACAGCTATTATTTCATCGCTAGAGATAAACTTGGAAACACTGTGAAAAAGTTTATGAAACTATCTGTTTACAGATAGGTAACGCGCGTATCCTTTAATTCCTAAGTAATAGACTATCACTCCTATTAGGAGAAAAAAGTGACTCAGATCGTTTTTATCAAACCACTGATGAAGGTTTATTTTTAATGAACTTATAAATACCGAAGGAACCATTATAAGAAAACTGATCCAGAAGTAATTAAAAGATCTATCAATTCGCTTACTGTAAGCAATCCCTAAATAAACGAGAGAGAAAAGAACACCCACAGTTGAATTAATTGTTGGAAATAACATCGCCTTAGAAAAGTTATTATCGAGATCTACTGTTGAAACAATCCACGTCAACCCAATCAAACCGATAATTAACTTAATAGAAGAAAGCAGTCGTGTTATTCGTATAAACTTTTTGCTGTGGTGAAGTGAAATCATTGCGCGTTCCATGAAAAAGGTGGTAGCAACCCCGCTGTACCAAGACCCATACTTTCCTGGTACGCCCAAATAATAGTAGAGGAGATGTCCAAATCCTCCAGCTAAAAACCCCCATCCGAAAACCATAAAGAACCAATACCAATTCTTAAAAAACGGTTTCTCGGTACCAATTTGCTTGATTCTATAAGCGATAAACATTGATGCAATGAAGATGATCACATCTCCAACAAAACCAATGGGCTCTTGTAATTGAAGTCCTAGAAACTCAAATTGAATTTTATCGAAATCTTCACCAATTAACATGTAGGGAATTTAAAATTTGAGATGGCAAAGATAACAGATTTCTTATAAATCCAAGGATCTTGCTGGTATTTGACGCCAAAAGTAGTTGCATAAAAAAACCCCAGCTTTATTAAAAACTGAGGTTTTTTGAGGTCCCGAGCGGATTCGAACCGCTGTAGAAGGTTTTGCAGACCTCTGCCTAGCCACTCGGCCACAGGACCATTATAAGAAGTGCAAAGGTAACAAAATTATTCTTTAACCTTCTATAATTATTGCCACATTATCGACATCTCCGTTGATAGGTGGACAAACTTTTATCACTTTTACACGCAATTTTTGAACGCCTGCGACTTCTCGTTTAATGCGGTCAACAATGCGCTGACCAACGTGTTCTATCAGTTTAGAGCGTACGTCCATCTCTTCCTTTACCAAAGCATTGATGGTAACATAATCAACCGTTTTTGAAAGTTCGTCTGTTTTTGCCGCAGTTGAAAAGTCTGTTGCGATGCAAACATCAACGATATAATTGCCTCCAATCTTCGCTTCTTCGTTCAGGCAACCATGAAACGCGTAGACTTTTATTCCGTTAATTTCAATCGTGTGCTGCATAAATTATGCTGTTTGGAGAGCGTTGATTCCAGTTGAAATTCGCTTTAGGCACTCTTCTTTTCCTAAAAATGCGCTGATTTCAAACATGCTTGGTCCCATTCCTTTGCCAGTAAGCAGCAATCGAAAGAGGGGCAGTACCGCACCAATTCCCAATCCCTTTTCTTCTAAAAAGGCCTTGAACTCAGTCTCAATGTTTTCCGCTGAAAAGTCTGAAATAGCACCAAGTCGCGCTTGCCAATCAATCATTAATTGTTCTGCGTTGTCTTTCCACTTTTTGTTAACGGTTGTTTCGTCAAATTCAGTTGGAGATTCCAATAAGAATGAACCTTCTGCGTAGATATCTTTAACGAATGTCGCTCGTTCCTTCATCAGTTGGCAAACAACAGTTAATTTATCCAAACTGTATTTATTATCCAATAAGGGAGAGAGTTTTTCGGCTAGAATTGCGTCGTTAGTAGCTCGCAAATATTGTTGTTGAAACCATTTTGTTTTGTCTGGATCAAACTTCGCTCCTGCCTTCGCAACACGATTCAACGAAAATGCGTCAACCAATTCATCCAGTGAGAATAACTCTTGTGTTGTTCCTGGGTTCCATCCTAAGAAAGCAAGCATGTTGATAAACGCCTCGGGAAAATAACCTTGTTCTCTATATCCTGTGTAGATTTCTCCATCTTCGGATTTCCAATCTGTTGGAAAAACAGGAAAGCCCAAACGATCTCCGTCACGCTTTGATAACTTTCCATTTCCATCTGGTTTTAACAATAGCGGTAAGTGAGCAAATTTTGGACAATCCCATCCGAATGCATCATATAACATCACGTGTAGCGGAGCAGACGGCAACCATTCTTCTCCACGAATAACGTGAGAGATTTTCATTAAATGATCATCCACAATATTTGCAAGGTGATAAGTTGGCATTCCATCTGATTTGAATAAAACCTTATCATCTAAGTTATTGGTATTTACAACCACCCATCCTCTAATTTCATCTTCGAAACGAATGTCAATGTTTCGTGGCATTTTCATTCGAATAACGTATGCTTCCCCCGCATCAAGACGACGTTGAACATCATCAGCAGAAAGTGAAAGCGAATTTTTCAGCGAAGTTCTAGTCACACTATTATATTGCCAGTTCGGCATTCCCATTTTCTTGGCTTGCTCGCGCATTTCTGTCAACTCTTCAGCTGTATCAAAGGCATAATAGGCTTTATCATCTGCAACCAATTGCTCAGCATAAGGTCGGTACATTTCTTTGCGTTCAGATTGAACATAAGGACCGTAGTCACCACCGATTCCTGGACCTTCTGTAGGCATGATCCCACACCATTGCAGTGCGTCCATGATATATTCTTGTGCTCCTGGAACAAAACGTGTTTGGTCAGTGTCTTCAATGCGAATGATAAACGTTCCATTGTTCTTCTTTGCAAACAGATAATTGTAGAGGGCAGTTCTTACTCCACCCATGTGTAAAGGACCAGTCGGGGAAGGGGCAAATCGAACGCGCACAGGAATATCAGACATAATTTTTGAGTTAATTTTTGTGCAAAGATATGGATTACGCTCAAATGCGCACCGAATCCTTGCTAAAATGAACAATTCTCATGTACGATTGTATAGAGTTTTAACGTTTATTTTGTTGTAGTGACAGTGAAAACATGTAATTTAGTTGGTTGAAGAGAAATTATGAGTGCATTTGATCGATTATTAGCTCAAATTGATGCTTTCATCCGTAAGTTTTACAAGAACCAAATAATAAAGGGAACACTTTTGTTTGTTGGGTTTTTGATTGCGACATACTTGCTGATGATTACGCTCGAGTATTTCGGGAGATTTAGTTCTGTCGTTCGGGCTTTGCTATTGTTTGGATTTATAGGAGTGAACGGGTTTATTTTAATGAAGTTCATCCTTATTCCAATCTTTCGTCTAAAATCCTTTGGCGCTAGAATCGATCGCTATCAGGCTTCAACGATAATTGGAAGATTTTTCCCTTCGGTTTCCGACCGATTGGTTAATACACTGCAGCTCAATGATCAAATGAATCCTAATTCAGCTGATTATGAGTTGATTAGTGCCAGTGTTCAACAACGATCTACCACGCTTAGTGTATTGCCATTCACAGACGCCATTGATTTTGGAGAAAACCGTCGTTACCTGAAGTGGGTAATTCCAATTGTTTTGTTGTTAGCAAGTATAGGTGTGTTTAGCCCCTCATTTTTGAAGCAAGGAACCGAACGAGTGGTGAATTTTAATGCCCACTACGAAATTCCAGCGCCATTTAAATTTCAGTTTTTAACCAAGCAGAACAGCGTTGAAGAAGGAGAAGACTACAATTTTCAACTCCAGTTGGTAGGAAATGAGATTCCAGAAAAAGTTTATATCAAATCGAGTCAAGGACGATTTTTATTAGAAAGAACAGCGAAAAACGAGTTTCAAGGTAAATTGACTCAACTTCAAAGTTCCACGAAATTTCATTTTGAAGCAAATGAATTTTCAAGTGCTGAGTACAGCGTTAATGTTATATCGAAAACAGCCATTTCAAAAATGGAAGCAACGGTGACTTCACCACCTTATTTAGGCATTGAACAAGAGGTAATAAAAAACGCAGGTGATTTAACCGTTTTCGAAGGCGCTGAAATTTCTTGGAGCATCTTAACCAAAAACAGCAAGGGAGTAGACTTTTGGTTGGATGATAAAAAGCAACATTTTGATAAAGCTGGATTCTCACTTTCGAAAAAGCTGATGTCAGATACAAAGGGAAAATTGGTATTAGTTAATGAACAAAGTGGCAAATCGGACACGACATATTTTACCATTGAAGTGATCAGAGATCTTCACCCGTCCATTTTGGTTGAAGAACAAAAAGATACATTAAAGGACGGGGTCCGTTATTTCAGTGGAACAGTTGCGGATGACCATGGACTCTCATCTCTAATGTTCGTCTACGAGATAATCAAAGAAGATGGAACGAAACGTGCTGAACGGATGAACGCGGGTAGGGTAACAGGAACTGAATCCACATTTAATTTTGCTGTTGATTTCAGAAGAGAGAATGTTGAAATTAATGATCAAATCAACTATTACTTTGTGGTATCGGATAACGATGGCGTGAACGGAAGTAAGTCGACAAAAAGTAGGCAATTCCAGTATAAGTTGCCATCACTTGAAGAAGTGAATTCAAAACGAGATGAGGAACAGGAGGACATCAAGGCTGAGATGAATCAACTTCTTAATAAAGCGAACGAGTTTAAAGAGAAACTGGATCGCTTAAAGAAAGAGACACGTAACGCAAAACAGTCTGACTGGAATAAGCAGGATCAGATTCAACAGCTTCAGGAAGATCATAAATCACTTTTAGAAAACTTGGAGAAGCTTCAGGAAAAGATGGACAATAGTGTCAATGAAAAGAACCAGCTTTCGGAAATTGACAAAGAGTTATTAGAACAACAGGAACTTGTGAATGAGCTTTTGGAGCAACTCATGGATGATGAAATGAAGGAGCTCTTGGAGGAATTAGAAGAGTTGATGAAGCAACAGGACAAGAACGCAATTAACGAGAAGTTAGATCAACTCGAGATGAACTCGGAGGACATGAAGAAGCAACTCGATAGAAGCCTTGAAATGTTGAAGCGGTTGCAGGTAAATGAGAAAATCGATGCAGTTGAAAAGGAACTATTGGAACTTGCAAAGAAGCAAGAGTACCTAAAGAAGGAAACGGAAGGAAAGAGCAAATTGTCAGAGGAAGATATTAAGAAGCAAGACGAGATTAACAAGGAGTTCGAAGGGATCAAGGAAGAATTGAAGGACCTGGACAGTTTGAATAATGCTTTGAAAGCACCTATGGATGTCGACATGCAACAAGAGGAAGCTGATGAGGTGACTGAAGACTTGCAAGACGCCAAGGAGAAGATGGAAAAGAACAAGGGTGACAAAGCAGGGGAAAGTCAGAAAAGCGCTGCGGAGAAGATGAAGCAGATGGCAAATGAAATGGATGCTATGCAGAGTCAAGCAAATCAACAACAGCAAGCGGAGGACATGGACGCGCTTCGAAATATATTGGAAGGCTTAGTCATTTTGAGTTTAGGACAGGAGGAAGTCATGGATAGAATGGGTAAAATCCATGAAAGCGATCCATCCTTTAGAACACAAGGAAGAAGGCAGCAACGGATTATTGAGGACAGTAAAACCATTAGAGATAGTTTATTAGCGCTAGCAGAACGTCAACCAATGATTGCCCAGTTTGTGGACAAGGAATTGAACCAAATCAGAGTGAATAACGAATTGATTGTGGGTGATATTGGTGAGCGCAGAAGAAAGGAATTAGCCGTACACCAGCAGTTTGTCATGACGTCTTACAATAATTTAGCCCTGCTTTTGAATGAAAGTTTAGAGCAAATGCAAAGTCAAATGAAGAGTGAAATGCCCGGCTCTGGCAGCTGTTCAAAACCTGGAGGATCTGGGAAACCTGCTCCAGGTGGAAAAGAACCAGGGAACAAAGACATGAAGCAACAGTTGAAAGATCAGCTGGAGCAAATGAAGAAGGGTATGAATCCGGGAGGCAAGAGTCCCGGTGAAGAAGGCGAGGGTGGAGATAAGCCCGGACCTGGAGAAGGGGGCATGGGCCTTGGAACGGAGCAGATGGCAAAGATTGCAGCGCAACAATCTGCTATGAGAAGAAAGCTGGAGCAGATGCGTAATGAGTTAAACAAGGATGGAAAGGGTACAGGTAACAAACTGAATCCGCTTATCAACGAACTAGAAAAGCAACAAGAAGATTTGATCAATAAACGGTCGGGAAGAGACATGATTGATCGGCAACACCGAATTTTGACGCGCCTTTTAGAGAGTGAGAAAGCGCTGAATGAAAGAGGGCTTGATGAAAAAAGAGAGTCAAAAGAAGGAAAAGATGACAATTATAGTAACCAAATTAGGTTTGACGAGTATAACAAAGAAAAATTAAAGCAAATTGAATTGTTACGCTCGGTGGATCCAACATATAAAAAGTATTATAAGGACAGAGCAAACGAGTATTTCAATCGCGGATTGTAATTGATAGTATATGAAAGAAGGCTTTGTTCAGATTGATAGTTTATCTATTCCTTCCGATTTTTCGGAGTTAACTAAAGTTGAAAGTTTGATTGACAACGTCTGCGCAAAACTTGCGGTGAACGAGGATTATTACGGAAACGTTTTGATTGCTGTCACCGAAGCGGTGAACAACGCTATCCAACATGGAAATAAATTCGACACAAATTTGAGCGTTGATTTATATGTTGGTGATAAAGAAACCGATTTTTGTTTTAGCGTGAAAGATCATGGTGATGGTTTTGACTACAATAATTTACCAGACCCAACCGCTCCACAGAACATAGAAAAGGAAGATGGAAGAGGAATTTTTCTAATGAAATCTCTTTCAGAAGATGTTGTTTTCGATGAAAGCGGATCTAATGTACACATCTATTTTACCAAAAAGTAGTGGTCGAAATTTTCTTTGAAGACACCAATGATTTAGCTCTTGACCCGGTTGAAATTGAAACCTGGCTCAGCAAGGTTTGTATTGCGGAAGATAAAGAGCTTGGGGATGTGAACCTCATTTTTTGCTCTGACAACTATTTATTAGAGCTTAATGTTAAACATCTCGAACACGATTATTATACAGACATTATCACCTTCGATTATTCAGAAGAAACCATTTCGGGAGACTTGTTTATTTCCATTGATCGAGTGGAGGATAATGCGAATTCATACAAGGTTCCTTTTTCGGAGGAATTGAATCGTGTAATTGCACACGGTGTTTTACATCTAATTGGCTACGGTGACAAGTCGGAAGAGGAAGCTGCTACAATGAGAATAAAAGAGAGTGAAGCTCTAAAACTTATAGTTCCACGTGAAACATAGTTTAGTAAAAGAGTTGTAATTTTGTTCCACGTGAAACAAAGGAGATGTTAAAAGAATACGATGTTATTGTTGTGGGTGGGGGACATGCTGGATGCGAAGCTGCAAATGCTGCCGCAAAACTAGGTGGTTCAGTGTTGTTGATTACAATGAACATGAACACCATTGCCCAAATGAGTTGCAACCCTGCGATGGGGGGTGTGGCAAAAGGTCAAATCATTCGAGAGATTGATGCGCTTGGAGGTGGCTCGGGGATAGTGAGTGATAAGAGTGCGATTCAATTTCGAATGTTGAACAGATCCAAAGGCCCAGCGATGTGGTCACCAAGAACCCAAAACGATAGAATGAAGTTTGCCGAAGAGTGGCGAATGATGTTGGAGCAAAATAGGGGTGTTGACTTTTGGCAGGACATGTGCAACGGATTGTTGGTCGAGGGGAATAAAATTGTCGGAGTAAAAACGGCAATTGGTGTCGAAATAAAAGCAAAATCTGTGGTGCTTACCAATGGTACTTTTTTGAACGGTTTAATTCACCTTGGAGAAAAACAGTTTGGAGGAGGTAGAGCAGGAGAAAAAGCAGCAACTGGAATTACGGAAGAATTGGCTGCATTAGGTTTTGAAACTGGTAGAATGAAGACCGGAACTCCACCTCGAGTAGATGGTCGTTCGTTGGATTATTCTAAAATGGAAGAGCAGTTTGGAGATGAAAATCCTTCAAAGTTCAGTTTTTCTGATACCGCACCATTAACCAAACAACGTTCGTGTTTTATTACCTATACAAATAATGAAACGCATGAACTCTTAAAAACAGGATTCGATCGTTCACCGATGTTTAACGGTTCGATAAAAAGTAGTGGTCCTCGTTATTGTCCAAGTATTGAAGATAAAATAAATCGCTTTGCAGATAGAGAACGTCATCAATTGTTTGTTGAACCAGAAGGGTGGAACACGGTTGAAATTTATGTGAATGGATTCAGCACATCGCTTCCAGAAGAAGTTCAATATGCCGCAATGAAATCTGTTCCGGGATTTGAAAATGTAAAAATGTTTCGTCCAGGGTATGCGATTGAATACGATTATTTTCCGCCCACGCAATTAAAACATACACTGGAAACTAAATTGGTGGAAGGATTGTATTTCGCTGGTCAGATAAATGGAACGACTGGTTACGAAGAAGCAGCTTGTCAAGGATTGATGGCAGGAATTAATGCTGTCCGAAAAGTACAAGAGAAAGACCCATTCATTTTGACACGTAGCGATGCATACATCGGAGTCTTGATAGATGACTTAATCACGAAAGGAACGAAAGAACCGTATCGCATGTTTACAAGTCGTGCTGAATACAGAATACTTTTGCGTCAGGACAATGCGGATATTCGACTCACGCCGATTGGTCACGTAATTGGATTAACATCTGATGAGGCACTAAAACGAGTGGAACAAAAAAATGCTGGAACCTCTCAACTGAAAAAGTTATTGGAGAAAGAAGGCGTTGTTCCAGAAGTGGCAAATAAAATCTTAATTGAGAAAGAAAGTGCGCCAGTAACGCAACAAGTAAAACTGAGCTCGTTGATTACACGTCCGAATATTACGATGGAGGACATGTTTCTAATGAGTGAAAAGGTAAAAACTCAAGCCGAAGAACTTGTAGCGATTCATCAGGATATTGTAGTGCAAACAGAAATCCAATTGAAATACGACGGGTACATTAGTCGTGAAGAAGATGTTGCCAAAAAAATGAGTCGCCTTGAAGAAGTGAAAATTCCAAGTGATCTAGATTATTTTAGATTGGCGAGTTTAAGTTCTGAAGCGAAAGAAAAACTTTCTGCATTAAAACCGGTGACGATTGGACAAGCATCTCGTGTGAGTGGTATTTCACCCAGTGATGTTTCTGTTCTGCTCATTTTCTTAGGGAGATAACACTTTTTGTAGCCTAAAATCGATTTTAAAGCCTTTTATGAGGGTTTTTTAGTTCCAGAAAGGAAAACACCAATGGTTATGTGAGTTCTGCGATTAAATAGCGTGAAATTTTAAACAAAACAGGTGGGAAAATTAAAAAATGGTGACTTGGGAGCTATT
Organism: uncultured Fluviicola sp.; assembly: GCA_964643345.1. GTDB lineage: Bacteria > Bacteroidota > Bacteroidia > Flavobacteriales_D > Crocinitomicaceae > UBA4466. Next base: position 102,469 of record CAZXRU010000009.1, read on the forward strand.
TTTCTTCCGCTTCGATCCAATCGCCATGTTCACGAATTAAATCAATCAATGCTTCAACCGCATCTGCCTCGTCGACATTTTTTCTCATGACAACTTTTTCTTTGTACAAGTGAATTTTTCCAGGACCCGTTCCGACATATCCATAATCCGCATCAGCCATTTCTCCGGGACCGTTTACAATGCAACCCATGATTCCAATTTTTAAACCTTTCAAGTGAGAAGTTTTAGCTCTTATCTTTGCAGTCGTTTCTTGAAGATCGAAAAGTGTTCTTCCGCATGAAGGACAAGAAATGTATTCTGTTTTTGAAATCCGTGTTCTGGTCGCCTGTAAAATTCCAAATGACGTTGCGTTGATATGTTGAGTGGACTGCTTGCCTTGTAACCAAATTCCATCTCCGAAACCATCAATAAGCGTTGCGCCCAAACTAGCCGATGCCCACAACTGAAACGTTTCTGGATCTTCATTCGAAATGTTCTCAGTTAAGATTACGGGATTGTTTATATTGTTCTTCGCAAAAATCAAATAAATATTACGGAATAATTGTGTTTTATTGGAATATTGGCTTTCCAAAACAACGATCGCATTTGGAAAGGATTTCAGGTATTCAACCGAAGTGTTCTCTGCTTGGTGTTGTACAAAGAAAACCGACTCGGACGAAAAACCACCACTGTTTTCAGAAGAAACAATTGGGTAAAATCCGGGTTTGCTTCTGTAGTTTTCCTTCCAATTGTCAAAATCACAGATAACCTCTAAGGTTCCAGGAAGTTCAAATCCGATCTGTTGAGATCCAATGTATATAAAATCGGTTGCGGCATCCGAAATATTCCATTTATCCAGAGGAATAGAGTAGTTATACCCAACACCAAATAAATGTGCAGGTTTAAGTTGCTCTATTTGACTAAAGTCAGCGATGACCACAGGAACATTTACCGCTCCGACCTTATTGATCGTAGTGCTTTCTCTTCTTTTATAGTGATAGGGACTATAAGGAAGTTCGTTTGAACTCGTGGTAATCTTATATTCATTGGTGTTTACAGCAAGGTATTTATCCAACAATTTTCGAGCGACAGGAATTTCAGCTTCTGGTTTTTCGGTCAACGAAACTCGTATCGTATCACCAATTCCATCTTCCAGTAAAGCACCAATCCCGACAGCAGATTTTATTCTTCCGTCTTCGCCGTCACCTGCTTCTGTGACACCAAGGTGCAAAGGATATACGTGCCCGTCTTTAAGCATTTCAGCCACTAACAAGCGATACGCTTGGACCATAACAAGTGTATTGCTAGCCTTCATAGACAAGACCACGTTGTGGTAATCGTGCTTCTGACAGATCCGAAGAAACTCCAGCGCAGATTCTACCATTCCTTCAGGCGTATCACCAAAACGACTTAAAATCCGATCTGAAAGCGAACCGTGATTCGTCCCAATCCGCATCGCAGTGCTGTTTTCCTTGCACAAGAGCACGAGTGGTGTAAACTTTTCTTCAATTCGAATGAGTTCCTTTTCATAGGATTCCTCTGTATAATTGTGTTCTTCAAACTTTTTCTTGTCGGCGTAATTTCCTGGATTTACACGTACTTTTTCTACATGTTTTGCAGCAATTTCCGCTGCGTTTGGCGTGAAGTGAATATCTGCAACCAACGGTGTATTGTAGCCATGTTCCACGAGTAACGCTTTTATCACAGCAAGATTTTCTGCTTCTTTTTTGCTTGGGGCTGTTAATCGAACGATTTCACATCCATTCTTAATCATGCGAATGGACTCATCTACAGACGCCTGCGTATTCATCGTGTCCGCGGTGGTCATGGATTGAACACATATCGGATGTTCCGCTCCCAATTTCACGGTACCGATGGTCACTTCACGTGTCGCTATTCGCGTTCGTTTGAAGAGATCTGCACAATAAATAACGTTTTTATCTGACGACATTTAGAGAAATATAGTTAAAACAAAAATAGGGATTTAACGGTTCTTGAAGGTGTTTTTTAGCGTTAAGATTCGCTGAACACATGTTAAATGTTCACAAAGAGTTTTCAACTTAGGGCAAAAAATTGTAGTTTTACTTGTTATTAACAACAAATTTTATGGATATTAACACTGTATCATACTCAAATCCAAATAATTCGGATTTTTACAAGGAATTAAGAAAACGCGTAAACGCATACTTCAAGGAAAACAATATTTCCCGATTTGCCAATTTCAACATGGTTATCAAAACGATTTTTATGTTGTCGATCTATTTAGTTCCCTTTATTTTAATATTAACCGTTCTTGAATCTACCTGGATCATCATGTTGATGTGGGTAATTATGGGAATTGGAATGGCTGGAATTGGTCTGTCTGTAATGCACGATGCAAATCACGCAGCTTATTCGCGCAATAAAAACGTCAACATGCTTTTAGGTAAGCTAATCAACTTAGTTGGTGGAAACGATGTTAACTGGAGAATTCAACACAATGTACTTCACCACACCTATACCAACGTAGAAGGAATGGATGAAGATATCGATACGGGTATTTTAATGCGTTTTTCACCAAACCAGAAATTACTTAAAGGTCACCGTTTTCAGCACATTTATGCGTGGTTTTTGTATGGATTTATGACAATTATGTGGGCTACCACGAAGGATTACAAGCAATTTATGCGTTACAGAAAGATGGGTTTAACTAAAACTCAAGGTAGATCTAACAAAGCTATTTTCTTGGGATTATTAGGAAGTAAAACGTTTTACTTAGTTGTAACACTTGCATTGCCATTGATTTTTGGTGCTATGTCATGGTGGGCGACACTTCTTTGTTTTTTACTTATGCACTTTGTTGCCGGTTTAATCTTAGCAGCAATTTTTCAACCAGCTCACGTTGTTCCTACATCGAACTTTCCAAAGCCAGATGAATCTGGAAATATTGAGTCTGATTGGGCAATGAATCAATTGATGAACACGGCGAATTTTGCACAAGAATCGCGTTGGTTTTCTTGGTACGTAGGTGGATTGAATTTCCAAATTGAGCACCATTTATTTCCAAATATTTGTCACGTTCACTACAGAAAGATTTCTAAAATTGTTAGAGATACAGCCTTTGAATACAATTTACCGTATTATTCCTATAAAACATTCTACGAAGCGCTTTCAGGGCACGCTAGAATGCTTTACAACTTAGGAAACAACAAAGACGCACCAGCAATACACTAGTATGAACGTTTCGGATTTTCGAGATTATTGTCTTTCGAAAAACGGAGTAACGGAAGGTTTCCCTTTCGATAGTAAAACACTTGTGTTTAAGGTGGGCAATAAGATGTTTGCCTTGGCGGATGTAGATTCGTTTACCTCAATTAATCTTAAATGTGATCCCGAACGTGCGATTGAGCTACGTGAAACATTTTATGGAATTACCCCAGGATATCACATGAGCAAAGTTCATTGGAACACCGTCGCGGTTCACGAAGACGTCTCTCCTCAGTTATTAGTTGAATTGATCGACCATTCGTACGATTTAGTGTTTGCATCGCTCCCAAGAAAAGTGAAGGATGAGCTGTCGCATTGATAAGTTTGTTCACGCTGTTAGATTAGCAAAGACGAGATCTCAAGCGGCACTTGCTGTTTCCAAAGGAAAAATCAGGTTGAATAACGAAACAGTTAAACCTTCCAGAGAGATTAAGCTGGGTGACGAAATAGAAATCATTCGCCATACGGCAGTCTTTACATTTCGTATTATTCAACTGTTGGAAAAACGTGTGGGTGCAAAACTCGTAGATCAATATATTATCGATTTAACCCCAGAGGAGGAGCGAGCAAAACTGTTGGTGTATCAGCAATCACAGAGTACTTACCGCGACAATGGAACAGGAAAACCGACCAAGAAGGACAGAAGGAATTTGGGTGATTTTTTAAATGATTGGGAATAGATTGTAACTTTTTTTAGGGCAGATAGTCTTACTGTTGAAATCAATTAAAAAAACAGTAATGAAGAAGTTATACATCATTTTATTAGCAGGATTGTTTGTGACTCCTGTTTTGTCTCAAGAAGAACCAAAAGAAGAATTACCTGTTGTAGAGGAAAGTGAAGAGAAGTCTGACACTACCCGCATCAATCTTAAGAACAAGGAAATTATTATCATTGAAAAGGATGATACGGTGACCGTGTTTAAAAAGAGAAGATCTGAAGCACACTGGGCAGGAGTAGATTTTGGTGTTTCAATGCTCACACACGGAAATTTTGATAATAATTTTGCCCACCATCCTTATTGGAACAATGACCCTGCAAAATCAGTGGTTTGGAATCTGAACTTAATGGAGCATAAGTTTCAAATCGCCAGAGAATACGTTGGTATAACCACTGGATTAGGCTTTAGCTTTACTTCTGTGGGCTTTAAAGACAACTATATACTCAATCATACACCAGACACGTTAAATGCGTTTATGGACACGCTAACGAACTATTCTAAGAATAAATTAAAAGCCGCCTATTTGACAGTACCATTATTGGTAGAGTTTAACACGAACGCAAATTCAAGCAAGAGCTTTTACTTAGCAGCTGGTGTTGTTGGTGGTGTACGAATTGCTTCCAAAACGAAAAGAAAGGGAGAGATCAATGGACAGGAGTTTACTTCAAAAAGTAAAGGGACATATGGTTTAAATCCATTTAAATTAGACGCTTTGGTTAGAGTAGGTTATTCAGATTGGGGAGCATTTGCCAGCTACAGTTTGATTTCATTGTTTGATGAGAACAAAACGACGGCGGTATATCCACTTACCTTTGGAATATCATTGAATTTCTAAAGGCTTTTTCATAGTAGTTAGATAAAAAAATGGCGCCAGACTAAGTCTGGCGCCATTTTAATTTTATAAACTAAATAATTACTTCTTAACTACATTGAAACGTGAAGTTTTTCCGTTTTCCAAAGTAACATTGAAGATATACAATCCTGTATCTAATCCAGAAAGATCAAGATCAGCTCTACCATTCACCAAAGTAACTGCTTGGTTTAGGGCTACTTTTCCAGAAATATCAGTAACAACGATATTACCATTTCCTGTAGCATCAACAACAACAGTAACCATATCATTTGCTGGGTTAGGGAAAGCATTTCCGTTCACCGTATTTTTATCTTCTAATCCTAAGAATGCTGAATCAAATACTTCAAGTCCGATAGAACTTCCTGGAGAACCATTCCATCCCGCGATAAACCAAGTTAGTTCGTTGTTTGTGTTAACGTTTTGTACTTGAACAGGACACGTTGGCATCGCCGAGATACTTACGTTCGCATTATAGTTTACACCACCGTCATATCCAAAAGAGAATACTGGGTCAAACGTTCGCAAGCAAAACAGGTAACGTTGATTATCTTCTAAACCAATAGCATCATCAAATGCTACGTATGTACTTACACCAGTTTCATTGTTTGAAGTTGGATAGTGCGTAGCAAACTCTAAAGAAACTAAATTCGAAAAGAATTGATTGTTCGTAGTAAAAAGAGGATCATTAATGTCTACCCACGTATCATTCCACTCGTATGCAGTGATGAATATCTCTGCAGTTGTCATATCGTTTAACGATGTATCCGTAAATGGCGTAAAATGTACACCGGAAACTGCTATGTTAGATGCATTCGGATCTTGGAAGAACATGCAACTTTGGTATTCAGTATCTGTGTTTGATGGATAAGAAGATGAAATTGGAGTTCCTCCCCCGTCAACACGAGCGTATGAAATGACGTTCTCTCCTACACTAAATGTACTTGTGAACACATTATCAAAAGGATCTTCATCTGGCACTCCTAAATCAATCGTATAAACCAATGTGTAGTTACCAGCTGGGTAGTTACCCATTCCTAAATCGAACGTTGGAAACTCTACTGGATTTCCAGCGAATACAGATACAGTATCTGTTGTACTCATTGAAGGAAGGTTCACAGTTTCATTATAAACAACACCAGAAGGTCCAGTAATTGTAGCATTAACAGTTGCATTGGTTTGATCGTTTACTCCGTAGTTGTATACTTGAATTCCCAAATCAAAGTTGTTGTTAATTAATGAACTGTGCGTACCAAAACGAGAAATCAACGATTCACCATTAACAGCACCTAAGTCATCATTATAAGTTGTGAATTTGTTCCCAATGAAAACTACAACTGGACCGTTGTCCATTTCGTTGATAAGTGTAGCACCATCCACGCTTGAAATAAACACACAAGGAATAGTAACGCTTGGCCCATCAACCCCACCTAACATACCAGCAACGGCGTCTTCACGATTTACGATGATCGCAGCAACTGCACCAGCGTTTTGTGCATTTAACACCTTTGTTCCAAACTCACAGGTGTTTCTGTAGATTACAGCAATTTTCCCGGTTAAATCATTTGTTAAGGGTCCACATCCTTCTTGAGAAATTGGATTGCCTTGAGGGTTAGTACCAGGAGTTCCATCTTCAACAAGCATTAAGGTGTCTTCAATAAAAACTCCATTCGTGTTAAAGTTGTGTGATAAGGTTCCCCAAGTTCCATCATCCGTTTCTCCTGGCCATGAACCAGAACCGGCTTGAACACCATAATCATAATTGCCCTGAATACTTGCGGGACTTATTCCAGACACAACGGCCTGAGATTGCGCCCAAAAACCGGTCGCAATGAGTGTTAAAGAAAGTACAATTTTTTTCATAGAATTTATTTTAGTTGTGCTAAGTTACGATTAATAAAATGTTAAATAAAAATTTTCTGGTTTTTTTTAAAACAAAAATGGCGGACGATAATCTCGTCCGCCAAAATCTAATGGGTTCAAAACAAAAATGTTACTCCGAAGCTACAGATGCTTTCAAGTATTCTCTGTTCATACGCGCTATATTTTCTAACGAAATTCCTTTTGGACATTCAACTTCGCAAGCTCCAGTGTTTGTACAGTTACCGAAGCCTTCTTTATCCATTTGCTCCACCATATTGAGCACGCGTCTCTTAGCTTCTACTTTCCCTTGTGGAAGCAAAGAAAACTGAGATACTTTTGCTGAAACGAATAGCATTGCAGAAGCATTTTTACAAGATGCGACACATGCACCACAACCAATACACGTTGCAGCATCAAATGCTTTATCAGCATCATCTTTTGGAATAGGAATGGCGTTTGCATCTTGCGTGTTACCCGAAGTGTTCACTGAAATAAAGCCACCGGCGTGCTGAATTCTATCGAATGCACTTCTATCTACAGTTAAATCTTTAATTACAGGAAAGCCTTTTGCTCTAAATGGTTCTACATAAATGGTATCACCATCGTTGAACTTACGCATATGTAGCTGACAGGTTGTAATTCCGCGATCTGGTCCATGTGCCTCTCCGTTGATGTACATAGAACACATTCCACAAATCCCTTCGCGACAATCGTGATCAAACGCAATTGGATCAGTTCCTTGTGTAATAAGCTGCTCGTTTAACACGTCCATCATTTCTAAAAATGACATGTGCTCAGAAACGTTTTCCATAGGGTAGGTTTCTATTCTTCCCTTATCGCTGCTGTTCTTTTGTCTCCAGACTTTTAATGTTAATTTCATATCGATTTAATTACGAGTGTTCAATTACTTGTAAGAGCGTTGTTTCAACTCAACTTCATTAAACGTTAATTCTTCCTTGTGCAAGTTTGCTTTTCCAGGATCACCAGTCCATTCCCACGCTGCTGTGTATGCGAAGTTTTCATCGTCACGCATCGCTTCTCCTTCATCTGTTCTAGATTCTTCTCTAAAGTGTCCACCACACGATTCTGTTCTCAATAAAGCGTCTGTCGCAAATAACTCACCTAGCTCAAGGAAATCTTCCACACGGGCTGCTTTTTCCAATTCTGGGTTGAATTCGTACATTCCTCCAGGCACAAATACGTCTTTGTGGAACTCTTCACGGATCTGGCGAATTTCTGCAATGGCTTCTTTCAACCCTTGTTCGTTTCTCGCCATTCCGACTTTATTCCACATCACGTTTCCTAACTTTTTGTGGAAATGATCAACAGATTTTGTTCCCTTATTGTTAACGAATTTTTCCAGGCGCTCTGTCACTGATTTCTCAGCTTCAATGAACTCTGGCGTGTCCGTTGGAATTTTTCCTGTTCGAATATCGTCAGCGAGATAATCACCTATTGTGTAAGGCAATACAAAGTATCCATCGGCTAACCCTTGCATCAATGCAGATGCTCCCAAACGGTTTGCACCGTGATCAGAGAAGTTCGCCTCTCCAGCTGCGTAGCAACCAGGAATTGTAGTCATTAAGTTGTAATCTACCCAGATTCCACCCATTGTATAGTGAACTGCTGGATAAATCATCATCGGCGTTTTGTATGGGTTGTCATCAGTGATTTTCTCATACATCTGGAAAAGGTTTCCATATTTATTTTCGATCACTTTTTCTCCCAATTCTCGCACACGCTGAGGTGTAGGATTCAACTCTCCCAAAACGGTTGCTTTTTCACTTCCGTAGCGCATAATCGCACTAGCAAAATCTAAAAATACAGCTTCACCTGTTTTATTGACACCGTAACCAGCGTCGCAACGCTCTTTTGCTGCTCTCGAAGCAACGTCACGTGGAACTAAGTTTCCAAATGCTGGATATCTTCTTTCTAAGTAATAATCTCTTTCTTCTTCTTTCAGTTCAACCGGTTTTTTAGAACCGTTTCTAATCGCCTCAACGTCCTCGATGTTTTTAGGTACCCAAATACGTCCGTCATTTCTCAATGACTCTGACATCAAGGTTAACTTTGACTGGTACTCACCTGATCTAGGAATACATGTTGGGTGAATCTGCGTATAACAAGGATTAGCAAAGTAAGCACCCTTCTTGTGAATTCTCCATGCAGCAGTCACGTTAGAACCCATTGCATTCGTTGAAAGGTAAAAAACGTTTCCGTATCCACCAGAAGCAATAACGACAGCATGTGCAGAGTGACGTTGAATTTCTCCTGTCACCATGTTACGCGCAATAATTCCACGCGCTTTACCGTCAACTTTTACCAATTCAAGCATTTCGTGACGGTTGTACATTTTAATCTTACCCATCCCAATCTGACGGTTCATTGCAGAATAAGCACCAAGCAATAATTGCTGTCCCGTTTGTCCCTTCGCATAAAATGTACGTGAAACCAACACCCCACCAAAAGATCGGTTGTCTAACAATCCACCATAATCACGTGCAAAGGGAACCCCTTGTGCAACACATTGATCAATGATATTCGCTGAAACTTCCGCCAAGCGATACACGTTCGCTTCACGTGCACGGTAATCTCCACCTTTTACCGTATCGTAAAAAAGTCGGTAGATCGAATCTCCATCGTTTTGGTAGTTTTTCGCTGCGTTGATTCCCCCTTGTGCTGCAATCGAGTGTGCACGACGTGGTGAATCTTGAAAACAGAATGCTTTTACGTTGTAACCAAGCTCAGCTAGAGATGCTGCAGCTGAACCACCAGCCAAACCTGTACCCACGACAATAACATCGATGGATCGTTTGTTCGCTGGGTTAACAACGTTAATGTGATTTTTATGATTGGTCCACTTGTCTTTAATAGGACCAGCTGGAATTTTTGCGTCTAAAGTTGCCATATTAACTTAGTTACTAATGATTAAAATGATGGAAAAGGGCGATAATGATAAAGCCAAGAGGAACCAAAATTGCGTACGCCATTCCAAATTTTCTCAATCCTTTTGTATACTTGTTATTCGCCCCAACCGATTGAAATGCCGAGTTGAAACCGTGTAATAAATGCAGGGACAGAAACACAAACGCCAAGCAGTATATGCCAACGCGAATTGGGTTAACAAATTTGTGTTGTAACTCTGTGAAATATCTGTATCCTTCTTCACCAGCCATGACACCAGACCAATCGCCGTTGATAAACTTCGTTTGTAATTCCGGAATCCAAAAATCAACGAAGTGTAAAAACAAGAAAGCCAGAATTACCAATCCAGACCAAATCATGTTACGACTCATCCACGTCGAATTTGCTGAGCCGTTGTTTTTTACGTAGCGAACATCACGCGCTGATCGGTTTCTTATCTCGAGAACAAATCCCATGATAAAGTGAAAAATGACGCCAAACAATAAAACTGGCTGAAGCACATACTGCACAAGTGCATTTGTCCCCATAAACTGAGAGAGCTCATTGAACTTATCCGCACTAAACACAGAAGTTAGATTGATTGCTAAGTGTTGAAGCAAGAAAAACATTAGAAAAAATGCGGAAAGAGACATCGCTACTTTCCTTGCAATGGAGGATTTTAACATACCTGACTTACTCATGTTCGATATTTGAGTTGAATAATATAGTACCACAAATTTAACAGTTCAGAAAAAATGAGCATCAAAAGAAAGTTATTTAGATTTAATATAAATAGTGGTGTTTAGCAAAGAAAAAGGAATCGTTGAATATCATGCATTTACGTTAATTGAAGCACAATCCGCAGCAATTGGTAACAAATACCTAAATCCAGCGTTACACCAATAGAACTGTTAAACAATCAAGCATGAAAAATTTTCTCCTATTTCTTGCTTTAGTCGGAGGTATATCCGCAAAAGCACAGACGTCCGACAACGAAATTGTCAATGTTGATAAGAAAAGAACCCTTGCCGAGTATGAGGTCGTTGTTTCTCCAAATCCTTCTAGCGGCGCTATTTCTATTAATGCTCCTTTTGGTGCGCAATGCAAGGTGGTAAGCTCCAAAGGCACGTATGTGGGAAGCTGGAATGTAGAAGAAGATGGCTTTTTCCTAGACGGACTATCAGAGGGAACGTACATTGTAGCAGTGACCTTTGAAGGTCAGACGATCACTCGAAAGTTTCTGGTTCTTTAAATCCCCTGAACGGTTAGGGTTGCCCCTAAATCTGTAACTTTTAATGATGCTTGAGCACCGAATCTCAGTGCACGGTTATCATTCACATGTCCCGAGGGAAACCCAAAACAAACGGGAGTTTTCTTGTATTGAAAATGATGAAGCACTATTTCTTCGAGCGTGGTCCCAATAGGTACTGCAGTATCTTTTAAATCGGTCATTCCGCCGACAATGAGACCTTTTATTTTATCGAGAACACCAGCTTTTTTAAGTGAATGTAGCATGCGGTCAATGGCATATAACTGCTCTCCAACTTCTTCAATAAAAAGAAGTGTGTCGGTGTAGTCGATTTGATCATCCGTTCCAAGGAGGCTGTACAAAATAGAGAGATTTCCCCCAACCAATTTTCCTGTGGCGCTTCCGATTTTGTTCGATGGGTTATTATTTGCGTTTATAACGTATTCTTTTTGTGAAAGTGCGTCCCACAAGGAGGAAAACGATTCCGGAGAATTATCACCAAAATTTAGTGGCATTGTGCCGTGGATACTTTTAATTCCTAACCGCTGAATGCGCTGATGAAAAACGGTGATATCACTAAAACCAATGATCCACTTTGGTTGGCGAATAAGTGACGACCAGTTGACAAGATCCACCAAGTGAATACAACCATAGCCACCTCGAGCACACAAAACAGCTTTTATTGTTGGGTCGTCCAAGGCGGATTGAAAATCGGTTAAACGTTCTTCGATAGTACCACTGTAATAGTGATTCACTCCAAAAACATGTACGCCCAATACCACTTCATACCCTGCGTTTTCAAGGATGTTTTTTGCCTCCAGCACAAGATGCTGTTCAATAGATTTGGCAGGTGCAACGATGGCAATTTTATCACCAGCAGTCAAAGGAGGGATGGTTAAATTCATACGTAAATGTACTGAATCTGAAAAAATGGATAGTAATAATTTGTGTAATTTTGAAGGACTAAAGACACAACGATGATTACTCCCTACACAGATGAATATTTTATGAAACAGGCCTTCCAAGAGGCGCAAAAAGCCTTTCAATTGGGAGAAGTTCCTGTTGGTGCTGTCGTTGTGTGCAAAAATCAAGTAATTGCACGAGCTCACAACCTTACCGAACAATTGACCGATGTCACTGCGCACGCAGAAATGCAAGCCATTACCGCAGCATCCAACTTTTTAGGGGGAAAATACCTAAAGGGATGTACACTGTATGTAACCCTTGAACCCTGCACAATGTGCGGAGGCGCGTTGTATTGGTCTCAGATTGATAAAGTTGTCTTTGCAGCGCAGGACGAAAGTCGCGGAGCGGGAAGACACACCGGAATTTATCACCCTAAGACAGTTGTTGAATCTGGAATTATGGAGCAGGAATCCTCCGAATTGATACGGATGTTTTTTGCGATGCGGCGTAATTAGTTCGTCATAAACAGTTTAGTTCTTTTGGAGCAGCGCAGAAAAGTGAAATTATTTTTTGTGATGATAATCTTTTACAATACTTTTAACCCACTAAATTAAACAACTATGAAGAAACTATTACTATCAGGCGTATGCCTAGTTGCGTTTTTTGCAACATCACAAACAACAGTTTATAGCGAGGATTTTACAACGGGCTCGACATGGACATTAAACACAGTTACAGGAGTAGAGGGAATTTATGCTAATACTTGGTACATATCCTGCCAAGAAGATGGTCAAGCAGCTGGAGCATGTGGAACTGCATGTTCAATTTCGGACAACTCACTTCACGTAAGTACCATTTTAGGGGATGCTGGTGCCGCTTACTTTGAAGCTGGAGGAGGTGCTTGTACAACGAGTAAAAGGGCAGAATCGGGTAACATTAGTACAGTGGGTCACTCAACGCTTACGCTGAGTTTCGATATGATTGGTGCGGGTAATTTGCAGGATTATACGGAGTTGTTTTATTCAACTAATGGTGGATCTTCGTGGACTTCATTGGCTTCTCACTTGACATCTTTATGTTGTGGAGGAGTTCCGTGTACAGGAAGTCAGCAGGGATTATGGCAAAATAATTCGTATGTGTTACCAGCGTCATGTGAAAACATTTCAAATCTTAGAATTGCTTTTGTATGGCAGAATCTAGATGATGGAATTGCGACAGACCCTTCGTTTGCAGTAGATGATATTTTGATAACTGCTGCTGCCGCTTCGACAACTATCACAACAACAAACGATGTCTCTCCTGCAAGCTGGTGCCAAGGCTCAACTGAGACAGGAACAGTTAATTTTACTTCAACAGGAACCTATACTGCAGGTAATGTCTACACGGCTCAACTTTCTGATGCAACTGGTTCTTTCGCAGCACCAACCGCTATCGGAACGTTGGCTTCTACGGCAAGTGGAAATTTATCGATCAATACAACTATGCCAGGGGGAGCTGCAGCGGGCGCGGGATACCGTGTACGTGTAGTTTCTTCTGCTCCGGCAACAGTTGGAACGGATAATACTGCCAACTTGACGATTCATGCATTACCAACGGTTGCGCTTCCAGCATTTCCTCAGGTTTGTGTTTATGGAATGCCATTTGAACTAAACCAAGGAACACCTTCAGGAGGGGATTATAGTGGGAATGGTGTTGTTTTCGGCAACTTTAGTCCAGCAGATGCAGGAGTTGGAACACACACAATCACATATACCTATACAGATGGAAATGGGTGTGAGAACTCAGCAATGCAGCTAATTAGTGTAGACGCCTGTGCATCATTAGAAGAACTTGTTGACAAAACACTTGTACTTTTCCCTAATCCAACGCAAAACACGTTTACTGTTGAGAGCGAATTTGCGGTTGAACAACTAGAAATCGTTGACATCAGTGGTAAAACAGTGAAAACGTTTGGAAAAAATACAACGGTGTACGATATAAGCAATTTAAATAATGGGACATATTTTGTTCGCATACAAACGGCAAATGGCACAAAAACAGCACAATTGATTAAAGAATAATAATCACAACTATATATCCAAAACCCGATGCGCGATACGTGTGTCGGGTTTTTTATTTCTTATCATCTCAGTGAAACCACTATTTTTGCACCTAGATGATGAACAATCAAGATACAATATGTGCTTTAGCGACACCCAACGGGGTAGGTGCAATCGGTGTAATTCGTCTTTCGGGTAATAAATCATGGGAGATTACTGAAGCGCTTTTTTCAAAACCACTGAAGGGAAAACAGTCCCACACGGTGCATTTTGGAACCATAACCAATCGCAATGGAGAATTGTTGGATGAGGTGCTAGTCACGTTGTTTGCACATGAAAAGAGTTACACAGGAGAAGAAAGTGTGGAAATTTCTTGTCACGGTTCGGCCTTCATTCTTGGAAAAATAGTCGCAGCGCTTATTGCTGAAGGAACTCGTTTGGCGAACCCAGGGGAATTTACCCAGCGTGCTTTTTTAAATGGAAAGCTCGATTTATCGCAAGCAGAAGCGGTAGCAGATTTAATTGCTTCACAATCACGTAGTGCGCACGATATTGCTTTGAAACAATTGCGTGGAAACTTTTCCTCTGAACTGAGAGATCTCCGCGAAAAACTGATTCATTTTGCGTCGTTAGTAGAATTGGAACTTGATTTTGCCGAGGAAGACGTAGAATTTGCAGATCGTGGGGAATTAAAAGCGTTGGTAACAGAAGTGTTGACCTACATCGAGCGCATGGCCGCATCTTTTGAACTTGGAAATGCGATTAAGAATGGCGTTCCCGTCGCAATTGTAGGAGCGCCAAACACTGGAAAAAGCACGCTCTTGAACCAGTTATTAGGAGAAAACAGAGCCATTGTCAGCGACATTGCAGGGACAACACGCGATGTCATTGAAGAAACACTAAACATCGAAGGAATTCTTTTTCGTTTGATCGACACCGCTGGAATTCGTGAAGGAGCACAAGAAATTGAAGCACTCGGTATTGAACGTTCTAAAGAAAAAATTAATCAGGCGAGCTTGGTGCTTTGTCTCGCAGACGGCTCCAGCCCTGAAAGCGTGGCGACTGTCAACCAATGGTTAGAAGAGTTGAAAATCACTTATCCGTCTAAAAAAATTGTAGCTGTGCTCAACAAAATGGACATCGCTACAACTGAAAACGCAACAGACGCCTTACAAATCAGTGCAAAGCAAGGACAAAACATCGATACACTAAAAAAGTGGTTGGTGGACGCTGTCACTGGCGATTTTGACCTAGCCAACGACACCATTGTTTCCAATGCTCGCCACCACGAAGCACTCCTAAACACTGCGACATCGCTACAAAAAGCAAAAGAAGGATTGGAAACAGGCATCACGGGCGACTTCGTTGCTATGGACATCCGCCAAGCTATGTTTTACCTCGGAAGTATCACGGGAGATATTTCTACCGATGATTTGTTGGGGAATATCTTTAGTAAGTTTTGTATTGGGAAGTAGCGTTTTACAAACAAATTTGCCCCACCACAATCAGCAGATTTCTTTCTCTTTTGATAACCATGACAACATGAGCGGAATGTTTATTGGGTCACTAACAGTTATTGTTTTAACCGAAGCATCCTCAAAAACAAGTTTTACTTCATTGGAATGATGCAGGAAGGATCTTTTATATTTTCTACACTGCCTCATCCATCTAACACCAACAATAAAGAAGGCAGTACAACAACCCTGAATAACAAGAAACACTATAATGATGGTCGTCCAGGCATTGGTTTCTAAATAGCTGAAGTTAAATAACAGTTTAAAAATATTTATTGAGGTAGAAAAAACACTAAGTATAATGAATGATTTAGCAAATAGTTTTTTTTGCAGATAGGGAAGATCCACGGAAGGTTGAATAAGCTTTACCTTGTTAAGGTTAATGAGCGCAAATCCCCGTTCCGTTTTTAACAATACCGAATTATTTTTTTGTTTGAACCATACTCCAGTCATCCTTAAAACCAATTATTTATACATAAATGTATATAATATTACCATAAGTGTAAAATAATGAAGCAAAAATATGCACGAATTACTTCTCATATTTGTACACGATGCAACACAAGGGAGAAATTGTTGAACGCGCTGTTCGTGCCAGCGGATATTCTTTAACTGGATTGGTGAAACGACTAGGCAAAAGTCGTCGTTGGATCTACAATGCCTTCGAAAACCCTAATTTATCTATCGATTACGTGCTGGAAATTGGAAGAGTGATACACTATGACTTTTCAGGTGAAATTAACGAGCTTAAGAACGTCAAAAGAACTTTTCAGGAGCCATTTATCAACGACTATGTCGTTGAAGAAAACACCGTTGCCTACTGGAAAGATAAATACTACAAGCTACTCGAAAAGCACAATGCTTTGTTAGAGGAGAGAGAAGGGTAAACGGTTGAATATTCACACTTCATAAAAACAAATCTCTAGGTTTATATAGATCTTGACGACCTACGAATAGAAGGTTGAAAATATTAAGGCAACTCAGAAACGCACTTGGACTGTAATCCTTTATACTGATTTGAATTATACAATAATAAGTTCTACTTTGCTTAAAACGGAAATAGTATTTGATGGTTTGTTTAAAAGTCTTCCAGTTTATTCTTGTCAGTGCGCTTGCTTTCAACTTGTCCTCCCAGGAAATTCAATATGTCAATTGCAATAAAGAAAAAGTGGATTCATTTTGTATGGTCTTCCAGAAGTTTTCAGAGATAGATAAAGAGTGGATTAGGTCCACTTCTTCATCGCCAAAAATAATATTCACGGACTCACTAAATGTACAAGCACTATTTTTCATCGAGAACAATACTGTTGAAGGAAATAAATGCCTAATCAGGAGGTCCTCCTCTAAAAACTCGTCCGATGAAGACACACTGGCTATTATTTATCTAGGTGAAGTCGATGTTCATCTTCGGAAATACCACATAAAAAAAGGACAACTAGTAGAGTTCATTGAATACAATATACCCTACGAATACGCCGAGGTTTTTGAGAGATCGTTTTCATTTTTTCATGATGAAAGATATATTGAATTGAATTTTAATAAGTTAATTTATCAAACAACACCACCATTTTATACCACCAACTTTGAGAGATACGCGGTGCATGATGGAGATCAATTCGTGTTTTCAATGAATGGTTTTGTTGAAACTTTAAGAAAGGATCAAGTAGTTAGAAGGATTAATTTCGAATTTGACAACTTTTTTACCGTCTCAGAATTTGATAAGAAAGGGGATCTCGAATGTAAAAAGTGGATTAAAGTAAATCCTTCAGGTGAGTTAGAGGTATTATACAACAGTTGTAATCCACAAGTTAAAGTCAATGGGGAAACCTTAGTTAATGTTGATTTTTTTGGGAATATAGAGAATGTAGACAGCATGTTTGAAAGTAAAAGAAGTGGAGTTATTCAAAATCATTTAAAGCGATATACCGAAACAGGATTGTCGGAAGAAGTTTATACCTCAATTTCAAAAAAAGGAGGATATGTCGAAAAAATCATTCGGCACAACTATCCTATCAAAGGACTAAATGAATATTATGAAAATGATAGTTACTATTTAGTAAATATAGCAACAGGGGAAAAATCTGAGAATTGCGAAAACTTCTTCCCCTTAGAGGGTTATGAAGACATTTTTGGATACAGTAAAAATGATAAGAGTGGTATAATGAATAAGAATTTCGGGAATTTTCTTCCCAAAGACATGTTGTTTCATGAACTAGGAATAAAAGAGGAAAAAACCTTTATTATCAGTAGAGATGGTAAGTATGGAGTTATGAATTGGAATGGTGACGATATTATTAAACCTCAGGATAATTATCTTTCAGTATTTCAGGGCACGATGTATTGTGAAATATTGGGTTACAAATGTAGATTATACGATAAGAATGGAGATAAGTTAAATCCTGAGGTGTTAGTGAACAAGACTACCCCTGTTGATAATTTCCTCAAAAAAGACAATAATATAGCACGTTTTGTGGTGTTGAACTTAAACGACAAATATGGAGTTTATGATCTAAAATTAAAGACTTGGAAATTCCCTCCTGATTACAAGTTCATTAGGTTTTATGGGAATGATAAAGTTGTTTTACAAACGTATAATTTGCCTTCGTTACATAGCATGGATGGGAAATTAATTTTCGATTCAATAACCCACATAAACGACATTAATGATAGCACGGCGATAATAAACAGAAATAGCAAGTGTGGTATTTTTCAGAATAATGAATTAGTGACTCCTTTCAGATATGATAATATTCATAAGTTCCAAGACTCTTTACTTGCCCATTTGAATCATAAGTATTATTTCATAAGTTCGAGTGGAGAGTTAGGCCAGAATGAAATCGAATATTATAAAGATTATTCAGGTGATGGGTATGAAATTCTCATCTTCAGCCAAAATAATAAGATTGGTGTCGTAAGACAAGAATATAGTTTACAAGCGCAATACGATTATTTATTTGGATCATTCAACCTCCCACGAGAGTATCATCGGGATTATTTTCCTCTTAAAGTCATTTTTAATAAAAACGGGGAAATCGGCGTATTAAATGATTCTGGAGAAGAGATTCTATTGAAGGATATAATTTCAAGATAAATTATTCCCAGTCCCAATTTTCTATGTTAAAAATCTTGTTCTCACCAGTTTTATAATGAATTATTATTCTGTCCGAAGCTCGATTGATTTTTTTCATAGTATTTTTTGAACCAAAGTTTAACTCCCCTGTACAGACCATTGTCAAAACCAAACGATTATGAAAGTAAATACATTCTTAGGAGCTTTGTTCATTGCATGCACTGTACACGCTCAGACCGAAACAAAAGTAGCTTACCCACCCGCAGACGTTGATTTTGCAGCATTTGAAAGACTAGTTGCAGAAGTAAAACCTCATCGTGCCGCTAGGATCATTAGCGTAGATGAATTTCTTAAAATGAGCAAGGAGGAAAACACCATAATTTTGGACACACGTTCAAAAATAATGTACAATGCCAAGCACATCAAGGGAGCCATTCATCTCAATTTCTCGGATTTTACGCAAGAAAACTTGAATTTTTTAATCCCAGATCCCGACACCCGTATTTTGATCTATTGCAACAACAATTTTGATAATTCAACCGCTATGGACATTTACTTTCCAACCAAAGCATATCAACCGGCAGTTTTTGAAGAGGATGATGTTAAGAAGATTACATTAGCGCTGAACATCCCAACCTACATTAATTTGTACGGTTACGGTTACAGAAATGTGTATGAGTTAGGAGAGCTTGTCAGCATATTCCCAGCGGACAGTAGAATTGAATTTGAGGGCTCAACGGTACCTGCGAAATAATAGATTCACCGAACTCGAGTTGCTGTGATAAACGAAGTGATCAGAATTTTGTACATTTGAGTATGAAAACATTTTTAATCGCATTCGCAATTATGACAGCAATGAGCACTAACGCACAATCAGCGTCAATTTATGATTATACCTTTGTCGATATTGAAGGAAAGGAAGTTTCGCTTTCGGATTTTAAAGGAAAGAAACTGTTAATCGTCAACGTGGCGTCGAAATGTGGTTATACCTCTCAGTATGCTGAATTGCAAGAGTTGCACGAAAAGCATGGAGATAAAGTCGCAATTATTGGATTTCCTTGCGATCAGTTTGGTGGACAAGAACCAGGTTCGGAAGAAGAAATTCAATCCTTTTGTCAGAAAAATTATGGTGTAGAGTTTTTAATGGCTTCAAAAATCGAGGTCAAAGGAAAAGATCAACACGCCATTTATGTATGGTTAACTAGCAAGGAAGCCAATGGGGTTGAGGACAGTAAAGTGATGTGGAATTTTCAAAAATACCTCATTGATGAAAACGGAAACTACGTTGAACACTTTAAGTCAGGTGTAAGTCCAATGAGCGAGGAAATTACTGGTTTACTGAAGTAACGCTCGTTTTTATTTTCTGAAATAATTGCTGAAAAATCTGTGTTGAACTAATCAGCACCAACGCAAAAATGGGAAGTGTATAACGCTCTTCAATTCCTCGTTGAACAAAAATGAGGTAGCCAATGTAAATCAATAGCGTAAAGGAAAACAAGGATTTAATATCGACTGTTTTTTTAGCGAAAATGCTCAAGAAGATCAAAATAAAAACAATTGAATGAAGCGCAAAAGCAAACATTCTGATTGCTTCCATAACGAAATTCCCCCGGAATGTTTTTTGGTAAACGTACAGCGATAGATTGGAGTGAAAAGCGAGTGTTTTAAACACTTTTATTGGACTTTTTACATAATATTCAAACCAAGCGTCTCGTTTAAATTTGCTGACCAACACCTCAATTTTTGAGATAGTTTGCTGTTCAATTTCAGGAATTTCATCGGGCATGGGTGTTTTTGTATCAACGTATTCTTTTTGATGCAAAATAGATGTTTGATAACTCCTCAACATTTCGTCAATAGGCTTTTCTCCCAATAAATGCACGACATGATCAGGGAAATGGTTGAGCATTTTTTGTCGTTGTGCGAAAGACGTATCTCCTTCGATTCCAGCATTCCAAAATTCACCAAAATAACCATGAAAATTGGCGCCAGTTTCTCCCCAGCCTTTATTCAATTCCCAAAGTGCTTGGTGGGTTGGGCGAAATACCGAAGCGCTGTGTTGATTAAAATAAACAGGATGCAAACCCACGTATTGTCCCGCTATCTGTGTGTTTCTGACCTGCCAAAATGCCATTGGACCAAATGCTGTCAAAAGGCAGACAGAAACGTTGATTATTAATTGCTTTTTGTTGCTCCAAAAATCGACAAGAAGGAAGGTGAAAAGTCCAAGCGCAAATAAGCCAAGCACAGGACGAGTAATGAAAAGTAGCGCAAACAGCAAGGAAGAAAGGACGTAAAAGAGCCGTTTCTTTTTAACGTCTTCTTGCGATTTTGCTTTCATCAACACGAACACAAAAAAGAGTACGAGGGCAGGAGTAATGGCCTCTGTCAACGTATAATACAAAAAGCCAGATGCAATGGTCGAAATACCATAAATGGATGTGGTGATAATCGCTAAGCGTTTTGAATTAAGAAAGGTGAAGGCAACAAAAAACAAGCAATAAACGCTCAAAGAAAACAGGAGCAATTGTGAAAACTTCAGCAGCTTCAATTGAAAAGCGGTTTCCACACCACCATGTAAAATGAGCCAAAAGGAATAACCGGGAGGACGCAAAAAATAGGCGCTTTTATCGTTTAAGTTGTTTTTTAGTTCGCCTGATTTTAAAAAATTTTGAGCTGGAGCAATGTAACTGGCGTCGTCTGCTGTAATGACGGTTTCATTTAGTCTCAATTCAACACCGTCTTTTTTTAACGCAGAAAGGTTAATTTCATTGATGCTCCATGCGCTGAGCAGCGAGAGAATGGCTATAATGAATGCTGTTTTTCGCATTTGAAAAAAGTCCCGACAGAGCTGCCGGGACTTAATAATTTAGAAGTACTCGTTGTAAGCTTCCGAAAGGTTTTCAGCAATCATTTGTGCTGTTCCCCCTTCAATGTGATGACGCTCTAAAAAGTGAACCAACTTACCGTCTTTAAACAAGGCAATCGAAGGTGAAGACGGAGGATAAGGCAAAAAATGCTTTCTCGCTTGCGCAACTGCCTCACTATCAACACCAGCAAATACCGTTGCAAGTGTGTTTGGCTTTTTATCGTTGTTCAATGAAAGCTTAACTCCTGGACGCATATTTCCTGCCGCACAACCGCAAACAGAATTTACAACCAACAGTAAACTATCACCGCTACTTTCTATCATTTCGTCAACCTCAGAAGGTGTTGTCAATTCATTAAACCCTGCATTTGTAAGGTCTTCCTTCATTGGTTTTACTAATTCTGGTGGATACATATTCTTTGTTTTTTAAATCTACTACAAATTTAGTCATTATTCCGACTTGAAATAGCGCGAAATGTTAACTTCCTTGTCCAAAACGAAGCCTCCCTCCAAATAACGCACAAACTCTTCAGATAAAAGTGGAGCGAGCATATATCCTTTGGCACCCAACCCATTAAAAATGTGATAATTTGGATGTTGTGGATGCGATCCCATGAGCGGTCTACGGTCGCGCGTGGTGGGGCGAATTCCAGCTTCTTGACTGAGCACCTCTACTTTTTCATCGGTGATGTAACTCAAGTTGTGGAGAATTTCTTCTTTCGCTTCTTCGGTGATGTGCGTCGTTGAATTGTGCCATTCGTACGTTGAACCAATTTTATAAGTCTCCTTTTCACGTGGTTGCACAAAACATTTTCTGTTGAGAGAAACATCATTCGGCAAGCTTGTCGCACGAATGGTCAGTGTTTGTCCCTTTGTCTGATCCAGAGGAAGTTCTCCAAACCACGGATTGTTTTTGTTTTCAAATCCCTCGCAAAAAATGACTGCATCAAACTGTTCGTTCTTGTAGTGCAAAACGTCGAGTGCGTTGTAATCAAACACTTCCTTACGAAGTTCTGCATGTTGTTGGATCCAATGATGTGTGGCCTCTACAAACGAATGTACCTCCACAAAACAGGATCCCTTCACGCGTCCAGAACCAAAAGGATTTTTTGCTTTGTCGTATTTTTTATCTTCTTCGTTGACAGGATGCATGTATGCTTGAAATTCGGGATTGTTTTCCTTTTCCAACCAGAAATCACGTTCTTGTTCTGAAGAAAATAAGCGACGAATGGGTAACTCATAGAAAAAAGTGGAATTGGTTTCCTTCTCGAGTTCAGTGTAAAATGAGGTTAAGTAAGGCAAGACTTCATCAACACGCCAGCTTTTTGTCATCCTGCGAAAAACCAAAGGATTGATCATCCCAGCTGCAATAACGGAGCTGAAGTTTTCGCCTTTATCGATGATGGTGACACGTGCACCCCTTCTCACCAACTGAATAGCGAGGCAAATTCCCGAGAGACCCGCTCCCACAATAAGGTGTTTTTTATCTTTTATCATTATGCCACCGCTAAGGTAACAACACTAATTGAAAGCGAAGGGTTCTTTTTTCGTAAAGCAGCTGCGACAGATTCGATGGTAGAACCAGTTGTTATCACATCATCCACTAAAACAACATGCTTGTAGTGGAGTACCTTGTCGCTGACGTTAAATTTTTCATTGACGTTATCCCACCGTTGAAAGCGCGATTTTTTGGTTTGAGTTTCTGTATGGTGCGTGCGTCTGATGGTCGAAGTGTCCATTTTTTTGTTCACGGCATCACAAATTCCCTTGGCGATCATCTCACTTTGATTGTACCCACGAATAAATGCTTTTTTTGGGTGCAGTGGAACAGGAATGAAGGCATCAACATCATGGAATTTGTCAATTTGGGCGATCGATGCACCTATTTTCTTTCCAAAATAGACCCCAAGTTGCGCTTTGTTTTTGTACTTTAAATTGAACAAAATATTTTGGGATGCTTTGTTTTTCTCAAAATACACATGCGAATAGGTCGCTGTTAATGCTATCCTGCCCCAAAAGAGTTTGTCGACAGGGGTCGCCTCATTGTTGAAAAGATGAAAATTTGTGAGCGTAAGAGCGCTTTCACAAAACGCACATACGTGTTTTTCGGAGCGGGAGAGTTCATTTTCGCACGCAACGCATAGATTTGGAAAGATCAAATGACCAAGGTCAGCAAATAATTGAATCATATTCGTCTAGTTTGTAGGCGACCACATTCTATGAGCTCCTTATAAACATTTTGATGTTTAAAATAACAAAAAAAAGGTATTGACTACATACCAAAACTGCGTTAAATTTATAGAACCTTGTTCAATGTACTGATGCTAAAGGCTATGAGACGAATGGGGGTTTTTTATCGACAAAATTAGGAGTTTGCACTGTGAATATCTTTATGAGTGATGTTAATAAATCCGTTAGCGACTGCTCTTAAAGGGATGTAAGAAGACAATGTTAATAACGTTATGAAATTGTGAATTTCTTTAGTTGGTAGAAGCGAGAATTTTGACAATTTTTGTATGCCTCTAGGAAGCAAATCAACCGCTTAAAATGCATTCGATTTAATTAAGAGGAAACACAAACTTTATGGAGTGAAAAAACAAAAAACATCGTTTTTTGTACTAGGAATATATACGTTTAAAAAAACCAGAAGCAATGGCACAAGTAGAACCGATTTTAGAAGAAAATAAGAACCGATTTGTTCTGTTTCCAATACAACACGATGATATTTGGTCGTTTTATAAAAGAGCAGAAGCAAGTTTTTGGACAGCAGAAGAGATTGATTTACAACAAGATTTAGTGGATTGGGAATCAAAATTAAATGACAACGAACGTCACTTCGTAAAACACGTTCTTGCATTTTTTGCGGCTTCTGATGGAATTGTAAACGAGAATTTAGCAGAGAATTTCTTGTCAGAAGTGCAATACACGGAAGCAAAATTTTTCTACGGATTTCAGATCACGATTGAAAACATTCACTCAGAAACATATTCATTGTTGATTGATACGTACATCAAAGACAACAACGATAAAAAATACCTTTTCAACGCAATTGACACAATGGATTGTGTACGAAAAAAGGCTGATTGGGCATTGCGTTGGATCGATGAAGGAAATTTTGCAGAGCGATTAGTTGCCTTTGCAGCAGTCGAAGGAATTTTCTTTTCAGGATCGTTTTGTTCTATTTTCTGGTTGAAGAAAAGAGGATTAATGCCAGGACTTTCGTTTTCAAACGAGTTGATTTCAAGAGACGAAGGATTGCACTGTGATTTTGCATGTTTACTTTACAACAACCACGTTGTGAATAAATTGTCCAAAGAACAAGTGAAGAAAATCATCCTTGATGCTGTGGAAATTGAAAAAGAATTTATTCTTGACGCATTGCCAGTTAAGTTGATTGGAATGAACAGTGATTTGATGTCACAATACATTGAATTTGTTGCCGATCGTTTGTTGGTCGAACTAGGAAACGACAAGGTGTTTAACGCATCAAACCCATTTGATTTCATGGAGATGATTTCGATTCAAGGAAAAACAAACTTCTTCGAAAAGAGAGTTGGTGAGTACCAAAAAGCAGGTGTTTTGAACAACGATTCAGACCAAAAGTTCACCATGAACGAAGATTTTTAACTAATTAATTAAAGAAACCAAAATAAACCAAGCGCCCATGTATGTAGTAAAAAGAGACGGAAGAAAAGAGGCTGTGAAGTTCGACAAAATCACAGCGCGCATTGTAAAAATGTGCTACGGACTAGATCCACTTGTGTCACCAGAAGCGGTTGCAATGAAAGTCATCGAAGGATTGTTTGATGGTGTTACAACAACACAGTTAGATAACCTTGCGGCAGAAGTAGCAGCAGCGAAAACAATTGACCACCCAGATTATGCATTGCTTGCGTCGCGCATTGCGGTGTCAAACTTGCACAAGGAAACAAAGAAATCCTTTACGGAGGTAATGACAGATTTGTACACGTATATAGATCCTAAAACAGGTGAGAATGCTTCTCTATTGGCGGATGATGTGTACCAAATCATGCAAGACAACAAAGAGAGATTAGACTCAAGCATTATCTACGATAGAGATTTCAGATACGATTATTTTGGTTTTAAAACATTGACGCGCTCGTATTTACTGAAGTTAAACGGAGAGATTGTTGAACGTCCACAACAAATGTTGATGCGTGTTTCTGTTGGAATTCACAAAGAAGATATTGATGCAGCGATTAAAACATACAACCTAATGTCGGAAGGTTGGTTTACACACGCTACACCAACATTATTCAATTCAGGAACCCCAAAACCTCAAATGTCATCTTGTTTCTTGTTGACAATGAAGGAAGACAGTATTGCTGGAATTTATGACACATTGAAATCATGTGCGCAGATTTCGCAATCAGCAGGAGGAATTGGCTTGGCAATTCACAACATCCGTGCGACTGGCTCTTACATCAAAGGAACAAATGGTGCATCGAATGGAATCGTTCCAATGTTGCGCGTATTTAACGATACAGCACGTTACGTTGATCAAGGTGGAGGAAAACGAAAAGGATCTTTTGCCATTTACATTGAACCATGGCATGCTGATGTATTCGATTTCTTGGACTTGAAAAAGAACCACGGAAAAGAAGAGCAACGTGCACGTGATTTATTTTATGCACTTTGGATTCCAGACTTGTTCATGAAACGAGTAAAAGAAAATGGAGAATGGACCTTGATGTGTCCACACGAATGTCCAGGCCTTTCTGATACGCACAGTGCTGAATTTGAAGCATTGTACACGAAGTACGAAAAAGAAGGAAAAGGGCGTAAAACAATCAAGGCACAAGATTTATGGTTCAAAATACTAGAATCGCAAATTGAGACAGGTACTCCATACATGTTGTACAAAGATGCTGCGAATGCGAAATCGAACCAACAAAATTTAGGAACAATCAAGTCGTCGAACTTGTGTACTGAAATCATTGAGTACACTGCACCAGATGAGGTGGCGGTTTGTAACTTGGCTTCTTTAGCGTTACCGAAATACGTAACGGAAGATGGAACATTTGATCACGATAAACTATTTGAAGTTACGTATCAAGCGACTTTGAATTTGAATAAAATCATTGATGGAAACTACTATCCAGTAGAAGAAGCAAGAAATTCAAACATGCGTCACCGTCCAATTGGACTAGGTGTTCAAGGTTTAGCTGATACATTCATCATGATGGGTTATCCATTTGAGTCGGAAGAAGCAAAAGCATTGAACAGAGAGATTTTTGAAACAATCTACTATGCATCGATGACAGCATCGAAAGACTTGGCAATTGTTGATGGACCTTACGAAACAATCAAAGGTTCACCTGTTTCAAAAGGTGTTTTCCAATTCGACATGTGGGGAGTTACTCCATCAAGCCGTTGGGAATGGGATGTGTTGAAAGGAGAAGTGAAAAAGCACGGTGTACGTAACTCATTGTTATTAGCGCCAATGCCAACAGCTTCTACTGCACAAATCCTTGGAAACAACGAATGTTTTGAGCCATATACTTCTAACATCTACACGCGTCGTGTATTGTCAGGAGAGTTCATTATCGTTAACAAGCACTTATTGAAAGACTTGGTAAGAGAAGGATTGTGGAACAAAGAGATGCGTAGAAAAATAATGATGGCGAACGGATCTGTTCAAAACATTAATGAAGTACCGCAAAAATTAAAAGACTTGTACAAAACGGCTTGGGAAATTTCTCAAAAAGCAATTATTGAGCAAGCAGCAGATAGAGGAGCATACATTTGCCAGTCTCAATCGTTGAACATCTTTATGGAGAATGCAAACTTTGGTAAATTGACCTCAATGCACTTCTACGGATGGGAAAAAGGATTGAAAACTGGAATGTACTACTTGAGAACAAAAGCAGCAACAGACGCAATTAAGTTTACAGTTGACAAAGAAACAGCGGTTGAACCAGCAGTTTCAGTAGCATCAATTGAAGACGCACAAGCAGCCGTAGCATGTTCTTTGGATAATCCAGATGATTGTGAAATGTGCGGAAGTTAAGAAGCGGCTGTTAAGCCGGTGACTTGCTTTCGGACATTCGGCGAAGCCAAATGTGTGGACTTTGGAAAAGAGAAGCGTCAGCTTCGATGGGTCGACGGGAAGTCGACCTAAAGAAAAAACGTCTTCGGCATGCATTAACACAACAACAAACACATAAGTGTAAATAATTGATCCGACATTATTGACACTAGTAAACACCCCTCATTGGTATTCCAGCGAGGGGTGTTTTTTATAGAACCCATCACACACGCAACGATCGCTACACATTAAACACAAGGCACTATATGAGTGGATTTTATTTCTTATCTTGCAGAATAGGTGATGAGACCCACAGTTTTAAACTCATTAAACTATGAAAATACGTCTAGCAATAGCATTTATTGTTTTGGGAACATATTCCCATGCGCAAACATGGCAGAGTATTTCGCGTGCGTCTACCTATCAGACAATTCCTGTTGATCAGTTTATCATAAATCCGTACACCAACGACTTGTGGTTTGTAGGAAA
The DNA here is from genome assembly GCA_964643345.1 of uncultured Fluviicola sp. Lineage (GTDB taxonomy): Bacteria > Bacteroidota > Bacteroidia > Flavobacteriales_D > Crocinitomicaceae > UBA4466. The sequence continues at coordinate 130,215 of CAZXRU010000009.1, forward strand.
AACTCCTGGTTGGAACAACCAATTGGCAGTGATAGAGAGTGATGGTGATGTAGAGGTGTTTCCACAAGATTTTTCAACTAGTTTTTTATGGGGAGCTGATCTATGTATGGCATTTACACCTGTACATGTTTATTATGCGCATGACAATTATGGACTCTTTTCTTTTGACGGCTATACCCCCCAACTGAAGTATGGTTTTTCGGATTATATGGGTAGACTAAGCACGAAAGTAGATACGGTTTATATTTTAAGGGTGTATGACGGAATGAATTATAGGCTTGTTGTTTTTGAGGAGAGTCAGACGGAGATTACGAATAAAACAATATATAATCAGGTTTCAAAGAATGAGTTTGATTACTGTGAAAAAAGTTCTAACACTGCTATCGGTTACTATCCAGATGAAACCAGTAGTTTTATCCATTTATCAACAGTTGACCCAGATTATCTAGGAGGTCAGTATAATGAGATGAAGTTTTCGCGATTAACAGACACGTTGTTTGTAGGTGGAAAAACAGGAATTAGTTTAGCGTACGCATATGATTTTTTCGACAGTATCACACCTAACAACACGAGCAATATGCCGAGCCCAAATGTGTTAGAAATGGAATGGGATTTAGAAGATAATCTATGGGCTGTTTTTGGTACTGCAGGAGACACTGCATTTGCAATTGCGATGTTAGAAAACGACACGTGGGTAAACCGTTTTGATGCAGGGAACTCACCCATCAATTTTGATGAGTTTTTAGGATTGGAAATAGACACCTTGGGCAACTTATGGGTAGCAGACCATGACCATGTGCATACATTTCTTACCCCGAACAGTCCGGGTTGGCTTGGCAACTATGAACTTCAACACAGTACAGTCTTTTCGGTTTTTCCAAACCCTTCATCGGGTACATTTTCCATTCGTACCAGCGAGGACGTGCATCCCACAACAATTGAACTGGTGGATTTAAGCGGCAGAACAGTGGCAACTTACCCTTACCAACCAACAATTTACACCAACCTTCCTTCAGGAAGCTATTTTTTGCAACTCAAAAACGGGAACGAGGTATTGGGTGTAGAAAAGGTGGTAATTGAGTAAATTGGCTCAAGAAAGTGACGTAAAAACAAACGTCATTCGTAACTTTAGCCCTGTTTAAATTGCTTTCAATGCACCGTCAAGTCATTCATGTCTCATTATTTATAGCGTCAACACTGATGCTAGTAGGTTGTTTTTCAACGTAGTCTAATGAGTGGGACATTGCTCCACAAACAAAAGCCACGGTAGAAGTTGAAGTAGAAAAAGCAGAACGTCCTAACATCATTATCATCATGGCGGATGATTTGGGAAAAGGCGAACTCTCTGCCTATGGCGCGCAACACATTTCTACCCCAAATATTGACAATATTGGAGCCAACGGAGTTGTTTTCAGCGATGCCTACGTCACTTCGCCGGTGTGTGCTCCTTCGCGTGCATCCATCTTAACAGGGAAGTACCAGCAACGTTATGGCTTCGAAACGCAGCCTATGGAATATTATCCAAAATCCAAAATCAGGTACAATCTTGCAAAAGGGGCAAAACGACTCGGCGACTGGACCATAGCAACGGAACCATCCTACCCAAGCAAGGACATGTTGGAACATCAAGGAATTCCAACGAGCGAGGTAAGTTTAGCTGAAGTCTACCAAAATGCTGGTTACGAAACAGCGTTGATTGGCAAATGGCACTTAGGCTATGGTACTCAGCACATGCCGATAAATCGTGGATTTGATTATCACTATGGCTTTTTAGGTGCTTTTTCGTTGTACACGCCTGAGAGAAAATCGGCTGGTTATCACTCCTTTATTCAAGACGATTTTAGCAGCAAATACCAGTGGAAAGTCGCTCGTACCAACAATGCGAAGATCATTGAAAATGGAAAGGAAGTTATTGAAAATGAGTATTTAACATTCGCCTTCGCAAACAAGGCTAAATCATTTATTTCCAGTCATAAAGACACGAATTTCTTTCTCATGTTGAATTTTAACGCACCGCACGTTCCATTTCAAGCGCCAGAAGAATACTACAATCAGTTTTCACACATAAAAGACGAAAACCAGCGTGTCTATTTGGCGATGATCAAAGCGCTGGATGATGCGGTTGGCGATGTGATGAACCATTTGGATTCGTTGCAACTGTTAGAAAATACGGTGGTTTACTTTATCTCAGATAACGGTGGTGCGAGTTACACAAAAGCGACAACCAATGCACCATTAAAAGGAGGAAAACTAACGCTCTTCGAGGGTGGAATCAATGTTCCATTTATGATGCAGTGGAAAGGAAAAATTCCCGCTGGGATCAAGTACAACCATGCGGTTTCAGCAATGGATATTTTTCCAACTTCACTTGAATTATCTAAGATTTCGCAGCAAAACCCAACGAAACTAGACGGTGTAAACCTGATGCCTTTTATTGCAAATGAAACAAGTGATCTTCCACATGAAACGCTTTACTGGAGGTGTGACCATGTGCGCGCGATTCGACATAAAAATTGGAAAATGATCCTTAGCGCACGAGACAATTGGCTGCATTTGTATAATTTAGACAGTGACAAAGTAGAATTGATTGATTTAAGCGAGCTGAATCCACAGGAAAAGGAAAGTTTAAGCGAATTTTTTGAAGCATGGAACAAAGATCTACCAACAAAACCGTTATGGCCGAGAATCATGGACAGAAAGTTCATTATTGGAGAAAAAGTCTACTACTTTCCAGCATAATCTTCTTTTTAGCTGCTTGTTCTTCTCAGGTTGAACCAACGGATTGGATTGCACTATCCCCCAGCGGCTTGAAACCTTTTGAAATAGCATCCACACCCGTGACAAATACACAGTTTCAACAATTTGTTTCTGAAACGGGCTACATCACCGAAGCTGAAAAGGACAATTATGGCGGGGCGGTTTACCTCAACAATGAGTGGAAAATTTTACCCGATGCCAATTGGAAACAACCTAGAGGTAAAGCATCAAGTATTGACGACATTATAGATCACCCAGTGGTTCAAGTCACCTACAACGATGCAGTTGCTTATTGCAGGTGGGCAAAGGTGCGCCTACCCAACGAAAAGGAATGGGAATACGCTTGTATTGAGGGGAAAACCAAGCAAGAAAGGATAAACATTAGTCATTCTACAGATAGTGAAATAGATTTAATCGATGGTTTCAAGTTCACCTGTCCAGTACAAGAGTTTCCACCAAATGATTTGAAGATCTATGGAATGCTTGGAAACGTTTGGGAAATAACCGCGAGCGTTTATGAAAGCAATCCGACTGTTTCAGACCCAACGTTTGTAATGAAGGGTGGTTCGTTTTTATGCGACGAAACCTATTGTAAAGGGTATACACCTGAATCTCGACAAGCAATTGCCAAAAATGAGGCGTATTTTCACGTAGGCTTTCGAGTAGTAAGGGATAAAGCTTAACTTTACTCTATGTCGCCAAAAAGCAAGGATGTTCAATTAAAAATACAATCTCTTCCGGATAAACCGGGGGTTTACCAGTATTTTGATGCGTCTGGGAAGATCATGTACGTTGGAAAGGCGAAGAATTTAAAAAAACGTGTATCCTCCTACTTCAACAAAACACTTGAGAATGGAAAAACGAGGGTTTTAGTTCAGCAAATTTGCGATATCAAATACATCGTTGTCGAAACGGAACTCGATGCACTGTTACTTGAGAACAGTTTGATCAAGAAGTACCAACCCAAGTACAACATTCAACTCAAAGACGATAAAACGTACCCATGGATTTGCATCAAAAATGAACCCTTTCCGCGCGTTTTTACAACCCGTAGGGTGATCAAGGACGGTTCAAAGTACTTCGGGCCTTATCCCAGCGTGTACGTGGTTAACACCTTACTTTCGTTTATCAAAGAACTGTATCCGCTGCGGAACTGTAGTTTGGACCTGTCTCCAAAGAAAATAGCTGAAAAAAAGCATAAAGTGTGTTTGGAATACCATCTTGGAAATTGCAAAGGAGGTTGTGTGGGCTATGAATCGGAAGAAACGTATAATACCTACATCAAGGATATTGAACACATTGTAAAGGGAAATCTGACGCAGGTAATTGGCACTTTGAAAGAGAAGATGCTTCAACATTCCAACAACCTAGAATTTGAAGAAGCGCAGGCATTAAAATCCAAAATTGATACGATAAATCGCTACAAAGCAAAGTCAACCATTGTTTCTCCAACCATTCAGAACGTTGATGTCATGACGGTTTTACAAGACGCAAAAACGGCCTTTGTGAATTATTTAGTCATCAATGATGGCAGTATTATTCATGGGCTTACGACAGAAGTCAACAAGAAGCTGGATGAGACAGATGAGGATATTATTGGCTATGTGCTTCCAGAAATGCGGGAAAGGTACAACAGCACATCAAAAGAAGTACTTCTTTCAGCCAAAATTGGATTAAAACTGGAGGGTGTTGAGTTTTTTGTCCCCCAGAGAGGAGATAAGAAATCATTGATTGAATTATCCGAGAGAAACACGAAGTTTTACCGCTTAGAAAAATTGAAACAGGAAAAAATCAAAGATCCAGAGCGACACACGGATCGAATCTTGGAACAAATCCGTGTCGACTTCCGATTGCAGGATAAACCCGTTCACATTGAGTGTTTTGACAACTCCAACTTTCAAGGAACAAACGCTGTTTCCGCCTGTGTGGTCTTTAAAAATGGAAAACCAAGCAAGAAGGATTACCGCCATTACAACATAAAAACGGTTGAAGGTCCAGATGATTTTGCCTCCATGGAAGAAGCCGTCTACAGAAGGTACCGACGATTGCTTGATGAAGGAGAGTCTCTACCTCAACTAATTGTGATTGACGGTGGAAAGGGTCAACTGAGCGCATCATTAAAGGCATTGGAAAAACTAGACTTGCGAGGAAAGATTGCCATTGTAGGAATTGCCAAGAAGTTAGAGGAAATCTTTTTTCCAGGAGACAGTCTACCGATTTATATTGACAAACGTTCTGAAAGTTTAAAGGTCATTCAGTACCTGCGCAATGAAGCACATCGATTTGGAATCACCCATCACCGCAATAAACGAAGCAAGGGTGCATTGATTTCTGAAATCACGCAGATCAGGGGAATAGGTCCAAAAACCCATGAGGAATTAATGAAGGCGTTTAAAACTGTGAGCGAAATCAGTAAGGCGACCGAAGAGGAAATTGCGGCAGTAATCGGCAAGGCAAAGGCGAAAATCGTGCGCAACTACTTTCAATAACGGTTTAAAATATTTTTAAAATTATTGTGACAACTAATTTCTTTGTATATATTTGCAATCGCTTTTAGAAATAAGAGTAGAAATTCTCCCTTAGCTCAGTTGGTTAGAGCATCTGACTGTTAATCAGAGGGTCCTTGGTTCG
>CAZXRU010000010.1:0-130505 GCA_964643345.1 uncultured Fluviicola sp.
GTGCAAAGATACAAGATTAAAGTTATAAACCAAGAGCTAAATAAAAAAAATGCAGTTTTTTAACCGCGCTTTGTGAATATCTAGGTAGTTTTAAGTTTTATAGGGTGAATTTGGAAATCATCAGTCCACTTAAAAACTACAATTGGCAAGGAAAGAGGCAAAGATAACATATCCTTTTGAACACATCAAACTAAATGAAATAATACGATGAAATATCTGCTTTTGATCCTAATTATTACACTCAATTGTGAAAAATCACATGGACAAGAGGATACTTTGAGGTCACTGATTAACGAAATTCAATTGAGACAATCAAACATTGGAAAAACGACTATGATTTCACTCAATTCTTGGGCTATAGGAAATATTACATACGGCACCATCGCAAACTTCAATTCGACGGGTGAAGCAAAATATTTTCATCAGATGAACGCGATTTGGAATGTGGTTAATTTGGGGATCGGGATTCCAGGTATTATTGGCGCCTACAAAAAGAAATCCCCCATGAGCTTTCAAGAAGTGAACAACTATCAACATCGTCTGGAGAAAATTTACTTTATAAATGCGGGGTTAGATGTGGCGTACATCACTGGTGGTGTTGCGCTACGCTTGTTCGGAAGCGACAAACCAACAGAAGTTCGGTATCGACTTCAAGGCTACGGGAATTCACTCATTATGCAAGGCGCGTATCTACTTATTCATGATATTGCGGCGATTCTGATGTATAAAACCAATACGAAATTACTGAATAAAGCATGGAGACATGTGCATCTATCCTCCAATGGATTTAACTTGAAACTTGAGTTTCATTGATAAATACAACAGAACTGAATTTTTAAACTATTTTTACTTCTATGTTTATAAAGAGTTTCTCTGGTAAAATTCTTATTCTACTTGTGCTGATTTTTAGTATTCCATTTACTGAAAAGCTTGACAAGGTAATTTCCAACCAATCTACTTGCATTTGCAGTTACGATGGTTTTGGGTATTATATGTACCTGCCGCATTTGATGAATGAGGGCTCACTGAAATTTGAGCAATCGTGGGCAGAAAGTGTTCAGAACGAATATTGCGATAGTACATTGGTGTATCAGCTTCAACCTTCAAAGCACGGAGATATTCTAAATGTTTACCACATGGGACTGTCATTTGTTCAGCTTCCAGCTTACCTCATTGGTGATGTGTTTGCACGAGTAACCGGGCATAGCACAGATGGATTTTCCAAACCTTATCATATTGCGTATTTGCTCAATGCGCTGTTTTTCATAATTATTGGATTGATCTATTGTCGAAAGCTTTTAAAGCTATTCTTTAACGACCGAATCGTTGGTGTTGTCATGCTACTAATTTACCTTGGCACTAATCTTTACATCACGTTCACCCACCAATACGATCTCACACATCTCTACCTATTTGCACTAAACGCGATGTTTCTGTATTACTTCTTTCGATACACCAGTTCCAATCAGCGAAAACACCTCTTGCTATCGGCTGCTATTTTAGGTCTTACAAGCTGCATTCGACCCACGCAAGCGATTTGGGGAATTATTCCACTGTGCATTCTCCTGAAAAACAATGCTTCAAACATTAAAGCTTGGCTACGATTATTATGGTTTCCCGCTTTTGCAATACTATGGAACATTCCACAATTTATTTATTGGTACACTATTGGTGGGCAGTTATTTATACCAAATCTCCACACCGAAGAGATCATTATCATTGACCCGAAAACAATTGACTTTCTCTTTTCCTACAAAAAAGGGTGGCTTTTATATTCTCCTCTATTTCTGCTAATTGTATTTGGCTTTGTCTACCTGTATAAAAACCAGCGACGCATTTTCTGGGCATTTTTTGGATTTACAACCTTTTATATTTTCATCATGAGTTCATGGGAATGCTGGTGGTATGCGTCATCTTTTGGATCACGTGTAATGGTAGATGTTTATCCACTACTCGCTCTGTTGATTGGCTATGCGCTCGTGTTATCTACCTCTTTGGCTTATCGGATTTTTGTTGGAACATTCGCTGTTCTCTGCCTCGCATTTTCTCTTTTTCAAACCTTTCAATTCGAACGATACCTCATTCATGATGTCCGCATGTCCAAACAGCATTACTGGTATATCTTTGGGAAAGTGAATACCGCGGGTTACACAGATATCCATTTAGAGATTGAGCGTGGTAATCCGAACTGGGTGGAACGAAAAGAAGAATACCAAAGTCACGGCTATAGATTCGATACACGTGTAATTTTTGACAAACCCGAAATTCAAACTGCACCGCCTTTCACGGATTTAAGACACGATAAATTTACACTGCTGGAACTAATTCCAAACGATGAAACCTGTTTCGATGTGACGTTTACAACAAAGACCTCAGATTCTACGAAAAGTGCTGTAATTCGATTTGAGACAGTAAGTAAATTCAATTGCTACAGTTGGGATAACTTGGAGGTTTCTCTATATCGTCCAGAAGGTGTCTTCACGACGTATACAATGCGTTTCAATCTACCGAATATCCGTCATTCAAATGACCAAATGCAAGTGTACATTGACAACAAGAACGACGTTGAAATCCAAATCAAAGATTTGAAAATCACCGCAACATCACTGATAAGAGAGTAACTCGACTAATTTCTATAAAGCGTAGATTTTACCGCTTTAACGATGCGATCTACATTTGGCAATGCTTCATCAATCAATGTTGGCGAAAATGCAAATGGAGTATCTGTTTGAGTGACACGCATGACTGGAGCATCTAGGTAATCAAAAGCGTAACGTTGCAAGTGATAAGCAATCTCCGAAGAAATAGACGCCAATGGCCAAGCTTCTTCAACGACTACACATCGATTTGTTTTCTTGATCGATTCAACTACGGTTGCATAGTCGATTGGTCGAACAGAACGTAAATCAATGACTTCGCATGAGATTCCTTCTTTCTCCAATGCGTCTGCCGCTTCGAATACTACTTTAATGATCTTTCCGAAGGTAACGAGCGTAACACTTGTTCCTTTTCGCTTGATATCCGCAACTCCAATTGGAATGATGTATTCGCCTTCTGGAATTTCACCTTTATCTCCGTACATTTTTTCTGACTCTAAGAAAACAACAGGATCGTTATCTCTAATCGCAGCTTTTAGCAATCCTTTTGCATCGTATGGCGTTGAAGGTACAACAACTTTTAATCCTGGTACGTGCGCATAAAATGCTTCAAAACTTTGTGAATGCGTTGCAGCAAGCTGTCCTGCTGGTCCATTTCCACCTCTAAAAACAATTGGACAGTGATACTGACCACCCGACATTTGCAACATTTTAGCGGCACTGTTGATAATTTGATCCGCCGCCAAAATAGCGAAGTTCCACGTCATAAACTCAACAATAGGACGTAAACCATTCATGGATGCACCTACTGCAATTCCCGAAAATCCTAGCTCGGCAATTGGGGTATCAATAACTCGTTTCGGTCCAAACTCATCCAACATACCTTGAGAAACTTTATAAGCTCCATTGTATTCAGCAACTTCTTCTCCCATCAAAAACACGCCTTTATCTGCGCGCATTTCTTCTGACATTGCTTCTCTAAGTGCTTCTCTAAATTGTACCGTTTTCATATAATTCTTTTATTTTTTTGATCTCATTCCGAAAGGATCGTCATGAGTTCACCAATTGCAAGACGTTTTCACCCTTTAGGGGTGCCAAATGTAACAAAAAATCAATTTAATTTTGACTTAAAAATCAAAGAAATAGTACAATAAAATTCCCTTACATTATTTTTTCTCTTCAACGAGGGTAAAAAAACAGGTTTAATTTGTTAAATTCGCAACCACTTAAGAAAAAATTATTCGATATGAAGATACTCGTTTGTATTAGTAAATCTCCAGATACAACTTCAAAAATTGCGTTCAGCGATAACAACACGAAGTTTGATGAGAATGGAGTACAATATATTGTAAACCCTTATGATGAGTGGTATGCACTTGTCCGAGCGTTAGAATTGAAAGAAGCGAATGACGGATCTGTAACGATCGTTACAGTTGGAACAGCGGGAGATGATGCCGTGATGAGAAAAGCACTGGCGATTGGTGCTGATGACGCGGTTCGAATTAACACAGAAGCGGTAGATGCCTACGCTGTCGCACTTCAGATTTCTGAATATGCAAAAGCAAATGGTTTTGACCTTATTTTAACAGGAAAAGAGACGATTAACTACAACGGTTCGCAAGTTGGCGGAATGATTGCCGAAGCACTGGATTTACCATTTGTTTCATTGGCATCCAAATTAGACATGAGCGGATCGACTGCGACCTTGGAGACGGAAATCGTCGGAGGTGTGCAACGAGTAGAAGTTAGTTTACCCGCTGTCGTTTCTTGTGCAAAAGGGATGGCTGAACAACGTATTCCAAACATGAGAGGAATTATGGCCGCTCGTACGAAACCATTGACAGTTGTTGAACCTGCTGGAATTGACACACTAACTTCATTCGAGTCTTATGACTTACCTGCAGCAAAATCTGCTTGCAAGATGATCGACCCTACAAACATGGACGAATTGGTTGAATTGTTACACAACGAAGCAAAAGTAATTTAAGAAGATATGTCAACATTAGTATACATAAACAGTCGTAACGGTTTAGCAAAAAATGCACTAGAAGCGGTTACCTACGGAAAGAAATTAGGGCAAGATGTTGTAGTCATTACAACTGGAACTGCGGAAGATGCTGTCCTTGCCAAATTGGGTGAATACGGTGCTTCAAAAGTGTTAGTTGATCGCTCAGTGACAAACGATGATTCGCAACAATTAACTCGAGTTATTGCTAAAGCAACTGAAACTACTGGAGCTAACACAATCGTGTTTTCACATGATTTAGTGGCGAAAGCTGTTGCTCCACGATTATCTGTGCGTTTAAAAGCTGGATTGGTTTCAGGAGCAATTGCAGTTCCAAATGGTGATACAGTTATGGTTAATGTTTTCTCAGGAAAAGCTTTTGGAAATGTGAAAGTAACTTCTGCAAAGAAAATTATTTCGCTTTTGCCGAACAGTATTCAACCTGAAGCAAGTGGATCAGCATGCCCTGTGGAAAGTTTTGATGGAAACGCAGGAAGCGCAAACATAAAATTATTGGATACGAAAGTTCCAGAAGGAGATATTCCATTGCCAGAAGCAGAAATTGTAGTCTCTGCGGGGCGTGGATTGAAAGGCCCTGAGAACTGGGGAATGGTAGAAGATTTAGCAAAAGCTTTGGGAGCAGCTACGGCTTGTTCTCGTCCAGTTGCTGATATTGGTTGGAGGCCTCATCACGAGCACGTTGGACAAACAGGTGTTGCCATTCGTCCAAACTTGTACATTGCTGCAGGGATATCAGGTGCTATTCAACACCTAGCAGGTGTCAATGGTTCTAAAGTAATTGTAGTTATCAATACCGATTCAGAAGCGCCATTTTTCAAAGCTGCTGACTATGGAATTATAGGTGACGCATTCGAAGTGCTCCCACGATTAACCGAAGCAGTGAAAAAATTCAAGAGCTCAAACTAAGAATTTTCTCCTAGAAATAAGTATTTTTACAAAACGAGTAGTCCAAAGGGAAGCGAAAATAGCTTCCCTGCTTGTTTAAAAAGGAAGACAAACCAGGCTTGCACATGGAAAAAATAAAACTAGAAATTGTAGGATTATCATATAGTCAAACGCAGTCTGGCGCCTATGCACTAGTTTTATCCGAAGTGAATGGAAATCGTCGATTACCCATCATTATTGGTGGTTTTGAAGCACAAGCAATTGCTATCGAATTGGAAAAAATGGTACCTACACGTCCATTGACCCACGATCTCTTTAAAAATTTCGCTACTACCTTCTCGATCGAAGTGAAAGAAGTCATTGTATATAAACTTGTCGAAGGCATTTTTTATTCTAAAATTTTGTGTGAGCAGAACGGAACGATCGCTGAAATTGACGCAAGAACTTCAGATGCAATCGCCATCGGAGTGCGTTTCAACTGTCCTGTGTATACGTATGAATCCATACTTTCATCTGCAGGAATTTTGCTAGATGAATCAGCACTGGAAGAAAATGACCTATTGGCCGAATCGTTTGATGACGCTTCCGAAGAAAATACTATTGCATCGCTTTCCAAAGAAGATTTAGAAAGTCAACTTAATCAAGCAATTCAAGATGAGGACTATGAACTGGCTTCAAGAATTAGGGACGAAATCAAAAGGCGTAAAGCTTAAGTTTCTTTTTCTCTTTATTGTATGTTGCGCTTCCTTAAATGCTTGGTCATTTGATGATGAAACTTACTACAGAAAATCATTTCAACTTACACTCAAAAAAGACGGTACGTTTAAAAATACCGATACATTACTCACCACTCAAACATCGGGCAGTTGGTCACTCAAAGGAAAGGAGATTAGTTTCACTTCCCAAGGCGATTCCACCGAACAAATAACGAAATATCCAGTACTTTATACTTCTGATAACAAGGTCGTTTTTTCCAAAGATGGTGTGCGTTATGCCTATCACGACAAGGAAAGTTTTTACGGGACGGGAATGTCGTTTGCTACCATTATCAAAGGACTTTTCGGCTTGTTTTTTCTGTTTTTCATCGGATTTATATTTAGTCGAAATCGAAAAAAGATAAACTGGAAACTGGTGTTAAAAGGAACAGCGCTTCAAATTGTTTTAGCGATTTTAATTTTAAAAGTTCCATTCATTTCAACCATTTTTGACTGGATTTCGAAGGCATTTACCAAGCTTATCAACTTCTCGCACGACGGTTCTACGTTCTTGTTTAGAAGTCTAGGTTCGGAACAAATGGATTCCATGCTGATGAATTTTATGACGTGGATTCTACCCTCTATCATTTTCTTTGCAGCGATCTCAAGTCTATTGTATTACATGGGTATTCTCCAATTCATCGTCAAAAAATTGGCGTGGGTGATGAACAAAACGCTTGGGATTTCTGGTGCAGAAAGCATCTCTGCAGCTGCGAATATTTTTATAGGTCAAACTGAAGCTCCATTGCTCGTGCGTCCTTATTTGAATCGCATGACCAAGTCAGAAATCATGTGTTTGATGGTCGGTGGAATGGCAACAATTGCAGGTGGTGTGCTTGCCGCCGTAATCGGTATTTTGGGTGGCGGTGACGAAGTGAAAGAAATGTTCTACGCCAAGCACTTGTTAACGGCGTCGTTCATGTCAGCTCCTGCGGCGATTGTATTTGCGAAAATGCTCGTTCCTGAAACCGAAGAAATCGACAAAAACTTAGACGTTCCCAAAGAAAAAATTGGTGCAAATGCACTCGAAGCTATTACCAACGGAACGACAGAAGGACTGAAACTTGCGGCAAACGTGGGTGCTATGCTAATCGTTTTTATCAGTTTGATTGCTCTATTTAATTATGGATTAGGTAAAATTGGGGATTGGACGACATTAAACAAGTTGATCGCTTCTGGTGGCATGTATTCACAACTAAGTTTTGAAAGCATCGCAGGATATATTCTTGCGCCAATTTCATGGGTAATGGGGGTTGAATGGCAAGATTGCATGTATTTCGGGCAGCTTTTGGGTGAAAAAACAATCCTCAACGAATTTATCGCCTACCCACACCTCGGTGAAATGCAAGATGAACTTTCACAAAAAACAATCATCATGGCGACGTATGTACTTTGTGGATTTGCAAATATTGCATCCATCGGAATACAAGTTGGGGGGATTGGAATCTTGGTACCTGAGAAAAAATCTGTTCTCGCGAAATATGGATTTATAGCGCTGTTAGGTGGAACGCTTGCATGTATGTCAACGGCAGTGCTTGCAGGCATGTTATTCTAATCAAATGGATTTGCGCGAACGCATATTCTCTATATCAAATGAAAGTGATTTTGAACAAATCACACTGAAAGTTTTTGACTATCAAAAGGATAGCTGCCCTATTTATCGCGAATATGTGAACAGCCTGAACTGGCCTGCTCCTAAAGCAATCGAAGAAATCCCATTTCTCCCAATTTCCTTTTTCAAAACCCACAAAGTTTGTAAAGATAGACTGGAGCCAGCAATCGTTTTTAAAAGTAGCGGAACGACTGGACAAATCCGAAGTCAGCATTTTGTTGAAGATTTACAACTGTACAAAGATTCATTTTTCAGAGCATACACTTCACTGATTGGAAATCCGGAAAGTCAAGTCATCCTTGCATTGTTGCCAAATTACATCGAACAAGGCGAATCTAGCTTGGTCTACATGGTCGATCATTTGGTTGCAGCGACAAATAATCCGCTTTCTGGTTTTCTACTGAATTCACCCTCAGAAATTGAATTGCGTTACCAACAAGCCATCGAAAGTGGAAAAGAAGTCGTGCTATTCGGAGTATCCTATGCCCTACTCGATTTAGCAGAAAAAAATATAAATCTCGCCAAAGCACGCATCATTGAAACGGGAGGAATGAAAGGTCGCCGAAAGGAATTGACCAAAGTCGAATTACACCAGCAGTTGCAAGAAGGATTGCATGTTCCGTTCATTTCTTCTGAATACGGCATGACAGAATTACTTTCTCAGGGGTATAGTAACGCCAATGGTCTGTTTGAGACTCCACCTTGGATGAAAATCCGCATCCGTGAGGTCAATGATCCCTTTCACTATTTGGAAGATGGTAAAACTGGGGGAATAAACGTCATCGACTTGGCTAATTTGTACAGCTGTTCGTTCATTGCCACGCAGGACTTAGGTCGAATTGTTGGAAATGGATTTGAAATCATGGGGCGCTTTGATCAATCTGATTTGCGGGGGTGTAATTTGATGGTGGGGTGATTGTAAATTGGTCATACCTAGTAAATTTCCCCTATCAGTTTATTGAACAACTTACTTTTTGTGCCGCACTCTGTGCGGAAGTGTTTGACTTGGAACTAACCCAAAGCATTTAGCTTTGGGTTAGTTCTGTTTAGCGCTCCGCGCTGTGAGACGCAGGTGTAAATCAGCACTCTACAGTTCAATTTGTAAGTGTCAAGGAGGTTGTTTCTGCTCAATCAGCACGGAGTGCTGCACATGTATAACCGTCAGCTGATAGCTGGCGGTTATACAACAACCCTTACAACTTAGCCCAGAGGGCTATACAACAACTCATTTTACCCTCAAGCCACCTTTTATCACTATTCCTTCTCCTTTTCCCTTGAAATTTCGTATTATTGACTAAACAAAAAAAATATGAACAAATTGACCTTTGCCCTGTGTGGTTTTTTACTTGCTGCGAACTTTTCCTTTGGACAAGATTTTGGCAAACTGAAAAACAAAGTGAACGAATCACTGAAAACTGAAAACGCAAGTTCGCTCAGCGAAGGGGAAGTAGTTTCAGGACTCAAAGAAGCACTGAATAAAGGTGTAGAAAAGGGTGTTTCTCAGCTGTCAAAGCCAGATGGGTATTTCAAAGATCCAACCATTAAAATTCCACTTCCACAAGAGGCAAAAGATGTGGAAAGTAAACTCCGTCAGATGGGACAAGGTGAAAAGGTGGATGAAGCCATTGAATCGATCAATCGCGCGGCGGAAGATGCAGCGATGGGAGCTAAAGATATTTTTGTTGATGCGATAAAAGGCATGTCTGTCACAGATGCAATGGGTCTTTTAAAAGGAAACGATGATGCAGCGACACGCTTTTTGGAAAGTTCGACACGCGCAGCACTAGTTGAGAAATTTCGACCAATAATCAAAGCATCCCTTGAAAAAGTAGGTGCCACAAAACACTGGAATTCGGTTTTTACAACGTATAATAAAATTCCATTGGTTAAAAAAGTGAATCCAGACTTAGAAGAATACGCGACGAACAAAGCCATCGATGGATTGTTTGTGCAAATTGCTAAAGAAGAATTGGAAATTCGTAAAAATCCAGGTGCCCGCGTTACTGATCTTTTGAAGAAGGTGTTTGGAAATTAACTGCAATTGGATTCATTTAAAGAGATTCTGTATCTTTGATGAATACTTATGTATCGGAATATGACGACATCCACCATACTAATTTTAATCGCCATAGGTGTGCTTGCAGGTGTGCTAAGCGGATTTGTGGGTGTTGGAGGTGGAGTTATCATTGTGCCAGCCCTGATTTACGCACTTGGCATGTCACAACACGACGCACAAGGCACAAGTCTTTTCGTACTCCTTTTACCTGTTGGAATTCTAGCAGTTAACAACTACCTCAAAGCGGGCAATATTGAAATAAAATACGGCGTAATCATCGCGCTCACTTTTGTCGTTGGAGGCTATTTTGGTTCGAAATTGGCACTTAAATTTTCTCCTGCTTTAATTAAATTCATCTTTGGCATCATCATGGCGTATGTTGCATTTCGCTTTATAGTCACAGGATATAACGGTCTTACAAATGAATCTTAAAGTAAGGGAAGAAATAAAACTACTGTCGGTTCAACTTTTTGAAAAAGTGAATGGCTACCGAAGACATATTCATGCGCATCCTGAACTGTCGTACCAGGAAGTGAATACGATGAATTATGTATCCGAACAATTAACGAAACTAGGAATTGAACATACAACGAAAGTAGGTGATACAGGAATCGTTGCGCTGATTAGAGGTGAACAACACACCAAAGAAGATGAAGCAATTGGACTCAGAGCGGACATGGACGCACTTCCAATTCAAGAAGAAAATGATGTTCCATACAAATCGACTGTGGACGGGGTAATGCATGCTTGTGGACATGATGTCCACACTTCGGTCTTGCTCGGCGCAGCGGAAATTTTGCACAAATTACGCAATGAACTTCCCCAACCTGTAAAGTTAATTTTTCAACCAGGAGAAGAAAAAAATCCGGGTGGAGCAACCTACATGATTCGCGATGGAGCACTGAAAAATCCAACCGTGACTGAAATGTTCGCATTGCACGTTTTTCCTGATATGCCAGTAGGAAAAGTCGGATTTAAAGAAGGAATCTACATGGCTTCCTGCGATGAAATTTATATTACAATCCACGGAAAAGGTGGACACGGCGCAACACCTCATCAGTGCATTGATCCGATTCTAATCGGTGCGAATATCGTTACACAAATGCAACAGATTGTGAGTCGAAAATGCGACCCGAAAATTCCATGTGTACTTTCGTTTGGTCATTTTGAAGCGCTCGGTGCTACCAATGTCATTCCTTCCAAAGCATACCTGAAAGGTACCTTCCGTACGATGGATGAGCCTTGGAGAGCGGAAGCATTGCAACTCATCGAAAAAACCGCGAACGATTTGGCACATGCCGCTGGAGGTAGTGCAAACGTTGAAATTAGCAAAGGATATCCTTATTTGGAGAATGATCCCAAGGTCACAGCTAAGATGAGAAGTGCTGCACAACTTTTTTTGGGAGAACAAAATGTTGAGGAATTACCAATTCGTCTGACAGCAGAAGATTTTTCGTATTATTCGCAAGAAATCCCAGTATGCTTTTTCAGACTCGGCGTTCGAAATGAAGCAGAGGGAATTACCTACGGTGTACACCATCCAAAATTTAATATCGATGAAGAAGCGTTGATTGTCGGAATGCAAATGATGGCACTTGCTCCGTTTTCTTAAATTCATGAAGTACTTCGTTTTCTATATCGTCTTATTGTTTCTTTGTTTCGGTTGCTCGGAACCATCTCCTGTACCCGAAGCAGAAGTATACGAAATTCGAAACATTGGCGAATTATCGACGACAGAATATACGGTGGGGAAAATCATTAAGCTTGATGATAAAGCAGAAGAATGGTACAAATACGGTGATCGTAAAATATTGATTAATTGCAAAGCGAAAATCAAAGCAGGCGTTGATCTTTCTAAAATTAAGAAGGGAGATATTAAAATTAGCGGAACAACTATCGAAATAACTTTGCCACCAGTTGAAATCACTTCGTTCTCAATGGATCCGAGTCTCATTCGAACAGAGATGGAAAGCGTTACGGGACTTAGAGATCGTTTCACGCAACAAGAGAAAAACAACTTTTTGAAGCAAGGAGAGGAAGCCATAAAAAAAGACATGGCGGAAACAGGAATTTTCAAAGATGCCACGGACAATGCTTCAGCGTTCATCACCGATTTTTATGAGCAATTAGGATTCGATAATATTATTATTCACCAAACACCACCCAGCGATGAAAAATGAGTACATCCGTTTGGCGAAAAACTTGCTCGTATTAGCTGCGTTCATCATCATCGGCGTGGTGATTTATCGCTTTTTTGCTTCTTCTGAAAGTGAAGAATTGACAATAGAAAATACGCCAATTCACATTGAATCGATAAAGACCATCGCAGAAATTAGCACAGTTAGCTATAGAGATGAAGTTGTAATTGACACGGTGGAATTTTACAAAAAATCATCCAGTTTTTATGATCCAGAAGAATGGGTCCGTTTGTTTAAGCGCAATGTAAAAAGACGACTCACCCTTATTGTCAAAGGTGAAATTAAATACGGTCTTGACTTATCGAAGAAAAACTACACCATTCGCTCGAATGCAGATACGGTGTGGATCAACCTTCCACAACCGAAAATGTTAGATATCATTATCAGTCCGTCGAGAACAGAAATTTTTCAAGAACAAGGCGATTGGAGTGATGCCACGCGAAGACAGCTGGAAGATCAAGCAAAATTCAAAATGATTGAAAATGCGAAAGCACTGTCTCTTCAGCAAAAAGCGGAAGAAAACACGATTCGTCTATTTAAAAAATTGATCAACTCAAAACATAAACTCATTATTGAATTCGATGAAAATTTATAACGTTTTCTGGGTGTGTTGCCTGCTGGTTCTTTTTGTTGGGTGCGATAAAGTCAAAAGGACTGAGAAAAAAATGGAAGGAACGTGGGATGTTTACAGCTTGAAAGTCACCAAAAGCAATGGACTTTCCTACTATTACGACAATGTGGGAACCGTGACCTATTCTGATTTTAACAAAGGTGAAGGCAAGTATACAATGAACCTGAGTTACACGACGAATTCAGGCACGGTCACAAATCAAGAAAGCGGTACGATTGTGCTAAAGGACAAAGGTAAATACTACGATTTAGAGCGCAATAATGGAGATGGTACATTCACTAAATTTCCTGATGGTCGCATTATTTTAATCACCAATAACGACATTAAAACGACGTATCACGGCAATGACGAAACCTATTTGATGATCCTTGAAAAATAGATCTAATAAGTGCTGTCTGTCATCAGGTAATTGGTGACATAATCCTCAATCCCTTCTTCCAACGTGTAAAATTTCTTCGTGTAACCTGTGGCGATTAATTTATCCATTTCAGCCTTGGTGTAATATTGGTACTTATCGCGAATATCGATGGGCGTGTCAACAAAAGAAATTTTCTCTTCCTTGCCCATTGCCTTAAATGTGTTTTTTGCCAAATCCAAGAAGGTACGTGCCATTCCAGATCCCAAGTTATATATTCCAGACGGCGGAAGTTGATCTTTCAAGTAGAGACATACTTCAATAACGTCCTTCACGTAGACAAAATCTCGGAGTTGACCGCCATCGGCATAATCTGGATTGTGCGACTTGAACAATTTCATTTCACCTGAAGCTGTTATCTGGTTGTACGCATGGAAAATAACCGATGCCATTCGACCCTTGTGGTACTCATTTGGACCGTACACATTAAAAAACTTCAATCCTGCCCAAAATGGTGGACGCTTCTTCTGTTCTAATGCCCAGATATCGAAATTGTTCTTTGATTCACCATAAGGATTCAACGGCTTTAAATCGGGAATAATGGCGTGATCGTCTTCGTATCCCAGTTCGCCTAATCCGTAAGTAGCTCCAGAACTTGCGTACACCAAGGGAATATTAAACTCAACGCACAGGTTCCAAACATCTTTCGAATAATTGACATTGAGTTCATCAAAAATTGTAGCATCAAACTCGGTAGTATCCGTTCGTGCGCCAATGTGGTAGATAAAGTTGACTTCGCTTCCAAAATCTTTCAGCCACTGAATAAAATCAGTTCGACCTATTTTTGCCGTGATCGTTTTTCCTTCTAGGTTTCTGTATTTTTCATGTTTTGAAAAATCATCCACGACAATGATATCATCATATCCCGCTTCGTTTAAACGACCGACAAGGCAGCTTCCAATAAATCCAGCCGCTCCAGTTACTACTATCATGAATTTTGTTTTTTAAAATAAACCGTTGATCTCGGCATCAATCGCATTGATGATCTTTCCTAAATCCTCTTGATTCTCAGGGAAATTATTGTTGTCGACATCAATTACAAGCAGTTTTCCTTTGTCATACGTGGAAATCCATGCTTCGTAACGTTCGTTCAAACGCTTCAAATAATCCAAACGAATACTTTCCTCGTATTCTCTTCCTCTTCGTTGAATTTGATTTACCAATGTCGGCACACTTGCGCGCAAATAGATCAATAAATCAGGAGCAGAAACAAACGAATCCATTAGGTTGAACAACGAAAAATAATTCTCAAAATCACGTGTCGTCATCAAACCCATTGAATGCAGGTTCGGAGCAAATATAAACGCATCTTCGTAAATGGTTCTATCTTGAATCACCGTTTTATCGGTTTTCTGAATTTCCTGAGTTTGTGTAAAGCGGCTGTTTAAATAATAAATTTGAAGATTGAACGACCAACGCTGCATATCTTCGTAGAAATCATTGAGGTAAGGATTTTGTTCCACGTCTTCAAAATGCGTGTCCCATCCAAAATGTTTTGCCAACATTGTCGTCAATGTCGTTTTTCCTGATCCTATATTCCCTGCTATTGCAATATGCATTGTACCTCTGATTTTGACTGACTAAATTACAAACTTTAAGAGAAGAATCAAGTATTATTCAGAGAATTGCAATTCAAATTTATCAACATTGTTCGCTGATCGAAAGAAGAAATGCTGATTTCGGTACATGAACTCAGTGATACCGCTGGAAGGAAGCGTAATCTCTTCCGATTCGTTTGAACCAAAAAAGTGGATGCGCAACTTGTCTTTGTGCAAGGTGAACAATGCCTTTTCATGTCCATCTGCTTGAATAACACCAACTTCGGGAATGAATTCGATCAACGAACCGTACAAGTCAAAAATATAGACACCTTTCGTCGGGTCGACCAAAAACAAACGATTGCCACGCTCTTTAATTTGAGTGATGTTCAGCGCGTCTAATGTCCCAGAAATATTAAGCACTTCTTGTTGCTGATTGGTGCGGTTCAACGCCAATAAAAGTAAGCGCGAATTAAAACGATCAAACACCCAAATTTTATTGGGCTGACTTGAAGCCGAAACCATTGTGGCATTGACAAGCCCCTCTTCCGCCAAATCGATGCAATCATTCATGGAAGAAAGCGTATTATCGAAATAACAAAGTGTTTGTTGATCTTCTGAAAAATGAACCAGTTTAGAAGTGTTAATGGAAATGAATTGTTTTGCCTGTCCAAGCGATTTGATGCTTTGAGAGAATAATTGATTCCCATCCACATCGTATTTATTCATCAACCCTTGCTCTGAAACGAAATAATTTTCTAGGATATCCACGTGCCACACTTCCTTTTCTCCTACTGGATAGGTTTTCATTTTCACCCATTCATACCCCAAAGAATCCTGACTGAAGCCAACGAAACTTGCACTTAAAAGGAAAAAAAACAGGATCTGCTTATACATGATTTGTGTCATTTTGCGCAATCGTATTCAAAATTTGTTCCACAATGGATCTGTCGTTGGATAAACGTGGGACTTTATGCTGTCCACCCATTTTTCCAATCGATGCTAACCATTTTTCGAAGGTTCCCATTTCAACGGTTCGAACGACAGGTGTGTCAAGCACCATATTGTAGTAACGCTTCGCATCGTAATCTGAATTGATTGCTCTTAATTCATCATCCAATATACGACAAAAACGTTCCATTTCATCGGGATATTGCATAAATTCAATGACCCACTCATGCGCTCCTTTTTCCTTGTTATCCATGTAGATAGGACCGACAGTATATTCTCTTATCTGAGCGTTCGTCATTCTGCTCGCTTTTGAGATTGCGGCTTCTACGTTTTCAACGATTACTTCTTCTCCAGCAATATTGATGAAACTCTTCGTTCTTCCTGTAATTTTAAATCGATAGGGTGCACAAGATGTAAACTTGATCGTGTCTCCAATAATGTATCTCCAAAGTCCTGCGTTGGTTGTAATTACGAGTGCATAATTAACGCCCAATTCGACTTCTTCCAGCGGAATCACTTTCTTCGAATCCGTTCCTTTGTAGTCAGTCATTGGAATGAATTCATAGAAAATTCCGTAGTCGAGCATCAGCAACATTTCATCTGAATCGACTTGGTCTTGGATGCCCATAAATCCTTCCGAAGCATTATAGGTTTCCACGTAATTCATTTTTTCGTCGGGAATCAAGCGCTTGAATTGCTCTCGGTAGGGTTCAAAACTAACACCTCCATGCATGAACAATTCGAGGTTTGGCCACACTTCCTTTAAGTTCGATTTTCCTGACAATTCCAGTACACGATTGACAAGAACCAACGTCCAACTCGGAACTCCAGCGATGATGTAGACATCTTCATGCATGGTTGTGCGCGCCATTTGCTCGATTTTCTCCTTCCACTCGCTCATCAGTGCAATTTCTTTGGATGGAGTTCTCCGAATTTCAGCCCACCATGGGAGGTTTTTAACGATAATCGCTGACAAATCACCAAAATAGGAATCTGCTGAAAGTTGTATCGTTTCTGCCGAGCCACCAATAATTAGGTGCTTTCCTTTGTATAGTTTTCGATTGGGATGATTGTCGTAATACAGTGCAAGTAAATCCTTTCCTCCTCCGTAGTGACATTCTTCCAACGATTCTTTGGTGACTGGAATAAATTTGCTTCTGCCCCCCGTCGTTCCAGATGATTTTGCGAACCATTTTGTTTCTGACGGCCACAAAAGTCCTTGTTCACCGCTCATCAAACGATCTACCCACGGGCGGACATCTTCATACGTTTGTAAGGGGATTTTTTGAAAATCTGCGTAATTTTTAATCGCTGCGAAATTGTGCAACTGTCCATATTCCGTCGTTGCTCCAAGCTCTACAAATGTCTCTAATAATTCATGCTGTACTTCATTTGGGTATTTTCGGAAGAGATCAATTTGATGAATCCGCTTCTTCATTACCCAGGCAAAGATTGAATTAAAAGGCATATTTGAAGGTTAAAAATGAAATAAAAAATCCCGTCAATCACGAAGAAAGACAGGATACAACGTACTGTTTTGTTTCTTTAACTAACCAAAGAACACCAAAGAAAATACGATCGCTAACAATACAATTGTCACGATTGTTCCTAATGCTACTGTTGATTTTTCAAAATAATTATCTGACATGATATCCTGTTTTGTTCAAAGTTAAAAAAATTATTTGATGCACAAATGCGCGAGGGGAAAATGAATTAATTAAAATTCTTAATGTCCCTAAATTTTGGTTCGCACACCACGTTTCCTTTCTTGTCGATCACTCCCCAAAGTTCATTTATTTGCACAGCTGCGAATCCACCGTTAAAATCGCGCACTTTCGTATACTTCGCTTCAATTACCCATTCGCCTTTTTCGTTAACAAATCCGTACAAATCCCCTTTACGCGCATACGCCAATCCATCGCTGAAATCTCCTGAAGAAACCATGCCATCGACTGCGAATGTTTCACCATTTTTCCGAATAAACATCCACTCCTCGCCCACTTTTACACGTGCAATTCCAGATGCACCATCAAAATCCTTCGTTGCTAAGAATTTTGGTTCAATGACCCATTTACCACTTTTATCAATAAATCCGATCGTGCCTTCTGTTGTTTTCGCCCAAGCCAACCCATTGGAAAAGTATCCAACAGACTGAAATGTCGCTGGAATAGTGATTTTCCCTGTTGGATCCATGAATCCATATAACTTATCTTTCGCTCGATATGGTGCAAATCCTTCTGCAAACTCTTTTAAGTCTAGCACATCATCTACACCAGTACTTTTTCCGTCTTTGTCTAAAATATAAAACGACTTGCCAATTTTAGCTGCAGCAAATCCTCCGTGAAAATCAGAAATATAGTTGTATTTAAAATCGTGAACCACTTTTCCTGTCACATCCAGTACACCTAACAGTTTATTAGAACCAACAACAAGATAGCCGTTTTCGTATCCACGTTTTCCAAAGCCAAAAATACTCACAGGCGTAAATCCGTTTACGGTGGATAACGGGGTTCCCTTCTTATCTATAATTGACCAAGTTTTTCCTTCTCGAACCAAGGACAAACCTTCCGCTGAAAAATCCAATACTTCATCGTATTTGGCTGGTAAAACCACCTCTCCCTTCTGATTCATGTACCCCCATTTGTCAGAACCGACTTCTGAAAATGGTGCTAAAACTCCTTGTCCGATCGTGCTAAAAGCAACGATGAATAAAATAATACTGATTAAACTGTTTTTCATACTAGTTGAATTAAGGTTTAAAAATTACTCTCTCCCTCCAATCAAACGCAAAAGTGAAAGAAATAAGTTAATGAATAAAATATATAACATCAATCCACCTACCAATGATAATTTGGCTCTGTCCATTTCAGACAACGACTGATCTTGTGCAGTCGCCTTTAATTGCTGCATGTAATACGCTGTCAACCCAGTGAAAACGAATACACCGATGATTGCTATGACATAACTCATCATTTCACTTTGCATGAACATATTCACAATTCCAGCAATGAAAATACCGATGAAAAGCATGTACATCAAACTACCAAACTTGGTAAGATCTGTGTTGGTTGTATAACCCAATATTGCCATACCGCCAAAAGCTCCAGCTGTCACGAAAAATGTAATTGCGATATCTTGACCAGCATATACCAACATGATGGAACTTAAACTCAATCCCATCAATACAGCATATACCATAAACAAAAGGAGTAGCAACCCAAACGATAATCGCTGATAAGCCATTTGAATCAATAATCCTAAACCTAATGGTGCAAAAGCAACAATGTAGAATGACATTGTAGGTTTAAATCCTGTTGCTGTTGCTTCCAAAAAGTATTTAAAATAAATTTCTTCTGTCCCAGCGAAATACGCAATGATACCCGAGATAGCCAATGCCCCAAACATGTACGCATAGACATTCTTGAAAAATTCTCTTGTTACCTCTTTCGATAACCCTTGTCCTTCTTGATCTAAAATTGTATTCATCTTAATGTAATTTTGCTTGGATTAAATTTATAAATTCTTTTCGAGTTGAATCATTTTTTAAGAAAATTCCTGTAAACGCACTTGAAGTCGTTACCGAGTTTTGTTTCTGAACCCCACGCATTTGCATACACATGTGCGCCGCTTCAATCACTACTGCAACTCCTTTTGGTTCCAATGTACGTTGAATGCA
This sequence comes from uncultured Fluviicola sp., assembly GCA_964643345.1. Lineage (GTDB taxonomy): Bacteria > Bacteroidota > Bacteroidia > Flavobacteriales_D > Crocinitomicaceae > UBA4466. The sequence continues at coordinate 19,341 of CAZXRU010000010.1, forward strand.
ATCACGGATTTCTATCGTTAAACGTTCTTGTACTTGCAATCGTCGCGAATAAGCATCAACAATGCGTGGAATTTTGCTCAATCCAACAATTTTTCCGTTGGGAATGTACGCAACGTGGGCTTTTCCAAAAAACGGCAACATGTGGTGCTCACACATCGAATAAACCTCAATGTCCTTTACGATGACCATCTCCGAATATTCTTCATGAAAAATGGCTGAGTTAATAATCGCGTCTGGATTCAAATCGTATCCTTGCGTTAAAAACTGCATCGCTTTCGCCATTCTTTCTGGTGTTTTTGCCAATCCTTCACGGGCCGCATCTTCACCAATGAGGTCCAACACATCTTTGTATTTCTTCGCTAAACTATTTGTCAGTTCGTCGTTGTATTCCATTTCTTCGTTCATTTCATCATTAAAAAGGTTCTCTTCCACCAAAATACTCTACGTAATTGTTTTCTGTTTCAACCAATTTAATTTTCACTAATTCTCCACCTGCTTTCGCTATTGGCTCTTTTATTTTTTCCCACACTTGAATCACGACATTCTCAGTCGATGCCAGTAACCCCTTTAAAAATGGGACGTCTAAATTCAAATTTTTGTGATCAAGTGGTTCTACCACCTCATCTTTTATAATTTGACTTAAATCTTTCAAATTTATAACAAATCCGGTATCTGGACTTGGAATTCCTTTCACAGTAACAAAAATTGTGAAATTATGCCCGTGCCAGTTGTGGTTACTGCATTTTCCAAAGACCTCATCGTTCTTTTCTGCAGACCAATCCTCTCTGTACAACTTGTGCGCTGCATTAAAGGTTTCTCTTCGTGTGATGTATACTGTTTTCACTCAATTATTTTAACACTGCAAATATACTTATGAATTACGAATCTTGAATAAATAAGTTCTAAGAGTTATTTTTGTCGCCATGTCTGAAGAGCGTCTTGATAAATTATTGGTACAACGTAACTTGGTAAGTACACGTGTCCGTGCGGAAAAAATGATTACCGAAGTTGGTGTAAAGGTCGATGGAAAATTGATCACAAAAACAGGGAAGAAGTTCCCAATTGACTGCAAGATCGAAATGGTGGCGGAAGAAATTCCGTGGGTTTCTCGAGGCGCGTTGAAACTACTCGAAGCAGTAAATGAGTGGAATCCAACAATTGAGAACCAAACGTTTATGGACATTGGCGCATCGACTGGTGGTTTTACCGAAGTCCTGCTGAGTAAAGGTGCGAAAAAAGTATTCTGTGTAGATGTGGGCACGAATCAATTGCATTCAAAGATTGCTGAAAATGAACGGGTGATCAATCTGGATAAAACGCACGTACGCGAATTGACTTCGAAATTAATTCCCGAACTCGTCGATGGTTGTGTCATTGATGTTTCCTTCATTTCGCTCGAAAAAATATTTCCGTTTATTCATCAATTCATAAAACCTGAGGGATGTGTCATCGCACTTATAAAACCTCAATTTGAAGTAGGAAAGGAAAACGTGGGTAAGGGAGGAATTGTGAAGGATAAAAAATTGTATCCTGGAGTTATTGAACGAATCAAGCAAGTAGCGACAACGAATCAGTTGAATTATAACGCACACATTCCCTCACCAATTCTAGGCGGAGATGGAAATCAAGAGTTTTTGATGTTGCTGCAAAAGAAGTGATTATCTAATCCCACGATTTTTCTTGTTTAGAACTGTTCAAAATAAGGAGATTTCGTATCTTTGTAATACATGAACGTACAAGAAACAATGGCAGCATTTGATGTGGAACAGATTAGAAGTCAATTCCCCGCTTTAAACCAAACGGTTTACGGCAAACAATTGGTTTATTTTGACAATGGGGCGACTTCTCAAAAACCACAAATCGTCATTGATGCGATTGAACACTATTACAGCAAGGACAATTCAAATATTCACCGAGGTGTGCACTATTTGAGTCAACTTGCGACGCAGCAGTACGAAGATGCGCGCACGAAAATTCAAAAATACATCAACGCTCCGTTGTCGGAAGAAGTACTTTTTACCACAGGAACAACTGGTGGAATTAATCTCGTCGCGTTTTCATTTGGAGAAACATTGACTGAAGGCGATGAAATCATCATTTCTGCAATGGAACACCATTCCAACATCGTGCCTTGGCAGTTGTTGTGTGAACGAAAAAAGTGCGTTTTAAAGGTAATTCCCATCAATCAAAAAGGAGAATTACTACTTGATGCTTTCGATGAATTGCTTTCAAATCGCACAAAAATGGTGGCGATTACGCATATTTCAAATGCATTGGGAACCATCAACCCCATTGAAGAAATTATCAAAAAAGCACATGCTGTTGGCGCAAAAGTCTTAATTGACGGAGCACAAAGCGTACAACACACCAAAGTGGATGTACAAGCGCTGAACTGTGACTTTTACGTATTTTCAGGACATAAAGTCTTCGGTCCAACTGGTGTTGGAATTTTGTACGGAAAAAAAGAACTGCTCGATGCAATGCCACCCTATCAAGGAGGTGGTGATATGATTGCGAAAGTGACCTTTGAAAAAACAACATACAACGAATTACCACATAAATTTGAAGCTGGAACACCAAATATTTCTGGGGGAATTGGACTCGGAAAAGCGATTGAGTTTTTGGAGCAATTAGACATGGATGCAGTTCAACAGTACGAAAGTGAGTTGCTGAATTATGCACAAGCAGAATTGCTGAAGATAGAAGGACTGCAAATCATAGGAACCGCAGCGCACAAAGCGAGTGTGGTCTCATTTATTGTCGATGGCTTGCATCCGTTTGATGTCGGTACACTGCTCGACAAACAAGGAATTGCGGTGCGAACGGGACATCACTGCACGCAGCCTGTCATGGATTTCTTTAACATTCCTGGAACCATCAGAGCGAGTTTTGCCTTTTACAACACGAAAGAAGAAATTGATTTATTTATAAAAGCATTGAAAAGAAGCATAGAGATGTTGAGATGAGATGAATGTAGAGTTTAGAGTTAGGAGTTTAGAATGGATAAATTCTAAACTCCTAATTCTGAACTCAAAACTCTAAATTCTAAACTAAAAAAATGACGTTAGAAGAAAAACAAAACGAAATTATAGATGAATTTGCGGTTTTTGACGACTGGATGGATAAATACGAATACATCATCGAGCTAGGCAAAGAACTTCCGATGATTGATCCAGCGAAGAAAACGGATGATCGACTGATAGAAGGTTGTCAATCGCGGGTGTGGTTAGCAACGGATGTGAAAGATGGAAAAATGCAATTTACGGCAGATTCGGACGCAATTATCACAAAGGGAATCATTGGATTATTGATTCGTGTATTGAATAACGAAGATCCGAAAACAATTGCGACAGCAGATTTACATTTTATTGGAGATATCGGGTTGCAAGAACATCTATCGCCCACACGCGCCAACGGGTTAGCAAGCATGGTGCAAAAAATGAAACTTAGCGCTCTAAAAGCGGTAACAGTATAAGAAATGAATGAATTAGAAGATAAAGTAGTAGAGATTCTTAAATCAATTTACGATCCAGAGATTCCTGTGGATATTTATGAATTGGGGTTGATTTACGAAGTGAAGATTGACAAAGAGAACAATGTTGAGATTGAAATGACGTTGACTTCTCCCAACTGTCCTGTGGCGGAATCAATGCCGCAAGAGGTAGAAACGAAAGTCGCAAGTCACGAAGCATTTAACTCATGCAAGGTCAACATTGTGTTTGATCCACCATGGGATAAAGATATGATGAGCGAAGAAGCGCAATTAGAACTAGGATTTTTGTAAATTTAGACCTTAAGAGTCAAGACTGCAAGAGCCAAGACCCATTCTAGAGAAATATCTTAGCTCTTTCGTCGAATCAAACTCTTTGAACTTTTGAACTTTAAACTTTGAACTTTGAACTTAGTATAATATAATGAGAAGAGTTGTTATCACAGGAATGGGAGCGTTGACTCCAATCGGAAATTCACTAGACGAATTTTGGACGAATATTAAGAACGGCGTTTCTGGCGCTGGTCCAATTACCAAGTTTGATACAGAAAAATTTAAAACACGTTTTGCGTGTGAGTTAAAAGGATTTAATCCTGCCGATCATTTCGACGTGAAAGAAATTCGCAAGTACGATCCATTTTCACAATATGCGCTTGTCGCGGTGGAAGAAGCGTTGAAAAACGGAAATATCGACTTTGAGCAACTCGACAGAAACAGAATTGGCGTTATTTGGGGTTCTGGAAATGGGGGAATTCAAACCTTTCAGGATCAAATGAAAGAATACTGCGAAGGCGATGGAACACCACGTTTTACACCGTTTTTTATTCCACGGATCTTGGTTGATATCGCATCAGGGATTATTTCCATTAAATATGGTTTACGTGGGGTGAATTTCTGTCCTGTTTCTGCCTGTGCAACGTCAAACACAGCTATGATTGAGGCATTCAACCACATTAAATGGGATAAAGCCGATATGATTATCACCGGAGGTTCCGAAGCAGCTATCAACGAATCTGCCATTGGGGGATTTTCTTCTGCTAAAGCGCTTTCTACGAGAAATGATTCGCCTGAAACTGCGTCTCGACCGTTTGATTTGAACAGAGATGGTTTTGTCATGGGAGAAGGAGCTGGTGCAGTGATTTTGGAAGAATATGAGCATGCTAAAAAACGTGGAGCGATTATTTATGGAGAAGTTGTAGGTGGTGGACAAGCTGCTGACGCATATCATTTAACAGGGACTCATCCAGAAGGAGAAGGCGCCGTTTTGGGAATGAGAGAAGCCATGAGAGAAGCTGGAATTGAACCGAAAGACATCGATTACATCAATATGCACGCGACGTCTACTGCGCAGGGCGATACAAGCGAGATGATTGCTGTTCAGCGTGTATTTGGAGATCAAAAAGAACTATCAATTTCCGCGACAAAATCAATGACGGGACATTTACTTGGAGCTGCTGGAGCCATTGAGGGCATCGCAAGTGTGATGGCGCTGAAAGAGGGAATTCTGCCTCCAACAATTAATACGGTGGATATTGAACCAGATTTCAGAGACAGTTATCATTTCCCATTAAACAAGGGAGAAGCGAAGAAAATGAGCTATGCGATGAGTAATACATTCGGTTTTGGAGGACATATTGCGTCAATTATCTTTAAAAAGTACGAATAAACAGTGCTTTTGAGCTGCGATTGCATTTTTTTTCTAAGTTTTTGAAAATCATACATTTCCTAGTCATAGAAAGCGTTTCAAGCGTTAATTCGAGTGCTCAAACACGCTATTTTCAAAGAATCTATCGTGTTTTTTGAGAAATCCAGTAAATTAGAGTAACTTTGACGTAATTAATAATTTTTATAATGAAACAAGGAACAGTAAAATTTTTCAACGAATCTAAAGGATTTGGATTTATCGTTGAAGACGATTCAAACAGTGAGCATTTTGTACACATCTCAGGATTAATCGACGAAGTTAAAGAAGGTGATTCAGTAGAGTTTGAATTAAAAGAAGGAAAAAAAGGAATGAACGCAGTAAACGTTAAGACGTTATAATATTTATTCAATAACTTTTTGAAAATAGCCTGTCACATGTGACAGGCTATTTTTTTTACCATTTCTTTTTCTTGTTTCGAAATGCATAGCGCATTGCAAAGCCAACCGTCCACCCAAATTTTGCTTCGGGAATAATACGAAACGTCGGACCTGTATCTAACGCCAAATTTATAGGGATATACTCGAAGGTGTATTCAATACCTGCCACGCCGTTAAGACCTGTCCAATATCCTTGTTCTGCTGGGACATCTGCCCGACCGCCAGTACCTCTCGCCCAACGACCAAAATCAACTCCTGTTCCCCAGTACCATTCTACACCAGATCGGATGGCTTGGCTTCTTTCGTACATCCCTTGGATCCAAAAGAAACGCTGTCCAGCACCAAAATTAATTTCAAACGCCGAATGTTTCGTGAAAAAATGCTTGACACTGAGCTCACCAAGTGCATTATCGACGGTGGACCAATCAGCCTTTAAGCCAATTGCTGTGTTGTACTGTTGACTGTGAGCCATCTGCATAAAGCAAAGTAAGCCCAAAATTAGGGATAGTTTTTTCATGATTTTTAGTTTAGTTTGTTGTTTGAGTAATCAAAAGATAGAAAATAATTTTATATGTACGCATAATTTTATTTAATTATTCTCAAATTTTTATTCAATAGAGTTAAAACTCTATTAACCAACCGATCAAAAGTTCTTAATAATAATTTCATTTAATCGGTTAATGCTTTATCTTAGCGTTGCTTTAATCAACATGAATTAAAACATACTACTACGATGACTCTTTCCTCTGGAAACCACTACTTAAGGGATTCAAAGAAATATATCTCCATCAACTGCATGAACAATCACCCGATTGATTTCGTGTCGGAAAATTCGTTTTCTGATGTGAAGCATCTCAACACGTTCAAAATATTTCACATATGAAAAAAATACTGTTTTTTATAACACTATCTGTGTTCACTGTTTCTGGTCAAAATTTAGTGGTAAATCCGAGTTTTGAAATTACGAATACTAACTGTGCTAACTTCGGTGGAGAAGGGTTTCGAACTGATCTCGATCCAATGTGGGATAACGCAAATTCTAATGTTCCAGGAGATAGTTGTTCATCCCCAGATTTATTCTCAGCATGCAATACTATCTTTGGTGGAGCTCCAGGACCCACTCATATGCCTGATGCAACTTCTTTTGGAATCGGTTGGCAATATTCTAGAACAGGTACCAGACATGCTGGTATAATTGCGTATTCAGCACCGTTTGGTTTTGCAGACAACTACCGTGAGTATATTCAAGGTCACACTACCTCTCCTCTAGTTGCTGGACAAACTTATTGTGTTTCCTTTTACGTCAGTCTTGCCGATGGCTGTCCTTTTGCTGCACAAGACTTAGGCGTTTATTTTTCAAATACGCATTATTTAAGAGATGCTTGTACACAAGGATCGCGCATCAACGAAACACCTGATCTTGTCAATACCTGCGGTGTAATTTCTGATACCAGTAACTGGGTGCGTTTGCAGTGGGATTATGTCGCAACTGGTGGGGAACAATATTTCATCATTGGAAATTTTTACAACGATGGAAACACAACTACCGCAGCTGCAGGTGGTTCAGGATTTGGGAACTATTTTGCTTATTACTTTATTGACGATGTGAGCATTGAATTAGCATCCTGCTGTTATGCCGATATAACTCCCGAAGCTCCTGTTTGTATTACTGACGCTCCGTTCGACTTAAATGCAACTAGCGGTATTGGTTCTTTTTGTTCAGCAAGTGTTACAGGAACATGGTCAGGACCTGGAATCACAAACGCATCTCAAGGAACTTTTGATCCATCTGTTGCCGGTGCTGGAAATCATGATATTACGTTGACTTTAGCCTGTGGTTATATTGCCTCAACCACCGTTATTGTCAGTCCTTGTGTAGGCCTAGATGTCTGTATTGAAACAAATGGTGATTTTACTGTTAGTAATGGAGTAGGACCTTACACGTGGCAAGAATATGAAGCTCCAAGTTCAACGCCAATTACAAACCAGACTCAATGCGAAGCATGCGGGTATACATGGTTCTTCGGAAATTGTATAGATGGGATTATGCCTGTAACAGATTGTAATACTCCAGGTGGCTACACAACCTTCGCTACTGGAACAACAGTCACTCCAACTGGAAACTATCCGATACAAGTAACTGATAATTCTGGTAATACATTTATTATCAATGCACCGGGTGACTTACTCCCATGTTCAGCAGCACCTTGTCCAACATTAACGACGAATATCACTGCTCAAACAAACGTGAGTTGCTTTGGTGAAAGCACTGGTTCGGCAACGGTTTCTGCCGGAAATGGAACCGCTCCATACGTCTATACATGGACACCAGGAAGTTTGATTGGAGCGACACAAACAGGATTATCAGCAGGGGTGTACACCGTCAACATTGTTGATGATGAAGGTTGTCCTGGAACAATGAACGTAACAATTACCCAGCCAGCTTCGGCACTTACCGGGTCGGTGAATAGCACAGACGCCTCATGCGGTGCAAATGACGGCGAAGCAACGGCTGTGCCAGTTGGTGGAACAGCTGGATATACTTACGCTTGGTCGAATACCGCAGCTACAACAGTTAGCGTAACAGGCCTGCCTGCGGGAAACGCAACGGTGACGATCACCGACGCCAACGGTTGTCAAATTATCGAAAATTTCACCATTAACTCTGCAGGGGCGGCAACGTTGGTAATTAGCAATATAACTGGTGTTGATTGTGCAGATGCGACAAATGGAAGTGCAACAGTTACGCCATCGGGTGGAACAGCACCTTTTGATTATGCATGGACGCCATCTGGAGAAACAACTGCCACGGCTAGTGGATTATCCGCAGGGAACAATACAGTAACGGTGACCGATGCCGAAGGCTGTGTTTCGTCGGAAGTTGTAAACATTCCATCACCTCCAGCTATCGTTTTGGATGAAACAGTTACCAGCACGGTTTGTGGTTCAGCAGTAGGTGAAATCAGTGTCAACGCGTCAGGAGGAACAGGAACATTAACATATACATGGACACCTGACCTTGGATCGACAGGAACAATTTCTAATCTAATAGGAGGAATGTATGAATTGACAGTCGAAGATGATAACGGTTGCACTGCGAATGAAACTTACGAAGTTGATGTCATAGGAAGTTTAGATGTAGAAGCTACTCCAAGCTCCGTTCTAATCGAAGCGGGAGATACAGTGCAACTTTTTGCAACAGGTGCTACAAACTACACGTGGACACCAACGACAGGATTGAGCTGTACCAACTGTTCCGATCCAGTTGCATCTCCAACCACAACAACAACGTATACGGTAGTAGGCTCAGATGATTTTGGCTGTACCGGAGAAGCAACGGTAATGATTATCATCCAAACGGTTTGTGGTGACATTTACATTCCAACCATCTTTTCGCCAAATGGGGATGGCAACAACGATGTACAATGCGTCTATGGTGGTTGTATCGCGACTATGAATTACGCCATTTACAATCGCTGGGGCGAAAAAATGTTCGAAACAGATTTACAAAGCGAGTGCTGGGATGGAACGCATCGCGGGAAACCTGTGAATACTGGAACGTATTTTTACAAATTCTACGCAATGCTTACCGATGGAACTGTGATTGAAAATTCTGGAAATGTTACGTTGGTGAGGTAAGTTTTTCTTGGTGTGGCTTAATGAGATCGCTTCGTAAATAAATAATTGAATGTTAAATTCACTTTCTTTCTTTTTCATCGATAAAAAGAAAGACCGCAACGCAGCCACGTAGTGAAACAAAGAAAAATCTAGGTCTCAATGCTAGGTGCGTGCTAAAGCACCGTTCGAAAGAGTGGCGCGCTTCGCTGGGGCGGCTATCGCCTTCTTCGCCACACCTTTCAACCTCGCACTGGCATTTCGACCAGAAAAACGCACCACTAATTATTCATGGTGACAAGACCATAAAATCGTTCTCACTTTTTTGTTGTGGACGACAGTAAATCGTTTACCACGTCCAGTTCATACTGTGTCTCGATATGCAAACAGGCATTTTTCATTGTTTTACGGATAGATTCCGCTTCTTTTGGTAATTTACTTCCTGAATGCTCCCACACTAATCTACTCGGCCATTGTGCATAGGCAATGTAATTTATTGACTCTGCTTCATTCTCAACAGCAGTTTTGTGCAAGCGAGAGCCTAAACTTCCTTCGTACTCATAAATCAACTTTGTGAGTTGACTCCATGATTCTTCAAACACTTCGCACTGTGCAGGGAGAACTTTAAACGAATAAATTACCGTAAACATCTTTGTTCTTTTACTCATTATCAGTTCATCAATTTCATTTTCAAGTACGTAAACATCAATGCTTGATTAAATGCACTTTGATCATTGGTGGATGCGGCACCATGTCCCCCTTCGATCGTTTCATAATAATAAATCGGGTGACCTTGTTCCATCATTCGAGCCGCCATTTTTCGTGCATGTGCAGGGTGAACACGATCGTCTTTGGTCGACGTAACAAACAATACCTCTGGATATTTTTTATCGCCACGCACATTATGATACGGCGAATATTTTTGAATGAACTCCCATTCTTCGGCAATGTCGGGATCGCCATACTCTCCCATCCAACTTGCTCCAGCGAGCATTTTATTAAAACGTTTCATATCCAACAACGGTGCACCAATTATTACGGCATTGAACAAATCTGGACGCTGTGTTGCCACTACTCCTGCCATCAAGCCACCATTGCTCCAACCAAATGCGCCCATGTGCTTCGGCGAAGAAATCTTCTTTTCTATCAATTGTTCACACACCGCATAAAAATCATCGTAGGCATTTTGGCGCTTTTCCTTCATCGCTTCTTGGTGCCATTTCGGACCAAATTCACCTCCACCACGAATGTTCGCTAAGACATAAACCCCACCTTCTTCCAGCCAGCCAATACCAGTTCGTGTATTGTAACTCGGTTTGTTCGACACGTTGAATCCACCGTAAGCATATACCAGCGTGGGATTTGAACCATCGTATTTTATGTCCTTGGCGTGGACAACAAAGTAAGGAATCATCGTTCCATCTTTCGATTTCGCTTCATATTGATGGACTTCAAGATTATCCGCATTGAATTGCGCCTTTAACTTTCGAATGATTTTCGCTTCACCATTCTCCGAATAGTACAATGTTGAGGGCGTAATAAAATTGCTGTATTGGTAAAAATATCCGTTGTAATCATCGTCTGTTCCCATGACCGAAATTTGACCAAATGCTGGTGCATTGATCTTCTCAAATGTCCACTTACCATCGTTCAGTTCAAAAGCGACAAGCACGTTTTGAACATTCATCAATAAATTGACAATCAACTTGTCTTTGGTAATATTCACGTCATCAATACTCGTGCGCTCATCAGGCTTGTACACCAATGTAACGTTTGTTTTCCCTTCAATCAATTGTTTGAAATCAATAGCAATTAAAGATCCTGTATCGAAATTTTCTCCGTTAACTTTCCAATCAGAATTGAGTCGCAGTAGCATCTGACCTTTGAATATTCCTTGTTGATTTGCATCCACAGGGAAGTTCAATCGCACAAGTTCGTCATTCAGCAATAAATATGATTCATGTTCGTAAAACGAAGTTGATTTACTAACAAATACGTAGCGTTCATCGTCAATCATCGAAGACCCTGCCCAAACGCCCATGATAGTTTCGTGTTCGGTCATTATGGTTGTTGCTTCGTCCAGAGATGTACCTCGCTTCCATCGTTTGACAATCCGTGGATATCCTGAAGTTGTCATTGAACCTGGACCAAAATTTCGACTAATGATTAATTCGTCTTCATTGATCCAAGCAGCGCTTCCTTTACTCGAAGGAAGTGAAAATCCGCCTTCCACAAATTTCTTGTCGATCACATTGAATTCACGCGCGATGCTTTCATCTGTCCCACCATCAGAAAGGTTCAACAAACACAATTCATACTTCCGCGAGAGCCATGTTGCGCCATGGAACACCCATTTTTTATCCTCCTCGGCTGACAAAGCGTCCAAATCCAGCAATACTTCCCAATCAGTTGAGTTGTTCAAATAATCTCCTCGTTTCATGCGACGCCAAATTCCTCTTACATGCGTTTCATCCTGCCAAAAATTGTACATGTAATCACCCACAACAGAAGGATAGACAATTTTATCTTTATCATTAAGTGATTCCAGAAAATGGTTCTTCATTTCTTGAAATCCCTCCACTTGACTTATTTTATCCGCCGTCTTTTTATTTTGGGCATTGACCCACTTCATCGAGCGTTCGCTTTCTACCTCTTCAAGCCAAATGTATGGATCCTCGGTTTGGGAATAGCCAACTGTACCGAGCGCACAACAGAAGAGAAATGATGTAAGGGGAAATAGAGATTTCATATTCTAGTTTTTAGTTTAACAATTGGAAAGATAGCGAATTAGAACCGAAAACAGCGTTTATTCTTTGACAATATCTCGGACGATGTTTAAATGATGCGTGGTATGAATTCCTAAAAATTTAATGGCTGATTTCAATTTCATGTTCCCAAAATAAGGGTGTGGAAAGAATTGATTTTTCCCCAAACCATTCAGTTTTTGGATGGCTTCTCTTGTTTTTTCCAGATGTTCGCGCAATGAAGCTTCGTTGAATTCAACAGTCGGTTGCACGCGACTTGGCGCCCGGCCTTTTCCACGAGGAATGTTTTTAAACGTCATTATTACAAAGCGAATTGGTTTCCATTGAAATTTATACTCTGAAGGATTGGAAGCTTCGATTGTCCTAACCACACCGTTCAGCACAAGCATACTATGTTCCAAATGCCAACCAGCTGATACTTGTGAAACACTCTTTCTTTCCGTCGCATGAAATGGAATGTGTTGTTCGATCTGGTTGAGTAATTTTTCTAGTTTTTTCAATTTATCGTATTTTAATGCTAACCATTTTGATTCGAAATAGTCTTAAACCTTATCATTTAACTCATATTCAACTTCATTGTCAGCCAATTCAGCAATTTTCCTGAAATCAAGTCGCTCAAGAAGTGCTATTGCTTGCGTGTTATTTTGACTTGTTACGGCCCAAATGCGTTTTAGTCCAATTGTATTTAGTCCAAATTCAATGGCTAGTGACATTGCAGAAGTCATAAAACCCTTTCCACGGTAGTGAGGCAATAAAACACAGCCGAGCTCCCCCTTTCCGTTCTCAAATCCCCGATAGTAGCCGCAAGTTCCGACAATTCTATCGGATAAATTGTCTACAATGCCCCAGTGAACTGAATTTCCGTCAAGGTAATCCTTGTCAATCTTGGTTTGCATTTCACTCGCCTCTTGCACTGTTTTAGCCTGAACGGCATCATAAAACGAAATTTCAACGAGCTCATCCATGTCCGATACTTGAATTTGCCGCAACGAAACTTTGTCACCAGAAATGTTTGGAAAAATGCTGTACGGTGGTAATTTCATTTTGTCTTTCGTTTCAAAACCTGATCTATCAAAGTTGGAAGGTTATCTCATCTCCAAATACAGGATCTAATCATTTAGTGAATTAATTCCTTGTTCTTTCAGTCGTTCAAGATGTTCTTTCATTGCTTTCACCTGCTCCACTGGATGTCCGTGCCAGCTCGTAACTTCTCCAACAACTTTAAACGGGTGGGCTGAACGATATGATTTTGTTGGATTTCCAGGAAATTTCTTGTCTGTCAAGTCAGGATCATCTTCAATTTCTCCTGTTGGTTCCACTAAATAAATTCTTTCCCTTCCTTCACCAAAGGCAAGTTCAGCGCCCCAAATAGCGGCATCTAATGTCCCTGTTAGAAAAATATACTTTGCATTCTTCTTCTGACCATAGTTTGAGTTGAAACCAACATCAATTAAGTCACCAATTTTTAAATCTGCCTTTGTCCCATGAAAATAAGTTTGGGCAAAAGGTGTTGCGCCAAGTTCCTTCAATTTGCTTTCGTCTTTACTTTGTTCCATTGTAAAAATCTTTGTTTTAAATCTACTTGTTCAGCAGAACACTTATTTCTTCCATTCTCGTTTCAACAGTGAATAACTCTCCGAATCCTCATAATTACCATCCACCAAATAATCTTCGCGCTTCGTTCCTTCTTTTGTGAAACCATTTCGCTGCAATAGCTTCACGGATGGCGTGTTCCAATCTGCGACATTTGCTTCAACGCGATGTAAATTCATTTGATTAAATCCAAAATCCAGTACAACTTGAACTGCCTCTGTCATAAATCCTTTTTGCTTGTACTGATCCTTTCTTAAACTATAAAACAGCTCTGCTCTATCATGAGATTTGTTCCATGTGTGAAACCCACATTCACCGATTGGGAGTTTACTGTCCTTTTCTATCAATAGGAATACATACAATGAAAGCCGATGTGTCTCCATTCCTTTCTCATGCATCTGCCGATAATGCTCATAACTCTGTTCGTCAAATCCGAAATACTGAATAATTTCTTCTTTGGACTTTGTGTTATAAATATGATGTATAAAATCGGGTGTGATTCCTTTCAGAATTAATCTATTCGTATGAATCTCAATTTGGTCAGTCATAACACTTCGCTTCGCCGCTTAAAAGTGGAAATTAAATGAAAAGTAAAAATACAAAAATAAACAGCATAATTTTGCTAAAAATAGACTGGAATTCTATCCTTTGGTGCCATATAAATACCTACATTAGCACCACCATGCGTTAACATAATTTTTGTGTTATGGAAATACATATTGCCAAAAGTTCAAACGAGCGCATCGTCATTATCGGAGGTGGATTTGGAGGATTACGACTAGCAGCCATGCTCGCCAAAGGAAAGTACCAAGTCGTGCTGATTGACAAAAACAACTTTCACCAGTTTCAACCGCTTTTCTATCAAGTAGCGACTTCGGGATTGGAACCCAGTTCTATCATTTTTCCCTATCGAAAGATTTTTCAAAAACAACCACGTTTTCATTTTCGCATGGCGGAAGTCGAAATGGTGATTCCAGAAAAAAATGAAATCAAAACGAGCATTGGTAGCTTGAATTACGATCACCTCATCGTAGCAACGGGGGCGGGAAATAATTTCTTTGGAAACGCCGAGATTGAAGAGCACGCATTGCCCATGAAAAGTATCAATGAATCCTTGCGTTTGCGTAATATCATTTTGGAACGTTTTGAAGAATCGCTTTCCTATGAAAACGAAGAGCGGGATCCATTTTTGACGTTTGTGATCGCAGGAGCCGGTCCAACAGGTGTTGAATTGGCGGGAACGTTGGCGGAAATGAAACGTTTCGTCTTGCCAAAAGATTACCCCGAACTGAACTTCGACCGCATGAAAATTATGTTGATTGAAGGCGCAGACCGTGTGCTGAATACGATGAAAACCGACTCTTCCTCAAAAGCGTTGCAGTACTTGAAACAACTTGGTGTGGATGTTCAACTATCGACCTTAGTCAACAATTACGACGGTTCAACGATTCAATTGAACAACAATCAAACAATTGCCAGTAAAACGCTGATTTGGGCAGCTGGAATTCAAGGAAACTTTCTGCAAGGTCTCCCTAATGACTCAAAATTACGCGGAAACCGTATTGCTGTCGATCGCTACAACAAAGTGCAAGGAACGGAGAACATTTATGCCATTGGTGATGTTGCAAGCATTGTCGGCGATGAGCTTTATCCAAACGGTCACCCGCAATTGGCACAAGCAGCAATTCAACAAGGAAAAAATCTAGCGAAGAACTTTATCGGTGTTCAGAAAGGAAAAGAATTCCAACCGTTCACCTACAAGAATTTAGGTTCCATGGCGACGATCGGTCGAAACAAGGCGGTGGTTGAGTTACCCAACCGCAATTTCAGCGGATTTTTCGCTTGGATGGTGTGGATGCTGGTTCACTTGCGCTCCATTCTCGGCATCAAAAACAAATGGATCGTTTTCATGAATTGGGTGTGGAATTACTTCACGTATAATTTATCCCTGCGGTTGATTATTAAGCGGAAGGATGTGTGATCAACAGGACAAATTCACCAGTATATTTAGCAAATTCCTTCTGTCGCTCATTTAAAATATCCCGTGTAAACTATTTCATTTTCAAATCTTTTGCACGATATTTGAAAAGCGATTTCTGTTAAAACGAAAAACTATGAAACCTTTTTATCTACTTCTTTCGGTTTTACTCGTACTGATAAGTTGTAAAACCTCGTTTAGAATTTCTGTTCAAGAACCGCCGAGAGTAAAAATTCCAACTGAAGTTACGCGCTTGGGTGCCGTCAACAATGTGACAAAAGAAAATTCTCCCGAAAAAGTGATTACGGAAATAATCGCTTCCCAAAGTATTAACGGCAATGTTGTCGCTGCTGGGAATGCAACCGAAGGTTTGCTGCGAGGGATAGAACAATCAAATAATTTGAGTGCAGAAATTGTAGAACCACAGCCTTTGACGATTGGGGGCGTTCCGAACTGGCCTTATATTGATAGTCTCTGCGCTGTGCGTAATATTCATGCGCTGATTGAATTATCCGAAGTCAAAACTATTTCTCCTGTCGGAGGAAGCGTCTTGGCAAATGCGACTGGTCAAAACTCAACGCAACTGGAAGGATACTTGTATTCCAATGTATATATCGCCAATTCACATGAACAAATTGAGCGACTCCAGATCCGAAGGTTTTATACGATTCCTTTGAGTGGAAGCACAAACATTATCGCCGTATTAAACGATGTTCAGCGAAAACAAGAGTATTACAGGGCGCTAGGGTTCGAATTAGGTTTCGGAACAGGACAGCTATTTTATCCAAAATGGGTATGGGTCGGTCGGTCGTATTACACCAAAGGGACTTCAGGACTGAAACGAGCAAAAAACATGATTAGACAAGGAAACTGGGACATTGCCGAAAAACAACTCTTGATTGATATTGATCATCCAAAAGAAAAAATGCGTGGACGGGTACTCTACAACCTTGCGCTGGTAAAAGAAGGTCAAGGTTTTCTAGATGACGCCGTTATGTATGCCGAAAAGTCCGCACTTGAATGTGGGAATAAACTAGCTAATGAATACCTAGTAAAACTTAGAGAACGACAACGATTGTTACAGTTCATGTAGTGTTTTGTTTGATTAACAGTCCAGATTTCTCAAATTTCAACGTACCAGTTTAACGTGGTCCAGAAACTTTGGCTGGTGTTATTGTCAAAAAGGTGGGTAACTCTGTAATCAAGTCCTAACTCTATTTTATGGCGGTCATTTATTCCGTATCCTAACAATGGAATTACTCGAATTTCCAAGTCGTAATGGTTTGCCTGAACGCTGTTCACATATTCATTGTTGAGCTTAACATAACATTCCCTGACATCAACTGATTCCCCATTCAAAGGAATTTCAGCCGTCAGTCGATACCTTAACCGAAAGATTGGTCGTTCACTACTAGAAATCGTCTGATCTGCTAAAACGCGGTGCGCCAATCTATAACCAGACATGCGCTGCACCGTCGTGTATTGCTGAATGATTCGGTGAATGGCTTCTCCGTTTTCTAATCGAATTAAATAACCACCCGCCAGTTTTCCGTTCAGTCCCACTTTTTTGGCAGTCACTAAAGACAAATCGGTGAGCACGTAGTTGTAATTTTCAAGCACCGAATCATTCCACAGGCCTCGTTGTAACAATTGGCGGGATTCTAATTTCGTATTCAGCGACCAATCATTTTTCAGTTTGCTGTTTAAATTTATTGATGGAAGCAATCCAACCTGATAAGTTTGCTGCGAAAAAACAACACCTGAAAATTGTATGCACAACACAACCAAGAAAATAGTTTGTCGGCTAGTATTCAAGGTGACTACTGTTTTTGAAGATGATTCTCGCTGTTGAAACTAACTCTCCTGCATCGTTGAAGACGTATTCAAATAGATCAGTGCTGTCAGTCGATTTGCACTGCACGATGAGTTCATAGTTGACTGTTACTCCTACCACCAGTTCGTCTGAATTCAACTGTTTTAGCAATGCCGAATGACTTCCACTGTACTGAATTTGAATCTTCGAAACCTTGTGTTTTACACAATTCTTTTGCAGTTGTGACTGCATAGACTCCATTAATTTTTCAGGAACCTTATTCTCCTTGATTTCAATTTCTACATCCTCAATAACCCCAAGTGTATCAAATTCAACGCTGTATTTTTTCTTGTGCCACTTAAATTTGGCTTCTATACTGTTTCGTTCGAGTCCTTCTTCCAAGTACCATTTTACTTTGCACTTGATTGGCAATGAATCGATGAACTGAATTGCTTTCTGAGGAACGTCTTGCTCCTTCATGCGGCTCTCTTTTTCAAACTTCTCTTGTGCACATAATTGTACCGAGAAAAGTCCAGTTATTGCCAAGGCGATACAGAATTTTAAACAATCAAGCATTGCATCTCATTTTTGTTGAACCGAAGGTAAATAATTAACTGCAAAGTTGCACAGGTAAGTTTATAGTAAAAATTCTATGAGATTACCCTCCTTCACGCCTACTTAACATGGAAACACTGGAAAAATTTCATTCTCTTAGACTTAAAATTTAGTGTTCCCAGTTTTCATAGCTTGGCACAACACAGCGTTAACAAAACCATACGTTAAGGCTAACACCTTTTATCAGGAATCTCCTTCTCTTTGTAGTGTTAACTAGGAAGACATGAAAGATATTAAAGAGTTACTCCGCTCCATCAAAGAAAATCAACTTGCGGTGAAAGAACACCGCGACGAATTGAATTACGCCAGTATTCTTCAGCAGGGATTGATGCCTAAGCAGCGTCATTTTGACCGTGTTTTTGAAGAGAGTTTCTTCATTTATCAACCAAAGAACATAGTGAGTGGTGATTTTTACTGGATTGGTGAGAAAAACGGAATTCGCTATTTTGCAGGTGCCGACTGCACGGGACATGGCGTTCCCGCCGCGATGTTGTCTGTACTTGCCTATTCTTTGTTGAATTACGCGCTCTACAATGCCGACCTTGTAACGCCTTCAGAAATACTGCAGAAAGTAGATCTGAAATTTATTGAATCGTTTGATTTCGATGGATCAAAAGTCACCACGAATGACTGGATTGATATTTCCTTGTGTGCACTGGACATGGAAAATTCAAGTTTGACGTTCTGCGGAGCAAATAGAAAAGCATTGATCGTTTCTGAAGATTCGAGTCAAGTATTACCTGGAAACCGCTATCCAATTGGTGGCTGGCAGTTGCAGGAGCTAAGAAATTTTAGCGAACATACCATTCCTGTTGCTCTAGGAGATTGGATTTACTTAGGCTCGGATGGGTACCAAGACCAATTCGGCGGTCCTTCAACTAGCTCTGGAACCGCTGGCAAGAAATTAGGAAGCAAAAAACTTCACCTCATGCTCAAATCAATTGCAAATTTACCAGCAGTCGACCAGCGCACGTTTCTGCTAGAACACCTCGAAGGGTGGAAGAATAATTTTGAACAAACGGATGATATTTGTTTGTTGGGTGTGAGGGTTTAGGGGGTTAGCCAGTGGGAGTTTTACCGCAAAGTTTTACGCGGAGTTGCTCTGAGTTATTCGTGCAGCTTCTTTCTAGTTAAACTCTCCGTAGGAGTATTGGTAACATTTGATGTATCAAATAGTCTTATACAGTATACCCTCTCTGCGCAACTCTGCGGTTACCTTTTACCATCAACTTTACTTGATAACTCCGCAGTTAAACCCCGAAAAATCCCCTTTTCATGGTATTGGAATTTCACCCGCTTCCATGTAGTTTTGAGAAAACGAAAACCCAGAAGCCATGTTCATCGATCCATCCTTTTTAACAGTTCCCCATTCCGAAAGTCTTGGCAGTAAATCCCATCATTTGCTCAGTGCAAACCGAGAAGAAATCATCAACTATCTGATTACTTCACACCGCCGTTTTACGTACCAGTATATTCCAAACATTGAACAAAGTTTTCTTGGATTAATTAAACTGTCGCCGAACTCACCGCGACTTAAAACACTGTTCAACTTATTTCTCAAATTTCAAATGGATCTTGAATTGCATGCGCAGTTAGAAGAAGAAGTGCTTTACAAAGCGTTTTTGTCTAACTCCGAAAAAAAATACACGCACAATTTCTCCCACGAAGAGGAAGAGCCTTATCTAACAGAGATTATTTCGCTATTGGAAAAGCATCCAGAAGATCAAACAGCGTTTTACCAAGTGTTGTTGACTCAATTGAAAAATTTCAACGCCGAACTAAAAGAACATGCGTGGTTGGAAGAGAATTTGGTGTGCGAGAGGATGAAATCAAATATCTAACGATAACTTGAGGGTTCCGTCAAGACCTTCTCGAATAATCCGCATTAATGTTGAAAGGCGAATATCGCTTGCGTTATTTTCAATGCGAGAAATGTAATTTTTCGTTGTCCCAACTTTATCTGCAAGTTGCTGTTGCGTAAGATTTTTACTTTTTCTTGCTTCCTGGATCAAAACACCAATTTTAAAGGCCTCAAAATCTTCTTGAAATTTCTCGCGGTTATCAGTTCCTCGCTTGCCATATTTTTTGTCAAGGTGAGCATCCCAGCTAATTATATTTTTATTTGTAGCCATAATATTCCTTTTTTAGTTTTTCCGCTTTCTTTATTTCCGACTTAGGTGTCTTTTGTGTTTTCTTCTGAAAACCACTTAACAAAACAACTAAATTGCCCTTATCGAAAAAACAGAATATTCGAAAAATACCATTACCCGCCGAGACTCTTATCTCCCACAGTCCATCTGTGTTCGTTAAATGTTTTAGAAATTTCTCTGGAACTATTTTGGTGGTCTGAATCAATGTAACCGTCCAATCTATCTTATCTTGAACCTTTACTGGTTGTTTATTGTAAAAGTCCCAAAAATGCTCACCGTAAATTTCAATTCCTCTTTTAAAATCGCTCAAGGTTTAATGATAATTTCGAGTTTAGCACAAAGTTACCTAATTAGGTAACAATTTCCAAATTAATTTTGATGATAATCAATTCTTTCCAATTTGCTTCAAATACGCTCTAAATCTTAGCGCCTTTATCCCTGGAAAGATCATGAATACTAATCCAAAGATGCATCCAAAAAAACTAATTGTTTGAGGTCTTGCCAATTTACTGCCGTAGATGTAATACAAAAAGGAAAATGTAAAAACAACAAGCCCAATTATAATCGGTGTAAGTAATTTTCTCCAAGTCTTTTTAATCTCTATCTTATCCATGCGCTAACTAATGTGTTATTGAATTTATTGCCCTTCTCCTAACCAAACCAACTGAAGACTTCTAATAATTCGTTCCATTTATACGTAAATCATCAACATTTGAAAAAATCTTACGCAAGACAGGAATATTTCCCTCCACGCGATTAAGAAATTCTTTTTGTTCCAAACCAGAATTATTTGTCTGAACAATATTTACTTTTTTCAAATTTGGCCATGGACCGAAATTCTCTGGGATGATTGCATCAGGTAAATTTATCATCAACATATCAAGTAATATTAGCTTATTAAGATCATCCGGTAATGGAGATTGAATTGATCCGACATGAAAGCTCAGATTTCTTAAGTTTCTCAGATTGGTGATGGAATGCGGAATTGAATCTACCAGACAACGACTGAAAACTTCAAATCGTTCGAGGGGACAATTTTTTGGAATATCAGGAATACTCAGTGCCATCGTATGATGAAAGGTTAAGGATTTAAGATTTTTGAAATTAAACACTGCGGCAGGCAGGTGTAGCCGATATTCTGAAATATCCTTTGATGTGCCATACAAATTAACATTTGTAACGTCAAATGTCAAAGCTGTCAATTTATCGAGTTTATATATTTCTTCGGGGAATGGCTGATCAATCATTAGCCCTCGAATATATAAATTTTGTACTGACTTAAATTCAGACAAATCTATTGGTAATCCTGATTTAAAACAATCATACAGGTTAAGAACCAACCCTTTTACAATGGTTCGATCAATTTTCAAACCGATTTCAGTCTCAAGGTCACCATTGACAATCCGAGAGTAAATATTTAATTCGTTCGGGTCAAGTTCAGCACTAATTTTTAGCGGATATTTTAGTGTGTCACCGTAGTAAACATAACTACCTTCAATTGACATTTCTTTTGGAAGTACCTTGAGACCAGAATTTTCAATTTGCAGTTTGTTGATGGTGATTTCAAATGTTACCGTGCTGTCTTTGTTAAAATGAATTCTTCCAACAGCTGGAAATTTAAAACCCTTGTCGTTAATGGAATTCACCTCAATTCGTGCAAAATAGTTTGAATTATTCAATGCTTGCAAGCTCGCTGCTGTAGGTTGAACATCAATCTTTCCTTTGACACTGATGTACGTGTTGTCACTTCTTCGATTCGGATCATCATAAATGATCAAATCATTTTCAATACTAAATGTTCCATTTCCTGTAGCAACGGTATTCTCGCTACTTTCCTGTTCTTGGGAACAAGCGTTATTCAGAAACAATATTATGCTCGCTAATATTGTAAGAAAGAAAAAACTGGATTTCATACGTTATCCTGCTTTAATGGGTTTACCATAATACTTCGTTTGAGTTGTATTTTCTACTTCCAAAATAACTAAAAAACTGTTATACATGGCTCCGCTGGGTTTGTACCGCGTAGCAGCCACAGAGTGAATCCTGCGGCTACACACACCGCCTGACATTCTAACTTTTTATTAATGTAGGTTAAAAGTATAAATCATATTGCAACAGAGAAAAAGTAATTCATTTTCCGCAGGATTCACTCTGTGGCTGCTACGCGGTACAAATCCAGCGGAGCGAGGGAAAATGTTCTTTAGAGCTTATCCTCCTTCCATAATTCCCCATCCCTGATCACTTTGCAGTAATAGCAACCACTTTGCTTACCGTTGATATTGTACCAACGATGGTTGGCATTTACCATCTCACAGTTTTCTCCTTTTTGCGCAATACCAAGATCAATTAAAAACCATGGAAGCCTTTCTCTCCACCATTTGCGATTTTGATATGGGTGATTATTGTTCACAAGGTTGGTTTTCAATATAAATTAAAATTTATTGGATACGTTACTTTACTCCTTACTGGAACTCCATTTTTGATTGCAGGATTGAATTTGGGTAAGTCAGGACTTCTCAACGCTCTCAGGGCAATACGATCAAGGTATTCATCCACACTTCTGACAATTTTAATATTAGAAAAAGTGCCATCTGTTTCAATAATCACAGAGAGATAAACCCTTCCTTGCACATTCTGTTCTACTACATGTCGCGGAAAATGTAGCCGCTCACTTATAAACTTCGTAAATTCGGTTTCATCAATAGCACTTGGTGGTGTATCTACTTCAGTTTCAATATTCATCGTGTCAGCTTCACCATAAAGTTTATCTTCCTCGTTCCACCGTTCAATCAATAAGTGATGCTTCAATACTAATTCGATCACAATCGTGTCGCCACTTTCATAAATTTTATCGCCATTGTACTTTGCGCCTAGGTTTTCTCTCTTCGACTTGCGATGAAACTCATTATCATTGTAATCAGGTGATGATAATTGGATATCCTCTCCTTGTTTAAAATTTGATAACTTAATTACTCCATTTTCCAGTTCACTGATTTCAATCTTCTTTGAAGTAGAAGACACTGTGAAAAAATCTATCGAAGCCCGATTGTCGGCATCAACACATTTTATGAAGAAAATATCTTGCGCGGATGACCAAAATGTCAGTAGTAATATGATGAGTATTGGTAAAGTCGTTTTCATTCTATAAAATGCTTAGGCTAAATATAAAGAAAAAACACATTCCGCAGGATTCACTTCGTGTCTGTGCGGTGCAAATTCGAGCGGGGTCAATAGCAGGATTGTTGCTATTCTATTCATTCTACATAATCAACACTACAAATAAAGCATATTTCCCTATCCGTTCTGAAAAAATCCAAACACTGCGACTGCTCCTCCGATCCAAAAAAACCCTTCAAAGAACCGAACTATTTGATCTTCGTTATTGACAAAAAATCGTATCGGTTGTCGCTCCAAATTACTAGAATTATATTTTCGATGGAATCCAATTAATAATTTTATCATTGTCCGTATTACAAAGCGGTTCCACAAGTAAATAAAACCTATGATCACAACTGCAACTCCGAATTTGTATAGTAAGCTCATTTATTAAAGGAAAAGTAATTCATTTTCCGCAGGATTCACTTTGTATCTGCTTCGCGGTGTAAATCCAGTGGAGCGGAGTGATCATTTTTAATTCGTTCAAAATGTCTATTTCTCTGAGTCTCTATATTTTCTCTAATGAGCATTTCTATTTCGCTTAGTTCACCGGGAATTTTCTCTTGTAAGTTTTTTTGATACTCGTTTTCATTATCTTCTGTCCAAAACGCACTGAATTTTGTGATTCGCTTACTTTTCAATTTTCTGTTCTTTTCATATCTCCGTCTTTGTTTATGCTCGCTTACATCATCCTTGTAAAGAAAAAATAATCCAGCCATCGCATACAGGAAATAGCCTACGACAAATAATAGCGCTAGAGAGATGAAAATGTGGTTTAGGAAAAAATCAATCATATGAATTGATACTTGATGTCTGAATATAATACGAAATTCTCTAATCGTAACACTTCAATTACGCATAACGTTTCTCAGCTATACGCAGGCAGGGATTTTTAGCACTGAACTTCCTACGAAGAACTGAACTTTAAATTTACCACTTTCCTGTCCTACGAAGCACGAAACCCCTGCTTGCGTATAGGTGATGTTATCGCTTCGGTGTTCTTTTTCGCTCTTTTGTTTCTCAGTCATTTTGGCTTCAAGTGTTTCTTAGTTTTACTTCCTGAATATTAAGAGAATGAACCCCTATTAAGAGCTTGTTCTGGGTCGTACCAAGTAGATGAAATGAAGTCCTGCATTTCTTTGACAAATCTTTTCATCACATCAGAAGAAATTGGAAAATCTCTATGTTGGTCTCTAACTTCTTCAAATATGCTTCTTTTCTCAAATGGTAATCTTTTTGCTTTTCGTAGTAGAAATACATTGTCTATATCGGTTAATCGAACATCTTCGGGCTTCATATCAAGATACTCAACTAAAGCATAATATTTCGAAAGTGGACACCCTTGTTTTAATCTAGACGCTGTCCCTGCACACTCTTGAAACATTGTTTTGTCATAATTGACTTTTACTTCGGCAGCTAAAACCGCTAAAAATAATTTCCCATTCGCAGTTACTTTTTTGTCAAACTTTTCATCTGGAGAGAACTGGTAATAAATACTTTTTCCAATGGTAAAGTCTTGGTCTTTTTGTTTTAGAACAATTTCTGGCTGTTCAACCAACCCTTCAATTGTACTTGGTCTAAAAGTCAAAGACATAAAAGCCGTCTGACTTCCTGTTTCAATTCCTTTTGGTAGTCCTTTTAAAATATCGTCAGAAACTAAATGAATTAGAAATTCTTCGATTATGCTATTATCAAGTTTCATTTGCCCTTTTTGTCTTTTAATAAAGGGACTGCCTTTTTTCGCAATTAAATCTACTTCTAAAAAGTCTTTGTACTCGTTAAGAAGACTTGTCATCTCCTCAACTCTCTTATCTCCTTTGCTTGTTAGTTTAGTCAGTTTATCTGACCAAGTTTCATATTGTTGAAAGGCTTCCTCCAATAAAGATTTATCCGCCTTTGCTTTAGGGTTTTTAATTGCAGCAAGCAATTTTTCTCGATGTGGTGTAAGTGCCATTATTTAAAAATTGGTGATGGTTTAACTTGATTTAATCTTACTAGAACGTCTTTAAAGTCAGCTAAAACTTCATTTGGTGCTATCTGTTCCGCTCTTTTTAAATGTTTTGCTGCAATGGAATAGGCATTTTTTGGAACAGGTAAATTGTTCTTTGTTTTTTCAAAAATCAGAATGTCTTCAAAAATCAACTGTCCAAATTTGTTGCTAAATGACCTTTCTTCTTTACCTATATATCCGTAACCTCCCATTTTAGTAATTAGTTCTTCAACAATTTCACCATTATAAAATGGTGTTTTTCTCACGTTGGACTCTCTCCCGACAACCATAACTAACTTTCCATTATCCTTCAAAGTATGCCAAAAACTATTAATAGAAGATTCCATATCAAGACAATATTGCACAACCGTTAACAGTCGATTACCTCTATTTTTTCTATTTGAACCGAATTCAGAATGTGCAACTCCAAGTATATCGTAGCCAAATGATTCAGTAACCGCACGGTAGTTTTGATGATAGTTAAAAACGTTTATATAAGGCGGGCTTGTTAAAATTAAATCTGTTTGCTCAGGGTACTGAGTTGAAATATTCCTCGCATCTGAATTATGTACCTGAATATTAACATCACAAAATGGAAGATTTAAAAGACACTTTTTCAAATAGTTAAATGAATACTTTAATGATTCATAAACAGTCATTTTTTTATCTTTCTCGGATAAAAAGAGCATATTCAT
Organism: uncultured Fluviicola sp.; assembly: GCA_964643345.1. Classification (GTDB taxonomy): domain Bacteria; phylum Bacteroidota; class Bacteroidia; order Flavobacteriales_D; family Crocinitomicaceae; genus UBA4466. The sequence continues at coordinate 45,283 of CAZXRU010000010.1, forward strand.
AAAAAATGGAAGGGTTTCATTATTAGATATTGACTTTAAGGTTTTTGATACATCAATTAATCCTTTGTATGAAGCACGATAATCAGGTAAGTCAATAAAGACCATTTGTCCATTTAAGTTTGATAAAACCTGAGACAATTTTTTATCAATATTGTAAAGTAATTCATTTCTTTCAGCAATGTTTAGTGATGAGTACTTATAGAAACAAGCCATTTGATAGGCAGCAGGATTAATTTCGTAACCCACACTTGAAAATCCTTTGACCGCAGATTCTATCAAAACAGTTCCACTACCCGCAAAAGGGTCAGCAATTAATGCATTCGATTCCAAATCCGATGAACTAATTATATATTCAACAAATTCAGGCGTAAACTGACCTCTCCAATTAAATAAATTGGCTCGTTTCTTTGACTTTACGTCTAACTTATCTTGTACAAGGTTCATATACTATTTTTTCTTCGTTGATATTCAATTTGTTCCTCAGCAACTCTAAGAGCATTAAGACCTTCTTCTTCATCCTTAACCAAGTCATATACCTTTGTTGCAATCCACAATGCCTCTAACTCTGAATATGAAGTATTGAAGACTTTGCTTAAAGTTTTTAAGTGCTCCCTTTTTAAAGGTTTACTATCACTTTCGACTTTACTAAGAAAGCCGTCACCAACCTCAAGAACAGATGCAAGCTGTCTTTGAAGCATTCCTGAATCTTCTCTTAATTGCTTTATTTTTTGTCCCAGTGTCATTTTACCTATTTTGGACTTGACTAATATGGGTCAAATTTACAAAAGTTTTTTAAGACGAAGTTCAATTTTTTGAGAAATAAATTTTAGACCGTAGATTTTTTGTACCTGTTCGTTTGTGTGGTCGGTTTTTTACACTGAGCGATAACATGCGAATAAACCACATGTTGTTTATTCGCAATCTATTTTCATCCCACAAAATAATCAAAAATCCCTTGCACACATCTTTCCAACGGAGCAAGGGGCTTGACCTATTTTTTGTTATTAATGTTCAACTTCAAGTCATCAGAGATTTTGACAATTAGTTCAAGACACCTTTCATAGCTTTCTTGAATATTCTTTTGTTTTTCTCTTAGGTAATATCTTTCCATCATTAAGTTCTTTATCGACTGATCACATTTTGTTGAATATCCAATTGCAGCAACTATTTCAGGATGTTTTCTGTCGTCGTAGGAAGCATGCACGAACTGCGGAAAAAATTGTTCTGATAATTCAAAAAGATTCAAAGTACCACTACTTAAATGGGGAGTAACATGTTTCCCGCTTAACTCAACAATTTTCTCTGCCAATTTTTTTTGTTGGGGTCTTGGATCACTCGAATGAAGTATTTCATCAATATAATTTCCACAATACTTTCGAAATTCAAGAAAGTCAGCTGCGAAATTTGAAAAATGTACACCTGTGTTATCTTGAAGTGCTTTAAATGATTCATCAAATAAAATAGAATTTGCCTCAATAATTCTAACAGTATTCTTCAATTGGCCTGCCAATTTAATTGATTTCGCATACTCAACTTTATATTGTTTCTGTAAATATGGAATGAGTGACTTGTCATTAAGAGATTTAAATTCGTTGCAATCCAAACTTAATTGAAACTCGGGATTAACTATTTTATAAACATTTGTTGGATTTGCCTCAAGGAAATCAGAAATATTATCTATTTGCCTATCTAATGGATCGATCCTTGAGTTGTAAAAAAGTTTCAATCCATTCTCTTCCTTCAGTTTTTATTCCTTTTCTCTTCTGTAAATTATCAAATATTTTTCCCAAGAAAAACCCAATCAATAAAGTCAAAACCGGAATTATCTCACTAAAATAATTCTCTGATTTAGTTGGTAAATTATTTTCAATAGTAACACAATCCTTTAAAGATTTATTCTCTGTTTCTAATAGCTTAGCCTCAGTAGCTAGTGAATCATTTATTAAAACAGGTTTTGGATTACCCAAAGTAAATGTTGATGTGATTATCAGTGAACAGAATAATAGTGTCTTCATAAATTTCATTGTTGAACTATTCGTATGTAGTTGTTTTTATCAGTGATTTAACCTTGAGCACAAGCTTATGGTCTCATGTTCTAATCAGTTATATATAGCGTACATGAAAAGACATATTCCGCAGGATTGCAAATCCAGCGGAGCAGGGAGGGAGTCCTAAGTAATGCGTTTTCATTTTATTCCTTTCTCAAAGTCAACCTTTATTATCTCAAAAATTACTAATGCAACCCAGTTAAGGCCGTGATTGATAATGGGTTTAAAAAAGTAATCAGGATATAAAATTTCGGTTGAACTTAAATTTTCTTGCCAAGTCCCCTTAGTCAGATGGAAAAATCGATTTCTAATTAAAATCATAAAGTCATAAAAACCGATAAAGGATAGTTTAATTTCTTGATTTAAAGTCTGTCCCTTTAATCCCCTTCCAGACATAGGTCTGCCATTTATTTTTTCCAGATAGATTTTATAGTATGCTTCTCGCAGGTCTAACATATCAATTGAATTAAAATCAATATCTATAGTTGACTTAAAAAAATCCTCATCTTTAAACGTTTCAGATAAAAATCTTTTGAAAAAAGCTAATTCTCCGTCCTGCTCTTTGATAAAGAAAGATTGTAGTTGCTTGTATGTTTTATCATAGTTTCTATGTTTTGAAACATAGATAAGAGGTATTGAATATGAAATGCCTTCAATGACTCGGTATAAATAAAAGAAGGCTTCTAGATGATTGTTCTTCTCAACAGCGATGAGACATTTTATTAATTCTGGCTCAATTGAACCATAGAATTTAGAATTGAACCTTGAACGTTTAAAGTACTCATTCAAATCTTTTAGTTTAACTTCATCAGGGAAGTTGTTGAGAACAATAGACTGACTAATCTTAATGTTAGTAGTAAATGGAAAGTTTGAATAATTTACTCTAAACTTGTACACCTTACTATCATATGTGTCGGTACAATTAATTGTCCCAGATATCAAGCGAAAAATGTTCAATATTTTATTAGAACTCTCAATTCTTAAATCTTGATTTTTAGTGGCCGATTTAAAAATTGGGTCTTCGTATGTATAGCGACTAATCATTGGTCAACTCGCTAAAATACTCTAACAACTCCAAATTATCTAAGTCTTTAAGCTTGTCGTAATTTTTGAAATAGTCATATGATAGTTCTCTCCTTAATTTACCCAGTTTAATTTTTGAAGGATTAAAGTCTGAAAAAGCTTGATCGAATGTTTTAACTGAATTTTCAAATTGATCCACAGTTAATCCTTGAATAACTTTTGAAGATGACTTCATTCCAACCGCAAAACCAACCAGGTTATTTGCTTGTTTCAACCATTTTAATGAAATAGAACTTTCTTGAAACTTAGCAATTGCTTTTATTACGTTTTCAAAAGTTGAGTCCTTATCAACTTTTTCCGCAGAAACTATTTTACTTACAATGAGTTCATCCATTTTGTCTTGGATGATCTTCTTATTATCAACCATGGGACTATCAGCCATGTATGCCAGATACGCTTGCACCAAGTCAGATTTATTGAAAGAATTCATTTTCATTTTAGTGGCTCTTTCTTTTTCAGTTTGGACTTCAATTCCAAGTTCTTTAAAGTCAAAAACGTTTGCCATCATGACTTCGACCTGATGTCTTGGCGTCATTGGTTTTTGACCATTGTTAAGAGTAATCATTCTGTAAAGTAATTTGTCAACTGAATCACTAAATACTATGTTTAGATATAGTTTCCTTTCCAAACTTATATCCTTAGAAGTGCTCACTCTTGAAAGTGTATTTAATCGTTGAATTCCATCTAATACGAATGATTTTTTGTAATTGCTTTCAAAGAATTTGACGACATCGTCCTTTTTGGAAGTTTTGGTAATTGTCTTATCAACAAAGGCAATTGTAATTGAAGGCATAATACAGCCGTCTATAATGTCACGTTCCAGCTTTTCATAGAATTTTTTGTCTTGTAGTTTTCTTTGAAACTCAGTCTTACTAATTAAGGGAACCAATTTTTCAATTGCTTCCTTATATGTTATTGAGCCACTAACAACTATTGCGTTAATTACTTCATCAGAATCAATTTCGTATATGTTCATTCTATTTATTTTCAAATGCATTAAAACAATTGGCTCATCCATTCATGTGGAATATCCCCTTTATATTTCCACCCCCAAAATAACAAAAAAACCGTTACATCCTCCTTCTTAATCCAAATCTCCCCCCTACAACTCCATCGCCAAATACTTCGCCGTGTGCGAAACATCTGCAAACTTCTTCGTAATCGCTTCGGGGGTACCTGCGCAGACAATTTTTCCGCCGTCTTTTCCGCCTTCGGGACCGATGTCTACAATATGATCCGCGACTTTGATGATGTCCAAATTGTGCTCGATGACCAACACCGTGTTGCCTTCGTCGGCGAGCTTTTGTAATACGAGAAGGAGCATTTTGATGTCCTCAAAGTGCAAGCCCGTGGAAGGTTCGTCCAAAATGTACAGGGTATTGCCCGTGCTGCGCTTGGAAAGTTCTGCGGACAATTTAATGCGTTGCGCTTCACCCCCAGAAAGCGTGGTGGATGGTTGTCCCAAAGTCACGTAACCCATGCCCACAGAAAGCAAGGTGTCCAAAATGCGGTGAATTTTCGGCACGTGCTCAAAAAATGCCGTCGCGTCTTGGATGGTCATGTTCAACACATCGCTGATGGATTTTCCTTTGTAGCGGACTTCCAAGGTTTCTCGGTTGTAGCGCTTGCCGTTGCAGGTTTCGCATTCCACCAAAACATCGGGCAAAAAGTTCATTTCCACCACTTTCATTCCGCCACCTCTACAGGTTTCACAGCGCCCACCTATGACATTAAAGGAAAAACGCCCTGCTTTGTATCCGCGGATTTGCGCCTCGGGTAAATTGGAGAAAATGGAACGAATTTCATCGAATAATTTGGTGTAGGTAGCGGGGTTTGAACGCGGCGTTCTACCAATCGGACTCTGGTCAATTTCAATGACTTTGTCCAAATGTTCCAACCCAGAAATGGACGTGTACGGCAAGGGTTTCTTCACGCCGTTGTAAATTTCTTTCAATAAAATGGGGTACAAGGTTTGGTTGATCAAGGATGATTTTCCACTGCCCGAAACTCCTGTGATGCAGGTAAACGTTCCCAAAGGAATCGTCAAGTTGACGTTTTGCAAATTTCTGCCTGTCGCACCTTTTAACGCCAATTTCTTTCCATTTCCTTTGCGACGGGTGGTGGGAACTTCAATCTTCTTCACCCCAGTCAAATATTGGTTCGTGAGCGAATCTTTGTTGGTCAATTGACCGATGGGACTTGCATTGACAATTTCACCGCCGTGTACACCCGCACCTGGACCTAAATCGACCACAAAGTCAGCCGCTTCGATCATTTCTTTGTCGTGTTCCACCACAATGACAGAATTGCCCGTATCGCGCAAACGTTTCAGGGAGGTAATCAAACGGGAATTATCGCGTTGATGCAAACCGATGGAAGGTTCATCCAAAATGTACAGAACGTTCATCAATTCACTCCCAATTTGCGTTGCCAAGCGAATTCGTTGCGCCTCTCCTCCAGAAAGTGTCTTTGCCGAACGGTGCAGCGACAAGTAGGTCAACCCAACTTCTACAATAAATCCTAAACGCGCGTTGATTTCCTTTAAAATTTCCGTGGCGATGGTCAGTTCGTTCTTCGATAACTGCTTTTCGATGGTTTCGAACCATGTCGCTAAATCGAGGATGTCCATTTGAGCCAACTCGCCGATGTGCTTTCCACCAATCTTAAAAAAGTGCGCTTCTTTTTTGATGCGCGTTCCATGGCAGGTGGAACAAATATTCTTGTTCATGAAACTTTGCGCCCAACGTTGAATCGGGGCAGAACTTTCTTCCGAATGGCGTGCCACAAAATTGATGACGCCTTCGAATACAATCTCACTGCTTTTGTTGGAACGTTCGATGCCTTCGTTTCCGTTCAGCACCACCTCCATCACTTCCTCACTGATTTCCGAAATCGGAGTCGTCAAGGCAAATCCTTCTTGTTTCAGAAACGCTTCCAGTTTCTCAAAAATCCACTTGCGTTTGTACTCGCCCAAGGGTGCCAATCCCCCTTTCTTGATCGATTTTTTAGGATCTGGAATGATTTTATCGATGTCCACTTCGGAAACTTCTCCCAAGCCACTGCACGTTTTGCAAGAACCGTAGGGTGAATTGAATGAAAACAAACTCGGCTCGGGTTCGGGGTAACTAATTCCAGTCGTTGGACACATCAACAAGCGACTAAAGTGGCGCACTTCGTTCGTTTCAAAGTCCATCAGCATCATTGATTTATCGCCGTGCTTCATCGCAGTGACCACATCGTCGTAAATGCGTTTTTTGTCCTTTGCGGAGATTTCAAGTCGATCTACCACGATTTCAATGTCGTGAATTTTGTAGCGATCAAGCTTCATTCCCTTTTCGATGTCCAGCAATTCGCCGTCGACGCGCACTTTCGTAAAGCCCATTTTCTGGATCTGCTCAAACAATTCGCGGTAATGTCCCTTTCTTCCTTTAATTTTCGGTGCAAGTACGATGACTTTTTTGCCTGAGTACTGTTCAATGATTAAATCAACAATCTGATCATCTGAATACTTGACCATCGCTTCGCCTGTGTTGTACGAATACGCAATTCCCACACGTGCGAAGAGCAAACGCATGAAATCGTAAATCTCTGTGATGGTCCCCACCGTAGATCGTGGCGAGCGAGAAACTGTCTTTTGTTCAATCGAAATTACGGGACTTAATCCATCAATCTTATCGACGTCGGGACGTTCCAATCCACCCAAAAACTGACGTGCATACGACGAAAACGTTTCAATGTAACGTCGTTGTCCTTCCGCGAAAATTGTGTCGAACGCCAGGGAAGATTTTCCACTTCCGCTCAATCCCGTGAAGACCACCAACGAATTCCGTGGAATTTTGAGATCGATGTTCTTCAGATTGTGTTCACGTGCTCCGTAAACTTCTATGTATGTTTTCTTACTCACTTTGCTGGCAGTTCAATAATCATTTCCGCGTCCTTCACCGCTAATTTATCCGTCAAAATCCAAGGATTCAGCAACTTCAACATCCTGTAATTCGAACCTTGTTCCTTTGCCCAATGCTTCAAGTTCAAGATCGATGCTTTTACGACCACTTCACGCGTGGGAATCGGTTCGTACAATTCAATTTCTTCTTTGGAAAATCCGTAGGTTTCAGGATTTTCAAATATTAGCTTCATCGCAATAATGCGAAATACGTAACGACTGGTTTCATTGGTGAGGTGCAAATCAAAGTAGGTGTCTACTTCTTGATCCTTCAGCGCATCTTCAATTCCGACTATTCCTCTGTTGTACGAAGCTGCGGTGAGCATCCAATCGTTGAATTTCTTTTGTGCATCCTGCAAATAGCGACATGCAGCCACCGTACTTTTTGCGATGTCCAAGCGTTCATCAATTTGTGCATTCACCACCAAACCAAATTCTTCCGCTGTCTTCGGCATAAATTGCCAAAAGCCTTTTGCACCTGAGGGACTTGTCGCTTGTGTCAATCCACTTTCGATGAGGCACAAGTATTTAAAATCGTCTGGAATTCCGTTGGCTTGTAATTCATTTTCGATCTGTGGAAAATAACGGTTCGCTTGTTTGAGTCCTTGAATTGTGGAACTGTGGTAAAATGTATTGACGATGATTTCTTTGTCGAGGCGTTCACGCACGTCAAAATTATTTAGTTGAAATTCTTTACCACAAAAAATCACAGACTTCGGCAAAGGAGGCAATGGAATTTTCTTCGTTTCTTCTTTCTCCACGACTTGCTGAACGGGTGTTTCCTTTGGATCAACATCCGGCGTACATGCTTGAAAAACACATACTGTTCCGAGGAAAATGATTGGTAAAATTCGCTTTGAAAAACTCATGATACGAATGTAAGAAATAAGTAGTGAGTGGTGGTAATCAGGAAGAAATAATGTGATTTTTTAGCATCCCGAAATTTATTACAACGGATTTTACCAAAGAGGTTTTAACCACAAGGACACAAGGTAAAGGGAAGTGGTAACTGGTAAAAAAGCACACTAAGACATCAACGGTGTTGATGTTTGGATGATTCAATAAAATTTCTTCGTAGAATCTATGGCAATGACCATTGCCTTATTTTTTGCGACCCTTTTTTGCCATTCGCACTTTCAAAATTCCTTTGTGTACTTAGCGGTTAGAAATACCGCAACTGGATCAATATTATCGATGTTGGGAATGAAACGACTAATCCTTCTTCTCTGGTGCGGGATACTTCAACGTATTTCGGTACAACAACACGAAAACGAAAACAAAATACACCACAAAAAAGAGTACTGGTAAGTATGCTTCCAATGAAACGAGGTGTACCATCATGATCGCGAGTAAAGACGAGAGGGTTCCAATTAACACAAACACCAACCACACTTTTCGATCTGATAGTCCCGCATAAACGAGGTGATGCGTGGTATGATCTTTTCCTCCAATCATGGGTGATTTTCCTTGTTTGAGGCGATTAATCACCACTGTCAGTGTGTCCACAGCAGCGGGTGTAAATGCAACGAGCGTTACGCACAATCCCAACCATGAAGGATGCTCATTGCCTGGTATTGCTGTTCCGATATTCCATAGAAACTGCATCCCGAAAAACGCGACAAACAATCCAATAAATTGAGAACCTGCATCTCCCATAAACAATTTAGAAGGGTGAACGTTCATACTCAGAAAGCCGATAACGGCACCGAGCACAGAGATCATAATCAGCACCCAAATGTTGATGTTGAAAGGGAAAATAATCCAAGAAGAAATAATGCATGTAGTGAGAATGAAGAAAACCGTTGTTCCGGTAATTCCATCCATGTTGTCCAACATATTCAACGAATTCATAATCACTACCACCCAAATAACGGTAAACACGCCGTCAAGATATTCGTGATGAAAAAGATCAATGGTTGAGCCTGTCAATGCGAAAATGACACCGCATAAAATTTGGACGGTAAGTTTGATGAGTGGTTTTGTATTGTAGGCATCGTCTGCCAATCCCATAATAAAAGCCAGAGAACCAGCGATAAAAAGTCCTACGTATTGTTTGTTTTGAAAAATGTTTGGTGCGTCATTAAAGACGATGGAATACGCAATGGCTGCAAAAACAAAGACGACAAAAAAGCTAACTCCTCCAAGCGAAGGTTTGGATTCATTGCTCCAACGAATAACAACATCGTTCTTGTTTCTAATTCCTAAAGACCTTGAAAAACGCAACAGCAAAACGTTACACACAATGGCAACGACAACTCCTCCGAGTCCAAAGCTTAGCATTTGTAACACCTTTAATAGCACAGTTTAGATATGAAAGTGGGAGACAAATGTATGAAATTCTTCGCCAATATTGTCTTTTTCAGATACCAAACAATCCGTTGAACCCCAATTGATGTTCAATGTCTTGTCGTTCCAACGAATTGTTCCTTCGCTTTGCGGTGCGTAATAATTGGTGCATTTGTAAGAAAAAATGGTGTTCTCTTCCAACGATTTAAATCCATGTGCAAATCCTGGTGGAATCCAAAACATCAATCCGTTTTCCTCAGAAAGTTCGATGCTGAAATGTTGACCGTATGTTTCTGAGCCTGTGCGAATATCAACTGCGATGTCTAGCACAGATCCTTTGATGACACGCACTAATTTTCCTTGCGCAAATGGTGGATTCTGAAAATGAAGGCCTCTAACAACGTTCTTATGCGAAAGCGATTGATTGTCTTGCACAAATTCGTATCTCCTTGCGGTAAAGTCATCAAAGATTTTCTTATTAAAACTTTCGAAAAATGAACCTCTTGCATCAGTAAAAACACGAGGTTTAAAAATGAGCAATCCAGAAATTGGTGTTTCTTTACTTTCCATTTCGTTTAAATATTCGCTGGTACCATTTCAGTTTCTTTCCAGCATTCTTAAACTTCTTGGTATCTTCTTCCATATACCCGTAACCGTAACCATAGCCGTAACCATAGCCGTAGCCGTAAACAGATCCTTTACTGGTACTAACACCATTTAAAATCACGTTTAGCGACTTGAGTTGTTGCATTTCAAATAACTCCTTCACACGGTTGGCGAAATTTCGTTTCGAGTAGTGCGATTTAAAGATGTAAATCGGAATATCTGCTTCCGTTAAATTACGCACACCGTCTGATACCAATCCAACTGGTGGATTATCGATGATGATAACGTCGTACATGGTTTTTAGCTTCGCGACGATGTCTCTGTATCCTTGACTAAGCAATAATTCAGAAGGATTTGGCGGGATTGGTCCAGCGGTGATGAAATCAAACCCTTCAATCGCTGATTTTTGAATACATTGTTCCATGGTGCTATGTCCTACAATGAGCGAACTCATTCCATGTACATTCTCAGCGTCAAACCCGAGGTGTACTTTTGGCTTTCTTAAATCCAAATCGAGAATAACCGTTTTCTTTCCAGACATGGCAATAATTCCACCCAAATTGAGTGCGACAAATGTCTTACCTTCCCCAGAAATGGAGGATGAAATTGCAATTGTTTGATAGTTCGGATTGATGTAACTCAAATTCGTTCGAATCTTACGCATCGCTTCCGCCATCATAGATTTTGGTGCTTCCGCCACGATGACTTGCGAATACTCCATCGCGTATTTGAACAATGGAACTCCACCTAAAATTGAAGCTTGCGGAGGCAATAAGTTTTGTAAATCTTCGAGTAAGTTGATCTCGTTAAACATTAAGTATTTCAAGAACATCACACCGATTCCGAGGATAATCCCAAACATGATGAATGAAGTATAAATGAAATTTGAGTTCGGCGCAACGGGAATACTAGATACTTTTGGTTTACTTAAGACACGGTTTGATGAAGCATAACCAGCATCCGAAATTGCATAAAGCACCTTTTTCTCGGTGAGCAAACTCACGTATTTTTCATTCAACTCTTGTATGTTCTTTAAACGACCATACTCCATTTTTTTCTCAGGCAACTCAAAATTCTCTTCTTGAAGGGTCGCTATTTTTGAACTCAGGGCTCTTGCATTTTCCGTCAGTCGGTTATGAACCGCCGCGACACTTCGTTTAATTAAAGCAATTTTAGAATCAATTTTTTGATTGATCAGTTTGACTTTTGAATTTTCTTCGGTGGCGCTGAACAACAAATCCTCACGAGATGCCAATAATTCATGTAACTGTTCAATGTGAACGAACAACGCATCCTCATAACTTTTCCCCAGCATTTCTGGCAAAAGGCGATATACTTCCAAGCGTTCGACATCATTTCTCAACTTGCGTTCTACGTTGTTCAATGATTGAAGTTCTACTTCAATCGTAAAAATTTCGTCTTGTAATCGGTTCAGATTGGTGGTCAGATTTTCGCTCACCATTTCAATGTCTGGAATGTCGTTTCTACGTTGATACAACATCAAACTGTCTTTGGATGATCTCAACTCAACAGATAGTGAATCCAGCTGTCCATTAATGAAATTTAGAATGTTCTCTCCCCCCTGACGCTGATTTTCTTCGTCAAATTCAATAAACGCTTTGGATAAAGAGACAGTTAAGTCATGACATAACTGTGGATTATGCCCACGAAATGAAATACTGATTGTCTTCGCGTTAACGTCTATAGGTGAAATCGTTAGTCCACCTATCATTCGATCAACAATACTTTTTTGACTATTGATGACAAAGAAAAGCTCGTTGTTCTCAATATCCTGCTTAAATGAGTACAGATCTCTTGCTTTTATAACGACATCGATGTCATCATTTTTCAGTCGCTCATTTAACTTCCCTTTAAGCGTGACAGGCTTCGTTCCTTTCATGTAAGAAAGAATTACATTGCCCCCTTCATAAAGTACATTAATTTCCTTGTCAATTAAGGATGAATCCATCAATTGATATGGTTGCACATGAAAGCTACTCGAGTTGTATTTTTCTTCGGTGAGTATTTGTCCACGCGAATATAAACTGACATCCAAGTTCAATTTTTTTAATGCCCGTTCAAACAGTAGTTCTGATCTTAGCAATTCGACAACACTAGACAATTGATTGTTTCGTGTGTTCATGTTTTCAATGTCCAAGACTTCCTTCGCATTATCTTCGTCGGATAGCTGGATGGTCATGGAAGATTCAAAAATTGGTTTGGTGTACCTCAAGTAAAAAAATGCGAAAAGGCTAAAAACAAATACAAACATAATTGGCCACCACCAATACCTTTTGACAATCGTCCTAAAAATTAGGGGATCGTATGATTTGTTTATGATTAAACTTTTCTTTCCGCTCAAAACCTATTTCATTAATGTTATTGCTGAAATGATAAATATCGTACTGCTTATTATCGTAATAATCGGTACCACGTTGTTTGCCACTTGCTTTCCTAGCTCAGGTGTTGGTTCCACGTAGATATAATCATTCGCTTGAACAATCATGTCAACGTAAGCCAGTCCTTCCATGGTAGATAGATCAATTCCATACACTTGACGTTTGCCGTCCACTTTTCGCATTAGTTTAATGGTGTTCGCCTTTCCTCTTTCTGTAATTCCTCCTGCTTGCGCTAATGCTTCCATTAAAGTTGTATTGGAGTTGAGCAGTGGAATCACCTTGGCATCTGAACCATTTCCTGGGAAAACGATGACACGTTGGTTTGTCACTTTGACCTGCACGAATGGTTCTTTGTACTCGGTTGAATACAATGATGTCAAAGTATCCTCGCATTCCTCAACGGTAAGACCTTCGATGTTCAGTTTTCCTATTAACGGCAGCTCAACTGTTCCATTGCTTCTAACCACATATTCTATGTTTGATTGCACGCCATTCTTATCTGAAACACCGCTCATGCTTTCAAGAATCGCCGTACCGTTGTTCGTTGTCAGGGTAAATGAAATTTTATCATCAGCTGAAATGCGGTATTCTTCTGTCGGATTAAGCGGAATTGAATCGTAATTCACATCACTTTTTGCCTCTTTGAACATTAAATTACTGTTCACCCCACAACTCTGTGCAAGTAAAATCACTAAAAATCCTAAACAATAAATTATTGAATGCTTCACCTATTTCCTCTTTTTTTCAAGCAACTGCATGTACAATGCTTCCATGTTTTTTACCAATGTTCTATAATGGAACTTTTCTTCTACGTGGTTCCATCCATTTTGTGACATTATTTCTCGTTTTTTTTCATTTTGAATCAAATCCATCAGTTTTTCTTCGTACAACTCACGGTCATTTACGGGGATAATGTAGCCCGTTTCTCCTTCCAACACAATGTCTCTTACTCCACCCACATCCGTCGTAATTACTGGAATTCCTGCTGCCTGCGCTTCAATTAAACTAACGGGAGTTCCTTCATTTTTTGAAGTTAAACAGATAATATCCATTCCCGCGTTAAACGTTCCAATGTCTTCAATCCACGAGGTCATTGTGATGCAATTGTCAAATTTTGCATTGATTTGATCTACACGTGCTTGCACAGATACACGTTCTGAACCATCACCTACAATAAAAACAGCGACTTTCTTATCGATTTTAGGTAAGATCTGCTCAATAACGTCCAAAAAGTAATCGTGGTTTTTAATTGGCGCCAATCGACCAACAATGGCAATGGCTACTGTATCATCATCGATGTTGAATTTATTTCGCGTAGTTGTGCGCTCGTTGATGCGTTTTTCACGGAAGGGCAATAAGTCAAATCCCAACGGAATAACCTGCATTTTTTCTGGTTTGACCACCTTGTGAATTTCAGTAATCTCTCTGCTTTGCGTGTCAGAAATTGCAATAATGGCACTTGATTTTTTCGCCAGACTGCGCTCAATTGTTTTAAAAATTTGCGTTTTTATTCTCCCGAAATAAGAGTGAAAGACATGACCGTGAAACGTATGCACAATGATAGGAACCTTACATGAAACAGCTGCTCGTCTGCCCAATGCACCAGCTTTAGATGCATGTGTGTGCACGATATCTGGTTGAAAATCTTTGATAATCTGCTTCAACTTGAGGTACGCTTTTCGATCACTCGAAATGTTTGGTTCTCTGACCATTTCCTCAATCAAAAGCGGTTCAACTCCATACTTTTCAAGAATGTACAGGGAATCTGATTCGTCTTTATCAGGCAATCCACCTACCAACAAGGTTTCAAACTCGGGTCCCATAAATGCTGTTAAAAAAGTCGCATTGTAGGTAGGTCCCCCAATATTGAAGCGGTTAATAATACGTAGAACTTTAATTTTCTTCACTTGTGGCATTGGGTATTGAGTCCATTCTTCCTATTCATTCATCATAGCATGTTCAAAAGTTTTCGGCCTTTGGCATATTCATTGCAAATTGATGACGAAATTTATCCAAAAAAGACGCCATGAAGATAGTAAGTATCGTGCTAATTCACCTATTGTTTGTCATAAATATTGCGATTGGTCAATCTAGCATTCAATCTGCTGCCAATCAATTTGCAAATGATCCTGTGTTGAAACATGGTTCGGTGAGTTTTGTCGTGATCGATTTGGAAACAGGAAAGCCAATTGCAGCAATCAATAGTGACTTAACCCTACCGACAGCTTCCACGGCGAAATTATTCTCAACAGCAACTGCGCTGGATATTCTTGGACCTGATTATCGTCCATCCACTAAGATCTATCACGACGGTTTTATCGATTCAACAGGTACGCTTTATGGCAATGTTTGGGTAAAAGGTGGTGGCGATCCAGCACTGGGGAGCAAGTACTTCACGAATGAAACTACCAAACGCGACTTTCTAAAAAGTTGGGTGAACACATTAAAGGTAGCGGGCATCAAAAGAATTGAAGGATCCATTATCGCCGACGCTTCGGATTTTGGATATTCAGGCGCTCCAGACGGTTGGAACTGGGTCGACATGGGAAATTATTACGGAGCTGGACCTTCGGGACTTTCTCTTTTTGACAATCTACTGGAATTTCACTTTACCACAGGTGCGGCAGGCGCTAAAACAAGGATTACCAAAATTCAACCAGAAGTCCCAGATTTAGAAGTACACAACTATGTTCTTTCTTCAACAAAGGGTGGAGATAATGCTTTTATCTACGGTGCGCCTTATTCAATGGATCGCTTTGTGACGGGAACATTGCCCATGAATCAGTCTGATTTTGTGATTAAAGGAAGTATGCCTGATCCAGAGTACCAAATGGCGTACGAATTGAAAAAAGAGCTTGTTGCGAGTAGTGTTGATGTAATGGGGGATTCAAAAGCCGCACGTCAGTTTGAATCACATGTACCAGATAAGCTAGGACTCACGTTAATTACACTTTACGGTGGAGAAAAACTCATCGATGTCATCACTGAAACCAATATGCGCAGTGTAAATTTATTCGCTGAACACATGTTGAATCTAATCGCCTACGAAAAAACAGGTTTTGGTTCTACGGATGCGGGATTAAAGACATTGGACACGTACTGGAAATCAAAAATAAACACCGATGGACTGCACGTGAACGATGGAAGCGGATTATCTCGTACGAACGCGATTTCTGCCAATCACTATGCCCAATTACTGAGCTACATGCACAAAAGTAAGTACGCTGCAGAGTTTAAAAAATCATTGCCGATAGCAGGAGTTAGTGGGACGTTGAAATCTGTGTGTAAAGATCAAGCGGCGCAAAATCGCATGTATGCAAAAAGCGGTACGATGAATCGAATTAAGAGTTATGCGGGTTACATTGATGGAAAAAGCGGAAAAAAATATGCGTTTGCGTTGATTGCGAACAATTACAGCTGCAGTTCAACAGCACTTAAGCAAAAAATGGAAGCCGTTTTTAACGCGATTGCAAATCAGTAAATTCTACCTGAACGATTTCTTCCCAAAGTGAAGTAATTGTTTTTCCAGCCTGTTTGATCATCTTTGGAACTATACTTTCTCCTGAAAAACCAGGTGTTGTATTTACTTCGATAATGTAAGGCACACCATTTTCAAGCATAAAATCTATTCGAGCAATGGAGCGCAATTGCAACAACTGATAGACTTCTTTCGCGATCCGTTGAACTTCTTTCGTTAATTCATCACTGATGCGTGCAGGTGTAATTTCTTGCGACAATCCTTGGTACTTCGCTTCGTAATCAAAGAATTCATTTTCAGAAACTATTTCAACCAGAGGCAAGGCTTCTACGCCATTTTTTCCTCGGTAAACACCACAAGTGACTTCTGTTCCTGCCAAAAATCGTTCGAGGACCACCGTTCGACCTTCTTTAAATGCATTCTGAATCGCGGTATCCAAATCTTCCGGTTTGTTCACCCGTGAAATTCCAAAGCTCGATCCTGAATCGCATGGTTTCACGAATAACGGTAGTTTTAATCGATCAATTATCTCGTCGTTTGTTGCTCGCTCCGAGGGACTAGAGAGGTAAATAGAATCAGCTACCTTGAATCCAAATCCTTTGAGGAATTGATTGCAAAACCACTTATCGAATGAAAGTTGAGAGGCTAGTGGTCCCGAATTGATGAACGGAACATTGATCATTTCCAAATATGCTTGAAGCTTACCGTTTTCGCCTGGATCTCCATGAATGTATACGATCGCGACATCGATTTTAGTGGTTTGTCCATTGTGCAAAAATGTCAAGTTACTCGCATCGACAGGAATCAACGCTCCATCTGTCAAGCGCACATTCCACCCTTCTCTATTCATCAAAATTAAATAGACATTGAACCCTTTCGGGAAGTTTTCCTTTATGTTCGTTGCGCTCAGTACAGAGATTTCAAACTCAGAAGAGTATCCACCTGCTATGATTCCTACATTCATCATCAATTCTCAATTTCAATTTCGAAGGTACATTGGATTTGTTTCCCAATTTCGCAGAGGGCAAAAAGTTTTCAGCATTTGTGGTGTTAACATTTCCCTTCATTTTTTGGTGAAAAACGACTCTGTTGGTCAATTCTTGCTAATTTTATGGCTTTAAGTTAAAGGATGCGCATCATTTACTTCATTCTCAAATTTGTTTTAAATTATTCGCTTAGGGTATTTTATCCTAGGACTGCCTTACATAATTCCCCCAAGGAGTTTTTCGGTCGAACCATCTACGTGAGTAACCATGCTGCTTCATTCATGGATCCTCTTGTAGTCGCAACGTTACGAATGCCGATTGTGTTTTTTATGACCCGATCCGATGTTTTCGTTAAAGCGCTACAACCTATTCTGTGGGCATCTCAAATGTTACCCATTTATCGTCAGTTGGACGGTGAAGATACCAAAGGGAAAAACGAAGAAGTATTCAAGAAATGCACGAAAATTTTATCTTCTGGAAGAAATCTGTTGATTTTTGGAGAAGGATTTACAGATGATGTTTTCATTCGACGTTTAAAGCCTGTAAAAAAGGGAGCTGTGCGTATTGGTTTTCTCACCTTGGAAAACATGAATTGGAAAAAGAAGGTCTACATTGCTGCTGTTGGTTGTAATTACTCTGATCCAAACTTAATGCGTAGCGATTTACTGATTTCGACTTCTGATAAAATTTGTTTGAACGATTACCGTGAAGAATACGAGGCGAATCCGAACAAAGTCATGAATCACTTGAGTCAAACAGTAGAACGATTGATGCAAGAACAGATTACGCACGTTAAAAAAGTGGAACATGCTCCTTTTCATGAGCACATCATGATGATTACCCGCAAGGGAATGAATTCTATGAACTTTGACCGCTCCATTCCGCTGAAAAAGCGTTGGCGTTATTCGCAAAAATTAGCGAATTGGATGAACGAACAGAATTTTGAGGAAAACGAACGATTGTCCAAACTTCAAAAACAAGCGGAAAGTTACTTCGGATTGCTGAAGCGTTTCAAACTAGAAGAGCATCTGCTGTTTTGGAAAAAAGAAAATCCTGCTGGAAGTCGCGTAAAAGAACTATTGATACTCATTTTTCTTTTCCCATTTGCTCTCCTCGGAGCGATTCATTGTGCTATTCCGTACATCTTCACCAAACGTTTTGTTGAGTCAAAAATGAAACGCCCTGTCTTCTGGGGTTCCGTTAAATTCATGCTGGGACAACTCCTCATTGCCCTATTTAACATTCCGACCATCTTTTTGTTCTATCACTTTGTCTACCCAAGCTGGTGGTTGGCGTTTGCTTATTTCATTAGTATAGGATTCACAGGTTTAGCGGCATACATGTGGGTGCGACATCTGAAAACGTTTATCGCAAAAGGGAAGATTAATAAAACGGATGTGAGTGCTTTGCTTGAAAAAAGAGCTGCGTTGGAGAAGGAGATTAACAGTGTTGTGCCGGAGTTGGGAGTAGTTTAGAATTTAGATTCTAAATTCTAAACTCGGGAGTGTTCAATAAACTGTGTCAAGTTGTTATTTAACACTATCTCCAAAATAGTTTGTCCTTCATCTAAAATCAATAATTTCGAGTTTTCTGCGTTAAGTATCACATCAAGTACTCTAATTATGAAATTAATAATCTCTTTAACACTAATCATTAGTCTTTTTTGTAACTTCAATGCAATTAGTCAAAATTGGACGGGTAATGTAAATTCAGACTGGAATAATTATGCAAATTGGAGTTATCCGCCATCTGGAAACAGTATATTAATCATAGATCCAATAAATTACACAGGAAATGCTGTACAACCTATAATTTCTTCCACATCCAATTTTACCCCAAGTGATTTAACTGTCCAAAATGGTGCTGACTTAATCATCTCCTCTCAGATAACTGTTGCTGGAAATTTAAATATTAAAGGTTCGGGCTCAACGATGAAAGTAGAAAGTGCTACACTTCAAATTACAGGAAATGGAAATCTAATTATTGATTTGGGTGGTGAATTTATTCATAATGATGGCTATGTCAGTATAAATAAAAATCTGTTGATTGCTAACGGAGAAGCGAATCATTCTTCATCTTATACAATGAACGGAGGAAGTTTACTTGTGAATAATTCTCTCTCATTTGAAAGTGAAATAGGCGATTTTTCTCCTTCTTTCAATATGACAGATGGAACGTTAACTGTAAATAGTGACATTACTTGGTTTGGACAAGCACCAGGAAGTGGAAAACCTGAACTTATCATTTCTGGAGGAATAGTAAATGCAAATGGTGACATCAAAAATTTGTCAGCTAGTACAGTCGATATGTATCTCAAGCTGAAACAATCCAGTATTTTGAATATGAATGGCTCACTGTTTGAAACTATTAATATAGCAGACAGTATAATCCAAGAAAATACGAGTCAATTATTTTTCAATGCTAGCAGTGTGTTTAATAATTCTGGGGTCTTTCATGCAAAATCAGGAGTTGTTAAGTTTAATAGCAATACAACGCTTCAAGGAAATGGAATGTATCAATTCCATGATATTACGATTACAGCTTTAAATTCCCTAAACCACATTTCTCCTCAAGAGATTTTTGTAAGTGGTAATCTATATACCAGTGGAACGTTCACTCATAATCTCAATACATTAAATATCAATGGAACTATCCAAACATGGAACGGAGACACTGGACCTGGTGTTGTATTAAATAACTTGACAATAAATCAAATTTCTTCTACAAATAATTTTTCTGTAATTAATTTTTCAAATTCAGTTATAGTTGAGGGACATTTAGAGTTAATAAAAGGATTTGTTTACACCTCTTTTGGTTTTAATCAGCCAGATAATTTACTCATTTTAACTGATGGAGCGACTTCGAGTACAGGTTCATCTCAAAGTTTTGTTGATGGTCCAATGCGAAAAATTGGTGATGATGCATTTATTTTTCCAATTGGTACTGAAAATCGCTTGGGAAGACTTGAGATTTCTGCGCCATCAGACATCAATAGCGAATTCACTGCTTACTATGCGAATGTAACATTTAATAATATTACTGATTTTGAAGTACCTCTTTCTGCTGTGAGTAATTCAGAATATTGGTACCTAAAAAGAGAAAATACCACAGATCCTGTCGACGTAAAACTTTATTGGGAAGATGCGGCTTACAGTCATTTGCTTGATTGCAATGAACTTTCAATCTCAAGTTGGAACGGAAATTCATGGATGCATCAATCTGCAACCGTTACGGGTAATTGTACTGGGAATGGAACGGGAACTATAACAACCGATAATCTCCAAAATGATTTTAATTATTTCTCATTTGGTTATCTAGGAAATGTGACAACTGAAAACATCAGAATATGTAATGGTGCAACACACACCATCGGGACTGATATTTATGATACTTCGGGGATTTATACACATGTTTATCCAGCGTCCTCAGGTGGAGATAGCACCGTTATAACAAATCTTACAGTTTTATCACCGAATACCAATACTTTTTTTGCAGATCTCTGCTTTGGAGGAACGCTTAATTGGTATGGAAATATTTACGATGAGGCAGGTATTTATACAGAAAGTTCCACGTCTTATCTGGGTTGTGACAGCACAGTTCATTTAGTTGTTTTTATCGCTGAGGAAATTAATGCTGCTGTTACACAAAATGGTGGTACTTTGTCTGCTCAAAATACAACAGCAGATTATTACCAATGGATCGACTGTGACACTGGAATTGAAATAGAATTTGCAAATTATCCGACTTTTACACCAACCGAAAATGGTTCTTATGCTGTGAAAATAGCTGAAAATAATATTGGAAATGCACAGATGACTTATTGCGAAGTTACATCAGAATGTTTTACTATAAATAATGTTGGTCTGGATGATTTAGACAGCAAAGATGATTTTTCTATTTATCCCAACCCAAGCACAGGCATTTTTCATGTAAATTGGAAAACTGAAACTCCAGTCGAAGCAATTCAAATTTACGACCTAAAAGGAAGATTCGTTTGGAGTCAAAATGAATTTCAAGAAAAAACACTTACAATTGACTTGAAGAATATGGATTCTGGAATATATGTTCTTAAAGTAAAGACAGATCGTGTTTCGACATACAAGTTGGTAAAGGAATAAATTAGCTGTAAACGATACTGCCGGCATTAAGTCATTTTTATTAAAAAATGTATTTTCTGCGTTTATTGTAAGCGCTGGTGCGAAAACTATTGTTTAGAGTTTAGAAGTGTTGATTCTAAACTCACAACTCTAAACTCTCCCCCTAATCATGAAAATCAATCCAATTCCAACAGCCACCGAAAGCACAATGTTCGCAATTGCTATGGTGATTTGTCCGTTGTTCATTAGTTGAAACGTTTCATTGCTGAATGTACTGAAGGTGCTGTAGCCGCCGCAAAATCCGATGAGCAACAAGGGTTGCATCCACGGATATTCGTTTTGTTTGTGTGAAAATGCGAGCACCAAAACGGCGAGTAAAGCACAGGCTACCATGTTGGAAATAAATGTTCCCCACGGGAAAGAAGATGAAATAAATCGATCTGAAAGTTTGGATGTTAAAAAACGTGCTAAACTTCCTAATCCACCGCCGATAAACACATAAAGATACGTCATGTTGTTTTTAAATCTCTACCAATAATAGGCATAAATACCCAATGATGTATTGCGTAAGCGATTAAAAACCCAATCGTTCCACCTACCAAAACGTCACTTAAATAATGTACCCCTAGGTAAATTCGACTCAATAGAACAATAAAAATACACACCAATACAACAGGTACTAACCAGCGATATGATTTCCTCAATCCCAACAAAGCAAAGGTGCACACACCTACAAAATTGGACGCATGCGAGGATACAAATCCGAATTGTCCGCCTTTGTAAAACTCTCCGTTTTCGAAGCGGTAAAAATGAAGGTGATCTGTCAATAACGCATGATGAGAAGGACGGTACCGTTCAAACATGTTTTTAAATAGGTGTACGGAGATTTGATCTGCCAAGGCGACCACCGCAATGGCGCAAATTAGAAAAATTGCTGCTTTCTTAATTCCTGATTGGCGGAAAAACAAGTATAAAAAGAGAAGATACAAAGGAACCCATGTCCACTTACCAGAAATCAACCACATCAGCTCGTCTAAAAACGGTGTATTCCACCCGTTGACGGTCTGAACAATTGTGCGGTCAATTGCTTCAAGTGTTTCAATCATCGTTCAATGTTTTCCAGATAAGGTCGTTTAATTCTGTAATTCCTTGTCGCGCAACGGCCGAAATAAATATAGTAGGAATTTTCTTTGGAAGATCCTTTTTAATCTCTGCAATCAGTTCATCGTCTAGCATGTCCGACTTAGAAATTGCCAAAATGCGATCTTTGTGAAGCAATTCTGGGTTGTACAATTTTAACTCGTTGAGCAAGATTTCAAATTCCTTTTTAATGTTATCGCTATCCGCTGGAACTATGAACAACAACAATGAATTTCGTTCAATATGTCGCAAAAAGCGTAATCCAAGTCCCTTTCCTTTGTGTGCATCTTCAATAATTCCAGGAATATCTGCCATCACAAACGAACGGTGATCTCGGTATTTCACGATTCCTAAATTCGGACGTAATGTGGTAAATGGATAATTGGCAATTTCTGGTTTTGCGGCAGAAACAACCGACAAAAGCGTGCTTTTTCCAGCATTTGGAAAGCCTACCAGTCCGACGTCTGCTAATATTTTTAATTCAAGTGTTTTCCACCCTTCCTGGGCATCTTCACCCGGTTGCGCATAACGTGGAGTTTGGTTGGTAGACGATTTGAAATGTGTATTTCCAAGTCCACCACGACCACCTCGTTGAATGATTTCCTCTTGTCCATCTTCAGTGATTTCAAAAAGAAACTCTCCTGTCTCGCTATCTCTAGCAATCGTTCCAAGTGGCACGTCGATGTATTCATCTTTTCCTTCTGCACCTGTTTTTAATTGTCCAGAACCGTGAACTCCATGTCCCGCCTTGATGTGTTTTTTGAATTTCAAGTGAAGCAGTGTCCACAATTGCTTGTTTCCACGCAAGATTACGTGACCACCACGACCACCGTCTCCACCATCGGGACCTCCTTTAGGAATGGATTTTTCACGTCGAAAGTGAGCAGAGCCACCTCCACCCTTTCCAGATGTACAGTGTATTTTTACGTAATCTACGAAATTGTCAGAGGCCATTTAAATGTGTTATGTACTATTATTATAGTGCGTCTATTGTATCAAACAAACGCTTTGTAATATCATCGATCGTTCCGAATCCATCAATCTTAATCCATTTGTTTTGCGCCGCGTAAAATTCCTTCACAGGTGATGTCTCTCTCAAGTAAACATCAATTCTATTTTGAATCACTTTAGGATCTGCGTCGTCTAAACGTCCGCTGTCTTTTGCACGATTTGCCAAACGCATTTTCAATTCTTCTTCTTCAACATCCAAAGAAATCATAGAAGTAATCGACGTTCCGATTTCAGCTAGAAATTGATCAAGTGCTTTTGCTTGAGCGTTGGTACGTGGGAAACCGTCAAAAATAAATCCATTTGGATTATCGCGCTTCAGCACTTCTGCTTTCAACATGTTGATTGTTACCTCATCTGGAACGAGTTGTCCCTTATCGATGTAACTTTTAGCAAGCATTCCCAATTCGGTTTCACCCTTTATGTTTGCTCTAAAAATATCACCTGTTGATAGGTGAATTAATCCATACTTTTCAATCAGTTTTTCTGACTGGGTTCCTTTACCTGCTCCTGGAGGTCCAAACAAAACTATATTAAGCATAATGCACTTTTCTTTTTATTCCTTAATTTGATAAACGGCGTCCAAATTTCTGCCTTTTTCATTGTAATCCAATCCGTAACCCACCACAAACGCATTTGGAATACTGAAACCAACATAATCCGGTGGTCTAGTTCCCTTAAATGCTTCAGGTTTGTACAACAAGGTACAAATTTTCAATTGTTTTGGGTTTTCCATCTCAATCAACGAAATCATTTTGTCCATTGTAATGCCAGAGTCGATAATGTCCTCTACGATGACAACGGTTTTGTTCTTAACATCATTGTTCAATCCAATCAATTCGTCCACTCTTCCAGAAGAAGTCGTACCGTGATAAGAACTCATTTTCACAAAAGAAATTTCAGAAGAAAGGGAAATGGATTTCATTAAATCTGCGGCAAACATAAATGAGCCGTTGAGAACTGCTATAAAGACAACATCTTCATCTTGAAGGTCTTTATTAATTTGAGTTGCAAGAGAACGCACTTCGCGCTGGATTTCTTCACTACTAATAAATACCTCGAAAGTCTTGTCCAGTACTTGAATCACAGATCAATTATTTTTGAGCGCCAAAGGTACTATTTTTCTGTCAAACAGTTATAACAAATTTAGAGTATTCGCTTGTTTAAAGTAAATTGACGTTATCTTTGCCTACATGGAAAAAAGTATCATTGGGAGTTCTCACCGCTTAGGCATCCTTGGAGGTGGGCAACTTGGACGCATGTTTATTCAAGACGCAATTAACTATGATATTCATGTTCACATCATGGATGACAGTACATCTTCACCCTGTTTTTCCATAGCGACAAGTTTTACTCTTGGCGATATTACCGACTACGATGATGTCATGGCCTTTGGTAAAGACATGGATGTATTGACCGTCGAAATTGAAAACGTAAATATTCAAGCGCTTTATGATTTGCAAAAAGCTGGCGTACACGTATTTCCTCAGCCGAACGTACTAGAAATCATCAAGGACAAAGGTCTGCAGAAACAGTTTTACGCAGAACATAATCTACCTACCGCACCTTTTGAAGTGTATCAAGAACAACCAAACTTAGCGGAATTGGAAACCAAATTGCCTTTTGTTCAGAAACTGAGAACTGGTGGTTACGATGGAAAAGGTGTTCAAGTCATCAAGACCAAAGCGAGTTTATCAAATGCCTTTGACGCTCCATCCATCATTGAAGAGTTGATCCCATTCAAAAAGGAACTGTCGGTCATTGTTGCACGTAATAAAAAAGGAGAAGTCGCTGTCTACCCAACGGTGGAATGTGAATTCAACGATGCCAACTTAGTTTCCTTTTTGTTTTCACCTGCTGATATTTCTGAGAATATTGAAAAGAACGCAAAAGCACTCGCCATTGATGTTGTGAATAAATTAAACATGGTCGGAATTTTAGCCGTTGAGTTCTTTTTGACAGAAGACGACCAATTGTTGATCAATGAAATTGCACCTCGACCTCATAACAGCGGACATCATACCATTGAATGCAACGTTACTTCCCAGTTCGAGCAACACATGCGTTCCATCCTAGATCTACCACTTGGCTCGACAAAAATGACGCGTTTTGGTGCAATGCTAAATCTGATAGGACCAGAAAACATTGAAGGTAAAGCAGTTTACCAAGGTTTAACAGAAGTGCTTCAATCTCCAGGAACTCATGTTCATTTGTACGGTAAAGAAATGACCAAACCTCATCGTAAAATGGGACATATCACCGTAACGTCTGATTCAATTGATGGTGCGAAACATCTGGCCAATTCGATCAAAGATGTAATTCAGATTACTGTCTAACGTCATTATTAACCTGAGTTCGACATAAGAATTTTGTCAGAATTACATAAAATATTCAGCTGTTAGGCATGGTTACGAGGGATAGCAAGCTATCTCGAGTAAATCATAACGACACAGATGGATGTTTTATGCAATAGTTTCTTGACTTTTCGCTGATAAATAGCCATCTTCTTTGCGTAAACAGCTCGAAATAACAGGTTATTCCAACGCTGTCTCCTCTCAAATATGACTATTTTTAAGCGATCCGACTTTATTCTTATATCGAACTCAGGTTATTAAATAGTTTTTGTTAATTTGGTTGAGAAAACCAACGGAAACTATTGTGAAACTTGCACTAATCGCCTCTCTTTTTATACTATGCAGTCTTTCGAATGCGTGGGGGCAACTACTGTCTTTTTCAAATTACAATCACAAGGATGGTTTGAATATGGCTTCCATCAACTGCCTCGTGCAGTCCGACGATGGCTACATTTGGTTGGGAACAGATGGCGCTGAATTGGTGCGATTCGATGGGACGACCTTCGAAGAGATTCAGTTCAAAAATGGCGACAACAATCATCACTATTCCAGTTTATTTATAGACGGTGACAATATCCTCTTTGCTTCCTTGTACAAAGGATTTTATTCCTATTCTCGGAAGGACAACAAGTTGACGGAACTAAACATTGAAAAAATGAATTCCGGGAATCCAATCAATCTCTTTGTCAAGGATTCCACCTATTATTTTGTGCGTACACGGGCTATAAATACCCGAAAAGGCAATACTTACGGTAATATTCTAGCCCTTTCTAGTAAGCAGGAAGATCTCCGGATTTTTCACAGTATTGAAACTGCTCATTCTATTTTCATTTTTACCAATCACGGTGCCTTTCAGCTAACTGATGGTGCGATGATACCTCTTGAAAAATTACTTGATATTTCAAGTGAACAGGTAGCGCCGTTTAAGTTTGGCTTTGTAAAAAATAATCAGTTGCATATCTACTCTGAGCAGTTGAATGAGCGGTTGACTGCAAAAATGAACAGTTCGGAAGTTTTTTCTGATGTTCGCTTCACTTCTACAGGTTTTCAATTGAATCAGCATGAAAAAGTACACGCGTTTTACCATCATCCAAAAAACGACCAGCCTACTGCAATCACCAATAAAGGTGCGCTGATTGTTGTTCAACCCGACGGAATTTCTAGAATCCAGCATAACTACAAAGAAGATTTATTGGCTCCATCGATGCTCATCAGCGATCTCAATGGAGACTACTGGATCGGCTCCAAGGTGAAAGGTTTGTATAAAGTCTCTCACGAAGCTTTTACGAAAATTCAGTCCAATGCTTTGTTCAACAGTCCAACAATCTATACTGTTAACGAGACATCTAGAGGTGAATTCATTATTTGTGATCACAAAGAAACAACAGCAATAGGCTCCATAACAGCTCAAACGCCTTTGCGCTTACTGCCTTACAATGTGAGCAGCGTTGCGAATGCAGGTGATGTTAGTTATTTTGGAACAGAAAATGGTGTGCGACTCTACGACGCCGTTTCTAAAGTTGACCAAGGTGTCAAATACTTTAGTGGGAAGAATGTGCAAATGGTGTTTGTACATGATGGTTTTTTATGGGCAGGCATCGCTGGTGAAGGATTGTCTTCAGTCGAAATTTCTACAGGACGAATAACAAAAATTCTGTCAGGTGTAGGACATTATTACTCTGCTCAATTAAGCAAGGATGAAAAGACCATCTTTTTTGGAACAAACTACGGTGTGCGAACACTTAAAATAGGAGAAACCTCAACAGATTTAATCAAGGCGGATTACATCGCATTGGGAGGGTATTCAGGCGTCTCTACAACAGATATCCATGGCACCTGCTGGTTTACACTGGAGAAGGGAATCATTGGTATTACTCCAAATCGTAAAATTGTTCAGATCTCTGGAAACGAAGTTCTTAACAGTAATCTGTTTTACACGCTCAACTCAGATCGAAGGGGGCATTTGATTCTGGGAACTAATAAGGGATTGACAGTTTTAAAAGTAGATGCTCGCGGAAAGGTCTTGAGTTCGGAACACTATGATGCAAACTCTGGATTTTTAGGTTATGAGACGAACATGCGTGCTCAGTACCAGACGGGTGACAAGATCTTTCTTGGGACTGTTGAGGGACTTTTCTTGATCAATACTGCACTGCTTTACAACTTTGGGACGCCCATTGCACCAGTTATCATCGATATTACAGATCAACAAAAATCGGTAATTAATACCACCAGTTCGCGGCATTTTAGCTTTAAGGTAAATAATCCAAAAACCAAAAAAATCATTTATTCCTACCGGATCAAAGAAATCTCTGAAGGTTGGGTAAATTTAGGTGCAAACGAGCAAAATCTGATCATAGAAGGTGTTGACAATGGAGATTACACACTTGAAGTTCGCTCTTCGTACGACGGAATTAATTTTAGTGCTTCTTCCAGCTTCCCATTCTCTATCAGTAATCCATTTTGGTTGACCAATTGGTTTATCATTTTACTGATCTGCATCGTGCTACTGGTAAACTTTGTCCTGATTTATTATTTCAAGTCCACAGAAAAATCCGTTTTAGTTGACACAAAAGATCTGAATGTTCATTTAAGAATGACACCAACCATTCTTCTTTTTGCTTGTTTGACAACACCTTTGGCACTTTTTATCGCACCTTATGCCGATAGTAAATTACAACTTCATTTGATCTCCATCTTCGTTACTGCTTTTGTGCTCTTCACGGTTTATTTCTTGTCGCTTTCAGCAAAAAACAATAAGAAGGAACATTTGCACAGTGTCTATTTAAAAATAGCACTAATTACTGTGTTGTCTGTTTTCCTATTTGAAGCCTACAATTCACGTCTCAATCCGTACTATAGTTTTGGAATTTTACTTGTTTCGTTGCTCGCTCCGTATATTTTTAATCGAATCCGTTACACCATTATTTTTTCAGTTTTCATTTTCCTAGCCTGCGTTGGGGTAGTGTTGTTATTGGGTGACACTATCTATCCCAAAATGCACTTTTTGACTGCCATCTTTTTCTTATCGTGTCTACTTGTTTTTTCCAGTTATTTGCGTTTCGACTCACTGGAAAAGTTGATCTTCATTTCTGGAATCATTAATAAAGGGAATATTCCAGCTATTGCGTTTGATAAGGATGGAATTGTGACCTATGCAAGTGAAAACATCTCTAATTTCTTCGCCCTCTCGCACGATGAATTACTGAACAACAACATTTCCGTTCTCAACAGGTTCGTACCGCAGGACAGTGTGCTCAAGAACAAAGATGTCACTAAAGAATTTAAGGACGGTGAAAAGTACCTCGTACCGATGCACGTTACTTCTGGTGAAATTAAATGGATTGAGTGGTCCTACAAAGATTTCTCGAGAGATGTCAAGGTAATTCTCGGTCAGGATGTCTCTGAAAAAATGGAACTTGAAAACACGTATGAACTATTGGTCCAAAATGCCGAAGACTACATCTACCGTTGTGACACCTTTGGAAATTACCTCTTTTTAAATGATGTAAGCTTTCAGAAACTAGGTTATAGAAAAGAAGAGTTGATTGGAAAAAGCTCATTGATGCTCGTGCATGAAGATTATAGATCCGAAGTGAAAAATTATTACAAAAATCACTTCGACAGCCACAAAACCACCTCATACAAGGAATTTCCAGTACGTAAAAAGGATGGTGAAATTTTGTGGATCGGACAATATGTTACGACCTTGTACGCGGTAGGATCTACCGAAATCATCACTGGATTCATTGCGTTAGCGCGTGACATTACCGAACTGAGAAACCAGCAGGAGATCATTAAAGAACAGCGCGACTCTATTACCTCCAGCATCAACTATGCTCGAAGAATTCAGTACAACTTGTTGCCATCATCCGAGAAATTCTCGAAAGAATTTGGGGAGCATTTTGTCATCTCTAAACCAAAGGACATTGTATCGGGTGATTTTTACTGGATGGAGCGCATAGGTGATAATGTTGTTCTTGCGCTAGCGGATTGTACGGGACATGGGGTTCCAGGGTCTTTTATGACCTTGCTGGGATTCAATTTACTGAACAGCATCGTACTTGAAGGAAGAGTGACCGATCCAGCAACCATCCTCAATGAGCTCGATAAAAAATTGATTGAATACCTTCCTAAAGGAGAAGGAGACACTGCTGTAATCGACGGAATGGAAATCGTCATCTGTGTGTTTAACGATAAAACCAACGAAATGTCTTATGGATGCGCTGGTTCTCGCTTTTTGGTCTTCGAAAACAATTCGCTGACCATGTTCAAAGGAAATAACAAACACATAGGTGATATTGAACCCAGCTTTGCTGGTTATAATTCGTACTTCAAGGAGTTTACTACGGATTATTATTTGTTCCTTTTCTCGGATGGATTTCAAGATCAGTTTGGTGGTTCCAATGACAAAAAATATTCGTTTCGTCGCTTGATTGATTTGTTTGAAGCCAATATTAACTTACCTTTGAGTGAACAGCGTAAAATCATCGAATCTGACTTTGACCATTGGATTGGTGATACCCAACAAACAGATGACGTTACCGTGCTATCTGTGATGCGCGAAATTATTAAATAAGGAATTGAATTCATGAAAATTTGCCGAAGAGAGACTTTTAATGCCGCCCATCGCTTGTTCCGATCAGAATGGAGCGACGAAAAAAACAGTGAAGTTTTCGGCAAATGCAGTCACCCCAACTACCACGGGCATAACTACGTGTTGGAGGTTTACGTCGAGGGACCGATAGATCCTATCACTGGATTTGTTCTTGATCTGAAAGTGCTAAAAACGCTCATTCAAGATGAAATACTCGAACGCTTCGATCACAGAAATCTCAATTTGGACTGTAAAGAGTTTGAAGGGATCAATCCCACGACAGAAAACATTGCTGTAGTCATTTGGCAGTTGCTGAGGAAAAAAATAGATCCTCTATTCGGACTTGAGGTCCACGTTTCTGAGACTGAGAAGAATAAGGTGATTTATTTGGGGGAGTAGAGACGTTTTTCAAATTACAGTGAAGTCTTACTTCAACCGCTCTAGTACTCCCTTTCGTTTAATTAGGTTTTTATAATCCCATTGGATGTTTTCTGCCTTCTCCAACCACCGTTTTAAGTCTGTAAGACTGATTTGGTCGGTGCGCGTGAAACGAATGGAAGCATCCTTAAATTTTCCCGTTCCAGGTTGCAATAACTCTTCTTCAAAACTGGCACCACTCCAGAACATTAACCGAATTCCGTCCTTTAATTTGCTGTAGCCTACTACGGGATTTCCGTCCAAAAACCAAACAGGATGCGCATGCCAAATTTTGTTCTCTGCTTCGGGGAGACCATCATTAATCTGCTCGGCTATAACTCTGCATATTTCACGTTCTTCGGGTGATTGTTGCTCGTTGTATTCGTTTACTTCTTTTACCATTTTGCACAAGAATGATGTACTCAAAAATAGGAAATGTCGTGTACAAAAACAATAGTGCGGATGTGTACAGGATGGACTTCACTACATATCACGGTATTCACTTTGTTTGTTAAAATGTGCAACGCCATTAAGACTGAATTAAAGATGCAAATCAACTTCCAGTAGCGGGGGTGAATCACTTAGAAAAACTATATTGAAGGACAAAAAAAATTGTCTGATCTTTTTTAGTCGCACCTATACTCCGAAATCCGTGGCATGGATAGACTGAAATACACATTCAGTGAATTTGCTTTAGTCACTATACAATAAATGAAGAATTCCGACCGTTGTAGCTCTATGAGAATTCTTCTTTTCAGTATTATATTAATTCTGTTCGCAAGCTGTAAAAAATATAGCGAAAAATCATTGATCCTAATACGTGATTGCACTGCAACTTATGTACGAGATGGAGACGTGGATTTACCTATTTTTAATTTTAATGAGTTAGCAGGTATCGACAGTGGAGCGGTCGTGCAAATACGATATTATTTTATCAATACAAAAAAGGGTAAACCCGCATTTTTAAATGAATGTGAAGAGCCTCACTCTTTTCCGATTGGAGATTGGATAGAAGTAGAGGAAGTACGCCACTGAAAAAGATAATTGTTGTATCTAACGGTTCTGCACTAGGCAATGTGGCGCTTTCTCGAGTGTAATCGTTGCGCCATTTTGCTTAGTGCATATTATGCACTTTTAGTTATGAATCCTTAATATTCTACGAGTCAAATTTTGGTTTGAGTCAACAACCTCTGCAAAATACACTCCTTCAGTAAAGGAACTAACGTCAATACTATGTTGCTTGGCGGATATCTTTTCATTGTAAATCTTACGACCAGCATTAGTATAAATCGTAATTGATTCAATTTTATCCAGAGTTGAAACAAACGTTATTGTTGATGATGCAGGATTAGGATAGATATTAAATTTTAGGTTATTATCTAATTGGTTCGTGCCTGCATGGTCATATTCATAATTTAAAGCAAATAGGGAGTCTGTGCTGACACATACGTCATCAATGTAATAATAAGCGTCAGAGAATGATGAACTTGTAAGTGCAATCACATTCGTTTGTGAAGCATCAAAAAAGTTACCTAGAATAATGTAATTATAGACTGAGTCGGCCGTAAACGAACCAAAAATAGTTGTCCAACTTGTAGTATCTGATATGATTGTCTGAGTATAAACTTTTGAATCATTCGTAATCGGTGCGGGGTTTGAAGGGCTGTGAACCGTTGTCGAGAAGTTTATACCAAGTTTATCAGTGACGAGAACTACATTTTGTGAAGGATTAAACCCTGGAGAGACTTTCATGGAACAAAAGTATTTGGTACCAACTGTCAATGGATTATTAAGTTCTTGCCCAATAAACTCTCGGTAGTCGAAACCAGAATATGTACCTAATCCCACGTAAGCTTGGCCACTTGCAGCAACTTGAAACCCCGCCAAGTTCGAAGGAATGGAAAATGATTGACCGTTTCCTGGTCCCGTGTAGCACGAATGAAAGTAATCAGGTGATTGGCGACAGCCAGACCAATCTGTGGCATTTGCAACTTGATTAGGCCATTCGGGACAATCGCTATAAATTTCGAAGCTTGGATTTTGCACTAGATTTTGCTGACTCAAACAATTAAGCGAAAGCAATAATAGTGAGAGAGTTATAGAATACTTCATATTAGATGGTTAAAATTACCTCTTAAATTAGAGATTGTTGTTTAGACGTATCTTGTTGGTTTTCGTTGCAATTGTACATAACTTGTTTATGTAAACTACATATCCCAAACACATATGTTGGCTTTGTACACCTTTTGTGGTTAAATATTTTTTTTAAATATAAGAAAATTTATCGCCGAGTAAAACACGTGTCCGCTATGGTATACTCATAAAAAAACGCCAACGACCTAAGTCATTGGCGCAAGCTCCATCGTTCTGACAGTAACTAATTATTCAACAATGCCTTCACGGTATTTGCGATGACTTTACCATCTGCTTTACCGGCTAATTTTCCAGAAAGTACACCCATTACTTTACCCATGTCTTGGGGTCCAGATGCACCAACGGCTGCAATCGTCGCTTCGACTTCCGCTTTGATCTCTTCGTCTGACATCATTTTTGGTAAGTACACAGCGATCACCTCAGCTTGATCTATTTCATCTTTTGCAAGGTCTTCTCTTCCCTCTTTGATGTACAAATCGTATGTCTCCATGCGTTGCTTGTGCAACTTCATCACAATTTTCATGGCTGCTTCTTCGGTGACTTCACCACTACCAGAAGTAGCTTCTAATAAAAGCTTGGATTTGATGTCACGCAACGCGGCCAATTTCTCTTTCTCCTTCGCTAGCATTGCCGACTTAATGTCCGCATTGATTATATCTATAAAGCTCATTAGTCTACGTTGTCGTGTAAAAATGAATTATTGCTGTTCAAAGATGTTCCATTTTCGTCTTTTGAAACACTGAATCTTCCTGTTTTCTCTTCTGAACTTGGTGTTGAATCATCCAATTGAATATTTCTACGCACGTACGCTGGCTCATTTTCAAATTCTTGAATCCCGTCTGCTTTTTTCAGCTTCATGGTGTACTCTTGAATTCTAGACAATCGCTCTTGATTACGTTTCTGTTGTTGCTCTGGAGATAGAGTCTCCTTCGCATTGGACTTTTCTAAATCCATTTCAACCTGTCCTTCGTCTTTCAATACCACTCGTGTGATAATTTCTTCTTCCGAGCTGTCGTTGTTTGCATCCCAGTCAAAAGTCATTTCTTTTTGCTCCTCTGCTTCAATTTTAGCTGCCCATGAAGGTTGCTCTACTTTATCAGTTTGCTTCAAAAATGGAGCTTCTTGCGTATCCTCAACTTCCTTTGCTTTTGACCAAGGATTTTGCTGTGTTGGTGAAGATAACGGTGCTTTAATCTCGTTTTTATGCTCTTCATTTAATGAAGAAACTTGTTTCTCTGGTGCTTTTTCAAATCCAGTCAATGGTGTAGAATCAAACCCTGTTGCAATAACAGTTACACTTAATTTCGCACCCAAAGAAAGGTCCTGTGCATGTCCAAAAATGACGTCTGCTGTCGAACCTGCAGCATCTTGAATAAAGTCAGTGATTTCAGTGATTTCATCCATCAATACTTCTTTATCGCCGTACGCAATGTTCAACAATACGTATTCTGCACCGCTGATATCATTATCATTCAGTAACGGCGACTCCAATGCTTTTTCAACTGCCTTCAATGCTCTATTATCTCCTTCTGCAGTCGCACTACCCATGATCGCAACGCCACTGTCACGCATCACTGTGCTGACATCGTTGAAATCCACGTTAATTGCTCCAGTCACCGCAATTACTTCTGCAATTCCTTTCGCTGCCACTGCCAATACGTTATCTGCTTGTGCAAATGCCTGACCTACCGACAAATTTCCAGTAATCTCACGCAAACGCTCATTGTTGATCACTAACAACGTATCTACATTCGCACGCATTGCTGCTAATCCTTCTTCTGCTTGTATTCTTCGCTTGCGTCCTTCAAAGTTGAATGGTACTGTCACAATTCCAACAGTTAAAATTCCCATTTCTTTTGCAACTTGAGCGATGACAGGTGCTGCACCCGTTCCAGTTCCACCACCCATACCAGCAGTAACGAACACCATTTTAGTGTCTTTGCTTAGGTACTCGCGAATTTCATCTATATTTTCAACGGCTGCATTCTTTCCAATTTCTGGTAGAGATCCAGCACCGCGACCTTCAGTAAGTGATGGTCCCAATTGAATTTTATGAGGAACAGGAGAAATTTCTAATGCTTGTAGGTCTGTGTTACAAACCACAAAATCCACTCCTTTGATACCTTCGTTGTACATGTGGTTAACCGCGTTTCCACCGCCACCTCCTACGCCAATCACTTTAATGATTGATGACGTACTATCTTTTGGCAAATCAAATTCCATACTTATATATTTTATTAGTTGTTGTTGTTCTACTTTCTTCTATTAATCTTCTTCGGCGAACCAGTTCTTACTCTTCTGAACGATGGTGTCAAAAAATGACCCTCGTGTTTTTTCAGAATGCGTTTTTACATTTCCAGTGCTCGCCGCCTCTGGTACTGCAACATTGTGCTTTTCGTAATCTTCAAATCCTTTCAATACCAGTCCAATTCCCGTTGCGTACATGGGGCTTTTGATGGATTCGTTGTTGGTGTTTGCCAAATGTTCCGTTGGATATCCAATTCGTGTATCCATTCCCGTTACGTATTCAAACAATTGTGTGATGTGATCGAGTTGTGCTCCACCACCTGTCACGACAATTCCAGCAATTAATTTCTTTTCGTACCCAGAATTTTTAATCTCAAAATGCACCAATTCGATGATTTCTTCCATTCTCGCTTGAATGATGCTCGCCAAATTGCGCAAAGTAATTTCACGTGCTGGTCGACCTTTTAATCCAGGAATTGAAACCACAACATTCTCTTGCGTTTCGCTCGCCACAGCAGATCCAAATTGTTGTTTCACCATTTCCGCTTTTCGCTTCATGATCGTACATCCTTCCTTGATATCTTCTGTTATAACGTTTCCACCGAAAGGTATTACAGCTGTATGGCGAATTATTCCTTCGTGAAAGATGGCAATATCAGTTGTTCCACCACCTATGTCGACTAAAACGACACCTGCTTCTTTCTCTTCTTCCGTCAAAACGGCATCTGCGGATGCAATTGGTTCGAGAATAATGTTCTTCACATTTAAGCCTGAGCGCTCCACACATTTGTGAATGTTCATCGATGCACCAACGTTTCCAGTAATGATGTGGAAATTTGCTTCCAAACGCACTCCTGACATACCGATTGGGTCTTTGATACCTTGCTCGTTGTCAATAATGTACTCTTGTGGAAGCACAGTAATAATTTGTTCACCAGGAGGCATTGCCAACTTGTACATATCATCCACCAATTTATCGATGTCAATTTGTGCAATTTCTGATTCTAAATTCGTACGTGTATAAATTCCTCTATGTTGAATACTTTTGATGTGCTGTCCCGCAATACCAACGTTCACTGAGTTGATTTTCAAATCTCCCTCAATACGCTCTTCTGCTTCTTCGACAGCACCTTTGATGGATTCAATCGTTTTATCGATATTCGACACCATACCACGCATCACGCCAAGAGATTCCGTTTTACCCATAGATAAAATTTCGATCTTGCCATGCTCGTTCTTACGTCCTACGAAACAAGCTATTTTTGTTGTTCCAATATCTAATCCTACAATTACTTTACTCATTGGTATTTTTTTTCTTGCAAACTACCTGACCATCAAACTTGAGGTTTATCGCTTCGTAGGTTTGCCAACCTTCAAAGGGCATCGCCTCTCTATAAAAAATCTCTAACTTTTTAAACTTGTCTTTAACTTCTTGCTCTGAAAACGCAGAACCAAAGATTATTTTCTGATCCCCCACCAACGGTATTAAAACAAAATCACCGCTCCTTTCTAGGTGAATTTGTCCAATCAGCGAATGGAATAATGGATCATTACAAACATAAGTGGAAATTCGATAGATATCATCTAACTTTCGAATACTTATTAAGGAATCATTGTTAATAATTTCCGAGACAGAAACCGAGTTTAGCCGATCAGCTATATCGCCCGTCACTACTAGGACACGAGCCGTATGATTGGGTGAAATTTGCACCACATTTCCTTCCGAATCTAGGTAAAAAGTTTCCTCAAAATTGTTGAAAATTCGTGCAATCGGTTTTCGCATGGTAATATCCACTGTCCAACTTCCATCAATTGATTGAAAAACTTCGACTTCTTTGACTTGAGAAATGCTTCTGATGAACTTTTCGACTTCCTCAATATTTAACTCGTCGCGACGCTGTCCTTCGACAATCAATCTGGCATCTTTTAATCGCTCCAAGATTTCTGCACTGGTCAAAAATGCAGCTTCTGCTTCGGCATGAACGCTAATTTCTGGAGCTGGTAGTAATTGCTCGTCCATCGCTTTCTTAATGAAAATCGCCAGTACGACCATTCCAATTAGAAACAGCGACCACAGCGTTATTTTGAGCCACTTTTTCATCTCTTCTCCAATGCGTTTTTCAACGGTTCAACAATGCAATCGATGTCACCTGCACCAATGGTCAACACGACATGATTCTTTGTGTTTGCGACTTGAGCAATCGCAGCTACAGGAGGGAGCACCGATTTCTTGATTGCACTAATTTTTTCGCAAAGCGCATCACTTGTGACACCTTCGATTGGCTCTTCTCGTGCTGGGTAAATGGGCAGTAAAATGATCTCGTCAACGCGACTTAACTGCTCAGCAAATCCATCGAAAAAGTCACGTGTGCGACTGAACAAATGGGGCTGGAAAACCGCCGTAATCTTAGCTTCAGGATAAAGCAATTCAACGGAATCAATCAATGCCTTAATTTCTGTTGGATGATGGGCATAATCATCGATGTAGACGCAGTTTTGATTGCGAATATGAAACTCAAATCTTCGTTTTACACCCAAAAATGTTTTCAATCCGTGGCGAATTTCTGCTTCGGTAAGTCCCAAATTGACCAACAAAGCGATACATGCCAGTGCATTTTCCGCGTTATGTGTTCCGGGTAAACCCAAAACGACACGTTTCCATTTTCCTTCTGGCGTGTGGACATCTATACTAAATTCTCCTTGTTCAAGAATGCCATTTTCCCCTGAGAAATCAGCTTTCGCATTCATTCCATAGGAAATGGTATTTGGGTGGTCTAGCTCCACGTTGACGTGTCGCACTAAAAAACCTTTGGCATCAATCAGCGCTGCGTAGGCTTGAAAACCTTCTTGAAATTTACTGTCGTCTTGGTAAATATCGAGGTGATCGGCATCGGTAGTGGTAACGATAGATGCAAACGGTTTTAATTGTAGAAATGAACGATCGAACTCATCGGCCTCTACTACAGTCAAATTACTTTCCTTACTTCCAATGAAATTCGAGTTGAAATTTGTTGAAATTCCACCTAAAAATGCGCTGCACTTCAAGGAAGATTCGTTCAATATGTGCGCAAGCATCGAGCTTGTCGTTGTTTTTCCGTGTGTTCCAGCGACAGCCAGTGATTTCGAATCACGTGTTATCATCCCTAGCACTTCAGCTCTTTTCAGAACAGTAAAATCGTTGTGCATCAGAAAATGCAATTCACCCATGTTCTGTTGAACAGCTGGCGTGTAGATAACCAAGGTTGTTTCACGGTCTTTGAATTGAATAGGCAACTCGGGTCCCAAATCTTCAAAGTGAATGTCAACACCTTCCTCCTGAAGCGTGTCGGTTAGTTTGGTGCGTGTTTTATCATAGCCTCCGACTTTCCATCCTTTTTGAATGAAATAACGCGCCAAGGAAGACATGCCAATTCCCCCAACGCCTATAAAATAAGCTTGATTAAATGTTGAAATATGTTTGCGTTGTACTTCCACTAATTCGCTATTTGTTCGATGACGTCCACTATATCGCTCGTTGCGTTTGGTCGACCTAAAGTTTCTATTTGCTTGCTTAATTCGGCTTGTTTGGATGCGTCTCCAAATAAGTCAAGCGCAGTCGGTATCAATGTTTCTTTCGCATCCATATCTTTCACAAGTACTGCTGCGTTTATATCGACCAATGCCATGGCATTTTTCGTTTGATGATCTTCAGCAACGTTTGGAGAAGGTACAAGTATGGTTGGTTTTTTTACGAGACATAACTCAGAAACAGAAATTGCACCTGCGCGTGAAATCACGACATCTGCAATCGCATACGCTAAATCCATTCGCTGAATGAACTGTACCATTTTTATTGATCCCAGTTCTGTTGAACTAAGTTGTGCCGTTAATTGCTCGTGGTATAATTTGCCACATTGCCATAACACCTGAACGCCGCTCGATTTCAACTCGTCCAATTTATTTATTACACTTTCATTGAGTGTGCGTGCTCCTAAACTTCCACCGATAATGAGTAAGGTTTTCTTACTACTGTCAAAATCATAAAATGCATAGCCTTCGTCCTTCTTTCCATCTGTGCTGACCATTTCCTTTCTGGTCGGATTTCCAGTAAAGACAATCTTTTCTTGCGGGAAGAATCGTTCCAGTCCATCGTAAGCGACACACATTTTTGTAACACTTTTCGCGAGAATTTTATTCGTTTTCCCTGGAAATGAATTCTGCTCTTGTACCAAGGTTGGTAACTTCAATAAAGTCGCTGCTTTTAATGTCGGTCCGCTGGCATAGCCTCCAACGCCAATCACGACTTGCGGTTTGAACGATTTTAAAATTCTGCGTGCCTTGAGTAGACTTTTTACGATTTTGAACGGCAGTAAAAAATTTGACAAAGTGAATTTTCGCTGGAACCCAACGATCTCCAATCCTTCAATGGCATATCCAGCTTCAGGTACTTTTTCCATTTCCATCTTCCCAAGTGCTCCAACAAATAGAATATCCACGTTCGGATTTCTGCGTTTGATTTCATCGGCAATCGCAATCGCTGGGAAAATATGTCCCCCAGTTCCTCCTCCTGATATGATTACACGTTCTAATTTCATGTTAGTCATTAATTTCCTCTTCTGTTTTTAATTCTTTCGATTGGTTCGCAGCGATTGATTGCACGATTCCCAGTGCCAACGTTGTCATGATTAATGCTGAACCACCCATTGCCAATAAAGGCATATTTTGTCCTGTGACTGGAAAAACGCCTGTACAAACGAGCATATTGACAGATGCCTGTGTGAGGATCAAGATTCCTATACCGATACAGACATAAGTTTCAAACATATTTTTTGAGCGCATTCCTATCCGCATGATTCGATAGAGCAAAATCAAATAGAGTAGAATGAGGAAAATGGATGAAATCAATCCAAATTCTTCGACAAAACTCGAATAATAGAAATCGGCATACGCTTCTGGTAGGTATTCTTTTAACTGTCCGTCTCCGACACCTTTTCCCAAAATTGAACCGCTGTAGATGGCAAGCTGGGCGTTGAGAGATTGCGCATTGGCGATTACATCCTTGTCATCGTCCATCCTGTTGAGAATTCTATTCTCCCACGTAGCTAGACGAGGTAATAAATTAAGTTCTGGTGCTGCTTTTTGTAGCAGAACGACAAAGCCCAATAATGCAATTCCACCGCCGATAATACTCAAGATTTTCAGAATGGGAACACGCCCTAAAAACATCAATGTCAAACAAATCGCGAATAAAAGTGCCGCTGTCGAAAAGTTATCCTTTACAATCAATCCACAAATAACAAGTACAGGGATAACTACAGGCCAGAAGCCACCTTTCCACGTGTTTAACACATCTTTTTTCTTGACCAATAAGCGCGACAAATACACGATGATTGCCAATTTAGCGAAGTCGGAAGATTGAAACGTAAGTCCCACAAACGGAATCCTCACCCATCTACCTGCGTCGTTCACTTTTGTTCCAAAGAAGAAGGTGAAAATCAGTAGTGCGATCGCCAAATAAAATGCAAATTTCGACAGTTGCGAAACATATTTTGGATCTTTCTTGTGCACCCAATACATTACACCTATTCCAATTAACACATAGATAAAGTGCTTAAACAAATATTTGAATGGTGTACCGCCTTCTATTTTGACAAGAATAGGTACAAAACTATAAACACTTACCAGTGAAAACGCAAGCATAAGAAGGGTAATCACCCAAATTACCTTATCACCTTTTAAGTATTTAAGTATTTTTTGCATCTATTTATACAGTCGAATAAATTGGTTAAATAGTTCTATTTCGTCGTGTGCATTTCCTCCACTGGTCGTAAATAAAAATCCACCTTTGGACGGTTTCATTGTTTTTACAAATTCCAGCGCATGATCAGTCCCTTCAACACAAGCAACGTTGGAAAGCTTTTCCAATATTGCCGAATCAGTGTCCAATAAAGCCCTGTCGCAAACGATGACAGATTCCATTTTCGTTGCTAACTCAGGAAATTGTTCCAAACACCATTTGATTTGGTCGTGACTTCCTGCCCAGACCATGGAAAATGGAAACGAACTCAAGAATGTTGCTAACATATCGATTTGAGGGTTCACCCAAGAAAATGAATCCATGCCAAGTACTTTTCCGTGTACTTGCATCGCATTAACTTGCTGTGCTTCGTTCAGCCCTGTTTTTCGTGCATCGAGCAATTGTTCTTCACTCGAAACAACAGTTGTCTTTTTCGAAATCATATTACAGTGATCTTACCGCTTTTTTAAACTCGTTTCCTCTGTGCTCGTAGTTTTCGAATAAATCGAAACTTGCACATGCTGGTGATAACAAGACTGTTTCATCTTTTGATGCCAGTCTGTATCCGTAAGCAACCGCTTCAAGTGCATTCGCAGCTTCAACAATCGTTTCAACTTCATTTTGAAAAGCTTCAATGATTTTTTCATTGTTCTTTCCAAGACAGATGATTGCCTTTACTTTGTCGCGCACCAACGCAGTTAACTCCGAATAGTCGTTGCCTTTGTCAACACCACCAACAATCCAAACTGTTGGATGTTCCATGCTCTCAAGCGCAAACCATGTTGAGTTTACGTTGGTAGCTTTGGAATCGTTGATGAACTCGATGCCGTGAACTTTTGCCACAAACTCTAATCGGTGTTCTACATTGACAAAGTCGCTCAGACTTTCTCTTACTGCTTCCTTTCTGATCTCTAAAATACGAGACGCGATTCCTGAAGCTAAGGAATTCTGCAAATTGTGCTTGCCTTTTAAGGCTAAATCATGAATTGACATAGTGAATTGATCTTTTATGTTTATTGTTATTTGTTGCTTGTTATCTACATATCCACCTAGCTTCATCTTCTCCGTTAGAGAAAAAGGCGCTTGTTGTGCGGTTATGTTTCTTTTTTTAATTCCTTGTTGAATCATTGGATCATCGAAATTGTAGATGAACCAATCGTTTTTTGTTTGGTTTTGAACGATGCGAAATTTTGAATCGGCGTACTTTTCCATGCTGTACTCGTAGCGATCCAAGTGATCTGGCGTGATATTCAACAGCACCGCGATGTCCGCTTTGAAATCGTACATATCGTCGAGCTGAAAAGAGCTCAATTCCAATACGTACCAATCGTAATTCTCTCTTGCGACTTGTTTTGCATAGCTTTCACCAATATTTCCAGCCAATCCGACATTGAGTCCAGCCTTTTTCAACACGTGATGAATCATCAAAGTCGTGGTCGTTTTTCCATTGCTTCCAGTGATGCAGATTGTCTTCGCATTTGAATAGCGGGCAGCGAATTCG
Source organism: uncultured Fluviicola sp. (assembly GCA_964643345.1). Classification (GTDB taxonomy): domain Bacteria; phylum Bacteroidota; class Bacteroidia; order Flavobacteriales_D; family Crocinitomicaceae; genus UBA4466. The sequence goes on from CAZXRU010000010.1 coordinate 87,403, forward strand.
ATTTCAGAAATCACGCTGATTCCCTTTTCTTTCAATGCGACGATGATTGGTGCCGTTGATGGAATTCCAGGTGACTTCACAACTACATCCGCTGAAAGAATACGTTCCATTGTGTGCGTTCCTTCCTCCCACTCCACGTCCAATTCTTCCAATGCTGGTTTGAATTTATCGTGGATCTTGCTGTAATCCGACACGAAAACCGTCCACCCATGTTTTTTCGCAAGAATAGCAGTTCCAATGCCGCTTTCACCAGCACCCAAAATGGCGATATGTTTACCTGTTTGGCTCAATTACCTTACTTTCAATGTTACAATGGTGATCACGGCGAGTAATACTGCGACAATCCAAAAGCGCGCGACAATTTTCGCCTCGTGCAATCCCTTTTTCTGGTAATGATGATGCAAGGGTGCCATCAAGAAAATCCGTCGTCCTTCTCCGTATCTTCGTTTGGTGAACTTGAACCAACCAACTTGCATAATCACTGATAGATTTTCAATCAAAAAGACCCCACAAAGGATTGGAATCAATAATTCTTTACGAATAGAAATGGCAAATACGGCTATGATTCCACCCAATGCGAGACTTCCTGTGTCTCCCATAAACACTTGCGCTGGAAATGAATTGTACCATAAAAATCCGATACACGCTCCGACAAATGCGGCAATAAAAATTACCAGTTCTTCCGCCATCGGTATGTACATGACATCGAGGTAATCGGCGAATTTTACGTTGGAACTGACATATGCCAACACCGCCAAAGCGATTCCTATAATTGCTGAAGATCCAGTTGCCAAACCATCCAAACCATCCGTCATATTCGCGCCATTAGAAACGGCTATCACGATAAATATTACGACAGGTATGAACAACAACCAGCCCCACTTTTTTGCAGAATCACCCAACAACCAGTTGTAGTTGAATTCATTTCCCTTGATGAATGGAATGGTTGTGGTCATGTCTTGGGTCTTGATCCATTTAGAGTTGTCGCCCTCTTCCAATGACATGTGTTGACCTGTCACCAACGTTTCATCTGCAGTCAGCACGTAATCTGCGCTCACTTTTTTATGCACTTGAACATCGTCGTTGAAATACAAGATCGAGCCAACAATAATTCCTACACCAATTTGCCCGATGATTTTAAATCGTCCTGCTAGTCCTTCTTTGTTCTTCTTAAAAACTTTGATGTAATCGTCTAAAAAGCCAATTGCACCCAACCAAACCGTAGCAATCAGCATCGTGATCACATAAATGTTGTCGAGTTTTGCAAAAAGAAGCGTTGGAATTAAGATGGATGCAAGAATGATCAATCCCCCCATGGTTGGTGTTCCAGCTTTCGCAAGTTGTCCGTCCAATCCCAAATCGCGCACCGTTTCACCGATTTGTTGCTTTTGCAGCAATCCGATCAATCGTTTACCAAAAACAATAGATACGATGAGTGAAGTAATCAACGCCATCCCTGCTCTAAACGAGATGTAATCAAACAATCCAGCACCTGGAAAGTTGATCGAGTCTAAGTAATTGAATAAGTAATACAGCATTATTTATTGAGTTTATTGAATAAATCTATTGTTGTTGCTAAATCATCAAAATCGTGTCGCACCCCTTTTATTTCCTGGTATTTTTCATGTCCTTTCCCCGCAATTAGGATGATATCATCTTCCTCCGCCATGGAAATCGCCGTTTTTATTGCTTGTGCACGGTCGGTAATTGAAAGCGTCTTTTTGAAGCTAACTGCATCAACCCCCTTCATCATGTCTTCAATGATTGCTTCTGGTTCTTCAGAGCGTGGATTATCAGAAGTCAAAATCACTTTGTCTGAAAGCTTGCAGGCAATTGCTGCCATTTCAGGTCGCTTCGTCACATCTCTATCTCCACCACATCCAACAACAGTGTAAACCGTTTCATTTTTGGTGCGAATATTTTCAATCGTCTTCAGCACGTTTTCCAGCGCATCTGGAGTGTGTGCGTAATCGATGATTGCCGTAATTCCCGAAGGACTTCTGAAATACTGAAATCTTCCATCCACTGAATTCAATTTGCTGAGTACAGTCAATACTTCCAGTTCATCTTCCCCCAACTCTTGACTCACAGCATAAACTGCCAACAGATTATACGCATTGAAATCACCAATTAAACGTGCCCAAAGCTCTGTCCCATTCATGTTCAACACCAAGCCGGAGAATTGATTTTCCAACACTTTTGCTTTGTAATCCGCCATGGATTTCAGTGCATAGCTTCGCTTTTTCGCTTGTGTATTTTGAAGCATCACTTCACCATTTTTGTCGTCGACATTCGTCAATGCAAATGCGCCTTTTGGTAAGTGATCAAAGAATGATTTTTTGACATCGATGTATTCTCTGAATGTCTTGTGGTAATCCAAGTGATCGTGTGTGATGTTCGTGAAAACACCCCCAGCAAAGGTCAATCCTGCCACACGTTGTTGGTGCAGTGCATGCGAACTAACCTCCATGAAACAGTGTGAACAGCCCTCTTCTACCATTTGACGCAAGAGCGCATTGAGTTGAACTGGATCTGGTGTTGTGTGTGTGGAAGGAATATCTCGATCTGCAATTTTGTTGACTACGGTAGAGATCAATCCTGTTTTGAATCCCAACTCAGTGTACAATCCATAAAGCAAAGTCGCGATGGTGGTTTTTCCATTCGTTCCAGTAACACCGACTAATTGCAATTCAGCAGATGGTTCATCGTAAAAATTACTTGCCATGATACCAAGCGCCTTGTGTGTGTTTTCCACTTGAACCACGGTGCTTCCGGCAGGAGCTGTGATAGGTTGAGAAACAACAAATACTTTGCAACCTTGTTTGACAGCTTGATCAATATAATCGTGTCCATCGTTCGCTACACCTTTGATCGCAACGAACGCAGTATTAACCTCAGCTTTGCGCGAATCAAACGTTATCGCACCCACTTGTTCGCCTGTGTTACCAGTTACAGCACTAATGTTTACCCCGTACAATATGTCCTTTAATGTCTTCATTACTTCAATGTCAATTCAATAAGCACTCCCTTGTGCACTTCCTTACCTGGCAGGATCGATTGGCTCACGACCTTTCCATGTCCTTTTATTGTTGCGCGCATTCCCGTTTGTTCGACTAGGTAGACTGCGTCTTTTGCTGTCATTCCAACAACATTCGGCACTGTTTTCTTTCCGATGTATCGTTTTGTGGATTCTACCTTTTTTCCAGCGCTGTTTGTATTTACCCAGGGAGCTGATGTCCCTGTAGCGAATGGAATCCCCAACAACTTGTAGCTTTTAAATAAATCGTAACGATTTCCGTCTTTTGAAATAGGAAGTTTGTCCGATTTCTTAGGACCTTGATTTATTGGCGTGTGGTATTGCAAACTTGAAGCATAAACTTTGTTCGCAATTGCCGTAAACACCGTTCCCGAGACTGTCGCCCCGTAAATATCTTTGGACGGAGCAGAAACAACCACAATACACGAATAAATAGGATCATCGGCAGGAAAATAGCCCGCAAAAGAAGCTTGGTACTTCCGTTCACCTTTTGCGCCGTATTTAGCATCTTCATTCAAAACGACTGCCGTTCCTGTTTTTCCAGCGATGCTAAAGAAGGCAGACTGTAAAGCAGATCCAGTTCCACGCGTAACGACACCTTCCAAACATGCTCTTACATCCTTTAATGTGCTTTCTGAGCAAATTTTATCCTTAATAATGTAAGGCGCGTATGTTTTAATGACTTCATTTCCTTGTCGTATTTCTTTCACGAATTGAGGTCGCACAAGCGTTCCGTTATTTGCTACCGCATTGTACAGCGCTAAGGTTTGAAGTGGCGTTTGTAAGTATTCATAACCAATCGCCATCCATGGCAACGAAGTCCCGTACCAATATTTAGTACCAGGAGCATGCATGGTTGGTCTTGGCTCTCCTGCTAAATCGATACCCAGTGAATCTGCCAAACCAAATCCCTTTAACCGTTCAATGTATCTACTTGGCTCATTTTTGTATGCATCGTGAACAATCTTTGAAAATACGTTGGATGATTTTTCAAACGCTTCTTGGACAGTGATGCTGCCATAACCATAGCCATCATTGGAATCTTCCAATTTTAAATCATAGAACTTATAGGTTCCCATCGCATTTACTTTGTCGGTTAGCTTGACTTTTCTATCCTCCAAAAGCGCCATTAGGGAAGCCAGCTTAAATGTCGAACCAGGCACTTCCTTTGTTCCTATTGCTTGATTGTAAGCTTCGTTGTAATTCCCGTTTGCATCGCGACGTAAATTCACAATTGCTTTGACATAGCCTGTTTTCACGTCCATTACGATCACACATCCGTTCTTTGCTTCTTGATTTTGTAATTGGCGCAAGAGTTCTGAATGTGCCACCTCTTGAATTTCTTTGTCGATGGTGGTTATCACGTTAGCTCCTGGAACTGCTTCTTTTGTCACTGGTCCAATCTTCTTCCAACCTGTAGAAATTTTTTGCTCAATTTCCTCACCTTCCACGCCTCGTAGGTATTCATCGTAAGCGCCTTCAATTCCCACTTTTAAATCACTGGTACCGTCTTCACGAACGTAGCCCAAAGTTCTTTTCAACAATTCTCCATGTGGCCGTTTACGAATGATCGTTTCTTTGCTGTCAATCAATCCACCTTTCAGCTGTCCCAATCTAAAAATCGGAAGCTCTCTTAATTTCTTTCGCTCTTCATTCGTTGCTCTTTTCTTGATGAGCAAGTAGCGCGCACCGCGTGTTCTTCCGTCACGAATGAATCGTTCGTACTCGCTTGCTGTTTTGCTAGGATACAATTTTTCCAATTCTCGGCACAAGTCAGAAATTTCTTCGTCAAAAATCTTCGAGTTCACAACTGTTGGATCCATGTGGATGTCAAAGAATGACACCGATGTCACAAGTGGTGTATAATTGACATCTAGAATTTGACCTCTTCGTGGAACGCGTTTTACGATGCGGGTGGGCATTTTTTCATTTCCATCCGTTGCGACAAGAAAAACAGGGCGGCCATCCTCAAACTGAATCGAAACTGTTTTGACCAGCACGACCAGCATAACGACCACGAATCCGAAATAAATCAGATAAGCCCTCCAGAATATGTCTTTTTTCTCGCTCACTTCTTTTCTTTGATCCGTATTACTTTGGTAGGATTTACCGTTTCTCTTAATCCTGTTTTTTCTAATTTTTCCACCAGTTCCATCCGGCGTGTTTTTTCTTCTAGTCTCGCTTTTGCTTCAAAAAAATCCGACGTTAATTCGTCCAGTTCTCTTTGTGTTTTAATCACGTCCGTTGACAGTTGTTTACCGTAATATCCTTTTGCCACCAGGAGAATCAACAGAAAGATTAAAAAGAAGATGAAGTTCAAATTGTTCAAAATGAACTCCTTTGATAAAAAATCTCCATTCAGGATTTGTACAAAAGCATTTGGTTTAGCGGCCTTTCCCGTTGGTTCAGGCTTTTTCCTTTTTGCTTTTTTCGCTTCCTTTTTCTCCTTCTTCTCGTTTTGTTTTCTTTCAACCTCCTCTGCGGCAGCTTTTAACTTATCGAGCTGCGCTTGGTCTAAAAATTCATTCTCCATTGCGTTCAGCTATTCTTAATTTCGCACTGCGTGCACGACTATTCCGTTCTAATTCTTCCTCATTTGCCGTGATTGGATGTCTGACAATCTCAGTAAATGGTTTGAGTACGTTTCCATAAAAATCCTTCGTGATTTCACCTGAAAGCGAACCACGTTTCATGTAGTTTTTCACCAAACGATCTTCCAGCGAGTGGTACGACATCACCACTAAACGAGCTCCAGGATTCATCACCTTCTCCGTCTGATGAAGAAAATCCTCCAAGGCGCTCATTTCATTGTTGACTTCGATACGGATTGCCTGAAAAACTTGCGCTAGGTATTTATTCTCTTTATGTCGAGGTGCACATTTTTCCGCCACCATGACTAAATCTTCTGTCGTTTTGAGCGGTTTTGTCGAACGTGCGCTTATGATGGCATTGACCAATTTACGGGCATTTGGAATCTCCCCGTAATTTCTAAACACGCGCAACAGTTCCCCTTCAGCATAAGTATTCACTAGTACTTCTGCGGAGAGATCACCTTTTTGGTTCATGCGCATATCCAATGCAGCATTTCCACGAATAGAAAACCCTCTTGCTGTTTCGTCAAATTGGTGGGATGAAACACCGAGATCAGCTAAAATACCGTCGACCGAGCCGATTCCCAATAAGCGTAAATGATTGCTCAAAAAGGCAAAGTTTGCATCCACAAAAAAGAAATTGGGTGCTTCCCAAGCGTTTCGTTTAGCGTCTTTGTCTTGATCAAAAACGATGAGTCTACCTTTTGGAGAAAGCTTTTCAAAAATGGCACGAGAATGACCTCCGCCACCAAACGTAACATCAACGTACGTTCCGTCGGGATTGATATTGAGCGCATCTATGCACTCCTTCAACATTACAGGGATATGATATGCTTGCTTATTCTCCATTGTCCAAGTCTCCCATTACTTCATCTGCCAAATCAGCAAAATCCGCCATGGAGCCTTCGATCATTTCGAAGTACTTAGACTTGTCCCAAATTTCAATTCGATCGTTGTAAGCAATGAGCATCACTTCCTGCTTCAATCCCACACGGTCCATGTGAGCAACAGGTACGAGTACACGCCCAGCTGCATCAAGACTAATCAACTTAGCACCTTGATGAAACAAACGATAAAACATACGATTCTTGGGTTTGAACAGGTTCATTTTCGAAAGTTTCTCGCTTATTTTTTCCCATTCGGTGAGCGGGAAAAGCGTGAGACAATCTTCAAAACCTTTATTCAACATGAAATCTCTTTGACAAGCAGGCGGAAGTTGCTTCCGTAAACCGGAAGGAAACATGAAACGCCCTTTCGCGTCCAATTTCACTTCAAATTCTCCTACTAGTCCTGCCATAACGGTATTATAATGGGTAAAAATACTCAGATTTTACCACTTTTTACCACCAACTTTCATATTGTTCATAAGTCTAAACGGTTAATTCACGAAAAGGTTGCATTGATGATCGACAAAATTCCCTATAAATAGTAGAATACAGCAATTTTATCAAAAGTGGTAGAAAGTGGTATAAAATTTTATGTATGTTGAAAACTCCCACTTTATCCACAGTTTTCAACATGCTTGTACGGTTCAAAATTTCGCTACATTTGCACATGTCTAAAGAGATGAAGTGTTGGGTACTGCTGATTTCCCTGGCCTGTATTTGGGGGAGTTCTTTCATTTTGATGAAGAAGGCGATGTTCACGGATAATGGTGAGGCAATTTTTAGTGATTCCCAAGTTGGATCGTTGCGTATTGCCATTGCATCCTTCGTTCTCTTGCCCTTTGCGCTTCGTGCATTGTCCAAACTGAAGGATTTTAAAGTGTTTCTATTACTCACAGTGGTGGGATTGTTTGGGAATTTCTTTCCCGCTTTCTTATTCACCTATGCTGAAACTGGAATTTCTTCGGGTTACGCGGGCATGTTGAACAGTTTTACACCCATTTTCGCATTGTTGATAGGCTTTTTCTTTTTTAAAGATCGCTTGACAAAAATTCAAGTCGTCGGTGTCATTATCGGGACGATTGGCGTTGTTGCACTCATGCTTTCAGGAAGAGATTTGTCGATTATCGGTGGAATGATTCACATCCTCGCCATTGTTTTAGCGACTATTTTTTATGCGATTAGTCTAAATACCATTCGACATAAATTACAATCCCTAAAAAGCTTTCAGATTAGTTCTTTGTCCTTTTTGATAATTTTCTTGCCGAGCGTTGTTATTAGTTTGCTCAATGGTAGCGTGACGACCATTCGAGAAAATCCACATGCTTCAGAAGGATTGATGTATTTAGGTGCGTTGAGCATTGTCGGAACTGCCTTTGCGGTAATTATCTTTAATCGTTTGATTACCTTGTCATCGGTGTTGTATGCGAGTAGTGTGACCTACCTCATTCCCATCGTTGCCGTGATTATCGGATTCTCTTTTAATGAGAAAATCAACATGTACCAAATCGGCTCGATGTTGATCGTTTTATCGGGCGTTTTTATTGCAAACGTGCTTCCGAAGTTGAAAAAAAGAAAAAATGAAGCAATAAAATACGATTAAGGTTGTATTGTTTGGAAAAATACATATCTTTGTCCTCCAATTTTTAAGTAAAATTAATTAATAATTAAGCTATATGTACGCACTAGTAGAGATAGCAGGGCAGCAGTTTAAAGTGCAAAAAGACCAAAAAATCTTTGTACACCGTTTAGACGCAGAAGCAGGAAAGAAAGTAAATTTCGATAAAGTGCTTTTAGTTGAAAACGATGGGAAAGTAACACTTGGCGCCCCGGCTATAAAAGGTGCAACCGTTTCTGCAAAAGTAGAAGAGCACGTAAAAGGAGACAAAGTAATCGTTTTTAGAAAGAAACGAAGAAAAGGTTACAAAAAGAAAAATGGACATCGTCAGTGCTTTACAGCAATTACGATTACAGATATTAAAGCGTAAGAACTTCCTCCAATTTTTTTGGAGATAAAATTTAATAAAATGGCACATAAGAAAGGAGTCGGTAGTTCGAAAAATGGTCGTGAATCAGAAAGCAAGCGTTTAGGCGTTAAGATTTTTGGTGGACAAGCTGCAATTGCAGGAAACATCATTATTCGTCAAAGAGGAACTCAACACCACCCAGGAACTAATGTTGGAATTGGAAAAGACCACACATTATTTGCTTTGAAAGATGGTTTAGTAGAATTCCGTAAAAAGAAAAACAATCGTTCGTTTGTATCTGTAGTTCCTTTTGAGAACGCTGAAGCTTAAGAAACGAATTCATATTGAATTAAAAACCGTTCGCTAGTAGTGAACGGTTTTTTTTTGATCTAAACTTTTACCCCCTAATCACAATACTGACAATACGAAAACATCTTTCCACCATCATGTCGAAAAGGAACTTCGGCGTCGTAAATTTCCTCCATTAGTTGACCCAAATACACTGGGAATTCCTTGAGTAATTCTTTCAGTTCAACGCGAGTGGGTTCGAGGGTAAATGGTTGGTTCTTGTTTGAAATGAAGGAGATAATACTCGACTCAGCAATAACTCCGTGTGCTTGTTGGTACAAAAATGCGTAGTACATCAACTGTAAGGTGTGTTTTCTGTTTTTTAACGACGTTACTGTATCTTCTATCGCCTTGTCTAGCTTGCGCAGTTGGACATCAACGTCAGCAACCTTCCCCGATTTGTAATCAATGATTCTAACGCGATCTCCAATACTGTCGATGCGATCAATGTGACCGACCAGATGCACTTTCTTCGTTTCGCCAAACACTTCCACCTCGATGTCAGTTTCATATTTTCGTTCCAATGCCTCGATAAAAACAAGTTCCGTTTGATGCGCTAAAAAATCGATTTCGGAGGTTAAAAACTGTTTCGTCAATGTGTCTGCCATTTTGTAGGAAAGCAAATTTTTTCCTTTCATAAACGCATCCTCATCGCCGTTGAAATGCTCTTTGAATTTTCTGTGCAACACCAATTTGTAATGCTTGAGCATAGCTTCGACATCCCATGAGGTGATGTTACTTGGTGCTGGTGTGACCTTTACACCGTCTTTGTCGAAGCGGGCAAACGGCGTGTAGAGTTCTTCCAGTGTTGCGTGAATAAACGTTCCAAACGTCGTGTGTTCAATTTCCTCTTCTACCTCATCTTGTTCACCAAATTCCATGACGTAGCGGAAGTAAAAATCCAACGGGCATTCAATGAATTTTTTAAACATCGAAGCCGAGGCTGATTGCGCAAACAACTCGTCTAGTCGCAATTTAATCTCTTCCGTCTTTGGAATCTCCTTGTGTTGGACTTCTCGCTGTGCATCCAGGGAATAAATGCTTTTCTTGATTTTTACGTTTGGATTTACACGACTTAACTCCATTTCCAACTGCATCAAATAACGGCTCGGTTCGTTACTTCCGATTGCCTCGGTAGCCGTTGAATACGTCACAAACAACTCTTCGCACTGGTGCAACAATCGGTAAAAGTGATGTGCAAAAAGGCCTTGCTTCTCACGCGGTGTTGGTAATCCCAAGTAACGTCTCAAATCCATTGGAATCATGGTCTGAATTGGATTGGTGGGTGGAAGTTTTCCTTCGTTCATGCCAATACAAATGATGCGTTTAAAGTCCAAGGCGCGCGTTTCCAATAACCCCATGATTTGTAATCCATCCAGTGGATTTCCATGGTACGCAATGCTTTTTGTCCCCCAGTGTTGATTGAACAACAGTTTAAACGATTTTAAACTCATCTCGGGAATGCCTTCGTCAATTAAATTCTGAAAATCGACCAGTGACCTGTCAAAACACTCGATGACTGCTTTTTCGAATGCATACATCTCCGCAAATCGCTCGTAGAAATGAATATTTAGACTGCGAATGGTTGTCAGTACCTCCGACCACTGATTGTTCCATGGTTGCGTAATTTTCTCCAGCAATTTTGAAACATCTTCTCCTAAATCGAGCTTGGTTGGATTTAAGAAAATTCGGTTGTGTCGAATAATATCGGATTCGATGGAAATAAGTTTTCTTTTCTCTTCTTCGTTTAAAGTCGCTAGTAAAAATGGGTGACTCCAAAATGCTTGCAGATCGCTGAAATAAATTGAACTGGTGTTGAACCGGGTTTTGTTTTCTTGAATGGAAAAAAGTAAATCAATCCATGTGCGAAGTGCCGTATTTCGGATGGGTAAACCAAGTGTGATGTTCGCTTTTTCAATTTTTCGGGGTAAGTTTTTTATTACTGAACCAATCAAAGATTCGTCTGCCAGAAGCAATAATGTCTGATTGATTTCCTCCTTGGATGAAGCTTCCAAAATTGTTGCCGCTGCCTTGACTTGACCAGTGTTCTGCGCACATTCAATCATTTCGATTTTCAGCTCTTTTGTCGCGAGATTGTTCTCAATCCCTTCCCATTTTTTTCCGTCCAGTGAGATGGATAATTCACGCAAAAATTTCCCTGCTTCGTGCTGTTTGTTGTCAAGGTAATACGCATCCGCATCGACCAAAACATGTGCTCTTCCTAATTTTTCCAATTGTCGAATGATGGTCAATTCAGCTTTGGAAAGCGCGTTGAATCCTGCAAACAAGAAGACACTTTCTTTGTCCTGCTGAAACAATACATCGACGTTGTTTGCCAAATAATTGAACGCTCCTCCAGCGTAACTGCACTTTTTCTTGTCCAGTGCTTTGTTTAACGCATGATAGTACCCCGGCAATCGATCCCAAAATTCCATGAAGCGTTTTTGTCCTTCCGATAATGGCTGGTTATTTTCTTCTGAATTAAAACTCCACTGTTCAATTTCCTTGATATCAGCTAAGTTTCGAAACACGTCTTTCGCATCTAACAAATACCGATCGATCTCGTTAAAATCTGCAATGAGAATATTTCCCCACGTTATGAATTCATCAAAGGAACGATCTTCTTCCGTCTTGGCTTGGACAAGTTGAATATTGAACAGCTCAATCAGTACGCGGGTTTTATCAATCACCACTTTATCGCTGTGTGATTTCACCCAGTGATCAATCGTAATCATTTTTGGAGCGAACACAGGTCGCTGGAATGCATTAAAGAGCGAAGTCGCCAAATACTTTTTTGCACGCTCCGAAGGCAGAACGATTGTTAAATGATTCAGTGGTAACTCATTCTCGAGAATGTAGTTCGCTATTTTATCGGTAAACTTCATCCTATTTTTTTTGAGTGATGAAGTTCCAGTACGTCGATCGATTCAGCACCGAGCATTTTATCGTTGGATAAAGATCTGAAAAGCTTTTCGGGAGTTTGACTTTCTTCCGTTTCTCCCAATCCGTTTTGTAAGCACGAATTCCATTCTGTGTAACTTCCAAAAAATCCATTTGTTGCTGCGTATGCGTTTTCCAGAAAAATGTCTCGTGTGGTAATTGTTGCATGCGGATCCATTTCATTCGCTCCGAGATGACATAGTTTCGCCATAATTCATTCATGTCATTTCGCATGAACGTAGGATTGAAATTATTGATAAGCACATTTCGAATTCCGTTGTCAGCAAAGTAAATAACGTTTGATTTTTTCAACTCGTAGCGATGTCCATTGTAATACGATGGTAAGCGGTACAAGAGAAATGCATCTTCCAGTAACTGCACGTAGCGCTCCACAGTTTCATTGTCCAGTCCACAACGCTCAGCGACTTCATTGTAGGAAACAGCGTCACCGACAGAAAATGCCAACACTTGCAACATTCGAATGAGTTTATCGCCTTTGTTGATTCGCTCAGCACTACTGAGTTTGGTGAAAATCGCTTCTTGCATGATTTCACGCAATGTGACTTCTGCCATGCTCAAATCGGCGAGTACTTCTGGATAATTTCCGTACACCAGTCGCTCTTCGAGTAAGCGCTCTTCTTCGGGCAATCCAAAATGTTGCGCAGACTCATAAAACGACGGTGCAAACACGTTGATTTCAAGTCCCGCTAGACGCATTGCCTCCAACAATTCTGGTTGCACTTTTGGAATGTATGAGCACGAAACGACCACAGTAGCATTTACTTCCCCCATCAACACACTTTCGAGCAATTCGTTTAATGTTGAAAGGTATTGCGCCTCGTACAATACGATATAGTTTTGTTGACCATCGAGACCGAACTCTTCAATTTTTTCTCGCGTTTTCTTTTCGGAACAATTCAAAAACTGGAAGTCAATTCCCAGCGTTTTAAATCCCACTTCAATGAGCGTTCGTTTGCCAACTCTTCGTGGACCTTGAATAAAAAGAAGTTTGTTTTCCGTGACTTTCTGTGTAAAATCTGCTTGTTGAATACGAGGGATCATGCTGTTTGGTTTAATACAGCCAATTTAGTATTTTTCCGTAAAAATCAATTGAAAAATCCGATTAATCTACCCAAACACCATCAAAAAACTTGTGGGCACGTTTGGAATTCATGAATTTATTTCCTCCAAACGCTTTGATGATTGCGAAATGATCTTCACTTGTCACGATACGCACCCAGTACAATCCATCCGTGTAATTATCAGCAATTCCTTGGTAAGCCGCTCCGCCATGTTCAAGTTCGATGCGCTTTACGGGACTTTCAGCAGGGCTTCCAACGTACGTTCGTGCGATTTCTTCTAAGTCTAGTTCATCTGACAGCTCATACAGTTCAACAATGTACGTATTTCCCTGACCTAGATCTCTGTAGACCAACTTTAATTCAAACCCTTCCTCTTCATCTTTAATAACGATCGGTTTTCCTGGAAAAGTAACCCGCAAGTGATTTTCATCGTCTTGAAACGTGTAATTCTTTTTAGCGCGTACATTTTTCTCAGATTCGGTTTGGTTCTCGCTGTAGGAAGCCATTACTTTTCTCACGTTATATCCTTTACTTCTAAGCAAATTGATTAATCCACTCGATCCAGCTAAATGTCCCGCTCCAACAGCACAAAACAATGACGTTTTTTTTCCTTGAAGCAACGAATCCAGTTTGGTACTCATTCCAAAATTACGTTCGACAATCAAACGATTATAACCTTTTGAATACACCGATAAATTAGAACGTAAGTACTCGTCAATCGTGTAAATATCTCCTCTTAGGTAAATATCAATCAGCTCGCTATTGGATGTGTATCTGTAGTAATCATGATTCAGTGTACCCAATTCATACATTACGTCAACTTGAAATTCAACCGTCTCCAGTTCCTCAAATTGTTTTCCTGCGTTGTAGCAATATTGTTGAAAATAGGCATCTAAAAACTGAGGCATCCCATCTTCGTTGCCATACATCGTTTCGCTTGATTCCAGCGAACTTCCGTAAGGATTTCCTTCATTGTCGTAGTTCATGCTGACATGCGAAGAGCGTGTATCCAACTCATCAAAAAGTGAGAAAATATCTGCTTCGAGGACAATCATTTTCGCTTGATCCAATGCGTAGTACGTCGAATCGGAGAGGTGAAACAATTCTTTGTCATTTGAGTGGAGACTTCCAAACAAGTACGATTTTTCCTTCAAACCTTTCCCTGAGATCTCCCACAAAAGCTGGTGATCTTCATTGATGCTTTGCGCTACGCAGGTAACAGAGACAAAAAGGGGCAGAATATATTTCAGCATACGACAATTAAATTACACAAATTTACCGAATTAGACGATAACTCGTTCAAAATGATTATCACCAAAAGCATAAGGGATGTACGCTAAATTGGGAATTACTTTAGTGATGATAATCGGCGTTTTCTTACCCAATGAGATCGTTCCATGCGTTTCGCTCAAATCCATTGCATAGGCCGCGTTAATCGTTAATGCGTTCAGTGCTTCTTCAGGTGTCATTTTCATTTTAACGCATGCCAACGACCAAACGAACCCTAGATTTCCGCTTGGAGTAGAACCTGGGTTGAAGTCACTTGCCAAACAAACTGGAAGATCGTTTTCTATCATTCTGCGTGCATCACCGAAAGGAATGGATAAAAAATGTGAACAGCTTGGCAAAATGGTGGGAATGGTTGTACTGTTTTTCAGCGCTTCGATATCGTCATCTGCCAATTCCTCCAGATGATCTACAGAAAGGGCACCTAATTCTACTGCTTTTCTAATTCCTCCCATCGCTGAAAACTGGTTCACGTGGACTTTTGGTTTCAATCCGACTTTGATTCCAGCTTCCAATATTTCACTCATTTCTTCCACGCTGAAATAATTGCGTTCACAAAACACATCGATGTAATCGGCGAGCTTTTCTTTTTCAATCGCAGGAATCATTTCTTTAATGATGAGATCAATGTAACCTCGATGATTCTCTTTGTATTCAGTTGGAAAAGCGTGCGCTCCTAAAAATGTTGCTTTGATTTCAATTGCACATTCTTCTTTTAGGCGTTTAATGACCCGCAGCATTTTGAGTTCTGCTTCCACCGTTAGTCCGTATCCTGACTTTATCTCCAACGCTCCCGTTCCGTAAGAGATCAAATGTTCAATTCGCTCTTTTGCTTTTGTCACCAATTCATCTTCGGACATTTCCTGTAAACGACGTGCTGAGTTTAAAATTCCCCCACCTCGCAACGCTATTTCTTCGTAGGACAATCCGTTAATTCGATCCACAAATTCTTCTTCACGCGATTGCGCAAATACCGTGTGTGTATGAGAATCACAAAAAGCGGGCAACACAAATTTCCCTTCAGCGTCAATGACTTCCAAATCTCTCCAATCGGTTATTCCACCCCACTCACTCATCCGGCCATACGCAACAATCACTCCATCTTCTAATGCTAGATAAGCATTCTCAATGATAGGTAATTTGCGCATTTCTTTACCTTTTCTCATCTTTGGTAAATCCTCTCCACATTGCACTAACCCCTTGATATTCTTGATCAATATTTTTCTCATAACACTACAATTTTAGATAAAATGATTGACTAACTATTCATGACATTTGAAATATTTAATAAAACAGTGCAAGAAGGACTATACATAGTGAAAAAAAAGACGACCATAAAGATCGTCTTTTGTACCCGAGGCCGGAATCGAACCGGCACGCCCGAAAGCACAGGATTTTGAATCCAGCGCGTCTACCAGTTCCGCCACTCGGGCATTGGAAATGCGGGATTGCAAATTTATACAAATAATCAAATCGAACAACAAAACAGAGGATATTTTGAAAAAATGCCTACACAAAGGCGCTTCGAGTCTAGAATTGAGTCGATTAACTTAAATACAATTCTTCAATATTTGATAAACATCAGTTCTAACAGTTCAAAAAAAACCTACTCCGCCGACATCTTCAACCATTCTCCTAAAAGCTTAGCGTCTATATCGTCCTCAGATTTCAACTTGATATGCCTCATGTCTTTCCCAGTTCCTTCTAGTAGATTTTGTGGATCGTTCAGCCTTTCAAACTTATAAAATCCTAATGTGACGTGATTCTTTGCTGTTTTCAGGTAAGCAAAACTTTTATTGGCTGTAAACACAGGTCGACTCCACTTAAATTCTTCAATAACTTCAGGGACATTTTCATGAACTAGCGCTCGAACGATACTCATGATGTTTTTCTGATTTTCCTCTGATTTCTCTATATAATCTGTGACTTGTGGATTCATCATTTGTTAATAAATATATAGTTGCTCTTCTTAACTTGTCAAACGTAAAACTAATCGTTTCTGCTGTAATTTCAAATCTTGTCGCTAACCGAAAACACCTATAATCCAATTCAAAATTATACTGCACTGTTTCCTTGGAATTCACTTTCCTTCGGTAAAAACTAGCCCAATCCATTAAATTTAATTATTTTGTATGCATCGCTTTAATTCAAAGCATTTAAGAATTTTTCATTCTAAAAATCAAGTTAGTTGATGCACAAAACACTAGAGAGTTCCATTTCCCGATTAGAAAAATTACGAAAAGAACTACACCAACACCCTGAAGTCGCTGAGCAAGAGTATGAAACGGCAAAGCGGATTACCCACTATTTGA
Organism: uncultured Fluviicola sp.; assembly: GCA_964643345.1. GTDB lineage: Bacteria > Bacteroidota > Bacteroidia > Flavobacteriales_D > Crocinitomicaceae > UBA4466. The sequence continues at coordinate 103,851 of CAZXRU010000010.1, forward strand.
ATACCCATTGCAACGGAGAAGTTCATTCGATAGCCAACACCGGTGTATTGGTCAGCTTTGAAAGCAAAAAGCCAGGACCTACAGTGCTTCTTCGTGCCGATACGGATGCCTTGCCCATTGTGGAAATCAATGAGTTTGCACATAAATCGCTCGTTGAAGGCGTAAGCCACAAATGTGGACATGATGGACATACGACCATAATGCTTGGACTTGCTGAGTTATTATCGTCTCAACCACCTGCTCAAGGAACTGTTTTACTTCTTTTTCAGCCTGCTGAAGAAAATGGAATGGGCGCCGAAGCAGTTCTAAAAAGTGACTTCTTTCGTGACCTTCACATCGATTTTGTGTTTGCGCTTCATAACCTTCCCGGGTTCAAAAAGAATACGATTGTTCTCAAAGAAAACACCTTCAATGCAAACGTAAAAAGCATGATCATTCACTTTAACGGTAAAACGGCGCATGCTGCTGAACCAGAAAAGGGTGTCAATCCCGCTTTGGCGATTGCTGATATTCTCCAGTTCTCCGAGAAAATAACCAAGAACCAACCTGACCACGATGATTTCTTTTTGATCACTCCTGTGCACATGACCATGGGAGAAATTGCCTATGGAATTTCAGCAGGCGATGGAGAACTTCACCTCACCATTCGAAGCTGGGATCTAAGCTTATTCGAGGAAAAATGTGCCCTTTTGGAACGATACATTGCCAGGACCTGTCAAAAACATGGATTGAAACATACCATTTCATGGACACAGGAATTTTATGCCAATCAAAACGGCAATGAAGCTGTAGATGTAATCCGAAAAGCTGCATTGCAGAACCAGTTTGACATCCATGAAATGCAACACCCATTTAAATGGGGAGAAGATTTTGGCTTGTTTACGCAGCGCTTCAAAGGTGCCATGTTTGGTTTGGGCGCGGGTGAAGATACGCCTGCACTTCACAATCCGGATTACGATTTCCCTGATGATATCACTTCAACGGGAATTCAACAATTTTTTCAAATCATTCAAGAAATTAATCACACTTAATGGAGCACACATCATACATTGAACTTTCGAAATCGGCATTAAAAACAAATATTCAGTTTATACGAAAAATACTCGGAGACACTACTTTTTCTTCAGTTGTCAAGGGAAACGCTTATGGTCATGGTATTGGTTCCTTTTGTCCATTGGTCTACGAAAACGGTATCCGCCATTTTAGCGTGTTTGGCGCGGATGAAGCTCACAAACTTTTATCGAGTGTTCCTAATGACATTACACTCATGATCATGGGGCAGATTGAAAATCATCAAATCGAATGGGCAATTGAGAACAATGTTGAATTCTATGTTTTCGAGGAGGATCGATTGAACAAGGCAATTGAAGTCGCTAAAAAACTGAATAAACCTGCACGCATACATGTTGAAATAGAAACTGGAATGAATCGCACTGGGTTTGATGCTAAACAACTAAAAACGTTGTTTCATCGATTGGAAAATCAGCGAGAAAACGTTCAAGTGCAAGGTGTTTGTTCGCATCTCGCTGGTGCAGAAAGCATTTCCAATTACAAACGAATAAAAGATCAGCAAGCTAAATTTCAGCGTGTACAAAAACTTGTAAAGTCTCTCGGGTGGACAGATTTAAACTATCATCTTGCCTGTTCTGCTGCCAGCATTCAGTACCCTAAAACACAATTGGATCTGGCTCGTATTGGAATTTTGCAATATGGTTTCTTCCCTAACAACGAAGTACTTGTTCAATACTTAACCAAAAACAAAAAGGTTGAGAACCCTTTGAAGCGTGTAATTTCATGGAAGACCACCGTCATGGCAAAAAAAGAAGTGAAAGCAGGAGAGTTCATTGGTTATGGTACATCCTTTTTCTCAAGTGAAAAAACGACCATTGCTCTAATTCCAGTTGGCTATTCGGACGGTTTTAGTCGATCGTTAAGCAATCATGGAAAAGTCCTCATTCGTGGTGAACGTTTTGACGTTATCGGTATTGTGAACATGAACATGATTGCGGTGGACATTACGTCCAACCCAACTATTGAAAAAGGGGAAGAAGTTGTTCTTATTGGAAGTCAAGGTGATGCTGAAATTACGGTTTCTTCGTTTAGTGATTTCAGTGCATTGGTAAATTACGAGCTGCTTACGCGACTTCCGTCCAACATCACACGAAAAATTGTTGAATAAAAAAAGCACTCATCAAATGATAAGTGCTTTTCAAATATGTAAATGCAAGATGGATTATTCCTCCTCGTCAAGAACTCTTTTCGGACGTAATTTCTCCATAACTCCTAAGTGAATCCAGTACGGCAAAACAAATCCAAGCATAAAAGCTAACAACCAAAATGCCATGCCACCAATTAAAAGGAATAAAACTATACCGAAAATACTCATCTCTTGTTATTTTTGTAGATTAATATACAGAGGTAAAATTAATAATTATTCAATTATAAAACACAAAAAATGGAATATCGTATAGAAAAAGATACCATTGGTGAAGTAAAAGTACCCGCCGATAAGTATTGGGGACCTCAAACTGAGCGTTCTAGAAACAATTTTAAAATTGGTCCTGCTGCATCGATGCCGATAGAAATCGTACATGCTTTTGCTTATCTAAAGAAGGCTGCAGCGCATGCGAACTGTGAATTAGGTGTCTTGTCGCAGGAAAAAAGAGATCATATTTCGAAAGCGGCTGACGATATTATCGCAGGTGAATTGGACGACCAATTTCCTTTAGTGATTTGGCAAACAGGTTCTGGTACACAAAGTAACATGAATGTGAATGAGGTCATTGCCAACCGTGCACACGTTAATGCAGGTCACAAAATAGGTGATGGTGAAAAAACGTTGCTTCCAAATGATGATGTGAACATGTCGCAATCGAGTAATGATACTTTTCCAACAGGAATGCACATCGCATGCTATAAAATGGTGGTTGAAACTACGATTCCGGGAATTGAGCAATTGCGTGATACATTGGATGCGAAGGCTAAAGCATTCAAAGATGTCGTAAAAATCGGTCGAACTCACCTTATGGATGCAACTCCGCTTACTTTAGGACAAGAGTTTTCTGGTTATGTGTCGCAATTAAATCATGGATTAAAAGCACTAAGAAATACCTTGCCCCATTTATCTCAATTGGCATTGGGTGGTACAGCTGTTGGAACAGGAATGAACACGCCAAAAGGATATGATGTATTGGTCGCGGCAAAAATTGCTGAATTCACCAAACTTCCATTTATCACAGCTGAAAATAAATTTGAAGCACTGGCTGCACATGATGCGATTGTTGAAACGCATGGAGCACTGAAACAAATTGCTGTCTCATTGAACAAAATTGCAAACGACATTCGAATGATGGCTTCTGGTCCACGTTCTGGAATTGGTGAGCTTCTTATTCCTGCAAATGAACCTGGATCTTCAATTATGCCTGGAAAGGTAAATCCTACGCAAGCTGAAGCAATTACGATGGTTTGTGCTCAGGTCATGGGGAACGATGTCGCTGTGACAGTTGGCGGAACTCAAGGTCACTACGAACTCAACGTATTTAAACCAATGATGGCAGCGAATTTGTTGCAAAGCGCTCAACTTATTGGTGATGCATGTGTTTCGTTTGATGAAAACTGTGCAAAGGGGATTGAACCAAATCAAAAGAGAATTGATGAGTTATTGAACAATTCACTGATGCTTGTAACAGCATTAAATCCAAAAATTGGTTACTACAAAGCAGCCGAGATTGCAAACACAGCCCACCAAAATGGTACAACGTTGCGTGAAGAAGCAATTCGTTTGGGGTACGTACCCGCAGAGGAATATGATAATTGGGTTGACCCTAAGAAAATGATTGGATCGCTGGATTAAGAAATAAAAACTAGTTTGAAACCGTCTGCTATTCAGTAGGCGGTTTTTTGTTTTGAGTATAGTACAATTGTCACACGAGAGAACTAGGTGTTGGAATTGTAATCTCTGAAAGTGGGTTTTAAAGGCTTAATTTTTAAAAATAACAGGATTAGGATGTGCCGTTCGTAATTTCGCAATATTGCGATATTGAAATAATTGAAAATGGCACAACTACCTGATAACCAATGCCATGAACAAGTTATTCTGTTTACAATATCGCAATATTGCGAAATTCAGATGGATGCTGAATTCTTGTTCGGACTACGAACTTCTACTAAATTGAAGTGAAAATTTCTCTTCCTATGATCAACTATTAATGATGATTCTCTTCCGTAGACATTTCTTCTCCCATCGTATTACAGTGGTAATGTCCCTTCTTCTTCTTTACGAATGGTTTCGCTGTTCCATTCGCATTTGCCTCTAACATTTTAGAAATGATTCGAGCGCGTTCTGTGTTGTTGCGTTCCTGTAAAAGAGCATCTGTGACTCTATCAAACAGAACAACTCCGTCTACTATCGTTTGCTCAACAACAGCGTTAACAGAAAGCGGATTGTCCGACCAAATAACGATATCTGCATCCTTTCCAACTTTTAAACTACCTACGCGGTCATCCACGTGTAAAAGCTTAGCTGGATTAAGTGTTACCATTTTCCAAGCGTCTTCTTCACTCATTTTTCCATATTTCACTCCTTTGGCTGCTTCTTGATTCAAACGACGACCCATCTCTGCATCGTCGGAGTTTATTGCTACAACGACTCCCTGATTGTGCATCATTGCAGCGTTATAAGGAATCGCATCATTCACTTCATACTTGTACGCCCACCAGTCAGAGAAAGTTGACCCTCCCGCTCCGTGCTCCTTCATTTTATCAGCAACTTTATACCCCTCCAAAATGTGTGTAAAGGTATTTATTTTGAAACCCATTGAATCTGCCACATGCATTAACATGTTGATCTCAGACTGCACATAGGAGTGACAGGTAATATGTCTCTTTCCATTTAAAATCTCTACCAATGCTTCCAGCTCTAAATCGACTGGGACACTTTTGTTCGTTCTGTTATTTGAGTATTCCTTAGCCCGCAAAAATCCGTCGTAATAGAGTTGTTCAACTCCCATTCTAGTTTGAGGAAAACGAATCGTATTGTAATCACCCCAGTTTGATTGCTTGACATTCTCACCTAGGGCAAATTTGATAAATTGTGGTTGATCCTTCAAAAGCATTTCTTCTGGGTTTGATCCCCACTTTAATTTAATAATTGCCGATTGTCCACCTATTGGATTGGCGGAACCATGCAACAATTGCGACATCGTAACACCACCAGAGAGCTGGCGATAAATATTGATATCACTCGGATTGATTACGTCTCCTATGCGCACTTCAGAAGAAATCGCTTGACCACCTTCATTCACCCCTCGCGAAATTGCAATATGCGAATGTTCATCGATAATACCTGCGGTCACATGTTTGCCCTTTGCATCAATGATTCTGGCACCTTGTGGTGTTTTAAAATTCCCGAAACCGACATGTGTGATCTTACCATTTTGCACAACAATATCGCCGTTTTGAACGATACCATCCTTTTCATTCGTCCATAGTGTTGCGTTTTTGATCACAATACTTTCAGCTGCGGGAATTGAATCATAACCAAATGCCATGTTTGGAAACCATATGTGTTTAACCGTATCTGCGACAACTAGTTTTTCGTCTGAAGAGTTACTTTTAGCCTTTTCTTGTTTAATCGCTGACCATTTTGTCCATTTTCCAGTAGGAAGCAAACCATCGCCTTCAAATATTCCCACGTGCGCATTCACTTTCCCTTGAAGCGTAACGCTTCCATTCCATGCACTATCAGTCAAGTTAAACTGCATAGTAATGTCGTTGTTAGATAACTCTACTGACAATTCAGCTGTAGTGTCAACATACACTTCGTTCTTCAACGTTCGGTAGGTCAACTTACCTTTGTATTTCTTTTCGCTACCTGTTAGTTCAAACTTAAATTTTCTATCATTGATAAGTAAATTATACTTACCAGCTATATCCTCTTCATTCGTTGTTTCATGCACTATTTGAGCTCCCATCACCCAAGACTCAAGCAGTTTTGCTTCCTTCCGAAAGGGATTATCGCTGAAAATGCTGAAACTTGCATAACGTCCTTCCTCTAAAGAACCTGTCAAATTTGTATATTCCATCAATTTCGCAGGTTGTGTCGTCAACGCCGCTAACGCCTGTTCTTCTGTTAATCCAAGTTGAATCGCCTTTCTTAAATTTGTCCAAAAATCCTTCGCTGTTTTTAATCCGTTTGAAGTAATGCTAAATGGAACTTTATTCTGAGCAAGAATCGATGGATTCATAGGTGCCAGTTCCCAATGTTTTAAGTCACTCAAAGGAATTTGACGCGATATGTATGGATTTTTCACATCGTATGCTTCCGGAAAATTTATTGGGATAATGACACTGCTTTTAATCTCACTCAAAGTGGAAGCAATTTCGTACTCATTTCCTGATCCTACATAGCTAAACTGAATGTTGAATTCTTGCGCAATCTTATATGCCCGAAGGATTTCCCATTTGTCGGAAGTTTCAAAAAGCATCGTTTCCTTCTTTTGACGGTTAATTGCCTCCAAAGCGCTATTCTTCTGTTCGTTATTTTTTTCATACCACTCAGCATCATAAAACACTTGTCGCAACAGTGCAATAGATCCCATTTGAGAAGATGGGTACGTTTGTCGCGATACACCCTTTTTAAGTGAGAAATAACTTACAGGAGTTGGTGTTTTTAAAAACGGTGATTTTTCATTCCCCAGACTAACAAATGCACCTGTTCCACGAGCAATACCATCTTTTTGATGTGTCATTGCGTAACCAAAGCCCATTTCCTGCAACGTTTTCATTGATGGTGCATCGGGTTTGTATAACAGATATGCATCTACTTCAGGATGTATAGCCTCATTCCAGTATCCAGCTCCTTCTTTTAACGATTCCAACTGAGGAGAATGCGTAGTCGACTTATTCTCCACTTTTGGTAAGCCAATTTCTGCATTTAACTCAATAAACGCAGGTAGAATCGTTTTTCCACTACAATCAATTTCGACTGCCTCTTTGGGTATAGAAACAAGGGTGCCATATTTTACAATTTTATTATCTTTTATAAGAATAGTACCATTCTTTAGTACTTTCTCAGGACTGATATAAATTGTAGCATTCTTAAGTGCAATATAAGTAGGTTTGGAATCTTTAAGTCCATTGTCTGGTTGAGTCTGAGCATGAGACAGATGTATAAAGCACAAACAGATAACCGCAAGAATAGAATGGATTTTCATACAATATGATTAAATATAAGTCGTGAATTTATAAAATTGCTACGAGATATTAGACAAGCAGATTGTATTTGTCCTTTTTTGAGACTTACGCTATTAAAAATTCAAATTGAAAATCACTTTCATAAAAATTATTATCTTGTCCTAAAAAAGATATGTATAACGGACTTCTTCACGCACATTCCGGACTTCGATGGATTGCTTTATTATTGATTTGTCTTGCAATTATCAATGCAATAGCATCACAAGCTTCAGGTAAATACCTCAAAAAGGATAAGTTAATTAACCTATTTGCAATGGTTTTCTTGCATATCCAATTGCTAATTGGCCTGGGATTATTCTTTCTCAATGAAAAGTCGAAAGTCAACTATGGAGAAGGTTGGATGAAAAATGAGATGTTTCGATTTTTTGGTCTGGAGCATATCTTAGCGATGGTCATTGCCATTGTTGTTATTACAATTGGACGAAAAAAAGCAGAGAAATTAACTGGAACAAGAGACAAGCATAGAAAAATTGCAGTTTCCTATTCAATCGGATTATTGTTGATACTGGCGTCTATTCCTTGGCCATTTCGTACAATATTAGGTGGCGCATGGTTCTAAAGTTTGCTGGTTTATCACTAACTTTGTTTCTATCTTCTTGTAGCAGTTCAGTGGAGGAGTTTTCAACTGAAGACAGCAGTGATTATTTGAGTGGTACAAAGTTTTATGAACAGCGGTGTGATATCTGTCACGGTGCTGATGGAAAACTTGGGGTTTCAGATGCAACGGATTTATCCACAAGCACGCTCACAACTGACCAGATAGAAGAAGTAATTAAAAATGGTAAAGGAGCGATGCCAGCATTTGGAAACGCTTTTGAAAATGATAGTACGCTGTACGAATTAATGGAACATATAACATCCCTTAGGAAATAAAATGAGTGAAGGACATGTCTTAATTGACGCAACGGAAGAGAAGTGTGTACTAGTGGGTGTTATCTCTGGTGATATCACAGAAGAAAACGCTATAGAATATATTGATGAGCTGGAGTTTCTCGCACTTACTGCAGGAGCAATTACAGAAAAGAAGTTTTTTCAGAAATTACCAATGCCGAATTCTAAAACCTTTGTTGGAACTGGAAAATTACAAGAAATCAAGGAATATATTGATGCTAATGAGATAGACTTGGTCATTTTTGACGATGAATTATCACCTTCTCAACTGCGAAATATTGAAAAACTTTTAGAAGTTAAAATTTTGGATCGAAACAATTTGATTCTTGATATTTTTGCTTCACGTGCACGTTCCTCTAATGCGAAAACGCAGGTTGAGCTGGCACAATTGCAATATTTACTTCCCCGATTAACCCGTTTATGGACTCACCTTGAAAGACAAAAAGGTGGTATTGGAATGCGTGGACCTGGGGAAACACAAATTGAGACAGATAGACGAATTATTCAACAGAAAATCACACTGTTAAAGAACAAGTTAAAAAGCATTGACAAGCAATCGGCGATTCAACGTGGTAATAGAGGTCAATTGGTTCGTGTCGCGCTCGTTGGATATACGAATGTTGGGAAAAGCACTATCATGAACTTGATTAGTAAATCTGAGGTTTTTGCCGAGGACAAACTATTCGCAACGTTAGATACTACGGTTCGAAAGGTAGTCATTGACAACCTCCCGTTTCTGTTGACAGATACTGTAGGTTTTATTCGAAAATTACCTCATCAATTGGTAGAATCTTTTAAATCCACCTTAGATGAGGTGCGTGAAGCTGATTTATTGGTTCATATCCTAGATATTTCCCATCCTAATTTTGAAGATCATTACCGTGTAGTAAATGAAACACTCATGGAAATTGACAAGACAGCAAAACCAACTATTGTTGTTTTTAATAAAATTGATGCGTTTAAGTATGTTGAAAAACATGAAGATGACTTATCTCCAATGGAAGCCAATAATTACTCGCTAGAAGATTTAAAGAAAACATGGATGTCGAAACTGAATGACACCAAAAGTGTATTCATTTCAGCGCACAACAAAGAAAACATTGAAGAGTTTAAATCAATTCTTTACAAAGAAGTAAAATCTATTTTCCAAGAAAGGTATCCATATCACAACTTTTTATATTAATTCTTCCTTCGGTCAGATTATTCCAAATAAAAAAGCATCAACCTGAGTTGATGCTTTTTTTGTAGTGGTTATATTACCTTTACTAATCTCTAACTAATTCTAAGAAACCGTGTCCTTCTACTTGGGTACCATCGATTCCGGTTGCCACATATTTATAGAAGTACGTACCCTCTTTAGCTTCGGCTCCATTTGGTGATCTTCCATCCCAGCCAACAAAAGAACCTAGCTGAGTAATGTTTTGGTTTTGAGAATACATTACGTTACCCCAACGGTTCAAAATAACTAATTCCAGTTGTACTGTATTAATTGTCTTCAACGTAAAGAATGGATTGTTAGCATCTCCATTCGGCGTAAATACGTTCGGTGCTTCAACTTCAGGTTGTGGGTATTGACAGCTTTCATCATCAACCTGAGCACTTGGGTTATAATTGACCGCATTTGGATCCATACAACCACAGATTGAGATTGAAATATTCACATAAGATGTATCAGAACAATCTGGCTCCGCGAAAGCAACTAACATAACAGTAGCAGCTCCGTAATAAACTTGAGTTTGACTACTTGTATTACCCACATTTGCCGTATTTCCATTCCCGAAATCCCAGTAGTAATTATTCGTATTCTGACTTGAATTTGTAAATGTTACCGTTAACGGTTGGCAACCACTAGAAGGAGAAGCAGAGAACTGAGAGATTGGCGGCTCTTCAACTTCTACGAAAATACTATCCATTGCGCTACAAACATCATCTTCTACCGTAAAGTAGTACCATCCGGAAGGAATATTTTGTAGTACTGTTCCATCAACTGAATAGATTCCTGGAATAGTGTCTGGTCCTGTCCAATTATAATAAGGTTGTCCAACTACTGCTGTGACACCTTCTGCCGTACCACTTACTGCTCCACTGGGGAAACAAGCATTGGATGGGTACTGGATCATGGTGTCAATTGCTAAAGTTTGATTAAGCAGTACAATGGCGGTGTCTGAGACCTCAAAACCACACTGATCGGTAGCTGTAAAGCCGAAATAATAATAGCCATTAGCGCCATCGACGGGAACCTGTAGCGGCATGTCGGTTTCTCCACTATCCCACACAATATCATACGGTGGGAATCCGCCTGTGACGCTACCCCATATCGTGACCGAAGGGTCCTGACAGAAGATTGTTGTATCGGTAGCCATTGTGACAAAATCTGGCTCTAGCAATAACCAAATAACACCTTCCGCGAATATCGTATCACCACAAGGAGTGACTGTTTGAGCATTTACAATTAGTGAAAAAGGTGCCGAAGAAGGACCACCATTTGTTGGAGTAATAGTCAATATAACAGTATCTTGACCTGGGTAGAATACCACTGAATCACCAGGAGCCAAGTTATTGTAATCTGTTCCTTCAATTGCATCTCCACTTGTCTGGAAATATACTACAAGTGTATCATCAGTTTGGTTAGCAGGTCGGGTAAAATAAATAATTCCCTCAGTACAATTTGCCACTAATGTTGAATCTGAAACTGAAGCTCCTGCCTGAATATCGATATTTACTACATCCGAAGTAAATGAATTTGCTTCTAAGAATACCCCTGAATCAAGTCCGGTATCAAGATCGTTTGCGATAGCTAATTTGATGTGATAAACCTCACCACAGATTAAATCAGAATTCGCTGACAATGTAACGGTACCACCGTTAAAATTAGGTAGTCCTCCTGTTGCATTAAAAATAGGATTATAAGATGTTGTAAAGTATACAGAATTAGCTTGCCAATTTGGATCTTGCGCAGCACATGTTGCAGCATTTCCTCCACCAGTTGGTGAACCTCCATTTACAGTGTTTATGGCAACAGGAATATTTCCACCTGGAACAGTTGCAATATTTATGGCGCCATTAGAAAAAGGTCCGGCAATACCAGGGCCAGAAATGAAAAAGCCAAATACATCATTAAAATTGCTACAGGTATAGCTTGTGTACTCTACTGATGCAAAAATATAATTAAACGAAAGCGTATCACCTGTGGGAATAAAGTCAAATTCTATAACACAACCATTTGTTGCACTACCTCCTGTTAATACGTTCAAATCAGGATCACCTAATGTTCCAACACCTTGGGTTGTCATAACCACACCAGCTCCAATTGGAAATGCGCTTGCGCCTGAATTAAATTCCATAACATTAGGTTGAACGATATTGGCATTCCCTGCCAGTGTTGGATTATATTGAATATTAAATGCATTAATCCCAGCTCCAATCAAAATGTCCTGTACTGCCTCAACAGGTGTTATGGCACCATTTGGGTTTAAATTGAGCTGTGCAGAACCTGTAGTGATAGTAAAGAAACTTAAAAGAATACTAAGAAATTTAGAGAATGAATTCTTCATATTACTGTGTTTTAATTTAGCGTAAACTATTTTTTGTGAGAAAATTCTGATCAAATCTTCCAATATAGAAGACTTACAATACCTGTAAAAGGTTGCATCAAAGAAAAAGAATCTTTTCCATATACCCCAATCTTTTTAATAAAATTGCCATTTTTGAAGAAAAATTCATACAATGGAGTTAGTACAAGCATATATTTCACAGAACAAAGAACGATTTTTAGATGAGTTATTGGACCTATTGAGGATCCCCTCTGTTTCAGCTGACCCAGCTTATTCTGAAAGTGTTCATAAAACAGCAGCTTCAGTTGCGGAAGGTCTAAAAAGAGCTGGTGCAGAAAATGTTGAAATTTGTGAAACGGCAGGCTATCCGATTGTGTATGGTGAAAAAATTATTGATAGCTCCTTACCTACTGTGTTGGTGTATGGCCATTACGACGTTCAACCCGCAGACCCTATCGAATTATGGACAAACCCTGCCTTTGAACCTGTCATAAAAACCACACCGATCCACCCAGAAGGTGCTATTTTCGCTCGAGGGGCTTGTGATGATAAAGGTCAAATGTTTATGCATGTCAAGGCCTTTGAAGCAATGATTAAAAATAATGCGTTGCCTTGTAACGTCAAATTTATGATAGAGGGAGAAGAAGAAGTGGGGAGCGTGAACCTTGGCGTATTTGTTAAAAACAACCATGCGCGACTTAAGGCAGATGTCATATTAGTTTCTGATACAGGAATGCTAGCAAATGATGTCCCTTCAATCACGACTGGATTAAGAGGACTGAGTTATGTTGAAGTCGAGGTTACTGGTCCCAACAGAGATTTACACTCAGGATTGTACGGTGGGTGCGTTGCAAACCCAATCAACATACTCGCTAAAATGATTGCATCACTGCATGATGAAAACAATCACATTACCATTCCCGGTTTTTATGATAAAGTAGTTGAATTAACCGATTCAGAGCGTAGTGAAATGGCTAAGGCACCATTTAGTAAAGAAGCTTATTGTACTGCACTAGATATTGATGACGTAATGGGTGAGGCAGGTTATTCAACTCCAGAACGTGGCTCCATTCGCCCCACACTAGATGTCAACGGAATTTGGGGAGGTTACACTGGAGACGGTGCGAAAACGGTAATTGCCTCTAAAGCGTATGCGAAAATTTCCATGCGCTTGGTGCCCGACCAAGATCCAACAGAAATCACTGAATTATTCGTAAACCACTTTGAATCAATCGCTCCAGCAGGGACCCGTGTGAAAGTAACACCTCATCATGGGGGAGAGCCAGCTGTGACACCAATTGATTCTGTTGGATACAAGGCTGCAAGTCTCGCTTATGAAAAAACTTTTGGTAAAAAACCAATACCCGTTAGAAGCGGTGGTTCAATTCCAATTGTCGCGATGTTTGAAAAAGAGCTCGGTTTAAAAACTGTGTTGATGGGATTTGGGCTAGACAGTGATGCTATCCACTCACCTAACGAGCATTTTGGTGTGTTTAATTATTTCAAAGGAATCGAAACAATTCCATACTTTTACCATTATTTCAATCAACTTCATAAAGCGTAAAATGAAAGGTTTCCTATATTTATTGTCCATATTGCTGTTGGTTTCATCGTGTACTTTCTATGAACCTGAATATCGTGGAGGAGAACAATTCAAATTTGGAAAGCTCGAAGGAAAAACATTGAAGTTCGATGTCGGAGCAAAAATCTATAACCCGAATAAATATACCATCAAGATTAAACCTTCTGATCTAGATGTGTACATTGATGACGATTATATGGGTGTTATACACTTAGATAAAACATTGAAGTTGAAACGCAAACAGGAATTGTTTGTCAGCGCTCCTTTTACAGCCACACTCGCCGATGGAGCGCTGTTGAAGGCGCTCAAGTTTGCGACAAGAGGTTCACTGAATGTCACGATTAAAGGTAAAGTGAAAGCGGGTGTTTTTATTGTATCAAAAAAAATTCAGGTGGAAGAGAAGACTACGATTGACGGGTCTAAACTTCGTTTATAGGAGTTCAGTCAGTTGTTGCAAAATCGCAATATTGCGATTTTGCAACATTTAAATTTTTCTCAATTTCTTTTAATTCAATTAAACTTTTTTCCTATCTTAATAATAGCAAATCAGTTATTAACCTATTAAAACCTACTTCACAATGGGATCTACAAAAAAAGAATTCTACACCGAACATCAGCTGGAAATGGCTAAATTATATAAGGCGCTCGGACACCCTGCTCGTATTGCAATCGTTGAAAAACTAATGGAGCATGATGGACTAAATTGTTCCGATCTACGTTTCTTTATTCCTTTAGCACAATCAACTATTTCAAGACATCTTAAAGAATTACATGATGCGGGTATTTTGTCCTGTGCAGTTATTGGAAACAATAGCTATTATCAGATTAAAGAAAAGGTGTTAAAGGAAGTCTCTGAACATATCGATACGATCAGATTAGGTGTTCAAAGAGAAAACTACCTGTACACAAATGCCTATTCCAAGCCTCGAATCCATTATCAATCGACACTATTTATGAGGATTTAGATTCTATCTATTGATCGACAAAAACACGGTGCATTCTCGCCGAAAAAGAAGTCATAATTTCATATGGAATTGTTCCTAAAGTATCTGCCAGTTTCAACATCGATTGATTCCGTCCGATAATTTCTACGCGATCACCTAACTGAACATTTTTGCCCGTAACATCGACCATAATCATGTCCATGCAGACGTTTCCAACGGTTGGACAATAATTATCATTGATAAAAACACCACCAGTACCACGTCCCAGTGCTCTTCGGTACCCATCGGCGTATCCAACTGGAATCACGGCAATCTCAATTTCTTGATCCGCTAAAAATGCTCGTCCGTACCCTACACTTTCACCAGGAGTTAGCCTTCTCACTTGTGATACTGTACTATACCATTTAATGCTGCTTCTCAATGACTCGTTGCCCATCACACCATACATTCCAATTCCCAAACGTACCATATCGAATTGAGCATGGGTATAATTATAAATTCCTGATGAATTAAGAATATGACGTGCTATGGGATAGTTGAAGTTTTCTATGATTCTGGACGAAACTCTATCAAAAATCTCAATTTGCTGTGTTGTATAGGACGACTCATGTTGATCCGCATCTGCAAGGTGAGAGTATATACTTTTGATGTACACCTCTGGCTGACTTTTTACTAGATCTATCAAATTTGGTGAATCTTGTTCAACAAATCCCAAACGATTCATCCCAGTCTCTAACTTCACATGAACTGGATAGTTTTCAATGGAACGATAAATCAGCTCACTAATGAAACTATTCAATTGCTGCACTGAAAAAATAGCAGGTTCCAAGTTAAACTCTATACAACTTGGAAAAGTGCTTTCCTCGCAATTCATTACCAAAATTGGCGTCTTAACCCCAGATTCACGAAGCAATTTTCCTTCATCTGGATACGCAACTCCTAAGTAATCAACTCCCATTCCCTCTAAAAACTTGCCCATTGTTTTAGCATCAGAACCATAGGAGGAAGCCTTGACCATGCATAACAACTTAGTTCCCTCTTTTAAAAGTGATTTCGTATAGTTGATATTGTGTCGAATGCACTTCAAGTCTATTTCTAGATATGTTTGATGATTTAAGAGCTTAAATTTCCTTGCAACTGCTTCCATTTTAGATAAGCGTGTGCCTTTTATCAATATGCACATATTGCGATATTGATATTTAAACTCATCACCCAAATAATGAAAAACCAGTTCAGACGGTTCATACTCCTCTACTATCGACCGAATGATGGCTTCCCTCTTGTCATCCGACTTTTCCAAACCTATAATAACTATCCGATCCTTTCCATTTGTATTTGAAAGCTGATACTCCAATGAATGGCGAAGTGAATCTTCATCTAAACTGTAGGTGTCGTTAATAATTGTGTTGTTGTTCACTCCATCAAAAGTTTCTAGACGAAGTGTGAGTGCGTTCACCTCAGAAATACCTTCTAGAATGGAAGCATCATCCAAACCGAGCTCCTTTGCCATCGCAATGGAAAGTTGTGCATTTTGCTTATTTATCGTGCCGTGATAGGGGAAACCTTTCAAAAAATGTTCAAAATCATTCTCTTTAACCAGTCTACCGCCACTCGGACGGCGATCTACAAGTAGTTCGGGATAAATAAACTCATCCAACTGATCAAAAAGTGCAATTTTTTCTGCAAAATGCTCATCCGCTGATGAAAATAACTCACGATGCCCAGAACCAAATGATGTCAAAATTCCACGGGTAGGTTGAATGAAATCAATCAATTTTTTCATTTCACCTGGACCTGAAATTCCAACTTCGATAATAGCCACTTCGGTAGAAGGTGTAATCTCCAATAACGAAAGCGCAACGCCTAACTTTGAGTTGTAACTTTTGGGACTTTTAGCAACGATAAACTTCTTGTTCAACAAATGAGACAACCACTCCTTTACTGTCGTTTTACCATTGCTACCTGTTATCGCAACGACTTCA
Source organism: uncultured Fluviicola sp. (assembly GCA_964643345.1). Lineage (GTDB taxonomy): Bacteria > Bacteroidota > Bacteroidia > Flavobacteriales_D > Crocinitomicaceae > UBA4466. Next base: position 120,058 of record CAZXRU010000010.1, read on the forward strand.
CACGAAAACTTAGAACGGTGGTGCTTTGCAAAAAACTGTAATGCTTCTAAGGTATTGTCAACCACTATTTCATGCGCATCAGTATATGCTTCTGTGTATCCAGATTTTGAAACAACAAAATGTCTTACTCCCTTTTCATAGGCATCTTTGATATAATCATGACCATCTCTGAACACACCGTCAAGTGCAAAAAACATCACTGACTTAGCGACAAACAACTTACGCGAATCAAACGCCACAGCGCCAATAATGGTTTCATCATCCGTTGAGATGTCAAAAAGTGAAGCAATTTCTTTATAGGTGTAATTTAAATTCAATGGGCCATTTTATTGTAACATGTTCTGCAAAGGGGTTTATATTCCTCCACAGCTCCCACTAAAACCTGTGACTTATCTTCTACAGTTCTGTGGGAAAACTGAGCTAAGTTACCACAAGATACGCAGATAGCATGCACCTTTGTCACATATTCAGCAATCGCCAATAAATGTGGCATCGGTCCAAATGGAACTCCTTGAAAATCCATGTCCAAACCAGCAATGATTACGCGAACTCCTTGTTTTGCCAGTTGATTACAGACATCCACCAAACCCATATCAAAAAACTGTGCCTCATCAATCGCAACAATTCTCTCCATCTTCCATTCAGTTAAAATCTCAGATGCCTGAGCGACAGTCACTGCCTCAAAGCTTGTTCCTTGGTGACTGACAACATTCTCCTTGTGGTACCGGTCATCTATCTGCGGTTTCACTAACAGAATTTTTTGACTAGCAAACTCCGCTCTTTTCAAACGACGAATTAACTCCTCAGTTTTCCCTGAAAACATAGATCCACAGATGACTTCGATCCATCCACGTTGTATTCCATTCTCAGGAAATTGCTCTAAAAACATACTTCTTCTTCAATTTGAGGTTATCAACAAAACACAGAAGAGAAAAAGTGAAAAATCATTTCTAAACCTCCATTTTCTTCGGTAACTTTGAAGCATAAAAATCGTTATTAAGTTCTAAAGTTAAAAGACTTCGTTAGCAACTTGATTACATATGTTGAAAAGTCGATACCGTAAAGAAGAACATGGAAAATTTACAGAGTTACAAAAACCGCATACAAGCTATTGAAACACTTGTCCAAAAAATGGATAAAGGTGAATTGTCAATTGCTGAACTTTCTGAATTGGAAACATTGACAAGAGAGCTTCACGAGCGAAGTATTATACTCAAATACAAAGCATTCGAGACGAAAGTAAATACAACACTACAACAAGAACCGACTGAACAAATTACTATAACAGAAGAGGTGGAAGAGGAAGAAGTGTTTGAAGAACCTGAAACGTCCATTGATTTTTCCATTTTCGAGGAAGCTGAAGAGATAGAAGAAGAAGAAATTGTTCCTGAAATAGAGGAAGAAATAACTCCTATGCAAGAGGAAGAACCTGTGATAAAACAAACGGTTGTAGAAGAGAAGACAGTAACTGTCAATGTAGAAAGCGGTAATGAATCAGTTGAGTATTCCAAAACAGTATCAGAAAAGACAACATCTACGGGCACTTCTTTCTGGGAGCAGCTGAACATTGCTGATAACTCATTGAGCTCTCAATTGCAAGGTGCAAAGCTTGATACATTAGTGGGTGCATTCGGGTTAAATGAAAAGTTAAGATACATCAACGAGCTATTTGATGGTTCAAGCGAGTTGTTTAGTGAAGCAATCAAAGCATTAGACAATCAACCGAATCTAGACGCTGCAAAAGTAAAATCTGCTGAGCTTGCAGCGCAACACAACTGGAACGCTGAAGAAGAATCCGTTGTAGATTTTATGACAGTGGTAAACCGACGTTATGCTTAGACAAATTCACCTCGTTGCTTTCCTCTTTCTGACCTCAATTGGGTTTTCTCAAATCCAGGAAGTTAGACAGATTACCGAGAAACTTTGCTCCCCAGAATTTCACGGTCGTGGATACGTTAACAAAGGTGACTCTATCGCTGCTGCATTTTTAGCAAGTGAATTTAACAAGGTCGAAGTGGAACCTCTTGGGAAGAACTATTTTCAACCGTTTCAACTCGACGTGAATACCTTTCCCGGGAAAATGATGGTCGAGCAAAAACGCCAACTGCTAATTCCAGGAAGAGATTTTGTCGTAAATCCTAGTTCAACAGGTGCGAATACGACGTATAAATTGCATGAGTTAACTGCTTCGGAATTGCTCGATCTCGACCAAATGCGAGCGTTGTTGCAAAAAATTAAAAACGATCCATCGGTTGACAAAGCGATTGTAATTGACTACACGTTAATGTCGGCAGATACGGTGAAATTAGTTCAAAGTCTAGCGTACGAACTGGCAACCATACTTCCAGTGATCGAGTGTATCGATACGAAATTCACCTGGTCGGTAGGAAGAGAGCAAATCTTTTATCCGTTCTTACAAATTCAATCTGGTTCGTTCGATAAATCGGGAGATTTAAGAGTAAACATCGAAGCGAACTTTGTAAAGAATTACCAATCGCAGAATGTTATTGCACACATCCCGGCTAAGAAAAAATGTTCAAAGACCGTCGTTTTTACAGCGCATTACGACCACTTAGGTAGAATGGGTCGCGACACCTACTTTCCCGGAGCGAATGACAATGCCTCTGGAACTGCCATGTTGATTACCCTTGCGAAGTATTTCAAAAAGAATCCAGTGAACTACAATGTAGTATTCATTGCCTTTGCTGGAGAAGAAGCTGGATTGGTGGGATCAAAGTATTTCGTTGAAAATCCACTCCTGAAATTGAAAAAAATCAAATTCCTAGTTAATTTAGACATTATGGGAAGTGGTGAAGAAGGAATAACTGTGGTCAATGCGACTGAATTTAACGATGAATTTACACTGCTTCAAACAATAAATAACGAGAAAAATTTACTGGCTCAAGTAAAATCGAGGGGTCCATCTGCCAACTCTGATCACCATTGGTTTACCGAAAAAGGAGTTCCCGCTTTTTTTATCTACACGATGGGGACGAACAAGCACTACCATGATATTTTCGATACCTACGAGGAATTAACCTTCAACGAATACGAAGATATTACGACCTTACTGATTGAATTTGTAAAAAGAATGTAGCCTATCCAACTACGTTTAATGGGAGACTGATTCTGAACGTGGTTCCGACATTGATTTTTGATTCAAGCACATGAACCGTTCCCTTGTGGTACTCTTTAACAATGCGCTTCACCAACGATAATCCCAATCCCCAACCTCTCGTTTTCGTAGAAAATCCTGGTTCAAAAATCGTTTTCAGTTGTTTTGATGGAATTCCCTTGCCTGTATCTTGGATGTCAATGTACGCCCAATCGTTCGTCTTGTGAACGCGGACTTGCAGTGATCCAACGCCTTCCATCGCATCAACAGCGTTCTTGCAAATGTTCTCTACGACCCATTCCAATAACGAAGCGTTGTGCAACACGAGTACCTCTTCTTCCGCTGAAACTTGAACATCTACTTTATCAGAAATTCTAGGACGTAGATAATCCAGAACGTTCTTAACGGTAAGACTGACATCTCCCAAACTCAGTTGTGCACCTGAACCAATTTTCGAAAAGCGATTACTTACTTTGTCCAATCGATCGACATCTTTTTGCATTTCAACAATAACCATCGGGTCGACACCTTGTGCTTCAAGCAGCTGAATCCATGCCATCAAAGAGGATAAAGGTGTTCCCAATTGGTGGGCGGTCTCTTTCGCCATTCCAGCCCATACTTTGTTTTGCTCAGCCTTTCGAAAGGTGCTAAAAATCAGATAACCTATCAAGGCAAACAAGCCTATGACAATGAACTGGATATAAGGGAAATATTGTAGTTTTTTTAACTCGGGACTTGCATCAAAATACAAGGTGTTTGTAACTCCTCCTTTCAAGTCAATCACAATCGGTTCGTTTTGCTTTGAAAGTTTCGCAATATGTTCTTCTAAGTGAGATACATCATTCTTCACTTCCTCAATATTCGTCCCAATAATTTTCTTTGTTTCCGTGTCGATTAATAGAACAGGGACCAAGCCAGCGTTGTTAATTAAATCGTCATTAAACGCAGTAATGAGTGAATCACGCTCCTTCTCCAATTTGACAATTTCTCGCGAATCACTGTAATAATACGTCATGAACATATCCTCATAGACTTCAATAGTAAATGAGCTGTTCATTAGTTCCCATTCCTTGGCTAGCAATAGCAGCGAATCATCAAAGGCTTTGAATAATTCATCGACCGAATAATCAGGATGCTGTTTTCGGAAATAACTGGTGTCAAAATCGAGATTTATACTTCCTGAAACATTCTGATTATGATCCAAAAGAATCACAGGAATATCCTTGTTACCGTTGATGATTTTTAGTGGAATTTCTTGGTCTAGTGCTTGATTTAGGGGGGATGATTTTGAAACTTCCTTCGTCGCATCAATCCACAAACTCATTTTTTCTCGCTCTTTATCACGCAATTGTGTAAATGTGCGATTCGTTAAACGAACCAATTCAATTTTCTTCTTAATCGCATCCGCCCATTGCTTCGCTCTTTCTCGCTCACGATCGCCCACCTTTGAAACGATGTCATTGGAAACAAACAACGTAACCCCAACCGTAAGTAGGGCGAAAATCAGTAAGGCGACTTTCCATTTTTGCTTGTTTGAATATAAGTTCATGAATCGACTAATTTAACGAGAAATCCGAAGATAGATTGCGTTTATGTTTGAGAAGTTAAACCAAGTGCCTGCTCGACCAGTTCACATACGCTGTGATGATCATACTCTTGTGCCATTTTAATCAACTCGCCCGGTGAAAACTCGTGCTGTCTATTACTAATTTCGTCGAGTTTAACTGTTAGATCATCTACATCCATTGATTTAAACAAAACGCCACCCTGTCCATGCTTCAGAATTTCAGGTGTACCCCCAGCATTGCTTCCTAAAACAGGTGTCCCGCATGCGAGTGATTCGACCGTCACCATTCCAAACGTTTCTGCTTTAGTCGCCATTACCAGCCAATCAATGGCATTGTAAAATGATGCAGTATTTTTTTGAAAGGGTCGAATGTAAACACGGTCTTCCAATTGATGTACTTGAATGAATTGTTGCATCTCATTGAAATATTCGTCTCCTTCATTCTTTGTAGGTTCTCCCAGAAAACAAACATGAAACTCGTTATTATTACATTTTTGCATCGCTTGCAAAAGCAATAATTGTCCCTTTTGAGGGTCAAATCGCCCAATTAATCCAAAAATCAAGGCGTTTTCGTCCATTTTTAACGATTTTCGATCAATTTCCTTCGAATTCAATCCCGAAAATTGTGACAGATCAATTCCAGATGGAATAACCACCAATTTGTTCTTAAAACGGGTCCAGTTTTCGACTTGTACTTTTAGCCAAGGCAGTGGGCACGACCATACGTCAATCGATCGGTAGCGAAGTGTGTGGAACAAATTTGTCTTTTTCACTCCCAACTGCATTTCCATGAAGTAAGAAGTATGAATATTGGACTTTAGAATTCGCTTCACGTTCGACGTAATGCTGATATCATAGGTGGATCGAACAATCAAATGGGTAATTTTCTCACGAACTAGGCGCTGACTCAATTCCTTCGCACGTTTGAAATCGTAATATTTGTGGTATTTCTCTATGATAAGTACCTCCAGTCCTTGTTCTCGTGCACTTTTCTCAATCGGCGTATTCAGCAGGCAAATAACGACCACCTCATGTCCTCGCTCTTTCATCCACAACGCATTTCTAAGCTGGTTCATTTCTAAACCACCCCAACTTTCAGAACTGCACAGATATCCAAGTTTTGACTTCATTACTTTGTAAAATTAAAACTAACTTCGTGGTGAACAAATTTGTCTAATTATTCTTGATTAAAGATGAGAAAACCAATCGTACTTTTCTTTGCACTATCATTCATCCTAGCATTGGTGTTTTTTCTATTTCCAATCAATATTTTTGATGGGGTTATTGTACATAAAGACAGACTTTTTGAATTTCATGAAGAACGGCCGTTGAGTCTGTCCTATTTTATCGGGCTTGGATATGACAAGGATGATATGGAGACCATTAAAACCTTCTACTTGACAACAAAAGGGATCGTCATGGCATTCTTGTTCATTCTAGGTTTTCCAGCTATTCTGGCGTATCGAATGCACCTCAAACAAGCTCCTAAAAAATAGGACTGTGCTACTTGAGTTACATTTGCTATTAACTCTAGCCATTACTTTTGAAGAAAAATAAGACGTTATGTTCGGAAAACTATTCAAAAAAACAGATTACAAAAAGCTACTCGACGAGGGCGCAGTAATTATAGATGTAAGATCTCAAGGAGAATTTAAAGGGGGTGCTGTACCAGGATCAGAAAATATTCCAGTAGGAAATATTCCAGGTCGTATTAAGCAGATAAAGAGTTTAAACACTCCTGTCATCTGCGTCTGTGCTTCGGGAATGCGTTCTGGAGCAGCAAAAGCACAACTGGCTGCGGCTGGAATTGAAGCATACAACGGTGGTCCTTGGACAAAAATGTTAAAATACGTGGATTAAAAAATCATGGAAGAGCTCTATAATACATTCGTTAATTCATTCACGGGCTATGCGAAATACTTGTGGAACACGGTTTCGCATCCGTTCGATGGGTTCAATTATTTTACGTGGTTGATTTTAGTCTCGCTCGCAGTTTGGATCCTTGAAATGCTCTTGCCGTGGCGAAAAAATCAAAAATTTATACGAAAGGATTTTTGGCTGGATGCGTTTTACATGTTCTTCAATTTCTACATTTTTAATCTCCTCATATTTGTTGCGCTTTCCAACACGTCAGCTAAATTGTTTGGTAAGATGATGAGTGGAATTGGACTACCGAGCAATTACCTGTTTGATTTATCAGGACTGCACATGGTCTTGCAATTCATTATTTACTTTATCATCTTTGACTTTGTTCAGTGGTCAGTGCACAATTTGTTGCACCGCGTTCCATTCTTATGGCGTTTTCACAAACTTCATCATTCGGTGAAAGAAATGGGATTTGCAGCACACTTGCGTTATCACTTTTTTGAATCATTCTTGTACAAGACAGCGATTTATATTGTACTTGCATATGTGCTCAATTTCAAAATAGAATACGCATTTATAATGCACGCTGGTGCGATATTGATCGGACACCTCAATCATGCCAACGTTGGGTGGGATTACGGCCCACTCAGATACATCTTGAACAATCCAAAAATGCACATTTGGCACCATGCAAAAGAGCTTCCAAAGGAACATCCACACGGAATGAATTTCGGAATTACCTTGAGCATTTGGGATTACATTTTTAAAACGGATTACGTTCCATCTTCTGGTCGTGATATTGAATTGGGATTTGAAAACGTAGAAAATTATCCAACCAATTTCTTTGCACAGCAAATCGAGCCATTTAAACGAAAACAATGAGAAAATACCTTGGATTAGCAATTATCGGAAGTCTAACGTTGGGGTTAGCTCCCTTCGTTCCACATGCGCACATCTGGAAGCAAATGACGAATATCTGGTACGGAAGAACAATGACAGGAATGGATTGGTTCGACTTGCTTATGCACGGAGCGCCTTGGATCTTACTTTTCTACATCCTTGGAGAAATGCTCTACACGAAATTAAAAACCAAAAAATAGCATACAAAAAATGGCATCCACAAACGTGAATGCCATTTTTATTTTCGTTTTTCTTTAAACTATTTTCCTGCAACTCCTAGCTTTTGAGTCACCGACCCGCTAGGTGTTTCCAGTACTAAGTGATACATTCCCGCAGGTAAATTAGATGCATCTAAAAAGTACTTGCGCGGTCCAGCGATGAATTTCCCTGAATGTACCACTTCAATTGGCTTCCCAACCTGATCGTACAAAATCAACGAACCTTCAAAAGCTCCAGAATTATTAACTGGAATACACGTTAAACCATTTGTCGGGTTTGGAAATACTGCTTGTCCAAATAATCCTTCCAAGTCTTCTAATTGTGCTGTTCCATCACCAGTCACGAGAAATGTAAAGTAACCGTCTGGTGCCGTCATAGGACGTACTTGTTGCTTTCCGCTCACCGATTCAGCTTCAATGTAATACCAAATTCTTGTCCCTTCCGTCTGAGCTGGAATGTTCGCTGTCCAATCGTATCCACTAACAAATGACATTGGAACCCCAGTATATGCACCTAAAAAATCTGTCTTATAGTACAACGTTGCGTTGGCTATTCCACTTTTGTGGCGAATCAATGCAGTAATCGAATACGGATTTACGACTTCTTCTGTATCAGGGTGATTTTGGTGCGCTATCCACAACGGGTCATCACTTGCGACTTCTTTTGTAATACAATGCAATGCACCACCTTGTCCAATAAGATTTCCTCCTGCGTTATCAACATCAATACCTACTATGGTATAGCCTGGCATTACTTCTTGAATGATACGTAAAGCAGTTGTATCGTATTCTTCTCTGTAAGTTGGTACGATCACTGTTTTATTTACAATGATGTTATTTGCATACGTTCTGTAATTAGCACTTGGTGCATAAGCCCCTCCTGTTGAAGGAGGCATTGGTACACGAACAATTTTAAACGGCGTTCCAAATGCAGAAAGGTAATTATCTTGAATGTATTGAAGGTTTAATTCAATCTGGGGACCATCAGAACTTCCTGCTGGAAATTCCCCAACCAACAAAACTTCCTCATTCATCAATTTCATGTGCATATCAATGTGGTGAATGTCATCGTAAGGCAATGTCGTCATCTTAATGTACTGATTAATTCCTTGATAGTCGTCCATCAGCGCATCAACTGCTGCTGAATTATGAGCTGAAATAGTAAATGGAGATCCTGCATCGTTTTCTTCGTCTACCAAAAGTGATGAGAATCCTCTTCCAAAACCGTCAGCCATGAAGTTACCTCCTGTGTGAACCAAATCGTAAGGTGCATTTGTCATCGAATAAACTGGAATGTTCATTTGATCTCCAATGCCAACTGGAGTAACATCATCCGAAGGTCGTGGACGATTGTAAATCCAATCAACAAATACCAATTCATCTACTCCTTCTAAATACACTGAGTTTGGACCGTAATCTCTCATCCAGATACTGTTGTAAGGAAGCTCAAAATAACGTGTATTAACCAGCGAACCACCATTAGAAGTGATATTATTCTTAACTGTATTTGAATCGGCACATACTATCCAAACTTCGCATTCTTGTTGAATTGCTTCGACTAAAGCTCGGTGAATGGAAGGAAAACTTGTCCAAGTGATACACACGGCCTGCACTTCTTCCCACTGACCAGGAGTTCGAATTTCAGAGCCAGTTGGTGGCGTAATAATATCCTTTTCGGAGAACGGAGCACTGAACTGATAGGTCTCCAAAAATAATTTTTCTTCTTGCGTAAGTCCCTTTGGAAGCATTTCATCTTGAGCAAAAACACTTTGGGAAATAATAAGGAGAATTAGAGGTAATAGTTTTTTCATAGTTCTAAATTTTGCCCTAATGTATAAAAAATAGCTGAAACTTTGCTTAAGTTTTATCAACTTACTACCTCATTTCCCAACCTTTGAAATCTTAACTGCGTTAACTTTTTAACTAAACTATTTATTATGCGACTTCACAAAATGATCTTAATTACACTTCCTGTATGTATATTATTTACATCTCTCTGCACTGCACAGGATGATAAAAAAGCATTTTACATTGGTCACAGTTTAAGTGATCAAATACCAGATATGGTCAAATCATTAGCAGACGATTACGCTGGAATATCATTTGATTGGGTCTATCAAAGCATCCCTGGGTCACCTCTTAGCTGGCAATGGGATAGAATGGATGCGAATGATTACTCGTCCAACCCACCCTATTATTTTGGTTTTTACGACAATCTAGGCGGATTACCTGTCGGTGATTTTGATCTCTTGGTTCTCACTGAATCGGTTCCAAGGTATGAGGCAATAATAGATTTAACCTATCAATATGCCGATAGCTTTTATGTGTACGCTTATGACCAAAATCCGAATACCAGAATTTATTTGTATGAAGTCTGGCACTGTTTATTGAGTGGAACGCCTACAGGCTGTGATTATGATATTGACGCAAATTCTTGGAGAGCGCGCATAGACGATGATCTTCCAATGTGGGAAAGTGTGGTGGATACACTAAACGCACGATTCAATCCAACCACACCAGTCTGTCTAATTCCAGCAGGACAAGGTTTAGCGAGAGTGAAAGACTCAATTGATGCAGGTGTAATGCCAGGATTAACAACCATTGAAGACTTATTCAGTGACAACATCCATTTGACAGATATCGGAAAGTATTTCATCGCCTGTGTACATTTTTCAACCATTTATGAGAGAAGTCCCGTTGGTTTAACAAATCAACTTCAAGTTTGGTGGGGTGGGGATTTTGAGGCTCCTTCAGAACAACTCGCACTAAAATTTCAGGAAAT
>CAZXRU010000011.1:0-106312 GCA_964643345.1 uncultured Fluviicola sp.
AGCGTTATCCCAAGCTCCACCAGCATTGTTTTGGAAAATTGCCCAAAGAACACCAGAAACTGTTACACCAGCCATATAAGCACCAAGTGATTCAGCTCCCATTGTAAATCCAATGATGATTGGAGAAATAATAGTGATAATTCCTGGCAACATCATTTCTCGCAATGCCGCTTTTGTCGAAATATCAACACATTTTTCGTATTCTGGTTCAGCAGTTCCTTCCATAATTCCTGGAATTTCTTTGAACTGACGACGAACTTCTTTTACCATCGCCATTGCAGCTTTACCAACCGAGCTCATTGCCATTGCAGAGAATACTACTGGAATCATTCCACCAACAAACAACGCAGCTAAAACTTTCGCTTTGTAAATGTTAATTCCATCAATTCCTGTAAACGTTACGTAAGCGGCAAACAATGCCAAAGCCGTCAACGCAGCGGATGCAATTGCGAAACCTTTACCTACAGCAGCAGTTGTATTACCAACAGCATCCAAAATATCTGTTCTTTCACGTACTTCTGGTTCTAATTCCGACATTTCAGCGATACCACCTGCGTTATCTGCAATCGGTCCGAAAGCATCAATTGCCAATTGCAATGCTGTTGTTGCCATCATTGCAGAAGCAGCGATAGAAACTCCGTAGAATCCAGCACACTCGTATGCTCCCCAGATTGCAGAAGCAAAAAGGATGATTGGAGCAAATGTTGACATCATTCCAAGTGATAAACCAGAAATGATATTTGTCGCCGCACCAGTCGATGAATTTTTAATAATTCCCATAACTGGACGTTTCCCCATTGCTGTATAGTATTCAGTCAACATAGAAATTAATCCACCAACAGCCAATCCAATCAATACTGCATAAAATACACGGATATATCCAATCGATTTAACTCCTTCTCCGAAGAACTCCATATTCATTTCAGCTGGAAGCATCCATTTAATGATGAAAAAAGAAGCAATTGCAGTCAATACTAAAGATCCCCAGTTACCAAGGTTAAATGCACCTTGTACTTGTTTTTCTTTCGCATCGTTATTTTTAATTCTAATTACCCACGTTCCTAAAATGGAGAACAAGATCCCAACTCCTGCAATTAAAACAGGCATTAAAATTGGTCCCATTCCGTTGAAACGGTCTGCATAGTTTGCGGCATCTTGAATAATCAAATAATTACCTAATACCATTGCAGCAAGCATTGTCGCTACATACGAACCAAATAAATCGGCACCCATGCCCGCAACGTCACCTACGTTATCCCCTACGTTATCTGCAATTGTTGCAGGGTTACGTGGATCGTCTTCTGGAATTCCAGCTTCAACTTTTCCTACAAGGTCAGCACCAACGTCAGCAGCTTTTGTATAAATACCACCACCAACACGAGCAAACAATGCGATACACTCAGCTCCTAAAGAGAAACCAGCCAATGTTTCAAGAATTACGGACATGTCTCCTTCTGTTCCTCCATTCCAAAGTAAGAAAATGAAAATTGATGAAAGACCAAATACAGCCAATCCAGCTACACCTAATCCCATTACAGTTCCACCTCTGAAAGCAACTTTCATTGCTTGTGGTAAGCTTGTTTTTGCAGCTTCAGCAGTTCTTACGTTTGCTTTCGTCGCGATACGCATACCGATGTTTCCTGCAACGGCAGAAAAAACAGCACCAATTACAAAGGAAACGACGATGAACATACCTGCTGGAATTAATTCCATAGCGGAAATGATTCCCAAAGCAGTTCCTGCAATTAACACGAATATGGCTAACATTCTGTATTCTGCCTTCAAGAAAGCCATTGCTCCATTGGCAATGTATCCTGAAATTTTCTTCATTTTGTCGCTACCAACTGGTTGCTTCTTCACCCATGAAGAAAGGAATAGCATGTAGATTAATCCAATCAATCCAAAGATTGGTAATATATAAATCAGATTTTGTTCCATAATAAATAGTTAATGTAATTTAAGGGTGCAAAAGTAGATTTTTATCGGAAATACTGCAAGTTTGATACTATTTTTATCCAAACTCATTAATTGCCGAAAGCACAAACACTTAAGAACACTACTACTTAACCGATTATTCGGAGGTTTATATACTTGGTTTTATTTTCGAAATAAGGGTATTTAGATCCATTCCACCGCTTTGACGCCAAACCGCATTTCCAGATTTATATAAAATGAAGGTAGGGACACCGCGAATTCCAAGTTTACTTGCAATGGCTGGATTTTTATCTACATCAATTTTTAAAACACGCACGGATTCGCCCAAGTTGGATTTCAGTTGATCCAAGACAGGCGACATCGCTTTACACGGACCGCACCATGTTGCATAGAAATCAACTAAGGTCGGTGTGTCTGATTTTATTATTTCACTAAATGAACTCATACTAGCAAAGATACGAAGCGTTTTCTTTGTTGTGTGTGACAACGGTTACATTGTTCCAGACGAGCTGTTGATGTGAATAAATCACTAACTTTGCAGTATGGGAAGTGTCAAGCAACTTTTTATTCAACTGTTAAAGTTAGTGCTGTTTTGGGTGTTGTTGTTTGACTTCCAACGGATCATGTTCTCTATCCATAACTGGGATAAATTTGCAAACGTTTCTTGGGGAGAATGGTTTTCTACCTTTTTCTATTCCTTGCGTTTGGATATTGCCACGGCTGGATTTTTAAGTATCATTCCTCTTTTCTTTTTACTACTCTTTTTTATTCATCCTTCGAAATGGTTCAAACGCTTGTTTGTTGGAATTCTCCTGTTTGAAGCACTGTTGGTGATTTTTATCCACGCTGGAGAGATAAATGCGTATCCGGAATGGAACCATAAGTTAACGTCGCGTGTATTTATGCACTTGTCCAATCCAGATGAGGTTTTTAGAACAGCCGATTACAGCATGACGATTTGGTTCATCATTTATAGCATACTAGAATTTGTCTTTGCATGGAGAATCCAGCGCTTCTTGTTTAAAAACCTTTCGTTTGATTGGCCTTGGAAAAAGCTAGTGAAGATTCCCGTAGCGATCGTTTTTTTCGCTGTTGGATCTGTTGGATTTTTACTCTTGGCACGTGGAGGATGGCAACAAATTCCAATTAACATCAATGCGGCGTTTTTCTCCAATCACCCTGTGGCGAATGATTTGTCAACGAATTCGACCTATTATTTTGGGAAGAGTTACCTGCTCTACAACCGCAGTGAAATTGATGACTTGATGCCAGAAATTGACGAGAAAGAAGCGCAAAAAATTGTGGCAGAGATGTACAATTATCCCAAAGAACACGATGTCCGTATTCTGAACAACGAGCGCCCGAATGTGGTGTTTGTGATTTTGGAAAGCTGGGCTGCTGAGGCAGTCGGCTGTTTGAGTGAGACGAAAGGAGCGACACCAAACTTTGATGCGTTGGCAAAAGAAGGATTGCTGTTCACCAATGTGTATTCGACGAGCAGTACCTCAGAAATTGGAAATTCAAGCATTTTTAGTGGGAACCCGGGGATTCCAGAAATATCAATCTCCTTGCAACCAGAGAAGTCGCGGAAATTGCGCTCGATCAATCAGGACATGCAAGAGTGGGGTTATTCATCCAATTATTTGTTCAGTGGCGATTTAAAATACGGAAACATTGGAGGCTATTTTATGGATCACGGATTTCAAGACGTGAAGGATGAGTCCGATTTTCCAGATGGATTAGGTCGTGGTAAACTGAATTATTTCGATGAAGATTTGTACACCTTTTTCCTACAGCGGATCAACAAAACGAAAGAACCGTTTTTACAATGTGCGTTTACGGGTAGCACGCATTCGCCTTACGATTACCCAAAAAAAGGCAAGGAAATGTTCAGTGGTGTTGAAGCTGATTTTATGAACTCGGTAGTTTATGCTGATAAATGCATCAAAACATTTATAGAAAATTGCAAGAAAGAACCTTGGTATGAGAATACGCTGTTTGTTTTTGTTGCGGATCACGGTCACGGAACACCAACTGCACAAAGTCCCGTACAAAATGCATTTTACCGCATTCCGTTGTTATTCTGGGGGGAACCGCTGAAAAAGGAGTTCCGTGGGACAAGAAATGACAAAGTAGGTTCACAAATAGATATCGCAGCGACATTATTGACCCAAATGAATGGTGATCTTTCGAATTATCCATGGAGCAAAGATTTATTGAATCCAAAAGTGCCTGAATTTGCACTACACACCATTATTCGTGGGTACGGATGGGTGACACCAAAAGGCGCTATGACCTATCACATGGAAATGAAGGATTACATTGAAAACACATTTCCAAAGGAGGTAGAAAAAGCAGAAATTAAAAAGGGACACGCATTTTTAGCAGCCATTTATGCTGATTACAAAGCGCTTTAATCTTAATTTTATCACGTGAAAGTTTTAATTGTTCGGTTTAGTTCTATTGGTGACATTGTTTTGACTTCTTCGGTTGTTAGGGCGATGAAGCAACAATTGAACACTATTGAAATTCACTACCTCACCAAAGAACAATTTTCAGGGATTGTAGCATCCAATCCACACATTTCAAAAGTAGTGACCATTACCAAATCGATAGATGAAGTCCTGGACACACTAAAAGGTGAACACTACGATTACGTTATCGATTTGCACAACAACGTGCGCACTGTTTCGCTCAAACGAAAATTGGGCGTACCTTCGAAAACCTTCCGAAAGCTGAACATCCAAAAATGGTTGTTGGTGCGATTTAAATGGAATAGACTTCCAAAAATGCACGTTGTAGAGCGCTATTTTGAAGCTGTGCAATCGCTGGGTGTGGTCAATGATGCTTTGCCTGGAGAATATTTTATTCCTTCGGAAGCCGTGGTAGATGTTCAACAAAAACTGGGAGTTGCACCGAAATCATATATTACTATCGCGATAGGAGCTCAATTCAAAACGAAGCAAATGCCCGTTTCTTTAGTGGTAGAAATTGCACGGAAATCGACAAAACCTGTGGTTATTGTTGGTGGAGAAATGGACAAAGCATTCGCAGACGCAGTAATAAATCAGGTCACGGAACAAGAGGTCATCTCTGCTTGCGGTGATTTCAACTTGAACGGTTCTGCGAGCATTGTTGCGCAAAGTGCAAAATTGATTACGAACGACACAGGCATGATGCACATTGCGGCATGTTTGTCCATCCCAATTATCTCTGTTTGGGGAAATACGGTTCCAGACTTTGGAATGTATCCATATTATCCGAACCAACCTGAGCTATTTTCAATCCATGAAGTCAAAGGATTGAGTTGTCGACCTTGTTCCAAAATCGGATTTCAAGAATGCCCGAAGAAGCATTTTAATTGTATGCATCAGCAAGATGTTGAGGCAATTGTTGAGGATCTGAATGGGTGTTAAAATATAGCATACAAGAGGACGTTTGATACGATCATCCCAACGACAAAAACCAGGAAAATAATCAGCAATACCCATTTCATTTTACGTGCTTTAGCAGCGGTAGATTCATCCTCGGTATGGCGAATCACCTTTTTTCGTAAGTAACTATGAACGACAATAAATGGTAGTTGAGCAAGTGTACCTGCAACCGCAGGAATGATGTAATACGTACTCAAAAACACCAAAGCAATTATCGACAGGGCCAGAATAAAAAAGTATAGAATCATCATTATGGTAGCTTTTGTCTTATAACCTTTTTCTAAGTCTTTGTCTTTTGATTTGTCGCGATTAGAAACGCTAGAAACAAAGGATTCCCTCGACCGCTCGTAGTTAACACTCGCTTTCCCTTCATCAATTACATTAGTGATGTTACTTACCTCATTGTTATCTGCAGTAATTGTATACTCAGCTTCATTAGGATGATTTTCTTTCACTAAGATTATACCCTGATCTTCACTTGTTTTCGATATAAATTCTGGACGCTCAATTTGTTCTGATGTGGTTTTACTTAATGAATCATTGTGCTTATGGTACTTCAGTTGATTATATTGAGTGCCACACGAGGAAATAATCACGAGTGATATCGAAACAAGTATAACAAGTAAAGCGCTATGTAGGTATTGTTTTTTCAATAGTTAATTGTAAACTCTCCAATGCCTCCCTCAGGGACAAAAACTTCTCCTGTAAACGTATTGGTTCCTGTACTCGTTTTAGTTACCGTCCAAGTAATATCATAATATCCCATTGGAATGTCTGAAGAAGGAATTCCCTCTTTGTTATAACAACCCATTAAAGTTATTGGTATATAAATTGAATTATTTGGGTCATGTCTGTATTTTCTGTCTATTATTACTTCATCTTGTGCATCCTCACAGGATCCGTTGTAGATGTTTAATTTTAACTTACCATAACCTACCACATGCCAATCAATTTCCTGCGTTTCTTTGTGGTCAAGTAGCATAGCAGTTTTATAACTACCTTCTTGCAGACTCCCCAAAAAATACAAATCGTAGGTTTCAGTTTGCACTCTTGAAGCAATGCCTTTATATTCAAGCTCATAATTGCCATTGGCGTCAGTTAGGGTGCTAGCAACCTCTTTATACCCACCAGGTAAACTAGCTGTAGACTTTAAAAATTCAACTTTTACATTCGCAATTCCTTGACCTGTGATGGGGGTGTACACACGTCCTACAACATGGTGTTTATCCTTGCATGAAATAAGCAGGAGAAAGATAGAAAGAAGTACTAATAGTTTTTTCATGGTACTACCAATTTAAGTTGTTTTGTATGACCCTTAAAATTTACTTTTAGTACATATACGCCTTTGGTTAGACATGCATCACATACATACCGCGCTACACCGATGTTGTTATGTTCCAAGACCAAATTACCACTTAAATCGTAAACCACCAAACGATTGATAGGCACATCCTGCATGTTGACCAAGGTAAAGGAGCCATCTGAGGGGTTTGTGAACGCACGTATTTCCGACGCTTCAATGTAGCGTTGTTTGTCTTCAACATATTCGTCTGAGTTCCTATAATCGTGACGGTAATTGAGTCTGTCGAAATTACCAATGCATCTCTATCAAATCGTTCACTCCTGGAGAAACATAAAAAGTGTCAATGCCAGTATCTACAACCCCATTACGTGTGGCTTCCCATTTATAAACAATACGACCAGCTAACATAGTCCCCCCTCCCCAATAATCTGCACAACCCTGATTAAAGTTATTCAGTGATAGACCTAAATTATTGAGATCTTGAAGTGTCATATTTGGGGACTCATCTAAATTTAGAGATATATGTTTGAAACTATCATTCGCATCAAAACAGTTCATATTTTTATAATGAACCTGAACATCCATTTTCGGAAGAATCCGAATCTCATAGTGGTTCGGGGATTCACGAACAAGATTGGCAAAAGTTGTAGGACCAAAAACAATTGAATAATCGCCACTTGGAACCTTCATCGTTGTATAATCAAATGAAATTGAATAACTGTAGTCTTTGTCTTTTTTTGGGTGAAGTTCAATTATTGAAATTCCATTCGCATCCGTTTGACCAGTCAACTTAAAATCAGTGGGTTCAACATTCCAAGAAACAATGGCTCCTGTTCCCTTAAATTCCTGAATGGTCCATTTTATGCCTTCCACTGGTGTATCACTATGTGCTTGTACGGCACGCATACTGACATAAACAGGGTCTTTCGCTTCTTTTTTGCACGAGAAAAGAACTACAACACACAAGGAGATGTAGCCAATTATTTTATACTTAATTTTTCTGTGTATCATTCGTTTTCAATTTCAAGAAGATTTCTCGATAGAATTACCAATGCATCTCTATCAAATCGTTCACTCCTGGAGAAACATAAAAAGTGTCAATGCCTGTTTCTAAAATACCATTGCGCGTGGCCTCCCAGTAAAAAACATAATGTCCAGCTAACCGTGTTGCGAAAGGTCCTACGAAATCTACACAACCATTTAGACTGGTTCCTTCTAACCATGGTGTACTATTAATTTGATTTTGATTTAGGTTTGGTTGTTCGTCAATATTAAAACTCTTATAACGAAAGGTATCATTGGAATCAAAGCAATTTTCATTTTTAAAATTGAATTGGACATCCATTTTCGGAAGAATCCGAATCTCATAGTGGTTCGGGGATTCACGAACAAGATTGGCAAAAGTTGTAGGACCAAAAACAATTGAATAATCGCCACTTGGAACCTTCATCGTTGTATAATCAAATGAAATTGAATAACTGTAGTCTTTGTCTTTTTTTGGGTGAAGTTCAATTATTGAAATTCCATTCGCATCCGTTTGACCAGTCAACTTAAAATCAGTGGGTTCAACATTCCAAGAAACAATGGCTCCTGTTCCCTTAAATTCCTGAATGGTCCATTTTATGCCTTCCACTGGTGTATCACTATGTGCTTGTACGGCACGCATACTGACATAAACAGGGTCTTTCGCTTCTTTTTTGCACGAGAAAAGAACTACAACACACAAGGAGATGTAGCCAATTATTTTATGCTTAATTTTTCTGTGTATCATTCTTTTGCCAGTTCGAGTTCAGTTATAATGTGATTATTGCTTAAACAGCTCTGTACTAATGTACCACAAAAATTATGAATACAAAAATCAAATCGCTTGTTGGAGACTTGAATGGATAGGTTCTAAACTAAAAAACGATGGATAAAAGACTAAATTATTGTCTTGAGATTTTGATCAATCCAAAAACAACTTCTTCAATTCATCCGCATCCTTCGGATCCATTTTTCCAGCAAGAATCAAACTCAGTTGTTTACGGCGCAATGCACCTGCGTAACGCTCTTTTTCTTCGTCCGTTTCGGGTATCAATTCAGGAACTTGGATTGGTCCACCGTTTTGGTCTACCGCTACGAAGGTGTAAATCGCTTCATTGGATTTAATCTGCACACCTGTGATTGGGTTCTCCACAAATACATCGACAAACACCTCCATAGAAGAATTGAATGCACGTGAAACTTTTGCTTCTAACGTAATGATGGACGAGTGGTCAATAGGTTTTTGAAAGGAAACGTTGTTCACTGAAGCTGTCACTACCACACGCTTGCAGTGGCGGTGTGCTGCGACACTTGAAATGACGTCCATCCATGCGAGTAACTGTCCCCCGAACAAATTCCCTAAGGTATTGGTATCGTTGGGTAAAACAACTTTTGTAGTAATAGACAGTGATTCTTTGGCGGTTTTTGCTTTCATGTGGATACTAATTTCTTACAAAATTAGGCTTTCTTTGGCTTCGTTGCATCATTAGTTTGATAATACATGAGCTTTTTTGGTTTTGCTTTCATTTTAAAACTGGAACTAAGCGATTCTATACTTCATTCATAGGAGCAGGACACACTGGCGAAAATTCGAAACCAAACTGTACTATCAATATCAACTGAAAAGGAAGTTTAAGATTTCAGCTGGGTCGTCGTTTAACGTTTATACAGTTCGCGACGTATTTACATAGGCAGGAACAGATTTTAGCTCCATTGTGTCGTGTAATTTTTGCTCTAGAACTTTCAATTCAGAGGTGAATGTACAAATGTGGGTTGGAGCGCATATTATGTTGTACTTTTTTTAAAAGAGTTGAGTTTTTTAGGGGTCAACGGTTTCTTAGTTGTCTTTTAAGAAAAGATATTTATGAAACATTTAGCAGTATTTTTTATAAAAAAGTTCAAGAAGGAAATTTTCTCGACCATGGGATACCGGGGGAGGACATGTACTAAAACCTTAGTAAAGAAAAAATGGAATTTTCGTAAAAATTATACCTTTGCTACAGTTCATCGACAAAATTCTACAACTCATCAGTTTTTAACTGATATACCTTTTGTTGTGATTCTACCTTTAGCGAAAAAAAAGACCATGAATCAACGTTATGTTAAGTTTGTATTACTCATTTTTGGGGTTATTTTCTTTCAATCGGCATTCGCTCAAAACCAGACCCAGACCATCAAAGGAAGCGTGATTGACAAACAATCAATGAGTACTATTCCAGGTGCTACGGTTTCAATTCTAAACATAGATCCAGTAAGACGAGTGCTGACCGATCTAGACGGTATGTTTAAGCTGGAAAATATCCCACCCGGTCGCTACGATATTCATGTCACTTATTTCGGTTACAAAGAAATCCTGATTCCAAACGTAACGGTTACAACAGGAAAGGAAGTGGTTTTAGATATTTCGTTGGAAGAATCGATCAATCAAATAGAAGAAGTGATTGTTAGTGGAACGAAGAAACATGAAACGATCAACGAGCTGACAACGGTAAGTGCGAGATCGTTTAGTACGGAAGAAGTGAATAGGTTTGCGGGTGGACGTTCAGATCCATCTCGATTAGCAGCGAACTTTGCTGGAGTTAGTTCTCCAGACGATTCAAGAAATGACATTGTAATTCGTGGAAATTCACCTGCGGGCGTACTGTGGAGAATAGAAGGATTAAACATTCCCAATCCAAACCACTTTTCGACCATCGGGACAACAGGAGGACCGGTGAGTGGAATTAATACTAACTTGTTGAGCAATTCGGATTTCTTCACTTCAGCTTTTCCCGCGGAATATGGAAATGCGAATGCTGGTGTATTCGATTTGCGCTTTAGAAATGGAAATTCAGACAAGCGCGAACACATGATTCAGTTTGGAATGCTTACAGGATTGGAAGCAATGACAGAAGGACCAATCAAGAAAGGCAATGGTTCATCGTATGCGTTGGCTTATCGTTATTCGTTTACTGGAATTGCACAGGCAATCGGTTTGAATATTGGAACCACGGCAACACCTTTTTACCAAGATTTGTCGTTTAAGTTGAACAGCGGAAACACAAAAATTGGGAAATTCACCTTCTTCGGATTGGGAGGTGTGAGTAACATCGAGTTTAAACACGACAATATTGATTCCACGGATTTGTTTGCCTATCCGAATAGAGACTCGTATTTCACGAGTAGAATGGGATTGGTGGGGTTAAGTCACTTTATTCGTGTAAATGATAAGTCCTATTTTAAAACAGTAATTGGCGCTACTTACTCAGGATCAATTTATGATGAAGACACCATTAACAAAGTAACCAATGATGTGACCCGAGTGATTGAAAACGTAACAGATCAAATTCGTTATTCGATCAACACTTCTTATAATTTGAAAGTCAGTTCACGCATGTTTTTGAAATTTGGGATATTGGAAGAAATTCTCAACCTTAATTTGGTGTACCGAAACCGTACGCATTCTCCCGACTGGATAGAAATTTGGAACTTTAAGGATTATACTTCGCTCCTTCAAGGATATGCACACATGAAATACAGTTTTTCTGATAATATTACGTTGAACATTGGATTAAGGGGACAGCATTTAGCACTGAATAATTCCTATGCGGTTGAACCGAGGGCTGGCGTTAAATTTCAGTTGAATCCAAAGAATGCTATTGGTGTGGGATACGGAATGCACAGTCAAATGCAACCAACAGACGTATATTTTTACCGAACGCTTTTGCCAGATGGAAGTTATGTTCAATCGAACAAAGACCTAGATTTTACAAGAAGTCACCATTTTGTATTGAGCTATGATTGGTTTCCGATAAAAGACTGGAGAGTAAAGGCAGAAACGTATTATCAAATCATTTCTGATGTTCCAGTGACATTGACACCTTCAAGTTATTCTATGTTGAACACAGGAGCAGGATTTACACCCAACGAAACTGGCTATTTGGTGAACGAAGGTTCTGGAACGAATTACGGCGTCGAGCTGACATTGGAGAAATTTTTCAGCAAAGGATATTACGCACTGTTGACAGGATCAATTTACGATTCTAAATACAAGGGAAGTGATGGAGTTGAACACAATACTGCTTTTAACGGAAAGTTTGTCTACAATGTATTGATCGGAAAAGAGTTTAAAATTGGGAAGGCAAAGCGGAATACCTTTTCTATGGATGTCAAATTTACGCATGCAGGAGGACGATTTTACACCCCCATCGATTTAGAGGCATCCATTGCGCAAAATAGGCAAGTGGAAATGGGAGATGAATTTGCATTTTCTGAACAAAACTCCGCTTTTTTACGCTTGGATGTTAAAATGGGAGTAACGGTGAACAGCAAAAAACGTAAAATTTCTCAATCGCTCTTTTTTGATATTCAGAATGTCACCAATAACAAAAATGTTTTTGCACAGCGCTACAGTGCAAACACGAAATCCATCAATACAGCGTATCAAGTTGGACTTTTTCCAAATTTTGTGTATAAATTTCAGTTTTAATCGCGTATGAGAAATTCAAACTGGCGCTTTTTGTTAATGATTGGAATGGGGATAGGTCTCACATTTCTAATCAAAGAATTGATTGGATTTCCTGATTCGGATCATCCATTTATTTATGACCTTCTTCTAACGGTGTTTATTACTGTAACAATTTGGGAAGGATGCTTGCGCATTGATTCTTGGTTGAATGTAAAACATCCCTGGACTGAAAGTGTTTCCAAAAGAATTGGAATTCAATTTTTAATCACGCTGTTTTTCAGTTCAACATTCATTTACGTTCCAATGCTTTTGTTCAATCTTTTTATTTGCACGGTGCCATTGGAAAAGGAAACAGCATTGTTTGTTTGGTGTTTAATTATTGGTATTTCAGTTTCATTTATTATTCTTTTGATTGAAATTAGCGCCCATTTTTTCGTGAACTGGAAAGCGTCACTTTTGGAAGTTGAGAAATACAAAACAGAGAGTACACAGGCACAACTGAAAAACTTGAAGGATCATGTGAATCCGCATTTTTTGTTCAACAATCTGAGTGTGCTTTCATCCTTGGTGTACAAAGATCAGGACAAGGCAGTTGATTTTATTAATGAGCTCTCCAAAGTGTACAGATATGTCTTGGAAAGTCAAGAAAATGAATTGGTCAGCGTAGAAACGGAACTAGCGTTTATTGAGTCGTATCGTTATTTATTGAACATCAGGTTTGGTGATAGCTTAAAGTTTAATTTAGCGATCGACCCAGAAAGTAAGTTGAAGTGTATTCCGCCGATGTCGTTGCAATTATTGGTGGAAAACTGCATTAAACACAATGAAGTTTCGGAAGAAAATCCACTGGAAATTCGAGTAGAAACCACAGAAGATTCCTTGACTGTTTCCAATAATTTACAAGAGCGAAAGGACACCGAAGAAAAATCGAATACGGGGTTGAAAAACATCATTCATCGCTTTGCTTTTTACACAAACAAAGAAGTAATCGTGACCAAAACAGAGGATTGTTTTACAGTGAAAATTCCATTATTGAAAGTAAATTGAACACATGAAGGCAATCATTATTGAAGACGAAAAACTTTCTGCCGAGCACTTGGAAAATTTACTCAAGCGCATCGATAGTTCAATTCAAATTATCGGAACTTTTGATTCAGTAAAAAAGAGTACGGCTGAATTGATAAAAGGAACAGATGCTGACCTGTTGTTTTTGGATATTCATTTAGCAGACGGTTTGAGCTTTGATATTTTTAAGGAAGTGCAAATGGACATTCCTGTAATTTTCACGACAGCCTATAACAAATATGCCATTCAAGCTTTCGAATTAAATAGCATTGATTATTTGCTCAAACCAATAGGCGTTGAGGAACTAAAAAAAGCACTAACAAAACTAAAAACGATTAACGAAAAGGCATCTTTTCAAGCCATTTCGAAAATTTTACCGTTGATCGATGGCAACAACAAAAAATTCAAGTCCAAGTTTTTAGTGAAGTTAGGCGAACAATTAACCGCCGTTGCGACTTCAAACATTCATCATTTTGTCGCAGAAGATGGAATTGTGTTACTCGTCAACAAAGAAGGGAAAAGATTTCCCGTTGATTTCACCCTCGATCAGTTAGAAAACGAATTGGATCCATCGCTTTTTTTTCGAATTAACCGAAAAGTCTTAATCCAGCAATCCACCATTGAAAAAATGTCCTTTTACTTTAACGGTCGGTTAAAAATCCAAACCAATTTCCTCAATGATGATGCTGCCATCGTGAGTCGAGAACGCGTTTCAGATTTTAAGAAGTGGATGGAAGGGTGATCTCGTTCAATATAGTATTTGATTCATCTATCTTCATTTCATTGGGATCCTCCCCCTGCACCCCCTCCGAAGGGGGAATTTAAATCCCACATCGAAATGAGATGCATTCGGTTACTTTAATAATACTACATAGATAATTCAATGAAAAAATAGTATCGACTCCGTTTCCCCCTTCGGAGGGGGTGCAGGGGGAGGACTCTCCCAAAAACTAAAACATTTCAATCTATTTCTACGTTCACAACAGCGAGCTAAAAACTAAATCATTAACTTTACCTTCTTTTTACTATGGAGAAATTAATTAGTGCTTTTCCCGCAAATATTACAGAAGCCTTAGCAATCGCTAAAGCTGCAACATTTAAGCGACCAGAAAATGAGATTCGTAACATTGTCATTTGTGGCATGGGCGGCTCGGGCATTGGTGGACGTTTAGTTGGAGCGTGGGTGCGTGATGAAATCAAAGTTCCTATTTATTACGCGCACGATTACACCTTGCCAGCGTTTGTATCGGAAAACACCTTGGTGATTGGTTCGTCGTATTCTGGAAACACGGAAGAAACACTGAGCACTATTCACGAAGCAATTTCCAAAAAAGCACACATTATTGGTGTTTGTTCAGGTGGTGAACTGCAAGAAATTTGTATTTCGAATAATTTTGATTGTGTTATCGTGCCAGGAGGAAACCCTCCACGAACGGCATTGGCATTTTCGTTGGTGCAATTACTCAATATATTCAGTCAACTTGGATTGGTAAGTTCGGAACGTTTGAATGAGATGGAAGCTGGGCGCAAGTTGATTGTCGATAATGAAACATCAATAAAAGCAGAAGCACGAGAAATTGCAGCGTTTCTAAAAGGAAATGTCGGCGTAATATACGGAACAACAGCTTATGAACCAGTGTTGATTCGAGCACGCCAGCAATTCAATGAAAACGGAAAATTATTATGCTGGCACCATGTAATTCCAGAAATGAACCACAACGAGCTCGTTGGATGGGGAGGTGGAGATGAGCGCTTCGCATCACTTTTTTTCGAAACAGATGATATGCACCCTAGAAATGCACGTCGTTTAGAAATCACAAAGGCGCGCATTGCCCAAATGTGTTCCAAAAATTTAGTGGTTAAAGCGAAAGGAAATTCAAGAATAGAACGCTCCATTTATTATATCAACTTGGTCGATTGGGCATCCCTTTATTTAGCTGAACTGAAAAATGTCGACTCAATGGATATTGCCATTATCGATTATTTGAAATCCGAACTAGCCAAGTTTTAATGGAAAGTAAACCTACTGTTCATTATCAGCATTTGGGTTTAATCGACTACAAAGAGGCGTGGGATTACCAAGAAAAATTGTTTCGTTCAACGGTTGATCAAAAAATCAGGGTTAGAAATGGAGATTCTGACGAAACCACAAAAAATTACATCTTGTTTTGCGAACATCCGCACGTGTTTACGCTTGGAAAAAGCGGAGACAAAGAAAACTTGCTTCTCAATGAACAGGCGTTAGCAGATAACAATGCTACGTATTACGAAATAAATCGTGGCGGAGATATTACCTATCACGGACCAGGTCAGCTAGTCGTTTATCCCATTTTTGATTTAGATCATTTCTTTTCAGATATTCATAAATACCTGCGTTTTTTAGAAGAAAGCGTCATTGAAACTTTGGCCCATTATGGTATCTCTTCTGGTCGTGTGGATGGCTTGACTGGTGTGTGGATTGATGGAGATAAACCGACCGCTCGAAAGATTTGTGCGATTGGCGTAAAAAGCTCGCGCTGGGTCACGATGCACGGCATTGGTTTCAATGTAAATTCAGACTTAAGTTATTTTTCACATATAATTCCTTGCGGGATTCAAGATAAAGCCGTAACTTCCTTGGAAAGAGAGTTGGGCAGAACATTGGATATGCAGGAAGTTTCCGCTGTACTCAAAGACAAAATTGCCGCTCAATTTGGGTTTACTTATGTGAATTAAATGAGGAAAATTGTTGCAAAAACATTAAAGTACCTTCTTTTTACTGTGTTGGGCTTACTAATCACAGTCAATCTTTTTATTGTGCTTTCTGGACGATTTTACCTCTACAAAGGGTTAGCAAATACTTACCTCGTTGGAAAAACAGGTCCATCCATTTATGATTTGGAGATTTTTCCCTATTCGACATTGAAGACCAAAGGCGTTCAATCTTTTATTCCCTACCATGAAAATGTCAATACGCATTACATTTCAGACAAACAGCGTGAGTTGTTAGAAAGTCTTGATACCAAAGCATTTTTAGTGTTCAAGGGAAAAACATTGATGTACGAAGAGTATTGGGGCGAACACGATGCCACGACGGTGTCAAATTCATTTTCAGTAGCCAAAACAGTTGTTGCCATGCTGATTGGAATTGCTATCGAAGATGGATACATCAAGAATTTAGATGAACCAGTGGCGAATTATTTACCAGAGTTCAAACATAAAGGTCGTGAGACAATCACGATTCGAGATTTATTAGCAATGGCTTCTGGTTTGGATTGGTCGGAAAGCTCAAAAGATCCACTTTCAGATAACGCAGAATCATATTACGGATCCGATTTAAAGCGATTGGTGATGAACCAAAAACGAACTACAGAACCAGGTAAAATGTTCATTTATCAAAGCGGAAATTCTCAACTCTTGGGCTTAATAGTAGAAAAAGCCACTGGAAAGGATTTGACGAAGTATGCCGAAGAAAAAATTTGGAAAAAAATAGGAGCAGAACACGATTCCTACTGGAGTCTGGACAGAGAAAATGGAGACGAAAAGGCGTTCTGCTGTCTTTATGCCGTTGCACGGGATTATGGTCGAATTGGACAGTTATTCCTCAACAAAGGAAAGTACAACGACGAACAAGTTATTCCTGAGTGGTATTACGAAGAAATGGTTGCAGCATCTAAGCTCACCACAGAAGACGGAATTCCAAACACGCGCTATGGATTGCACATTTGGAAGTACAACCACGTGGATGGACAAGTCAATTATTGTCGCGGAGTGAATGGTCAATACATTATTGCGCAACCAGAGCAGGATTTGCTTGTCATACGTCTAGGTGAGAAGAGATTGCCGACATTGACCATGGAGGATCACAAATTGAATCCGAAAAGCGTTACACTCGATAAAATTGGACATACTTTTGAGTTATTTGAATATCTTCGAATTGGAAAAGAAGTGAATTTAAATACAAAGGAGTAAGTAAAATGCGTGAAGAATTGAAGGGACCAGTGGTTGAAAACATTGGTGTGGCTGTTGTTCAACTTGAAAATGAGCTAAATGAGAAAATATACGAGGTATATCTTTTGAATTTGAGGGAGGACATCATAGAAGGAATTATTATTACGAGTAAGGGGTACGGAGAAAATCCAAAAACAGGAGAGAAGATAAAAACATCAACGTTGAGACATTCGTTGGAAGTGATGTTGCCAAATGAGGCCGCAAAGATTGAACCGATCATGGAAGATGTTTTTGGATTGGCCAACGAATATTGGGTGAGTTTTTGGATCAACGATACGATGTACGACAAAAAATTTGTTTTTGTTCCTGAATCAATTTCTGAGCAAAATATGTCAAAAATCCCCGTTTTGGGCGAGAAAGGCGTATTGATCATATAATTTATGCATCAAATTGATGTGTTTTGTATATTTGTGAAACTCCCCGTGCATAAAACGCACGAAAAAAAAGTGGAAATGTTGAAGAAAAAGCAAGGAAAATTATCGATTCTCGGAATTCTTAGTCTAATGTTTTTAGCGTTCTCATGTGGAACAGAAGATCCAAATGCTGACGGTGATATCGTAGTTGACGATGATTACTATGAATTTCAAGACTTCAATTTGGAGCCCTTCGGAATTCCAGCATTTATTTCACTTCCTGATGAAACTGCTAACATTGGTGCAGCGACAAAACCAGAGGTTATTCACGTCGAAGACGATATTAAGTGGGATATCAGGGTAGGTCCAAATTATCAATTGATGATTGAGGATTATGGTGATTTGACAGATTTGATCGAAGTTGAAAAGCAAGAATTGGCGGAACAAACCTTCTTTAAAATCAACTACATAATTGACGAAGATGATATGATTCTATATGAGCGTACGTTGCTTGTAAAAGGATCTGAAAAGGCTTCTGCGAAGGTAGGAATTGAGCACAAATCTTACCATGTTTATGGACAGAAGATCATTGACGGAATTACATACGAGCTTCAGTCTAGAGAAGACGGTTATGAGAAGGTTATCATCGAGTTGATTGCAAAATCGATCAAATCAATGAAGCCTAAAAAGAGTACTAAATAATTCAAATTCAACGGTCAATCGACCGTGTTTCCATGGAAATAACACGTGAAAAAGTGCTTGATGCGCTTGGTTCTATTATGGAACCAGATCTTAAAAAGGACATTGTTTCGGCAAATTTAGTAGAGGATATTCAAATCACTGATGGCACCATAAAGCTAAAAGTATTTGTTTCCAACCCAGCGCTACACGCTCGAAAGAGAATGTCCGAAGCCTTAGCATTCAATTTAAAAAAGGTATTCGGAAGTGAGTTAATCGTTGAAAGCGAAGTGAAAGGATTACCTTCCGAAGCGAAAGCTGCACAACGGAAAATTCTTCCAGAAGTGAAATACATCATTGCTATTTCATCAGGAAAGGGTGGTGTTGGTAAATCAACTGTGACAGCCAACTTAGCTGGTGGATTAGCCAAAGCAGGTTACCGCGTTGGAGTAGTTGATGCGGATATTTATGGTCCTTCCATGCCAACGATGTTTGATGTTATCAACGAACGTCCCACAATGATTGACGTCGATGGTGTTCCAAAAATAAATCCTGTGATCAGCTACGGAATTAAAATTTTGTCCATTGGATTTTTCACAGAGCAAGATAATGCGGTAGTTTGGAGAGGTCCGATGGCTTCGAAAGCACTGACACAAATGTTCACTGATGCGCACTGGGGCAAACTCGATTATTTATTAATTGATTTACCTCCAGGAACTGGTGATATTCACCTTTCGCTTGTGCAGACTGTTCCATTAGACGGCGCAGTAATTGTCAGTACGCCACAAGAAGTCGCCCTAGCGGATGCGCGTAAGGGAGTGAACATGTTTAAGTTGGATTCGATCAACGTTCCTGTAATTGGAATGATTGAGAACATGGCGTGGTTCACCCCAGCCGAATTGCCTGACAACAAGTACTACATTTTTGGTCGCGATGGCGCAAAGAACCTTGCGCATGGAATGAATGTTCCATTTCTTGGTCATATACCATTGGTTCAGAGCGTTCGTGAGGCTGGAGATATTGGTCGACCAGCTGTTTTTCAGGAAAATACACCAACAGCTAAGGCTTTTGACGATTTAGTTCGTACTTTTGTGGAACAAGTCGAAAAAAGTAAAGACAAAAAATAAAACCATGGCAATAGACAAAGAAGCGATTAAAATCAAAGTTTTAGAAGCACTTGATCAATTGCGCCCATTTTTGAATGACGACGGCGGTGATATGGAACTTGTCGAAATTAAAGACGATGCAACCGTTGTTGTTCGACTGCTAGGAGCTTGCAAAGACTGCTCAATGTCACTTATGACACTGAAAGCAGGTCTTGAAGAAGCAGTTATAAAAGCAGCACCAGAAGTCAGAGCAGTTATTGCCGAAGACGCCGCAGCAATTGCTTAGACTTTAAAATCGTACTTGGCAAGCTGATTTGTGCCGTCGTGGAGGTTGATGTAATAATCCCCTTTTTCCCATCCTTTTACTTGAATGTGAAATGTATAACCAACGTTTCCTGATCGTGCCTGCATCGTTTTATCACTTTTGAACATGATATCGCCATTCGCCTTGTGAATGTCTTGATGAACGTAAGCTCCCTTGGCACAAACAAATTCTAAACGTCCTCGAATGTGCTGTGTCTCCAATTGAAAATTTCCATTTTCATCAATCTGAACATTTTGTGGTGATGTGAACCACGTATCTTTTTGTCCTGTCAGTGTTGCGACATGTTTTCGAAACGCAATCGTAGCGGGATCCTCCGCTGTGATGTTTGATACGCTGTGCCCATCTGAAATAGCCCACACAGCATCTTGGAAAGAAGTTTTAGCAATGGTTTTACCTTTGATATAGGCGCTTAGGTCCGTCAATTTTTTATTTGTGGTCGGTGCGATTTTGAACCCGGAAGAGGCTGTTGGACAGCGATCAGATGCTTCCATGCAAAACGCAGCTATGTTGGTTGTCTTAGACTGATTTGGAGACAGAACGATCAATTGATCTTCCAACTGAATCAGCGTTTGTTCATCTTCGTTGGCAGGGAGATAAGTCGTTCCAGCAGGTACAAGTATGTTGATGGGTGTGGATGTGTTGTTGGTAAGGTTCATGACGACAGAGAAGCCACTATGTTTCCCGTTGGAGGTAACATCGGCAGCAACAGACTTGCTTTTTACTGCTTCGTGTATGCTAGATGTTGCTGGAGCCGCATTTTCTGAAAATGACGAAAAAAGCGCAAAAACGACGACGATTGAGCCGATTTTTACAGATTTGGAGAGATTTGAGTTCATAACAGTGGGTTTTTACCAAATAACGACGTGTTTCAAAATGGTTACGTCGGTAAGGAGCCGGTTGTCAGTTTTTCATTCGTTTGACTAGGATTTTTAAAATGGAAACTTAACTTTGGACAGCCTTGGACAGAAAATCGATGAGGCGGGTATTTTATCTAAGTAGAGAACTTTTTTAAGAATTGACTAATCTTACTTTGTGGTTTTTAGCAGTAGCATATTTCTTTTATACTTTTTACCTGTTTTCTTATTGGTATACCAGTTTGTTGCTACAAAATACAAGAACATTGTTATTCTAGGAGCGAGTATTTTCTTCTACAGTTGGGGTGCTCCGAAGTTTATTTTTGTCATCTTAGTATCTACCATTATTGATTTTTACCTCGTAAGGAAACTACACCTGAGTAGTAAAGCCACCGAACGAAAAATTCTCTTAATTGTATCGATTTTTATCAACTTAGGACTGCTTGCGTATTTCAAGTATGCTAACTTTTTTGTTGAAAATCTAAATGCTGGACTTGAAACGTTAGGTTTTACTCAGGTAGGTTGGACTTCGGTGGTTTTACCTATTGGAATCTCGTTTTATACGTTTCAAACATTGACCTATTCAGTTGATGTCTATCGAAGGGTGCATGCGCCACTGGAAAAAGTGACCGATTACCTGGTGTACATCATGTCGTTTCCGCAAATGATAGCAGGTCCAATTATCCGATTTAACGCCATTGCCGATCAGATCACTCAAAGAAAGGAAGATATTGATGATAAGCTTATTGGGTTCTATCGATTTTCTATTGGTCTTGCCAAAAAAGTGTTGATTGCAAACGTCATGGCAGAGCAGGCGGATCTCATCTTTAACAGCAATTTATCTGAAATGAGTACAGCCAATGCGTGGTTAGGAATGTTAGCCTATACATTTCAAATTTATTTTGATTTTTCAGGTTACTCGGACATGGCAATTGGACTAGGAAGAATGATGGGATTTCGATTTCCTGAAAACTTTAACTCTCCGTACATAGCTCAAAGCATCAGCGAGTTCTGGAGAAGGTGGCACATCACTTTAGGTGACTTCATGCGTGACTATTTATACATTCCACTCGGTGGAAACAGAGTTTCTTCCAAGTACCGCCTTTTCTTCAATTTGTGGATTGTTTTCTTGTTGTCAGGCTTGTGGCATGGGGCATCTTGGAATTTTGTGATTTGGGGGGCGTACCACGGTCTTTTTCTAATTTTGGATCGTATTTTTCTAGCAAAAGTTTTGAAAACCATTGGAAAAATACCTTCTATCATCTTCACATTTGTTGTCGTAATGATTGGGTGGGTTCTATTTAGACTGGAAACGATGGATGAAATTTCACTTTATTTGACAAAGTTGTTTTCATTTACTTCTTCTTTCACTTTTGACACGATTCCAGCCTTTGGATTCATAGTTTTGTTGGCGATCATATTCTCGTTTCTAACGGTATTTAGAGTAGGAAGACAATTAGAAAAGCTTATCTTTTTCACAGATAACTATTCCATAAAATACCATTTCAGCTTCACTATTTTGGCGATTATATTATTTATGCTTTCGTTGAGCTCAATTACCTCTTCAAACTTTAACCCATTCATTTATTTTAGGTTTTAACGGATGAAAGAACGCAAATTAAATAGGAAAGTAAAAAGCATACTAGTTGTTTGCGTCATGCTTTTGTTGTTTCTACCTATGACACAACAACTAACTAAACTCTTTGAGGAAAAACCTCTAAACGGTTCTTTTACTATTTCCGAGGATCCCCAGTTTTCTTTTTCTACTTGGTTTGATGGGACCTATCAGACTGAAAAGCAAAACTATTTAAATGAAAGTTTCGGGTTCAGAAGCTTTTTTGTAAGAACGTACAATCAAATGCAGTATTCATTGTATGACCAAGTGCGAGCGAATGGAGTTATTTTGGGAAAGAGTGGTTACTTGTATGAAGAAAATTATATCAAGGCACACCTTGGTAGAGACTTTATTGGTGAAGATAAAATAGCTGAAAAAATAGAAAAATTAAAAAGAATAGAGGATACCCTGAAGAGTAAAGGAATAAAATTGGTGATTGTTTTTGCACCAGGAAAGGGAAGTTGTTATCCTGAGTTTATTCCTGAACGATACAATCCGGGGTATAGGACGACGACAAACTATGAAGTTTATAAGAAGCAGATTTTACAGAAGGAATTTTGTTTTTTGGATTTTAACGCTTGGTTTAGAAAGATGAAGCCAACCTCGCCTCATCCTCTTTTCCCGAAAACAGGAATTCACTGGAGTAAGTATGGAGAGTTATTGGCTGCCGATTCTATTATCAAATACATCAACACCATTCAAAGAAACAAAAAAATACCCGAACTGTTGATAGGTGAGATAGAGGTTTCCAATACAATGAGAGACTCTGATGATGACATTGAAAAAGGCATGAATCTGCTGTTCAATATAGAAGATTTACCCATGGGGTACCCACAATTTGAGGTGCCCATGAAGAAGAACAATGCAAAAGTGCTTACAGTAGCTGATAGTTATTATTGGGGGATGTTTAACTGGGGAATGTCCCGTGACGCGTTCAATGAAGGACAATTTTGGTTCTATAATGTGCAAATTTATCCGGACAGTTATGAAGCTCCGCTTAATGTGTCGGACATTAACATTATTGAAGAAGTTGAAAAGAATGATGTTGTGATCCTCATGTCCACAGATGCAAACTTGTTCAAATTTGCTTTTGGATTCATTGATCAGTTGTATGAAGCCTATTTTGGTCCAAAACCAAACAGTGAAAGTCCAAAGAAGTAACAGTTTTCCAATTTAAGATAACCAACAAAAAAAGCTCGACAACTTTTTTAAGTTGTCGAGCTAAAAATTTATAGTGTTTCAGTAATCGAGCTAACTCTGATTAGCCCCTCGAAGTATGTCGAAATTACTTAGCCGCAGCGAACTTATCACCTACAACGTTCCAGTCAATTACGTTAAAAAATGCATTGATGTAATCTGGTCTTCTGTTTTGATAATTCAAATAATAAGCGTGCTCCCAAACATCCAATCCTAAGATAGGTGTTCCACCGCAATTAATGCCCATCAAGGGGTTATCTTGGTTTGCCGTTGAGCAGACTTCTAATTTTCCATTTGCAACGCATAACCAAGCCCAACCGGACCCAAAACGTGTTGCAGCTGCTTTAGAAAACTCTTCTTTGAAGTTATCAAAGGATCCAAATGCACTGTTGATTGCTTCAGCTAACGCTCCAGTTGGTTGTCCACCTCCTTTTGGTGACATTACTTCCCAGAACAAATTGTGGTTCCAAAAACCTCCACCGTTATTGCGAACAGCAGGATTGTCTTTACATGACGCTAAAATTTGTTCAATTGTTTTTCCTTCAAACTCTGTCCCAACAATAGCGTTGTTCAAGTTTGTAGTATATGCATTGTGGTGTTTTGAATGGTGGATTTCCATTGTTTTTGCGTCGATATGAGGCTCTAGGGCATCATACGCATATGATAATTTTGGTAATTCGAATGACATAGTTATTTATTTTAATTCTTAATAAGGTAAAGTTAACAAAATGTGTCGACTGAACGAATTAATCGCGTGAAGAAAATGTGAAGAAATCATAATTCAACCACATGAAAGAAGGCGAAGCGAACCTAGTCGTACTTTCCTTGATACTTCTCAAAAAGTTCTTTTTGAGTATTGTCCAGCGTCACAAACTGTCCGTTAATCAACGCCAAGAAGAGATTGTTGGTACGCATGTCTAGTGCATTACCGTCCGAGACAAAAAGTGTTGCTGATTTACCCTTTTCAATACTTCCATAGAGTTTATCGATTCCCATGATTTCACAGCTCCACAAGCTAACTGAACTTATAGCTTCTTCTTCAGTTAGGCCGTAAGCCTTAGCTGTACCCGCTAAAAACGGAATATTACGAGCGTTCATAGCTTCCATGTCACCTTCATTTTGAAGACAAAACTTAACGTTTCCGTCGCGCAACAATTTCGGAAGTCTGTAGGGTAAATCGACAGGATCTGCTTCGTTTTCAGGTAAACTGTGTGTGCGTGTTAACATCACTGGGATTTTGGCATCAGCTAGTTTTCGTGGAAGTAAATATGCATCATACCCACCAATAATCACGGGAAAAGCAATTTTAAAGTGCTTCGCGAAATCAATAATATCATTTAACTGTTGAATTTCGTTGGCGTGAATGTAAACGCGTTTTTTTCCAGTAAAACAGTTGCGCATCGCTTCCAGACGTGCATCACTGACTTCATTTTTAGTCGTGTTTGAATACGCCCTAGCCGTTTCGAAAAAGGTATAAATTTCTCTTTTTTGCTGTTCGTAGTCTTTGTTTTTTTGAGTTTTAGAATCTTCCTTCCACCATTTTGCATGTTCAATGCTTTCTGGCCAGTTCAGGTGAATTCCATCGTCTTGTGCTACGGTAGCATCTTCCCAGTTCCAGCCTTCCATTGCCATCACAGAAGAACTTCCAGAAATAACTCCTCCTCGCGGTGTGGCTTGCGTAAGTAACACCCCATTCGTTTTAACGGTAGCAATAACCTTGGACTCCGTATTAAATGCGATTTGAGACCGTACATGAGGATTCAAGACGCCCACTTCATTAAAATCATTTGTCGCGCGAACCGCATCAATTTCAGTCAATCCAAGGGTCGAATTAGGTGCGACAAAACCTGGATAAATGTGTCTTCCGTTCAATTGAATGATGGTATCCCAATCGCTTTTTTCATAGGTGTACGCCAACGAATTTTTTATGAGGGTAATTTTGCCATCTTCGATGCCAATTAATGCACTTTGTATCGTTTCTCCATTTCCAACGTGCAAGTAACCATTGACCAATAGAATTTTCGAGTTTTTTTGACCAAACAAACTAGTCGAAAACAGAACTGCAATAAGAATGAGGAAAAGGTGTTTCATGAATATATTTTAGATGATTGCATCCCTACAAATATAGTAGAACAAAATAAACCAACTAAAAAAGAATAAAAAAACCTGAAAAGAGTTCAAATCAGTGGGTTTAAGCACTGGAGGTAGGAACTCTCTTCAGGTACCTGCAAGGAAAATAAAACCTGTCTATTAATTAAAGTAGACCAAACATTAACAAACCAGAATGTCAACATTTACACATTAGACGTCGCTGAAACAGAAATGGTTGGGTGGCACTAAAATAAAAAACCGCACTTTCACGAGGAAGGTGCGGTTTCAACTAATTTAAGTATGTTTAATAAAGCTCTTGCTTTAAAGCTGATCTGTAATCTTTAATTTCTTCACGATTCACTTTATGATCTGCATTCATCAATAGATTAAGCAAATACAATAGATTTTCGTTGTCTTCAATTTCAATCGGATATTCATTCTCTTCTTCGTCCTCTTCGTATTGTGCTTGAACTCCAAAGGACTTGTTTTCAAGTAAATATTCGTAAGTAAGTCGCAATACTTTTGTCACCAATGGGTCTTGCTCTTTCAAGGCATAGGTACGTAACTCCTTTAAATCCTCGATTAGATTCTTAGCTTTAACACCGTCTTTCTCGACGTTTTTGATAATGCTTTCCAGTTTTTTGTTTGCTGCTGCAAGTTTCATAAGTAACTTAATATTTTCAATTGATTGGGTTATCAATTTTACTACCCATGTGTGCAAAGGTAATCAACTTCAATTAATATTGAATGCATCTTTTGGATAAAAAATGGTTATTCCTATTATTTTCTTTTTTTGAAATTTTCTTTTTGGAAGAACCCTAGTTTTAAAACTATCCAAAATTATTTCTTCAAAAGAAAAAGGAAACATTAAATTTGTGAAAAGTCGAATTGAGTTAAATGGATTTAATTTCAAAAGGAATTGTAACGGGATTTATACTGAGCATCATGATTGGTCCAGTGTTTTTCGTTCTCCTCGAAACCAGTATAAGAAAGGGAATTAGAGCGGCCATCGCTTTTGATCTCGGTGTTATTGTAAACGATATTGTGTACATCGCCATTGCTTTCTTTTTTTACAATCAGGTAGAGGCATTATCGCAAGGAGATGACAATTCTGTGCTACGTCTTATCGGAGGAACTCTGTTTATCGCATATGGTTTGTACAATTTTTTCAAGGAAACGAAGGAAATTAGTGTAGAAACGGATGGCATAGAAGTGCAGAATTCAAGAGGCTATATGTTATTGGCGCTAAAGGGATTTCTGCTCAATTTGGCAAATCCAATGATCGTTTTTTACTGGTTCAGTGTGATGACTCTAGGAGCAAAGGATGCGGCTGAGGGAGGTTCAGGTCATTCAATGGTTGTGTTCATTTCGTCCATCTTAATTACATTTTTCACCATTGATTTATTAAAAATTGTCGGTGCAAAGAGTTTAAGGCCTCTAGTGACCCACAAATTGTTGAAAGGACTGAACAGTTTAATTGGAATTGTTTTTGTTGGGTTTGGGATCGTATTGATAACCCAAGGATTAATTGGAGTTTTGAAGTAACAAAGTCGCCCAATTCAGTTATACTAAAAATTTTATGATGCTAAGAATAATCACCTGTCTTGTAATTCTTTTTCTGGGAGTAAATGCCAACGCTCAAAAAATAGAAAAGGAAAACCTATCTAAACAAAAGCAAACGTATTGGGATTTTAACCATATGCAAGTTCAATCGGCTGGTAAATACTATACAGATGCACTTGGTGAAACGACCAATGAACATGGGAAATGGAGATATTTCAACCGTTTAGGTGAGTTGGAAGAAGAAAGAAATTATTACAACGGATTGCTCCATGGAGAATCGGTTCGCTTTTTTACAAATGGTAGCAAGGAACAACAAGGTTTTTTTAAATGGGGAAGACAAGACAGTCTCTACAGAGAGTGGTATGAAACAGGGCATCTTAAAACGGAAGGGTACTACAAATTGGATGAACCTGTCAATGAATGGAAATACTATTACCGAGATGGTCGACTGAAATCAGTGGAAGAAATCAAAGGAAGCGATAATTATTTGTGGGCATTTTATCTACCAGATTCATTACATACACAGACGGTTATCGACGGTGAAGGAGAAATGACAACGTACTATACCACTGGGACTGTAAAAGAATGGTACAACTATAAAAAGGGACGTAAGCATGGTCCTTTTGAAGAAATCAGTATTTATGGCTACTTGACGCTAAAAGGCGCATTCAGGGATGGTGAAAAGGATGGCACCTGGGAGTATTTTTATTACACTGGTGAAAAGGAAAAAATTACAAATTATGCCAATGGTGTTCTAAACGGTAAGTATGAATACTACTACGATAACGGTCAGTTAAACGTGGAAGGATACTATAAAAATGGGAAGAAGGATGGTGTTTGGACGTGGTACACCAACAAAGGAAGCAGGGACATGTCAGGAACGTTTAAAGATGATCTACAACATGGAGACTGGACGTACTGGCATCCTACCGGTGAGCTTTCCTATACGGCTAAATATTCCAACGGATTGAAGGATGGACTATGGTCGTATTTTTATAAGAACGGGAAGAAATTCAAAGATGGAACCTTTAAAGACGACGAGAAACACGGTACGTGGAAAACGTGGTACGAAGACGAAACCTTGCTCATGGAAGGTAATTACGTCAACGGGAAAGAAGAAGGGAAGTGGGACAATTATTGGGAGAACGGTGAGCTTAAAAACTCGGCAACCTTTAAGTCTGGTGCGTTAGAAGGAGAGTGGCAGTCGTATTACCCGAATGGAAAACCGAAGTTGACTGGAAAGTACAGCGACAACATGAAGGTCGGCGAATGGACAGAGTATTTTGAGAATGGCAAACTAAAGGATGTTCAGAATTATAAGCTCTTCAAAAAGAAATCTAAGATGGATTATGGCATTATGAAGGATCGTGTAGTGATGGAAAGCATGCTGAACGGTACTTCAGTTTCTTATTCTGCCAAGGATTTTAAGAAAACGGAAGAAGGGAATTACAAAGAGGGTTTAAAAGACGGTGAGTGGATAGCCTATCACCCTGGAGGAAAAAATCCAGCGGTAGTGTCGAATTATAAAGCTGGAAAGCTAAATGGATCGATGAAACAGTACGATCGTCGCGGAAATTTAATGTCAGAAATTGAATACAAAGATGGACTGAAACATGGCTCATTTATCGTCTATGACAAACGAGGAAAAATAGTGAACGAAAGAAAATTCTCTCACGGAATGCAAATCATCGAAGGTCAGAACAATACGCCAGGATCGTTTACTCCAGGGAAATAACTAAGCAAATAGACCTTTCACGTTAGCTGTAAACAATTTCACGGCAATCGCAAGGAGGATGATTCCAAACACCTTTTTTAGAATCGCAATTCCGCCTTCACCGAGTACTCTTTCAATAACACGTGTAAGTTTCAATACAGCATACACAATAATTATGTTGATGAAAATCGCAATAACGATATTGATTTCCTGAAACTCTGCGCGTAAGGAAATGATGGATGTCATCGTACCAGCACCGGCAATAATTGGGAATGCAAGCGGAACAATGCTAGCCGTTTTTCCTGACACCTGATCTCTAAACAGTCGCACGCCCAAAATCATTTCAAGCGACATGGCAAAAAGGATCAATGAACCTGCAACGGCAAACGATTTAACGTCCACACCGAATAAGTTCAAGAGACTTTCTCCAAGGATTAAAAAAGTCAGCATGATAACCAAAGAAACCAAACTAGCTCTCAGCGCCTGAATATCTTCCCCTGATTGTTCCTTCAATTTAATAATGATTGGAATAGAACCTACAATGTCCACCACGGCAAACAAAACCATCGAAGCTTTAAAAATTTCTAGCCAACCAAATCCAGTAAAAAAGTCACTCATAGCGTTTTGTTTAAGATGGTGTTTTCAATCACAACAGGTAAATGATCCTGTTCAAGTCGATGAATTTTAGCTGCGACATCTTCCGCACTATCATTCGGGTTAACCGAACAGCTGAACTGCGCAATAATTTCTCCTTTGTCGAATTCTTCATTTACGAAGTGAATCGTAATTCCAGAAGTAGTTTCTTTGTTTTCAATCACCGCTTTGTGTACGTGACTTCCGTGCATTCCTTTACCACCATATTTCGGCAACAATGCAGGGTGAAGATTAATAATACGTCCTTCAAAAGCTTGAATAAGGGATGCTGGAATTAAGCGCAAATAACCCGCTAACACAATCCAATCGATTTTGTGATTTCTACATATTTCGGTCAGAAAATCGCCATCCCCCACTTCTTGATTAGAGAAGTTTAGCACATGAACGCCAAGATCATTTGCTGAAGTCAAAACAGGAGCATCCGACTTATTGCTGAGCACAAAGCCCACTTCAATCTGCTCATGCTCTTTGAAATAACGGATGAGGTTGATAGCGTTTGTCCCTGTTCCTGAGGCAAATATAGCAATTCGAACTTTATTCATGCCGCAAAGTTAGGAAGTATGATTATATTTAACTCTCTATACTTTAAGATTTCTTTCATGTCAACAAAAAACCATCCATTTATCCCGTACGCAGGTGAAACATTTTCGAGCGAAGAAATGAAAAAGCGCTCGGCATCTTTCTATACATGGGCAGATAAAAGAAGGTCTGTACGCGATTTTTCTGATAAATCAGTTCCAAAAGAGGTGATGGAAGACCTCATAATGACAGCTTCATCTGCACCATCTGGAGCACACAAGCAACCTTGGACGTTTTGTTTAATTTCGAATGCAGCGTTAAAATCAAAACTAAGAGCACTTGCCGAAGAAGAGGAGAAAAAATCCTACGAAGGAAGAATGAGTGAGGAGTGGCTGGAAGATTTGGAACCACTGGGAACAAATTGGGTCAAGGAGTTCATTGATATAGCCCCATGGATTGTTGTAGTAATGAAGCGTGCCTATGAAATAAATGAAGATGGAACCAAGCACAATAACTATTATGTAGTCGAATCTGTGGGATTAGCAGCAGGCTTTTTTTTGATGGCGGTCCATAATGCTGGATTAGTCGCTCTAACACATACCCCAAGTCCCATGAATTTCATCTCAAAAGCCCTAAATCGCCCTGAAAACGAGCGCCCATTTTTATTAATCCCAGTAGGTTATCCAGCTGAGAACGCACAAGTGCCTGCATTGAAGCGAAAACTAAAAGAAGAAGTAATACATTATTATGAATAATAATTTTGTTTTTTGATAGTTTGTGGTTTTCTTTGCCCCTGAATTAACCATAAAAAAAGGAACAAATGTCTGATGTTAAATCAAAAGTAGTATCTATTATCGTAGATAAGTTAGGTGTTGAAGAAAGCGAAGTATCTAACGAAGCAAGCTTCACAAATGATCTAGGAGCTGACTCTCTAGACACTGTTGAGCTAATCATGGAGTTTGAAAAAGAATTCAACATTGCAATTCCAGATGATCAAGCGGAAAATATCCAAACAGTTGGAGACGCTATTTCTTACATCGAGGAAAACGCAAAGTAAGAGTTTGAGTGATATTAGTTGAATGAACGTTCGTGTATGGAATTAAAAAGAGTTGTTGTCACAGGTTTAGGAGCCCTCACGCCAATTGGAAATAATCTTTCTGATTATTGGGATGCGCTAAAAAATGGTAAAAGTGGCGCTGCTCCAATTACTCAATTCGATGCGTCGTTATTCAAAACACAGTTTGCTTGCGAGTTAAAAAACTTTGATGTCCATGAACACATGGATAGAAAGGAAGCAAGGAAATTGGACCAATTTTCGCAGTATGCCATGGTTTCAGCAGCTGAAGCTATGGCAGACTCTGCGTTATTGGAGGCTAATCCCAACTTAGACAGAATTGGTGTTATTTGGGGATCAGGAATTGGAGGACTTAAAACCTTTCAGGACGAATCCCAAAATTTCTTCGCCGGAGACGGAACACCTCGATTCAATCCATTCTTTATCCCAAAAATGATTGCTGATATTGCAGCAGGTCATATTTCTATTCAATATGGACTTCGTGGACCGAATTACGTAACTGTTTCGGCGTGCGCTTCATCCACTAACGCGATCATTGATGCATTCAATTACATTCGCCTAGGGAAAGCAGACGCTATCGTTACTGGAGGTTCTGAAGCATGTGTCAATGAAATGGGAATGGGTGGATTTAATGCGTTAAAAGCGCTTTCAACACGAAATGAGTCACCAGAAACAGCTTCTCGTCCGTTTGATTTGGACCGTGAAGGATTTGTATTAGGTGAAGGAAGTGGAGCGTTGATCCTAGAAGAATATGAGCACGCTAAAAAACGTGGTGCTAAAATTTATGCCGAAGTAGTTGGTGGTGGAATGTCTGGTGATGCTTATCACATGACGGCTCCGCATCCAGAAGGAATTGGTGCTAGAAACACAATGCTTGCTGCACTAGATGATGCAGGATTGTCACCAGAGGACATCGATTACGTGAATGTTCACGGAACTTCTACACCTTTAGGCGATGTAGCTGAGGTAAAAGCAATTCACGATGTATTTGGTGAGCATGCTTACAAATTAAATATCAGTTCAACCAAGTCAATGACAGGCCACTTGTTAGGTGCTGCTGGAGCTATTGAAGCCATTGCTTGTGTGAAAGCTGTTCAAGAGGATATTATTCCTCCTACGATTAACCATTTTACTGATGATCCAGCCTTGGATAACAAATTGAACTTTACGTTCAATAAGATGCAAGAGAGAACCGTAAAGTACGCAATGTCAAACACATTCGGTTTCGGTGGTCACAATACAACGGTAATCGTTAAAAAATATCAAGGGTAAGTGTTGACTTTGTTTCAATTCTTGTTCAAAAAAAAATCAAAAAGAGAGGTAGAAATTACGCAATTTATTGCAAAATGCTTTGGTTATAGACCGAGGTCATTGCATTATTTTGAGCGTGCGTTAACCCACAAATCAATAGCCAGTGAGGTTGTTGAATCCAATGAACGATTGGAGTTTTTAGGAGATGCAATTCTCGATTCTATCATCGCAGAGTATCTCTACACCAAGTTTCCACATGAAGACGAGGGGTACCTAACTAAAATAAAATCCAAAATTGTCAATCGTAAAACCCTTGGAGACATGGGACATGAGATGGGATTGAGCAAAATAATGAAGTACGACAACAGTCGCTCCATTAAGCTGGAAACAATAGAAGGAAACGCATTTGAAGCGTTGATTGGCGCCATTTATTTGGATGGTGGGTACCGAAAAGCTCAACATGCTATCGAACGACACATCTTCCGAAAATACTTAGACTTGAACCAATTGCTAGTGGAGGAGTTGGATTTTAAATCGAAACTCTATATCTGGTGTCAAAAGAATAAACTCCCCCTATCATTTGAGCTAGTTTCCGAAGAAAACCTTGGACACGAATGGAAGTATACAGTGGAAGTCGTTATCAATGAACAGCCATTCGGGATTGGTATAGGGACATCTAAGAAAAAAGCGGAGCAGGTGGCCTCAAAAGAAACACTCGAGCTCATTGGAGAGTTATATATTGAGTGATAGTCCAATTAGAATGCCCCTCGTTTAACAAATTTGCCTTATTTTTGAGTTTCACAATAGTCTATTTTCGAAATTACACTTCGAATCTATTTAATTATTTATTATCCGCGTATGAACTCTCTTTTCTCAATACTATTCAAAATAGTAGTTGTTCTATCTATCGTATCATTTTCTGGTAGCCACGCACAACAGGTTGATTTTGAAAATTACAGTCCGCTACGAGCGCAAGGAAAAATTCCACCTTTTTTCAGTTCAACCTCTCAGGAAAAGGTGGATCAAGCAGCTGTTGAATCAAGAGAAAACATGG
This sequence comes from uncultured Fluviicola sp., assembly GCA_964643345.1. Lineage (GTDB taxonomy): Bacteria > Bacteroidota > Bacteroidia > Flavobacteriales_D > Crocinitomicaceae > UBA4466. Next base: position 33,247 of record CAZXRU010000011.1, read on the forward strand.
ATGAGGAATTGAAACAAGAGTTTCTCGAATACATCCATTACGGCATTGATGAACTGATGCATTCAGGTTTAATCGTTTATGGCGACCCTGCAACGAAGTACGTTCAGCGAGTGGCGGATAAACTCCTTGAGAAACATCCTAAACTTAAAAAGGAGTTACAATTTTATACGATTAAATCAAACGTTACCAATGCATTGTCGACAGACCAGGGCGTAATTTTGGTGACTTCTGGACTACTAAGTCAAATTGAAAATGAAGCGCAATTGGCCTACGTTTTAGCGCATGAAATCGCCCACTTTCAGGAAGGTCACGTCGAAAAATCGTATGCGGAGAGAGTCATGACCACGGATGAAATCAGCTATGACGATCGCATTGAGCAACTGAGTAATCACTCGAAGGAACAGGAGCTGGATGCCGATAAACTCGGCATAAAACTGTACAACGAAGCGGGTTACAAGCGAAGTGAATTAATTGCTGCGTTTGATGTGATGATGTATTCTTATTTGCCGTTTGACGAAGTGCCTCTTCCAAAAACGTATTTTAATTCCGAGTACCTGTTTGTTCCCGAAAATCTATTTCCAGAAGAAATAAATAAAATTCAAGTCGATGAGGATTACGATGACTCAAAGAGCAGTCACCCGAATATTCGCAAGCGTAAGCAAGCAGTTGTTGCAGCATTAGCTGCCTATCCGAATTGGGAAAATGAGGTGTTTTTAGTCGACGAAAATGAGTTTAAGACTGTGAGAAATATCGCTCGTTTCGAAAGTCTGCGTTTAGATTTATTAAACATCAACTTTGGCGATGCACTTTACAGTGTTTTTTTACTCGAAAGAGAATTCCCAAACAATCGCTACATCGCACGTTGTAAAGCGCAAGCATGGTTAGGATTAGTTTCGTTCAAGGAAAATGGAAAATATACATCGACACTTCAAAAACCAAGCAAGGTTGAAGGTGAGAGTCACGCCATGCATCACTTCCTCTACAATTTATCAAAGATTGAGCTAATGACACTTGCTCTGAGAATGATTCAAGATAGCAAAATGGCATTTCCAGAAGATAAAGAAATAGCAGCGATTTACGAGAAAATGGTTGAAATGACAGTTGGGTACAAGAAGTTTTCCCTGGAAGATTATTCCGACTTAACATTTGAACAAGCGATCGAAGAGTTTGAGAACAGTAAAATTGAGTTGCAGCGTCAAAAGGAGCTAGCCGAGTCTGACACGGTGGTGGTTGCGACAGAAGAATTGAGCAAATACGATAGGATTAAAATCAGGAATGAAGGTAAAGTTGCGCTGGATGCTAACGAGGAGTTCAAAAGTGACAAGTATTATATTTATGCACTATCTGACCTGAAAAAGGATGAAACCTTTGCGACGCTTTATGCAAAATTCAAGAAACAAGCCGAAGAGAAACAAAAGGAGGACGATGAATTTTACGCACTTTCGAGAAAGGAGCGAATGAAAATCGAAGAGGAGAAGAAGAAATTGCAGGTAAAAGAAGTGGTGTTACTTGATCCCTCATTTTCAATGATTGATAATCATCAACTTCGACCAAAACAAGGGAAGGAGCTTGAAGCGGAAATTGTAACAAACATAAAAGAACAAGGCGAAAAATTTGGCATTGCTGTGTATGACTTAACTGACATTGACAGAAACAAGATGGATACGGAGGGGTACAATGAACGTGCAATTTTGCATGACTACTTGCGTCAAAAATCTGAATACTTGGAGGGAGAAATGTTTCCAGTGGATTACACTGCGCTTAAGGAAATCGAAAATCATTACGGAGATGTAGATGTTATGTTTGTTTATGGTGAGCACAATCGAAATATGCATATTCCACCGGGAGCGATTATCGCTAGTATTTTATTACCGCCATTTGGAATACCGTATATTGTTGGCCGTTTAATGAACGGTAACATGTATGTTTTCGACGCCGTTTTAATTAACATAGAAACAGGGACGATTCGAACGACCGATACATTTCGTGCACGACAGAAACCAAACAAAACAGTACTCAAAGCATCTGCTTATTCCGTCATGTCTCAACTTAAAGGAGCTAAAAATTGATGAAAATGACAAAATTGTTGCTGCTTTCCCTGTGCATAGTGCATCTGAATAGTGCGTATACGCAAGATTTTGGATTTCTTGGCAAGAAAAACACCTTTTCTGTAATGAGCACTGGCGGCATCAGGGTTTTTCCATATCTCTTAGGTTTTGCCGGTTTTTCTTCGAACAGCGCTACTTACAATAAAGTAACAAAGTACAACGAGAATAACCAAATAACGCAGCGATCTAAAATTGCACGCATCGATTTTCGAGCGTCTTACATGCGTCTGTTAAACAAGAAAGTTAGTCTGGGTGTGGAATTTGGATATGAGAAATTTAACCTTCCTATGCACATGTATGATCAGGAGTACAATCCCTCAATAATGAGATCTACACCAGTCTTCAACGCCTTCAATCCAATGCTGGTGGTAGAGTTACATTCAATAGGGAATTCTGCTCCTGTCGGATTTTCAACTTCCTTTGGACTAGGACCAAAGATCTTTGCGTTTGATTACAACCAAAATTACCGTTTCAATTCAAGTCTGGAAATGACCAACCCTTACCCAGTCAATGAATCTCACATTTTCGCATTAAATTTCTTTGTTCAGTTAAACTATAGAAGAGCATTAAACGATTTTATCGCTTTCGACATCGGTGCTAGGGCGCACACTGGATTTGTTATTCCTGATGATCTATTTAATTATTCGCAAACGCAAAACTCAACATATTCAAAGGGTCAGTTGCAGGAAGAACTCTTTTCAGAGAACCTTTCCAACTTACTTTCATTAAAACTAGGATTCACATTCATGTTCTAGCTTTTTAACGAATAAGGAAGTGGAGAAAACTGGAGAGCAACTGTTTACTTTCTTCTGAAGTGTTTTCACAGTAAAATCGTGAGTATCCTCCATCAATAATGATGCGTCCCTGCTCAATGTATCCTGATAGAATGAGCGGCTGATCTTCAATCCAAGCTTCCACGGTCAATCGATAGTCCATCGGAAAGGCAACTGTACTTTCTCCAGCAGGAATGGTGTCAATCAGATTCAAATTTCCACGCTCGGCGGAATGCGCTTTTTTTTCGTTGAAGTCACCATAACTCTCCTTCGTATACATCCGCCTTGTCATTTGCTGTGCTTCTGCTTGAAGTGGCCAATTTTCTGACCCAATGTACAATCCCCCGCCTTGTTCAACGTATTTCAGCAATTGCTCTACTTGAATTTCTGTGATTTGACTAGAGGCTCCAGAAAATAGAAAAATCGCTTGAAAGGACGATAAATCTTCGGGTAAGGTATCTGACTTTGTTGTTTCCCTAAGTGCTTCATCACAAATACGGGAATGGTTTCCAATTAGCAGCAAATCCATCTGTGAATGGGAGCTAAAGGTGATAAACAGCAATGTGAAAATGATGAATTTCATGAAAAGAAGTACAACAAAGGTTGATTTGTGTTCAAACTGGAGTTTAGACAGTGGCTATTATACGACTTAAGCTCAACACTAGATTACTAACCCTGTAGGGGGTGTCAGTAATCTAACCCCCAGATAACTCACACCGAACGAAACCCCGACGGGGTGACATCATCCACTTTCTGTTGCAACAAAAGAAATATTTTCTTAACTTCAATAGAAACTTAACTATATGAATCACATCGAACTAGGCAAAAGAGGTGAAGTGATAGCACTCAATCACCTGCTGACAAAGGGTCACCAACTTGTAGAGACAAACTTCAAATTCAAACAGTCGGAGATTGATATTGTGACCAAGAACAACGGTCTTTTAGTTGTTACAGAAGTTAAAACGCGAAATTCAACAGCATTAGGAGCTCCACATTTATCTATTACACGGTCCAAGCAACGTCAAATCATCAAAGTGACCAATCACTTCATCGAAACGAGAGATATTGAAGAAGAGGTGCGCTTCGATGTCATTTCGATTATTTTAAACAATAAAGAAATGCATTTGGAGCACATTGAAGACGCATTTTACCCCTTGGCATAGGCATAGCGCATTGATGTGTTACTTTTCAAGTTGATTGTTGTACCTTTGCCGAAATTAATATGCTCGTGATGAACACAAGAAAACCAACGAATCGACGTAACGATTCTAAAAGCAAACCGTTAAAGGGTAGAAGCTCTGCAACGAAGGAGACGACTAAAGTAGCCAAATCAGCACCATCCAAGGAAGAGAAATCCAAAGGAAAATACATCGATTACAAATCGAAAATGAAGAAGGGAGATCCCTTACCAAGTTTTAACGATGACGCAATTCGATTAAACAAATATTTGTCCAACGCTGGAATTTGTTCTCGTCGTGAGGCAGATGTTTTAATTTCAACGGGAGTTGTTTCGGTGAATGGTGAGATCATTCTTGAAATGGGATATAAGGTGAAACCTGGAGATGTTGTAAAATATGACGGTGGATCGATTAAGGCAGAAACAAAGCGTTATGTGTTGCTGAACAAGCCAAAGGGATTTATCACAACGATGGATGATCCGATGGGTAGAAAAACGGTAATGTCACTCGTAAAGAAGGCATGCAAAGAACGCGTTTATCCTGTTGGAAGACTCGACAAAGAGACGACTGGATTGCTCTTGTTTACCAACGATGGTGATTTAGCCAAAAAGCTTACGCATCCATTGCACAAAGCGGGAAAGATTTACCACGTTGAGTTGAACAAAAAGGTGAGCATCGAGGACTTGAAAAAAATGACAACCGGAATCGATTTGGAAGATGGAAAGATTATTTTTGACAAGGCAGAGTTTGTGAATGAAACAGATGCCAAGGAGGTAGGGGTTGAACTTCACTCTGGAAAAAATAGAATTGTTAGAAGAACATTTGAAGCGTTAGGTTATAAAGTCGTTAAGTTGGATAGAGTCACCTTTGCTGGATTGAATAAGAAAGATTTACCTCGTGGGATGTATCGCCATTTAACAGAACAAGAAGTGGCCTATTTGAAGATGAGAAAAAATGATAAATAGAGGAGAACGCGCATAATTTGCGGGTAATTTGAATTTTGAACATGAAAAGTATACTATTATTTGCATTGCTACTGCTTCCTTTTTTCACGGAAGCACAGTCAAAGAAGAAGGTAACCTACGCCAAGGGAACCGTTTTTGGCTTTTGGGGATATAATAGAACAGGTTATACAAAAAGTAACATGCGCTTTGTTGGGTCAGGGTATGATTTCACATTACAGGGAGCACAAGCAAGCGATAATCCAGAAAAGTTTACTTTCGATTCGTACTTCAACATCACAAAGATTACAATTCCTCAGTTCAACGCGCGCGTTGGATATTATTTTAAAAATCACTGGGCGATTTCTATCGGCTATGATCACATGAAATATATTTTCAAAGACGGTAATCAGGTAAAACTGAGTGGGACAATTGATCCCGGCGTAGATGAGGTGACGAATTTATCAGGTACGTACAGTGGAGCTGATTTCACAACAGATCGTGAAACCTTTCATTATGAGAATTCAGACGGATTGAATTACTTGCGGGTTGAACTAACTCGTACTGATCAATGGGTGAGATTGGGTAAAAAGGACTGGTTCGGAATTTCATCGAACGTTGGAGTTTCCGGAGGAGGTTTACTTACATTCAACGATTTCACATTTGCAGGTCAGAAAGATGTACGTACGATTTCCATGTCTGGATACGGACTTTCATTGCATACAGGCGTGCGTTTCGAATTCTTTAAACATGTGTTCCTTCAATCGAACTTAAATGGGGGATTACAGCACGTGCTAAAAGCTAAAAACAGACCAAACGATCCTACTGCATTTACGCGACATGCCTATGGCTACTTTGAGTTCAATACGGTATTAGGATTCTTTTTCTACTTACGTGGGAAAAATGCCTGTGATTCTTGTCCTGTTTGGTAAGACTACTCCTTGTTTTTACGGTCTAAGCGCAAATCAATTTTGTAATAGAAAATGGGTAAAAACCCGAGTTGATTTCTATACGCAATTGGCTCAGCAGAAGGATCCCCGATGTTTGGAGCATATGCTAAACTCAGCAAGTTCTTCGAATTAAAAACATTCACTAGATCAAGACCGATTTCATGCGTTGTTCTTTTCGCATTGTACTTCCAGTTGATTTTTAAATCTGTCCTGAAATAATCGTAAAATTGGCGTGAGTTAAATCCATCATCTAAGAAAATCAGCTCATTCAACGCTTGAGATTGTGCGACATCGACATAACCATATCGTTTTCCACCTGCTGCAGTAACTTTCATCCCTATCGATATCGATTGCTTCACACCAAGCTTAAACTCTTTCCCACCAAGCACATTCACGATGTAAAGTCCATTGTAAGATGTATTTCTTAACACGCCGTCACTTCCTTCGTACTTGGAATCATAAACAGTTCCTGAAAACATAAAGAAAAATGACTTGTCGAAGAACTTTTGGACTGTCAACTCAATTCCGTAGTTGTAACCAGTCCCAGTGTTTTCAAGTGGTTCAGGAAAAAAGCGTTGAAACCCACTTCCCATATTGATCAATGAGAACGACGAAGGAGCAATGGTAACAGGAACATTGTACAAGTACTGGTAGTATGCCTCTGTTTTTACATTAAATCCTTTGTTAAATGCTTTTTCGTATCCCAGTGCTGAATGAATACTGCGTGAGAAATCCATGTCCATGTTGTGGTAAACACGCTCTCCAGTTACAGGATCATTTTGGTGGTACAAATACGTGTATTGCGGCTGGGTTTGACTGTGCATACCGCCCCCTAAACTAATCGCTTGCCCTTTTTTCATGTTGAGTTTCCACCCAAGTCTAGGCTCCAAGTAACTGAAACTATTGCTCAAACTGTAATATTGGCTGTGAATACCTGCGGTGAAATTCATGTTTTCTGTCATGCGCCACTTCCATTGAACAAAAGGTTGAATTAGCGCCGCACCACCGGTATAATCCCAACGCAGATCAAAATTGCTATGATTGTTTGCATCGTGTCCTGGAGCAAGCACCGAATCAACCATGTCAAAAAGGTAATAATCGACATTGATCCCTGCTTGAATAAGGTGTCGAATATTGAATTTATGCTTTAAACTGAAGTAGGCTGAAGCTTTTGAAATGGTAAATCTGTAATCCAACAAGGGATACATCGCATCTACGGAAATGTTGTTTTCATCATCGACGGAACGAATGAGAAAATCGTGGTGTGAGCTTTGTGTTTCTTGCGAAAAAGCGACACTTGAAGCAATGTACGTTTTTTCATTGATCGGTTTCTTGTAAGAAAGACCTCCAACATACATCGAAGTATTGAAGTATTGATCCCTGTCGCCTTCGCCATACACTTCATCAGTAAATTCAGTCTGATCAGAAATGATAATAGAAATTTTGCTTGCACCTCCAATTCCAAAGAGCGAGAGGTTTCCTCCATTTTTCAGTTGCCAGTTAAATTTGAAAGCACCATCACCATAAATAGGCACTGCGTCTGTTCCGATTTGAATTCCCAGTGCCTGGAACATGCTCAAGGTAGAATAGCGACCCATGACCAAGTAATTCGATTTCCCCGATTTACTTAGAGGACCTTCTGCCATTAATTCTGTTCCTAGAAAACCAAATTGTCCTGTAAGTTCGTGTTTTTCATTGTTACCATTTCGCAATTTTAAATCAAAAACGCCGGAAGTCGAGTTACCGTATTCGGCTGGAAAAGCACTCATGAAGAAGTCAGAGTTCGCCAATATTTTATTATTCAGAATTGCAACAGGTCCACCTGTACTGCCAGAAATTGCAAAGTGAGAAGGATTTGGAATATCGATACCTTCAACGCGCCAAACGACTCCTAGTGGTGAATTCCCACGAATCACAATATCATTTCGAGAATCATCTGCTCCTCCAACTCCCGCAAAATTGGAAGCCATTCGAGCAGGGTCTGAGCGAGAACCCGGATAACGATCTGTTTCTTCCACCGAAAACTGTTGTGCTGACAGCAAAGCCATTTCATTGATAACTGTCCCCTTTTTTCTTGCAGTGACCGTTACTTCTTCTTGTTCCTGATAACTTTCATTCATTGGTAGATTAACGATGGATTGTTTACCAGAAGTCACATCGACAGTAATGGTCTTGTTATCGTACGTCATGTATTTAGCCACCAGCGAATGTTTACCTACTGGAACATTATCAATGCTGAACTCACCATCAAGATCTGTAATTGCTCTGAACTTTGCAACAGTGTCCGAGGTGAAAATTTCAATTCGAACCCCAGAAAGAGGAAACTGTGTTTCTGAATCAACTACTTTTCCACGGACTGTTTGTGTAGGTTGCGCAAAGCCATAGAAGCAGTTCAGCCCGAGCAATACGAGCAACAAAGAAAATCTCATTTCTCCTTAGTTTTTGGTAGTATGTGCTTTTTGATATTCTTCTGCAGTCCACGGTTTGATGTAGACACGTTTAAAATCGAAGTAATTTAAAGCATTAAAGTGGAAATTGCGGACATAAGATTGAGTTATCGCAATATCCCCAACATACCAAAGTGGAATAATTGGTGGGTTTTTCATCAGTTCGACTTCAGCTTGAGAGAACAACTTCATTTGATCAGAAATTTTCGTAGCGTTCTTCGCTTGCTCGTAGAATTCATCAAACAAGTGATTTTTGTAACGAGACTGATTCATTTGAGATGCGTCGTTTGCGTTTTCTGGAATCAACTTGCCATAAAAATTAATTAGAAAAGTTTCAGGACTAGGGTAATCTGCTGACCAACCGCTTCTAAAAATATCGCCGTTTCCATTTGCTTGATCCAACGAAAGCTGTTCGAAGCTCGAACCATCAATATTCACGTTGATCCCCAGAACTTTAAAGATCTGCTTGGCAAATTCATCTGCTACCGCGGAGTGGGTATCACTTATGTTGTAGCGCAATTCCACCGATCCAAATCCTTCACCATTGGGATACCCAGCCTGAGCAAGAAGTTTCTTCGCTTTTTCTGGATCATACGAGTAACCATATTCCTTGATGCTCTTGAAGTCGTACCCTCTAAGTGCTTTTGGAATGGGGGGAATGATCCCGTATACGCCTAATTCATAATACTGCCCTCTAATTATATCACGTCCAATTGCCTCTCTGTCAATTGCATAATTAAATGCTTTTCTAACCAGCGGATTTTGAAAACGCTCATCCTGCATATTAAAGAAATAGAAGTGCGAAATAAGCAATGGGTTATTTGAAAGAATAAGTTTAGGAGGTTTGGAATTAAAATCTTCTATTTTACTTTCCAGCATTTGTGTTATTCGGCTTGTTGGTAATTCTATAATGAGATCCAATTGATTGTTTTCGAACATATCTAATTGCTCCAGTTTTCTACTTTGAAAAACAAAAACCAAACTATCCAAATAGGGCAGTGCATTCCCTGCGTCATCCACTAAATAGTAATCGCTATTTTTAGTCAGGATGAGCTGGGGCTGTTCACCTTTTTTATATTCAGAGTACATAAAAGGACCTGTACCTATTATATCTGTTTCCGAGCCACTTTCAATAATTTTTTTCGACATAATATATGTCGTAACGTTGGTTAGTTTATTTAGAAAATTGTGGTCCTCTTGCGTTAGTTCTAATGTTATTTCTTGTCCTTTTACTTTGATACCACTGATGCTTTTCGCTTTACCTTCAAAAAATTCATCGGCACCTCTTAAGATGGATTTAAAAACTGCAGAGTAAGAGGGAGGAGCAATTCCATCATCCTTTTTCGTACATGCCATTTCAAATGTTTTAACAACATCTTCTGTTGTTAACTTTCGATCTTCTTTATTCGTAAAGACTTCGTGCGGGTGGAAGTAGACATCATCTCGCAACGTAAATGTATATTTCGTACCATCGTCACTTTTCGTCCATCCAGTTACGAGACGTGGTTCAATTTTAAGTGTCTTTGGCTCAAAACCAACCAATCCTTCTGCAATTTGATCCAGTACTTTTGCTGAATAATAATCAAGTACGTTTCGCGGAATATAGGTTGTTGGCTCATAATCCAGTGCCATTGTGATTGAACCACCACTGAATTCAAATTCTTGTCTTTTTTCTTCTGAACAACCAACCGTAATGATTAATAGCAGTAAAATAAAGATGACTTTTTTCATAAAATACTAGTTTGTAGTGTATACAAGGATAATAAATTATATGGAATAACAAATGATAAATTATTGATTTATTGTTTTTAGATTTTATGGCTTACACACGAAAAAACACACAACAGATTTCTTAGGGTATAAAATTATAATGTGAATTTTATAAAATTTATCTTTAAATATTCATAGAAAGATAATTAAAAGCTATTATATTTGTGAGTTGATAAAAGAAAGATAGTAGGTACAAATGTTACATTACTGCCTTTTACTTGCACTACTGACACTTTAGATTAGATGAGAAATTTAATATTATTCGTTTTATTTGCCTTTGTAAGCTCAGCATCTTTTGCGGCACTTTCTGTAGAAGGTACTTACCAAGGTAAAAATATTTACGTTCAAAATCCAATGGATGATGAAGGCTTTGGTTACTGCGCAACCAAGGTAACTGTTAATGGTGATATCATGCCTGGCGGAACGAGCATGGGAGCGTTTGAGATTGATTTCTCAATGTTCAATATTGAAATCGGTGAACCTGTTTTTATTGTGATTGAGCACAATGATGGGTGTAAACCAAAAATTTTGAATCCTGAAGTTTTATTGCCAAGATCAACGTTTGTAATTTCTAGTATGAATATTTCTGATGAAGGAAAATTTGTTTGGAAAACTAAAAACGAAGAAGGTAAACTTCCTTTTGTTATTGAGCAGTACCGTTGGAACAAATGGGTTGTAATTGGTGAAGTTCAAGGAAAAGGTGGTGGAAGTGAGAATTCATACGAGTTTTTGGTAACACCACATTCTGGAGAAAACATGGTGCGTGTAGTTCAAGTAGATCATTCAGGAACAAAAAGACCATCGAAAGAAGTTAAATTTATGTCTAAGACAGCACCTGTCGCTAAAACGCCAGCAAAGGTGAAAAACGAAATTCGTTTTGTGACAGGAGAAACACCAGTTGAGACACGTTATGAAATCTACGACGCTTACGGAAATATTGTGAAGAAAGGTGTTGGTTCATCAGTGAACTGTACAAATCTTTTGCGTGGAGTTTACTACATCAACTTTGACAACGTGAACGAGAAGTTTATTAAAAATTAGAAAGAACATTATATTTTAAACCCTGTTTACCCATGGTGGACAGGGTTTTTTTATGCATGATAAAGAAGATTGAACATATCGGTATTGCTGTTGACAGCATTTCGGAATCATTAAAGATGTACGAAACCCTGTTTCAAGTAAAGTGCTACAAGCAAGAACTTGTGGCCTCAGAGAGCGTTAAAACGGCCTTTCTAATGGTGGGTGACGCTAAGATTGAATTACTGGAAGCAACTGATCCTAATTCCCCAATCGCGAAGTTCTTAGAAAAGGGAAAACAAGGATTCCATCACATCGCTTTTGAGGTAGATAACATTGAGGAGGAAATCCAGCGATTAATAAAAGAAGGATTTGTTTTGATTCACGAAACTCCCAAGGATGGCGCCGATAACAAACGTATCGCATTTTTACATCCTAAGTCAACTGCTGGAATGCTAATTGAGCTTTGTCAGGAGAAAAGCGCCTGAAGCGATGCATTGGATGCATGATGATATGTTTGTAATCCAATTGCTTCAGCCCCACGAATATGTTGCTCCGTGTCATCAATAAAAAGTGTACGCGCTGGATCTAATTTATTTTCCGTACAAACGAGTTCAAAAATTTCTTTGTTGGGTTTTCGCATTCCAACTTCATGCGATAGATAAATCTTATTAAAATAATGGTGAATGGGTTGTCCCATTGTCTTTTCCCATCTCCGATAAGCTACACTGATGTGAATTTCATTTGTATTGCTCAGTAAATAGACAGGATACTTTTTCCGAAGTTCAGTAAGTTGATTTGCTTTCTCTGGATTAATGTGCAGTAGCATGGCGTTCCATGCTGTAACGACTTGATTTGGCGTCACAGTATGCGGTAGATAGTCCAACAAACCATTGATAAAGCGCTGAGAAGAAATTTTTCCGGTTTCAATATCGTCAAACAAATGCGACTGCTGTGCTTGGGTGTACATCGTATCAAAATCGGAAATACCTAAGTTCTTAAAAGCATCAATAGTAGCACTATAATCTAAGTCGATGAGGACTCCTCCAAAGTCAAAAATTAGCGCCTCAATGTTTTTGTCAATCATACTTCAAAGGAAATAAAAAAGGGCGACAATTGTCGCCCTTCAAACTAAACTATTAAGGAATTACTTTTTTAAAGCAGCCTTCAATTTAAAATCTATTACTGGATTGATTTGAGAACCATCTTCTGGATTTGGTTGAAGACCTGGAATCTCAAGTGATGTTAAATCCAAAGAAAAATCACCTTTAATCCATGCTCCGTTTTCATCAGATGTTAACTCAACTGGAACTTCTTGTGTCAATTCCTTCCCAATGATAGAAAGTGTCAAGGTAAGCTTACCATCTTTATACTCTCCTAAAGTTACATCAACTGTTGGGTACTTAGGTGTATTGAAGAACAAATCAGCTGGATGATCTTCATCTGGTTCAAGTCCTTTTAAATGTTTTGCTAAAATACCTGCTTTTGGCTCTTCCAAATCAGTGCTTCTGAGCGTGTTCATATCAACAGTAAAAGATCCTGATTTTAACTCTTCTCCTTCCATAACAAGAGTACCTTCAGTAATCTCTACGACACCTGTGTGACCGTATTCTGGACTCATACTTCCAGCCCATTCCAAGGATGAAGCCTCTTTATCTAATGTATACGTAATTGGTTCAATAGCAGCCTCTTCAGACGTACTAGAACATGATGTAGCAACCACTGCTAGGGATGCAAATAATAAAATTCCAATTGTTTTCATATGTGTTTTCTTAATGTTTCAGCAAATATAACCAAATATTTACCATGGTAATTAATATTTTATTTTTTTAACAAAAAATAGTATTTCTACTGGATATTGCTAATTTAGTTGACTATGAAGCTATATGTTAATTCGAACGAATACATTGACACACAATTTCCGTTGGATCTTTCCATTCCACTGTCAAACACGCCAAAGAACCCAAGAGCTTGGTATGTTGATGCTCCTGTTTTTGAACCGGTGAGAACTGAACATTACACAGGTTCGGTAGAAGAGGGTGGAAGTGTGAACTTTAGAAATATTTTCTTTAATCCGCACGGACATGGAACGCATACCGAGTGTTTGGGACATATTACACAAGAAGTGCACTCAGTGAATGCAACGCTCAAGGAATATTGGTTTAAAGCGAAACTGGTGACCATAGAACCCGAGAAAATAAGAAATAGTGAAGGTGGTGTTGATGCAGTTATCACTGCGAATCAGTTTGTAGCGTTAGGAAATTTGGAAGGATTTGAGGCACTTGTTGTCAGAACACAACCAAATATGGAAAGCAAGAAATCGATGAACTACTCGAATTCAAATCCACCGTACTTTGATGTTAATTGCGCAAAGATTATAACGGATGCAGGAATTCAACACTTGCTAGTAGATCTTCCTTCTGTTGATCGTGAAAGTGATGGTGGAAGTCTGGCGTTTCACCATGCCTTTTGGGAGGTTCCTTCAAATCCAAATTTCTTAAGGACGATTACGGAACTCATTTTTGTAGATGATGCGATTGAGGATGGAACGTTTATGTTGAATTTACAGGTAGCTCCTTTTGAAAATGATGCGGCGCCAAGTAGACCAGTACTTTATGAAATTAAAAAAGGCTTGAACATATAATTCAAGCCTTTTTTAGTAGTAAGTTAATTTTTTAGTAGTATTAACAACAAACATTCTCTTTCGAGAAACTAAACTTTTAAACTAGAAACAAAAAAAAATCAGGAATTTTCTTCAAGCTTGCCGAAGCAGCCTTGAAAAAATGAAGGATTAAGAACTGTTATACTCTTTAATCAAACTAGAAAATGAAACTGCCTCTCCAAGCAGTGTAAAACCTTCATCGTATTTCAAAGCGAAACTTAAAGAAAATTTCCTGACATTTCTCCTTATTTCTTATACCAAGTATACAAACTTAATTTCGACTGAAAGTAGCCAAATGAATATTCTCCAAGTACGGATGAATATTAAGGTGATTTGGCTTATTTTTGAATTTATATATTCTCTAAACGCTTAAAGAAAAGGTCTCTTTTCGCTGGAGATAAGGGAACTTCAGAGCCATCTTTCATAACTACAGCACCACCATTCTTTTTGTCGTAACGGTCAACATAATCTATATTGATGAGGTGGGATTGTTGCACGCGCAAGAAGTTATGTGCAGACAACAATGTTTCATACTCTTTTAAGGTTTTGGAAACAAGAATTTTCTTATTGTCCTTCAAAAAGAACGATGTATAATTTCTATCTGCTTCACAACGAATTATTTGGTCTAACTCTACCACATGTACACTTTCTTGCGTTTTTAGAACTAAACGTCTTTTTTCTGTGGGTTGAATATTACTCTGCAGTGCCTCGAACTGACTTGGTTCTTTTTTATCGTCTACTGCTTCAATCGCTTTTTCTAAGGCCGCTTTCAACTCAGTAGTATCAACTGGTTTTAGTAAATAATCCAACGCACTAAACTTAATCGCTTTGATGGCAAACTCCTCATGCGCAGTAATAAAAATCACTTCGAAGGTCTTGTTTTCTATAGATCGGATCACATCGAATCCTGTTCCATCCGGCATCTGAATGTCAATAAAAACAATGTCCGGCTGATGCTTTTCAATCGCCTCAATTCCAGATTGTACGTTTTCACCTTCTGGAATCGTTTGTACATCAAACCCAAAAGAATCAATCATACGAGCAATTAGCTCTCGCGTTCTATTCTCATCGTCAATGATTAGGACTTTCTTCATATGATTAACTTAGTTGTTTGTGATCTATAGTGTAAGGTAACGAAATTAATACTTTTGTACCAGTTTCCAATGCTTTATTATAATCTTCAACTAACAATTTACCATCCGTTTTGTTCTTTTTGTTCAGATTTTTAATCCGTTCACTCGTAATATCCATTGCCATGCTTTTATGTGCAGACCCCTTTTTATTGGAACGTGCGTTCTTTCTTCCAATACCGTTGTCCTCAATACTGATACAAAGCATGTTATTTTCTTTAGTAAACGAAACGCGAATAAATCCTCCTTCAATTGTATGAAGTTGTCCGTGCTCAATGGCATTTTCAATAAAAGGTTGTGTAATCATAGGGGGAATAATCGCCGATTCATCAAATAAAATCTCGTCGGTGTGAATTTCAAAGTGAAAACGGTCCTGAAAACGCAATTTTTGCATTTCTAAATACTTTTGGAGAATTTCAACTTCTGTAGTAATTGGAATGAACTCTTTGGGTGAATTCTCCAGAATTAAACGCATCAAACGCGAAAAGTTGACCAAAAATTTGGAGGAATTGACAGTATCGTTCTCGAAAATGTAACTCTGAATTACCGACATCGCATTGAAGACAAAGTGTGGATTCATTTGCGTCCTCAACAGGGTTTGCGACATTTCAGCCTCTCGCTGCTGCTGGGTAATCTTAGTGTGATTCCAACGGTAGAAAATAATAACTCCCGCAAGTACAATGATGATCACGAACGCAATGATGATGTACATCTGAAAATTGTTTCTCAGTTGACTATTTTCCAGTTTCGTAGAAGTCAACATCCGCTCTTGTTGCTGTCTTCTCAATGAGTCAGCTTGGGCGTTAATTAGTCGCTCTCTTTGTTCAGAACGATAAGATTCACTCAATTCGGCAATTTTGGTCGCGGCCTGAACAGTGGTGTTGCTGTCCAAATAATTCAAATACAACTCCATGTACTCCAACGATTTCTGAGAATTATTGATCTCCTTGTACAAATCGGCAATCGTTCTATAGGTGTGGTAAATCTGATTTTTTGAACCGTACTGCGTTCTAATCTCAATGGAGCGATTCAAATAATTCAAGGCATTCGAATACTTTTTTTGTTCCTTAAAAACGGTTCCAACATTGTGGTAGACACCGGCAATTTTCTCCTTGTTGCTTGTTGCTTCGTAGTAGACTAGGGCTTGGTTAAAACTACTCGCTGCTTCATTGTATTTGCCTTGCTTTTGGTAAACCATTCCCAAAACATTATAGGCTTCGCCTAAACCGTTGAAATCATTGAGCTCAGTAAGGTGTTTAATCGCTTGATTACTGTTGGTAATTGCAGTTCCGAGTTGTTTCCTATCGAGGTTGACAGAAGCTAAATTCGACAAAGCCATACCCATTTGTCTCCGATCATGAATCTGTTTGGCGTAATTAAAGGAGCGTTTAAAATAATATTCGGCATCATCGAGATTAAGAATTACCTTCTGCTCCTGCCCAATTTCACGACAGTATTTGGAGAGTAACCACTTGTTTTGAATCTCTTCTGCTAATTGAAGACTAATGAGATTTTTAGCTACGCTCAACTCAATTTGTCCAAAAAAGTCGTAAACCCGCGCTTGAGTATTGAATGCCCGAGACAGGTGGGACTTGTCCTTGCCACGTCGAGCGAAATTGATCGATTTATCAGAGTACGCCAGCGCAGAGTCCTTTGTGTTGGCTGACATAAAGTTTAAAGCGATGTGCGAATAAGCCTCCGATAGTTGGTAATTGTTTTTCTCCTTTTTGCCAATTTTCACGGCTAATCGGTAGTAAAAATCAGCCGTTTCAAATTCTTGCATACTGCTGTGGTAATAACCCAAGTGCCTAAACAGTTTAAACTGGGCTTCTTCCGAATTCAGCTTCCCTAGAAAAGGTTGGCAAGCAAGAATGGTTTTAAAGTATTCGTCCTGGTCACCACATAATTGTGCCACTTCAGCATTGTAAAAAAGGGCATTAAAACGAATTGAATCCTCAAAATTGATGCTCTCTTTTAAGATGATATGACGAATCGAATCTGCTCGCTGAAGATGGTTTTGCTTATAATGTTCCCCCAAGGCCATTAAACGGCTGAATTTCTTGTTCGGATTTTTCTCTGCGTTATACGATTGAATCAGCTGTTTTTCTTTGCTCAGTTGACCAAAAGAAGACATCGACCCAAGCAGCAGAAACAACAGGGAAAACAAGAAACCGGAGATAGAGTTTTTAAACATCTTACAGTAAAAATAATGTTTTAACTTGTTTGTTCGCCCAAATTGATAAAATCAGTTCTGTACTTGGTATTTTGGAATCAAAGAATTTCTGCCTTTTTTGGTATCTTTGTCGCCTTAATTGGATAAAAGAAGATCATGGATTACAATTTTCAGGACATAGAAAAGAAATGGCGAGCGTTTTGGGCAGAAAACAAGACGTTTAGAGCTGAGGACGACTCACCTAAACCAAAATTCTATGTGTTGGACATGTTTCCATACCCTTCTGGTGCAGGATTGCACGTTGGACATCCACTCGGATACATCGCCTCAGATATCTATGCACGTTACAAGCGTTTGCAAGGATTCAACGTGTTGCACCCGATGGGATACGATTCATTCGGATTGCCAGCAGAACAATATGCGATTCAAACGGGACAGCATCCAGCGGTTACAACAAAAACCAATATTGAGGGTGGAGTTGATAACCAAGGAAATAAAATTGCGGGTTATCGAAATCAGTTGGACATCATGGGATTCTCATTTGATTGGGACCGTGAAGTCAGAACGTCTTCGCCTGATTATTACAAATGGACACAGTGGATTTTCAAGCAATTGTACAATTCCTACTACGATAATACAGTGGACAAAGCGCAATCGATTGATGCGTTAGTTGCTGAATTTGAGAGGCATGGAAATTCGCAAGTAAATGCAACTCATGACTGCGATATTACTTTTTCAGCAGAAGAATGGAAATCATTTTCTGAAAAGCGAAAAGAAGAAATTTTGCAAATGTACCGTTTGACGTTTCTCGCCGATTCATGGGTAAACTGGTGTCCCGCTTTGGGAACTGTTTTGGCCAACGATGAGGTTGTAAACGGTGTTTCTGAGCGTGGCGGTCACCCCGTAGAACAAAAATTAATGCGCCAATGGTCCATGCGCATCAAAGCTTATGCTGAACGTTTATTGACAGGACTTGACACCATCGATTGGACGGATTCCATCAAAGACCAACAACGCAACTGGATCGGGAAGTCTGTCGGCGCCTCGGTAAATTTTGAGGTGGACGGAACGTTTCCCCCTTCGGAGGGGGATCAAGGGGGAGGACGATTAATTGAAGTCTTCACCACCCGACCAGATACCATTTACGGTGTTTCATTCATGGTGCTAGCGCCAGAACATCCGTTGGTAGATGAAATTACAACTGCTGAATTTGCAGCAGGAGTTGCTGAATACAAGAAACAAGCATCGTTGAAATCGGAAAGAGACCGACAAGCGGATGTAAAAAATATTACAGGACAGAATACAGGAGCATTTGCCATTCACCCATTTACGGGAGAAAAAGTGCAGATTTGGATTGGAGATTATGTCTTGGCTTCCTACGGAACAGGTGCTGTTATGGCGGTTCCATGTGGCGACCAACGCGATTGGGATTTTGCAACGCATTTCGGGATCGAAATCATCAATATTTTTGAAGGAAAGGACATTTCTGAAGGAGCATACACGGAAAAAGATGCGGTGATTGCCAATTCTGATTTCCTGAATGGACTTCCAGCACCAAAAGCCATTAAGTTGGCGATTTACGAGATTGAAAAGCGTGGAATTGGCAAAGGAAAAACGCAATACAGATTGAGAGATGCTGTGTTCTCACGCCAACGTTATTGGGGAGAACCATTTCCAGTGTATTACAAAGATGAAACTCCCTATTTGGTGGATGACAAACATTTGCCGATTACATTGCCTGAAGTCGATAAATACTTGCCGACCGAAGATGGTGAACCACCTTTGGCACGTGCGGAGAAATCTGCGTGGAACCATTTTGAAGGTGACAGAATGGAATACAATACCATGCCAGGTTGGGCAGGAAGTTCGTGGTATTTCTTGCGCTACATGGATCCGAAAAACGACAATGAGTTTGTAGCCAAAGAAAAAGTGGACTACTGGCAAAATGTCGATTTGTACATTGGAGGTTCTGAACATGCTACAGGACATTTATTATACGCACGTTTCTGGACAAAATTCCTACACGATTTAGGATATGTTCCGTTTGATGAACCTTTCAAGAAGTTGATCAATCAAGGGATGATTTTGGGGAGAAGTAGTTTTATAAATCGTTTGTTAACTATAACACATACAACTGGAGAAGACAAAAATGCTGAAAATAGTATTAATGCCACTATAATCCCCCCAGTCTTTATTAGTGAAGAAAAAGCTAGATTTCTTGAAGAAAACACTGAAGAGTCAGATTTAATAATAGATGAGATATTTGACCTTGAATTGGAAATAACACGAGAATTAAATAAACAAGGATTTGTTGGAAAAGTAATTATTGACAAAAAAGTTCATGGGAAAAACCATGTTGATATTTCTTTAGTTGATAATGATAAGTTGGATATAGAAGCGTTTAAGAATTCACGCGAAGAATTCAAGAATGCAAAATTCATATTAGAAGAAGACGGCTCATACATCTGCGGTCACGAAGTCGAAAAAATGTCCAAATCCAAGTACAACGTCCAAACACCAGACGAGCTAGTCGAAAAATTTGGAGCAGACACCTTGCGCATGTACGAGATGTTCTTGGGACCGTTGGAGCAAGCAAAACCGTGGGACACCAAAGGAATTAACGGCGTACACAACTTCTTGCGTAAATTTTGGCGTTTGTTCAACATAGACGAGAATGGAAATGCGCAATTGTCCAACGAAGCGCCGAGCAAAGAAGCGTTAAAGACCTTGCACAAAACCATCAAAAAAGTGGGAGATGATTTAGATCGTTTCTCGTTCAATACGGGTGTTTCCAACTTTATGATTTGTGCCAACGAACTCACCGACCAAAAATGCAACAACAAGCAAATTTTGGAGGAATTGGTCGTGTTGCTTTCACCGTATGCGCCGCACGTATGTGAGGAATTATGGGTGAAATTGGGCAACGCAGCAGGAACTTTGAGTTATGCGAAATTCCCTGAATTCAACGAAGCACATTTGGTAGAAGCCAACATTGCGTACCCAGTTTCCTTCAACGGAAAAATGCGTTTCAAAATTGAATTACCAACCGCATTAACGCCAAAAGAAGTCGAAGCGGAAGTGCTTGCATTTGAGCAAACACAAAAATACTTGGAAGGAAACACACCGAAAAAGGTGATTGTTGTTCCAGGGAAGATTGTGAATGTGGTGATGTAAATCCATTTAGAGCTCATCGAAGCTTAAAATAAAGCTCAAATCGCATAGGTTTTGAGCTTTATTTTATTTATATTTGAGCTAGAAGTAGAATAGTTAAACTACAAATCAGATGAAAAGTCAAGCTGTTCTTGAGTTTATAAAGAATCATCCATTGTTCTCCTCAATGGAAATACACACTCATTTTTCTAATGAAATGAGTTATGCCACAACAAAACGAATCTTAAAAAGTTTAGCTGAAGAGAATTTAATTGACACTGAAGGAAAGGGGAAAGGTACAAAGTATGTTCTTAGCAAGTGCTATGAGTTGATTCATCCAATTGATGTTGATCTCTATTTTGAGAAGGAAATTGATGACAGAACCATTAAAAGTGAATTTAATCACACCTTATTTCAAGACGTTTTTCAATCATGTGAACTGTTTACTTCCAGTGAAATTGAATATTTGGAAATTTTACAGAAGCAGTTTACCGAAAACATCTCATCAATCAGCAAATTGGAATTTGAAAGAGAATTAGAGCGACTTGCGATTGATTTGAGTTGGAAATCCTCTCAAATAGAAGGAAATACATATTCCTTATTGGAAACAGAACTTTTACTGAAGGAAAAACAAACTGCTCACGGTAAAACAAAGGATGAAGCGACAATGCTCCTTAATCACAAAGACGCGTTAGATTTTATTATTCAAAACAAAGAATTTATTGAACCTTTGAAGTTGTCATCCATTGAAGATATTCATTCAATTTTGATGAAGGAGCTTGGTGTTGAACGAAATATTAGAAAACGTAGAGTGGGTATTTCTGGAACAAATTATGTTCCATTGGACAATGAGTTTCAGCTGAAAGAAGCGCTTGAGAACATGTGTGAGATTGTGAATACTCAGAAGGACGTTTTTTCCAAAGCACTGCTTGTACTCGTCTTGATTTCTTATATTCAACCGTTTGGAGATGGAAATAAGCGCACAGCAAGAATTATTAGTAACGCACTTCTAATGAATAACAATTATTGCCCCATTTCTTTTAGAACTGTTGATTCGATAGATTATAAAAAGGCGATGCTTATCTTTTATGAACAAAACAATATTGTTCCCTTTAAGAAGATATTCATCAGTCAGTTTGAATTTGCAGTAAAAACATACTTTTAAAGCTCATTGTACATTCTCAGGAAGATTCCTTTCCTTACTGACAGGTAAAGTGCGTGTATTTTAGGTTCGAACGCCGCGGTGGAATTATCTTATACCAGTAATCATCAGTCCTCCACTAAATGAAAGAATCCGTGGTCCTCTTTGGGTGTTCCATCGCGTAGAAGTCCTTTAACGACATAAAAATACACTCCTTCGGAGGCAAGTTCTCCATTGGGACTTATTCCGTCCCACAGGTAATTGTCATTAACAATGTACCTTCTGCTCATCACATTTCCCCAGCGATTCAGGATAACTACTTCGTATTCGCCGTACGCATTATCTCTGATGCGGAATACATCATTGGTGCCATCGCCGTTGGGTGAAAACACATTTGGAAATTGTAGGTTATCCGTCACAATCACAGAAATCCAAGCGGAATCGATACACCCTAAAGCATCGGTTGTTATGAGAAGAATTTGAAGTTCTCCAGTTTCGTTGAACAAGTAATTAAATTGATCCGACTGATTATTGAAGTTGTCGTTTCCAAAGGTCCAATTGTGATTCACAATTCCACCAATTCCCCCCGTCGATTCATTATTAATCACCACAGGTTCTCCCCAATTCAGTTCAATTGGATTTGCCGAGAAATCAGCGTTTAAATTGCCGAATTGAACGGTCAGTGTGTCTAAGTAATACGTTACTTCGCAATTGTTAGCATCTGTAATGGTGACATATGGAAAGTAGGTACCAGCAGCTGGATAAATGTATTCATCACCCGTCAACGAGGAGAAGCTTGCACCGTCCCCAGGAAACCATTCGACGTGCGTTACATTCGCTAGTGTCACGGAAGAAAAGAGGTAATTTGGATCGCATAGTGTTCCCGCTGGACCGACATCAAAAGTTCCAGAGGGTCCATTGATGGTGAGGTAATCGGCTTGTACCATGGTATCCTGGCATCCATATTCATCTGTAATGATAAGTGTTGATGTATAAGTCCCTGCAAAAACGTAGGTATTACTTGGATTCTGCAAACTGGAAAATTTTCCATCGCCGAAATCCCATTGCCAACCAACGATATCCCCATAGGAGTCGGAATTGTCGGTGAATGTGGCAAATACAGAAGGACAAGTAAAGTTTCCAAATTCATCAACATTTGAGCCAGTTAAATTGAACGTGAAGTCGGCATTGGGTGCGGAAACGGTAACAGGAATTGTAATTTCGCTTGTACAACCATTGGCATCTGTAACAATTAAGGTAATGGTGTCGGTGTACGAAAGAGCAGCGCTGGGAGGATGACTAACCAGAAAGTTACCATCGTCATCGGTAGAAACCAATTGTCCATTTAAATACCAGCTGCTCGACACATAGTTTGTAGACAAATTGGTTGTTTGGAAAGTACTATTGTTGCAAATTACCAAGGGTGCATCAAAATTTGCAGTGGGTTCTAAAATTACAGTTTCCAGTGTATCAAATGCAATGCAGCCCAAAGAGTCCGTTATTTGAAGTATCGAAGTGTGTGTTCCTGTCGTTGTAATCGTTGTTGTAATACTCGGTTGACCGTTTCCAACTACGGGCGCAACCCCATTGAATGTCCAATAATAGTCAGTTATAGGAATGCCACTGACACTCGTACTTGAATCTTGAAAAATAGCATTCGTTGGTACACATCCTGCTACTTGTGGTTGCGCAATTGCCGCTTCTGGTAAGGGAGCGATGTAAACGGTTTCTGTTACTGACGCTTGACAGCCTAAGGCATTTGTTGCACCCACTGTTATTTGATGTTGACCAGTAGAAGCGAAGTAACACTCGTCAGGATTTGAGATGAGTCCTGTATTAGAATTGCCCAACAACGAATCAAGATCTGCCGTATAGTGGTAATTTATTATTGGGAAATTTGCAATTGATTCATACGTCCACTGAAATACACTTGTATCTCCATGGCAAATTGAATCGTTTTCGAAATTCAGTTCGAGGGCAAAATAGTTAATGTGCAGCATAGAAGCGAGTGAATCCACGCAGCCCGTATCAAAATTCCAAATAATCTGTTTTATTTCATAACTGCCGTAGTCGGAATATACTTCATCGAAGGATTGATTATTGTTGAGCCAAGCATCTGTATCATCGTAGTTGATTATTGTACCGTTTCCTAAGTTCCAGTGCACGGCAACACTGTCACCAGGTTGACCTAAAATTGAGTTGTCTGCTATCGTGATTTGTACAGGAATTCCAGGATTGCAAAGTGTTTGTGGAGTGCTGAATTGTACCAGCGGTGCATGGACATAAATCTCATCTTCGAGCACTAACGTGTCATTACATCCTCTAAATGAAACAATTAAGGTGACGTCCAGTGAGCCGGTATCTGTAATTGCAACCGTGTTTGGTTCGAAATCAGGATAAGGTCCCTGAGATCCTATAAACCAGAAATACTCAAAATCACTAGGGTCTGAAGGTACGCTGACGGAACTCAAATTTGTAAAAATCGCAGTTTGTCTTGCACAAATGGTGTCTGGATCTACCGTAAAGAGAACAGTTGGTGGTACGCCGACCTGAATCACTGCTAAACTGTCCACTGTCACAGAGCAGCCGTTTGCTGTAGTAATTGTAAGAGAAACATCATAAACTCCTTCACTATAGGTCTGTGCAGGAGGGGTTTGACCACTGTAAGTTTGCCCATTCCCAAAATTCCATTCCCAACTATCTATAGGAAATCCTGGAATCGGTGAGAATGAATCGTCGGTAAAATTGACATCTAAATCTTCGCATCCTTCTACTACATCTGCATCAAACGCAGGAAACAGATTGTAAACAGTTATAAGATTTGGGAAGAATTGATCAGCAACACAACCATTTTCATCGATGGAGGAAATAAAAACACCAAAGGATTCGCTCTCAGGGTATGGATCTATGTTATAGTCGACTATTGAATAATCTTGAGGTGGGGGATCTGTACCCGCATAGGTACTTCCATTTCCAAAATCCCAAGAAAATGTGCCGTTAAAAGGGCTCGTATTTGTAAATGTCACTGTGGAAGGGTTGCAACCAATCGTAAGTGAGGAGGTGAAGGAAGGTACCTGAGCATCAATGACGGTAATGATTTCAGTTGCTACGTCAGTGCAACCATTTGAGGTGTTTTCACTCGTTAATGTCACTGTATACGTTCCAGCAGTGTTGTAACTCATTGTTGGATTGGCTGAGGTTGAATTTTGTCCATTCCCAAAGCTCCATGAATAACTATCGGTTCCAGGAGAACAATTCTCAGTAAATGTAACTGCTGATCCAACGCAAACGGTTGTTTCACTTGGTGTAAATGCGGTAGTGTAATTATAGATGTTCACGGGTTGACTGGTACTATCCACGCATCCAGTGCTCGAGTTAGTAACCGTAAGCCATATATCAAAGGTTCCTTCTGAAGTATAAGAAATACCTGAAGGGTTTTGTGAGGTACTTGTCTGTCCATTTCCAAAATCCCATGCATAACTTACTCCACTCGATGGAGCTACATTAGAAACGCTCACGTTTGCAGGTAATGAGCAAGGTGGGTTTGAAACGGTGAAAGAGGGTTGAGGCAAAGGATGCACTAGAATGTAACTGGGCTTTACTTCGTCAATTGAAGTTGTACCATTGTTCACTGTAAGGATTACTGTATATGTTCCTGCCGAAGTATAAGTGTGAGATGGGTTTTGAACTGTGCTAGAATTTCCATCCCCAAAATCCCAAACCCAAGAAACAATACCGCCTGGAGAGCTGCTCAAATCTGTAAAACTGATAGGTTCACCAACGCAAACTGTTACATCAGAAGCTACGAAATCTGCTGTAAACTGGCTGTACACGTTCAGGCAGAACAAGTTGACAAGCAGAACAAGTGCTATTTTATAAAACAACTTCATTAGCGGAGGTAATATTTTATCAAGCAGATGAAACTTTTCGGTTCGACAGTAGTAGATACAATTCGAAGCTGTCCGCTGAACATTACACTAAGATAACGATTTTTTCTATGCTTTGGTTGCATAGCCGTTTTCAGAACTAGCGTTTACGAAAATCACCTTTCCTGCACATCGATAGGTTAGAGACGATTGCGTTGAAGTGATGAATTTGATATGGTAACAAGTAAATCGCCGTTACTTTTCCCCTTTCTCGACTTATAAGAATAGAATAAAATCTTTTCTTATGAGAACATTCCTTTTTTTAGCCTTGGTATTTTCGACCTTTTCCTCCAATGCACAAACAACGAAATTTGCCCCTTTGGTCGTTAGCGTGATGGACTATAACAAGCAACCCATTGTCTACGATAAAATTATCTTTCAAGGTCGCAAGACAAAGATCATTGTTACTGGGATTACCGACGTTCGGGGTATGTTCACTACCAGATTACCAGTTGGGGATGTGTACGACATTAAAATTGATGCTATAGGCGATCAGCTTGAATACAATTCAGTCGAGATTCCGGCTATTCCAGATAATGCTGAATATGGTGTGATGGAATTGTTTGTCATGTACGAGATGCCTGAAATGTTTACGCTTTCTAATCTTCATTTTGAAACGGGAAAATCGACGATAAAAGCATCGAGTTACGCATCGTTGGATCAATTGGCGGAGTTTCTCATTCGAAAGAAGCGTCAGAAAATATTGATTGCTGGACATACGGATAATATCGGTGATCCTGCAATGAACAATATGCTTTCTCTCAACAGAGCAGAGAGTGTCAAAAAGTACTTAATGAATAAAGGCGTTCCAGCCGAGCTAATCAAAGCGAAAGGTTACGGTGACACCCAACCCATTGCTGACAACGCTTCAGAAGCTGGACGTGCTAAAAACAGAAGAACAGAAATTCATATCGTAGATTAGAAATCAAGAACAGTATACGAAACACGTATTGCTTTCGTTGTTAATAGTGTGCATGCATTGGAATTTGGCACATCCTTTGCTTTTGGGTAGTACATTAAATTGAGAAACCATGAAAAAATTCATTTATTCAGTCGCTTTTGTAGGGTTATTCTTCGGAATGACGAGTTCAACCGTTGTGAAGTATCCTTCCGTGAATAATACTGCTTTCAAAATAGGAGAGAAATTGCGCTACCGTGTTACTTATGGTTTTATGGATGCGGGAGAAGCCATTATGGAGGTGAAATCGACTTCTAAGAAAGGTGCAAATAGACCATTGTACTATGTGAAGGGCACAGGAAGAACGCTTGGGGGATTTAATGCATTTTACAAAGTGCAGGACACCTATGAGAGTTACATAGATCAACAATCGATCATGCCTTGGTATTTCGTGAGAGATGTCAATGAAGGCGGGTACAAGGTTAACCAGAAGTACACCTTTAAACAAGATTTGAACAAAGTTGAGACAGGTGAGAAATCCTTCAAAACTCCAATGGGTGTTCAAGACATGATTTCATCGTTCTACAAAGCACGTACCTTGAATTTCAATAACATGAAAAAAGGACAAACCTTCGAATTTAAATGTTTCATGGATGATGAAGTCTTTAACTTGAAGATCAAATACGCTGGTGATGAAGAAATCAAAATCCGAAAAGGAAAATTCAAATGCCACAAATTTGTACCAGTTGTTCAGACAGGGCGTTATTTTGAAAACGAAGAGGACGTTAACTTTTGGGTAACGGCGGATAAGAATAAAATACCAATCTTGGTAAAGGCAAAAATTCCTGTAGGAACAGTGAAGATGCATCTTGTGGAATGGGATGGTTTGAAGAATGAGTTGACAAGCAAGTTGTAAATTCGCCCTGCAGTAGTAGAAAGAGAGGAATCGTTTGGTTCCTCTTTTTTTGTAGCTATGATTGGAGGTGGAGTGATGCTAACGTCATTTTATGTTGGTGAATATCGTCTTCTAGCGATACTTTGAATTAATCTTTGTGAGCAAGCGCAAAACATAACTACAGAACGACTCGTCATAATTTGTTATGTAATTAAGTAGAGGGATATACTCCTGTAACAGCTGAGAGAACCTGACAGGCTCTTATCCTCCATGGACGTGTTTAAGGATATGTGTAATATCGAAATAGTGCGATATTGCTAAAAACGCTTGTCGCGCATGAACTAAAAGTATATGTACTGACCTTACTCGTACTGTTCTGAACAATAGACCAGCCAATTTTATAAAATAACTAATAAAGCGCTCACCTTATAGAGACGGGAAAAGGATTAACTACGTGAGTTCTGTCTATAAAAAAAGGGAGTTGCAATTTGCAACTCCCTTTCGTGATTGTTTAATCAATCTATTGTTTTACAACTCTGAATGTTTTTTCAGCACTAGCGTTATAAACTCGAATCATGTAGATACCTGGTTCGAATTGCTCTAAGCTAATCTCAGCTGTTTCAGTACCGTTGATCGCAGCTTCTTTCACTGAAATCACACGTCCATTCACATCTGTTAATTCATAGTTGAATACTTCAGCATTACCAGTGCTAGAAACGAATACCATTCCATCAGTTGGGTTAGGATAAACGTTCATATCACCAAATACTAACTCCTGAATATCCAAGTAATCACATGTTGACAATACAGTCAATACAATATTTGAAGTGTCACTTGGACAAACTCCATTTGATGTTATGTAATCATAGTTGAAGCTTCCAGGAAGGTTACTTGCTGTAATAGAAACAGAAATAGGGTTGTTCCCTGGATCATACCATTGACCACCTAAGTCTACTGTTCCAGTTAAACCAGACAACAAGTTGATTGGTTCGTTCATACACGCAGTAATTACACCATCGTTACCAGCAGTAGATGGGCCGAATACATTGATTGTAGCAATTGTTGTATCTGCCGTACAAGCGGTAGTTACAATATATTCTACATCATATGAACCACTTGCCAACGTGGAAATGTTGAACGTAGATCCATTCACTACACTTGGGTTTGCAGGGAATGACCATGTACCGTGCGTGTAATCGGATGTAATTACTGAATTTAAATCAGTTGTATCATCCAAACGACATATATCAATTGATCCGTCAATTCCAGGGTTTGGAGTACAGATGTCTATACAAACGTCATCTATAAATAATCCTGAGAATGTAGTGGTTGCACCAGTACGAACAAACGCAATATAAACATCACCACCAAAAGCACTCAAATCAATTGATGTGTCCTGATACGTTGTGTTTCCGTAAACTGCATCTGCCATCAACTCTTCTGTAAAGTCGGCAGGGCTTTTCCCTGTTGTTGACAAAAGAACAGTGAAGTTTGTAGATCCTTGAAGAGTCAAATAGTGAAAAGTCAACACTTCATTGTTTGTCAAAGTCAAACGTGGAGTAATCAACCAATCATCTGCCGCAGGAGTAAATTGGTTAAAGTTAGTTGCTGCATACTCACCCGTATTGGCTATAATTTGACCAGCATCTGCATTACTCCAGTACGTCCACTGAGAGTATTCCCAGCCATTGGTTATGTTTCCATCACCATTGTTGTCAATACGAGTCCAGCAATGAATTGTTTCTGAATTATCTTCAAAACTTTCACACCATGCCAAAGCAGGAATAGGATCACAATCAGTTAACACATTTGTTCCACTCCAATCACCTGTAGTTGTACCTACACCACAATTAGCGGACACATAGATGTCATATTCTGTATCTCCATCCAATCCTGTAATAATGAAAGGAATTGAATTAGCTGTTCCTGAACCAACTTCAGTACCAGTACCTGGTGTAAATCCAGGTGTTCCCCATTCAATGTTCCATTCAGTTTCTGAACCGTTAGCTATCCATTCAATAGTAGCCTCTTCGTTATTGTATGAAACCACTACTACGTTACTTGGTTCTGGAGCGCTTCCAACCGTAATTGTATACTCAGCACTTTCGTCCATGTTGATATCTCTAACAATCACAGTATGTGTTCCAGCAGTTAAACCTGATGAATTTGGAGAAAACGCACCACCATCAATTGAATATTGGAATGGAGGAAAACCACAATAAACATTACCAATAGTAAACAAACCATCGTTTCCGTTGTTACACGTTGCATCTTCAACATCTAACTCAACATTTACGTTATTCACATTAACAGTAACCAACGTACGTGAAGTACTAATACAGTTTCCAGCCATTGATTCAGCATAGAATTCATAAACTCCAACCGTTGCTGGTGAAGCTAAAACTGAAGTTCCAACCGATTCAAATGGAGAACCACTTCCTATGTTAGTACCAGCTGTTGATGCATCGTACCAGTTAATTGTTGTAGCTGGCAATGTATATGAAATAGATAAAACTACTTCGCCGAAAGTTGCATCAAGAGTACCTGCACCACCATCATCGAATGTTTCTGATAACAATAGATTAAGTGTTCCACCAGTTATAGGGAATCCAGCTAATGCAATCGTAGGGTCGGGCGTAATTAATCCTCCAGAGGTTAACGGAGAAATTTGAGTATCACCTAAAGTGTATATACCAGATAAACCTACTCGAATTTCACTTCTCCAAGAACCATTTATAGAATTAACGTTTGTCAACAATAATTCAGCAGAAGTTACAGTAGCTCCAGCAGGAAGTGCTGGTACATTTAAAGGTATAGTTAAAAGAGGACCATAACTTTCTATATTAGTTCCAAATGAGTAGTTTACCGTTGCTGATCCGTCAGCTTCCGCCTCAATAGGTTGAGTTAAGTCACCTGAACAAATGTTATAGAAGTCAGGATTCGCAGTTGGAGCAGCTGGAATATATGTATCAGTAGTTCCAATTACAACAGTAACTGGTGCACTTTGATCCAAGTTCACATCTTGAACAACCACTTCGTATGATCCTGGGATCAAGTTAGTTGGGATAGAACCGAAAGCTCCGCCATCAACTGAATACATGAATGGTGGATTTCCACATTCAATAGTACCAGCAGAGAATGAACCATCAGCATAACCGATACAAGATTCATTAATAGCAACTAGATCAACTAAAACTGAACTCAAGTTAACTGTTACCAACTCGGCATTAACACTGTAGCAACCATTTAAATTGTTGTAAGCGTAGAACTCATACGTACCTTGCGCACCTACAGGAATAACTGTAGTACCTAACGCGTTGAGAACAGCTTGATCTCCTAAGAAATCACCACCAGATACAGCAGAATACCATTCTGGAACCG
Source organism: uncultured Fluviicola sp. (assembly GCA_964643345.1). Classification (GTDB taxonomy): domain Bacteria; phylum Bacteroidota; class Bacteroidia; order Flavobacteriales_D; family Crocinitomicaceae; genus UBA4466. The sequence continues at coordinate 63,787 of CAZXRU010000011.1, forward strand.
CATTAACCGGTGGACAAGTAAATGGTCCTATAACAGTCACTTGACCTCCTGGCGCAACACCACTGAATACAACAGTGCCATCTACAGTTACAGAGTAATTCGGAGTGTTATCATTGAAAGCACCTATTGTTGAAATTGACAAGTTATACGGTCCGTTATTCGCTAATGGAATATTTTGTAAATCGTCATAACCAAATGGATAGGGACCACCACTTAATACTGTAGCACCACCATTATCGGTAACAGTCCAGGTTACTTCATCACCAAAACCTCCAGAGAATACGTTAATTTCAATTGGACATCCTGATGCTGGAGCCCCTACTTCAATTTCCATTGGATCTGAAGTAACACAGTAGTTATAAACGGACTGAACCGCAACTGGAGCATCGGGAATTACCGTTGAAGTAGTACCAATAGTAACCATAATAGGGTTACTTTCTAGCATAGCTGCATCTTGGATAACCACAGAATACGTACCTGGAGCCAAATCTGTTGGAATTGCTCCAAAAGCACCTCCATCAATCGAATATAAGAAAGGTGCAGTACCACACTCTACTGTTCCAAGTGCAAATGAACCATCGGCGTAACCAACACATGTTTCGTCAATTGGTGTAAGTGTCACATTGACATCAACAATATTAACAGTAACTAAGGTACGTGAATTACTTACACAGCTTCCTAAAGCAGTTTCTGCATAAAATTCATACACTCCCTGTGTAGTTGTCGGCATCGTGTTTGTGCCAACAGTTTCAAAAGGAGAACCTGTACCTTCAAATGTTCCAGCAGCGGCAGCGTCGTACCAATTGATGGTATACGTAGCCAAAGGAACATTATAAGTAATCATTGTCGTTGAAGTACCAGAACCAATTGTAACTGCGTTGTTATCTACAATGTTGAATGAGCATTCCCCATCAAAAGTTCCTGAATTCCATTCTGTTGTAAGTACATCACCATCGAACACGTTAAAGTTTAATGAACCCGCAGCTCCGTTAGGAAGAGTTCCAGTCGCTACAACTATTCCATTTAAAAGAATATCAACCGAAGCGCCGTTCCAACCGTCACCCCAAGAATCAATCATGTTCAAAGTGTATGTCGATTCAACTGAACCACCTGTCACAGTAGCTTCAATAGGGACAGAAAGATCTCCTGCACAAGCATCATAGGTACTTGGAATTGCTGTAGGTGCAACTGGAATACTTGTGTCTGTAGTACCAATAGTCACCATAATTGGGTTACTTTCCAACATTGTTGCATCTTGGATAACGACAGAGTACGTTCCAGGAGTTAAATCTGTTGGTATTGCACCAAAAGCGCCACCATCAATGGAATATTGGAATGGTTCTGTACCACATTCTATTGTTCCAAGTGCAAATGAACCATCGGCGTAACCAACACACGTTTCATCCATTGGAATTAAATCAGCGTTTACGTCAATTACATTTACAGTAACCAATGTTCTTGTAGCACTTTCACATGCACCGTCCACAGAGGCAGCATAAAATTCATATGTTCCTAATGAAGAAGGATCAGCCATAACCGAATTTCCTATAGCATTGAAAGGATTTCCAGTTCCCACCTGCGTTCCTGCTGTCGCGGCATCATACCAAGCTAAATCTGATGGAGTTGAATAATTTAGAATTAAAGTCACTTCACCGAAAGTTGCATCAATCGTACCTGCTCCATCATCATCAAATGACTCTGACAATAAAAGGTTAAGTGTTCCACCCGTAGTTGGAAAACCAGCTAAATTTATTGTTGGATCAGGTGTAATAAGTCCAGCAGAAGTTAACGCAGAAATTTGTGTATTAGCTAAAGTGTACATTCCCGATAGACCTACACGAATTTCACTTCTCCAAGAGCCATTAATTGAATTTACGTTTGTCATTAACAATTGTGCAGAAACCAAAGTAGCACCAGCGGGGAGCGCAGGTACAACTAAAGGAATGGTTGTAAGCGGACCAGGACTTTCTATATCAGTTCCAAACGAAGTAGTTTGATTCAAGATTGTAGAAGAACTTCCACCTGTTGCCTCTATGTCAAAATTTGACAATCCAGAACAAATATCATAAACTGTTGTTGTAGTCGTAGGAGCATCTGGGATTTCAGTTTGCACTGTAACAGTAACACCAACAGTATTGGACCAACATTGTGTTGCAGTTTCGTAAGCAGCAACATAATAAGTACCAGTGCTTGTTACATCGTATGGTGTTGCAGCGTCTTCAGCTGTAGATGTACCACCCATAGTTGTTCCTTGCCAGTAGTATTCGTATCCTGCAGGAGCTGGATCTACCGAAATTGTTGTACCTGGTGTACATACAGGACTTTGTGCAGCTAGAGGAGCAGGAGGATCTAACGCCACTGGTATGTTTGATACTGTCACTGAAGAAGCTCCATTTGACCATAAATCATTTACAGCGTCATATGCACGCACGTAATAAGTACCATTTACATAAACAGTATATGGACCGCTAACTAGGTCTGCAGTTGATGTGCCACCTGCAGTAGCTTGCCAGTACCAGTCAATTCCAGGGTCTGGAGTTCCAGAAACAGTAAGGTCTGTTCCAGTAGCACACGTAGGTGCTGCAAGATCTTGAATCGGTGATGGTGGTATAGCTGGAGGGCATACCGGAACTCCGATTGATACCACATCATCCACACAGCCAACTAATACTGTCCCGTTAAGAACCTCAACGCCATCCACATTCACTATGTAATCTGGCTCGTTGTCACACCAACTGGCATTATTAATGGTAAACACCAAGGTATAAGGAGGATTAACTGCTGTAGTGGTTTGAGTATCACTATATCCCAAAGGATAAGTACCGCCTGATAGTACTGGTGTACCTGAATCATCTTGTAACTCCCAAGTGGTCACGTCACCATAACCATCACTAGAAACAGTGACTTCAATATCGCATTGAGCGTGCAAATAGGCTGAATTAAAAGCAAAAAGCATCAGCATAAAGGCACTAATTTTGTAAATTTTCTTCATAAAATTGTATTAATTAGTTAGTAATAATTAAAAAAGCAAAGTTACGGCTATTTATACCACATCACCAAACTTAAGTTGTTAAATTTATACACAACCGTTGAAGTCTTAACAAACAATTTTCGCGTGGAAATATCTTATTGTGGACTTATTGAATTTTTCGAAGAATAGATTATTTTTACAGAAAAACGACACATGGAATTATCAGGTAAGCATGCCATTGTTTGTGGAAGTACGCAAGGAATCGGACTAGAAACGGCAAAACTTTTGGCTGAAAGAGGAGCAAAAGTAACGTTGGTTGGAAGAAATGAGAAGAAACTTATCATTGCGCAGCATTCCCTTGCCAAACATGAAGGTGTAGAACATAATTTTTTGATGGCTGATTTTTCGCAACCGCTTCAACTAAAAGAAGCGCTAGGGAAGTACTTGAGTGCGGGTAATTCACCTACAATTCTTGTAAATAACACGGGGGGACCAAAGGGTGGTGCAATAATAGATGCAGATATTTCTGAATTCATAGCAACGTTTAATCAACATTTGATATGCAATCACATTCTTGTACAAGCACTTGTTCCGATAATGAAAAGTAAGGGAGAGGGTAGTATTGTAAATATTATTTCAACCAGTGTAAAACAACCGTTGAATGGCTTAGGTGTGTCAAATACAATTCGAGGAGCTGTGGCAAATTGGAGCAAAACATTGGCCAATGAATTGGGTCAGTTTAATATCCGAGTAAACAATGTTCTTCCTGGGGCAACAAACACAAGTCGTTTACAAGAGATTGCTAATGCTAAATCTGAAACAAGTGTACAGAACGTTGCAGAGATTTTCGAGGAAATGGCAAAACAATCGCCTATGCAACGAATTGCTGAACCAAACGAAATTGCCGAAGCAGTGGCTTTTTTGGTTTCACCAAGAGCGTCTTACATCAATGGAATTAATATTCCAGTAGACGGAGGTCGCACCAAATCGCTTTAATGCGGGTCTTATTTGCATTTCTATTTTTATGTGCAGTAAGCTGCGAAGCGTACGATGACCAGAATGAAGTCTGCACTGTTCAGGGATTTGATGATTTCTGTGACGCTTCAATTAAGTCAGTCGACGAACTGCGTGTATCGCACGTTGCATATTCGACGGCTGAGCAGTTTCGAGTAATTAATGGAGAAATTACCGTTTCAGAAAAATCGTTTCCGTTTACAGTAGTTTTGGATGATCAAGAAGAAGCAACTGTGACAACTGCGACATTTCCGTTCAATCATTTGGATAGTCTAGAATATCAGTGCTCATTCCGTATGCTTAGAAATGGACTAGGCGAGATTTGCTGGGAACGAAATAATCGAAGAGTTTATCTGCGAAAGAAAATCACTTTAGCACGTTCACATGGCCAACAATAGCATTTGTTCTGCCTGAGTTCGTGGTATAATTAATTTTGTACGTATATGTACCATCGTTCACATACTTACCTTTATATGTACCATCCCATTTAAATCGTGGGTTGTCGTCTTCAAAAATTAGCTGTCCCCATCGATTAAAGAGTTGAACCGTTAGGACCTCAATCCCAACAATACTTACTTGGAAGTAATTGTTAAATCGATCGCCATCAGGTGTAAATGTGTTTGGAATATAAATGTACCACTCTTCCTCGATTGAAATTGGTTTTTGAATGGTGTCTTTACATCCTTTTTCGTCTGTTGCAATTAGTGTAACGTAATACGTTCCCGGTTCATCATACGTGTTATTCGGATGCACTAAAGTTGAATTCTGACCATCGCCAAACGTCCATTCATAGGAAACAGCATTTTGTGATGAGTTTTGGAATGTTATAGGTAAGTCATTAAACAACACTGGACCAAGAATCTCGAAGTTGGCGGTTGGTTCTATCACCACTATTTGCACACTTCCTTCCACAGTAAATGTTTGACATTCATCTGATACACTAACGGTATAAGTGGTTGTCACTTCAGGATTTACCCAAACACTTTGCGTTGTTTCTCCACTGTGCAACCACTCATAGAAGTAGTCACCAAAACCACCCGATGGAGTAACAAATATTTCGGTGGAATCACCTGGGCAGATTTCAACGGATGGACTCATTTCGAGCACCAATGGTGGACTTAAAATAGTGTAAACAATATCAGCAGAAATTTGATTTCCACAAAGATCCGTGACCGTAATGGTATAGGTTGTGGTCGTTGAAGGAACTGCCATGTAAGAGTCGTTCGTCGATAAATTTGGTTGAAAATTAGAAGACCACTGATACGTATAAGGTTCTAATCCACCCGTAGCGTTTGACTCAAGAAGTACAGGAACGTACGGACAGATATCTTGCAAATCACTTGTTTGATTTAGCACTAACGGCGGATACACTGGCACAACGACTTGATAGCTATCAAACGCAGTTTGATTAAGACAATCATCGGTTACTTCAACAGAATAGGTCTCACTTGCATTTGGTGACACGAAAATAGAAGGTGTAGTTTCGCCCGTACTCCACAAATAAGTATAAGGTGGAGCGCCACCAGAAGCGGTGGCAAACAATTCAATTTCATCTCCCGGACAAGTAATATCTGCACCTGTAATTTCTACTTCTACGGGTTCTGTATCCTGGATGGCGAGATTTAAGACTATTGGATTCACGTTTCCACACGGATCAACAATTGGGAAGGACAAAATAATGGTTTCTAGTCCCTCAGCAATTCCATCTTCAAATGCGTCAAAGGAAAACTGAATTTGGCCTACACCTGCTGGAAATGTAACTGAGTTAGGAAGGTTTGTATAATCCACTCCTTCGGTTGCTGTTCCAGAAACATTTACAGGAATTGTTAAAGGTGCAGCTATATTCTGATTTCCTCGGTTTAAGGTCACCGTTGCAGTGACACAACCTTCCGCCATTATATCTGGGTCATTAAAGACATTTTGAGAAAGCTCATGTGTTATTAATACAGGAACATCCGACTGTAAACTGTTGGCTTCTAGAAAAATACCAGAATCGTAAATAGCATCTCCAGCATCGGCAATTGCAATGATAAGGTGGTAAGTTTCTCCGCACTGAACATTCGAACTTGCGGTCAATACTGTTGTAAACCCATCGTACTGAATTGTAGCACCACCGTTGTTATTGACATAAAACCCTCCATTTACAGCACCAAATGTGGTACCATTGATATTTGTTCCAGCTGAATGGACGTTATCAATTGTTACTGGCTGCGTATTTGGTAAACGAGCGATATTCTGTTGTCCTCCTGGAATTCCTGGACCAGAAATGAAAAAAGCAAAGGCGTCATTAAATCCAGTGTTCACGTATTCCAAGTATTCTTCAGAACCAAAAACATATCTAAATTCAACAAAATCCGAATAGGGTACAAAATCAAATTCGAGCACAGCAGCATTAAAGGTGCTAGCTCCTGCAATCGCATTTAATGGGGTATATCCTCCTGCTCCATTGTCCATTCCAGCATCGGATTGGTTATTTGGACCATGTGGACCAGCTCCCGTGTTCGAAATAGTTCCAGTCGTCATTACAATTCCAGACGCGATGCCTAAATTGGTTCCAGCAGCAGTAAATTGACCAATGGCTGATCCAGCACCAGAATAAGAAATGTTTGATACGGTAACGCCTTGCCCGAGAAGTACGTTTTGCACAAGATTTACAGGACCACCACCACCGTTCGTCACCAATTGACCCAACAAAATTGTTGGAAACAAGAACAGCGCTATGGAGATAATTTTTTTCAATTCAATTACTTAGACGTAAAAATACTAAAAACGTTTCTTCTCAGGTCATTACAAAATCCAAGCCAGAGTAGATTTTATAGAATTTTAACGTTACAATAACAATTATATTTGCTGATTCCGCAATTAATAATCAGATTTGTCACGTGAGCGCATTAAAAAAAATACGAAGAGTATTAAGTAAAAATTTGAAATTCTCAGTTTCAAATCCTAAAAGCTTTAAAGAAATTTGGAGCTTTAACAGTAATGGAATTAGGGTAATCAGCCTTTTTTTACTTGTAATTTTAATTACCAGTTTTGCCATTACCTATTTTTTTGGTGCACGATTCTTTAGTGCAGAAACCAAAACGATTGAACGGGAAAAACTTGAAGCGCAAACATTAGCAATTGATTCGCTATCTAATCAGCTTAAGGCACAAGAAAATTATATACTAGCAATTAGGAAGATGCTGAGTGGCGAGTTACCCATCGCAAGTACACTCGATTCTATCCCTGACTTAGGGAAGGAAATGGACTTGAGTAAGATTAACACCCAGCAATCGTATGAAGAGGCGAAAATTGCCGAAAAAGTAAAGGCCGACTTAATGACCCAAAATGCTCCGAAGGAATCTAATATTCCTTATTTTGCGAATCCAGTAACGGGAGTGATCAGCCAAGGTTTTGATCGTAAAGGTCACCATGCAATAGACATCGTGACAGAAAAGGACCGGGCAGTCAAAGCGTGTTTGGCTGGAACGGTAGTTTACGCTGGATATACACGAAGAGATGGTTATATAATTGTGATTGACCACGGCAATAAGTTTTTATCCGTTTACAAGCATAACAAACGCATTCTGAAAAAAATAGGTTCAAAAGTTAAACTGGGTGATCCAATTGCGATTGTTGGAGATACGGGAGAAAATTCAGATGGACCTCACCTGCATTTTGAATTATGGTTAGATCAGCAACCTGTCGATCCAATCAAGTACATGGATTTTAAGCATTAATTCCTTGCAGCGAAGATAAGTTGTAGTACATCCCTTTCAACGCAATTAATTCATCATGGGTTCCTTCCTCTTTGATTTCACCTTTGGAAAGTACAATGATTTTATCCGCCTTTTGAATGGTACTCAATCGGTGGGCAATAACTAGGCTTGTTCGGTCTTTCAATAAGTTATTCAATGCGTCCTGAACGAGTTTTTCTGATTCTGTATCTAATGCTGAAGTAGCTTCGTCTAGGATGAGAATTGGTGGGTTCTTTAATACAGCACGAGCAATACTTACCCGTTGTTTTTGTCCACCAGAAAGTTTATTTCCTCTTTCTCCAATGTTCGTATCGTAACCATTTTCCAGCTCCAAAATGAATTCATGTGCATTGGCAATTTTCGCTGCTTGGATGATTTCCTCTTCAGAAGCATCTGGTTTTCCAAAGGCGATGTTTTCACGAACTGTGGTATTAAATAGAATAGATTCTTGCGAAACAATACCAATTTGTTGGCGCAATTCAAAGATGGAAGCATCCTTGATGTTGACGTCATCGAAAGTGATAGCTCCCTTGTGGATATCGTAAAAACGCGGCAACAAATCGGCTAGTGTAGACTTCCCGCTTCCAGATTCTCCAACTAGGGCAATGGTTTTACCAACTGGAATTTCAAAGGTCACATCTTTTAGGACGTAATCATTATTGTACTTAAAGGAAACGTTGGTGTATTTAACGCCCTTTGTCAATTCATTGAGTGGAATCGGGTTTTCGGGACTGATAATTTTCTCGTCGGTGTTAAGCACTTCATTGATTCGGTCTTGTGATGCCTTGGCCTTGTTTAAGTTGGCAACTGACTTTGCAACGCCTTGGATGGGAACCAATAGCTGTGTAAAGACAATGATGAACGCAATAAAATGCGGTGCCGTTAAACGTGATTCAGATGTCGCTTCAAGAATCAGCGAACCGCCGTACCACACAATCACCATCATGACAATTGCACCAAGCGTTTCGTTGAGCGGTGGAGAAAGATCTCTTTTTCTAAAAGCCTTTGTAATCAATTCCTGATGTCTTAAATTTTCCTTTTTGAAACGCTTCGTTATAGGCTTGATGGCGTTAAATGCTTTGATAATGCGAATTCCACCGAGACTCTCATCCATGATAGAATAGAGAAATCCCATTTGTTCTTGCCCTTGTTTGGCGGTACGTTTTAAACTTTTCCCGATGATGGCAATGATAAGGGCAGTGAGCGGCAAAAGGATAAGCGAAAACATCGTTAGGTTCACACTCCAATACATCAATGCACTTAAATAAAGTATAATAGCGATTGGTTCTCTAAAAATAAGTTCTAATACCGCAACGACTGCCAGTTCAATTTCTCCAACATCGCTTTGCATCCGTGCAATTAAATCTCCCTTTCGTTCATTGGTATAATAGGACAGCGGTAAAATCATCGCTTTTGTAAACAAAGCATCTCTAACATCCCTTACGACGGACATGCGCAGTTGTGATTGAAACCAAATCGCACCGTAGCGAAACAAATTTTTAAGGAAAAAGGAAATTGCTACAGAAATACAAACAAATACCAGTGCGCCTTTTGGATCGGAAGCAGACATCGTTTGCATGGTGTAGTTATAATATTCTCCACAGTATTCGAAAAAACCAACAAATCCTTCCGTACGGGATGGTTCTATAATCTCAGCAACTTGTTCTTCGGGAAAAAAAATAATTTGAAGAAACGGAATGAATAGCGCCATTGAAAGCAGGTTGAACAGCACGAACAACAGGTTGAAAAGTATCACCAAAATAGCAGTCCATTTATACTTAAACGTATACCTGTAAATCTCTAATATTCCTTTCATAATGCTATACAAAGATATATTTTGTTTTTCGTAGTGAACGAAAACCGTGTAAACAATTCTTACTTTTGTACCATGAGTTCAATTAGACAAAGTAGAATAGAGGGTGTGATCAAAGAAGAATTATCTGTCTTTTTTCAGAAAAATGCCCGTGAAATATGCTTGGGAGCAATGGTCAGCGTGAACGTTGTGCGTGTGTCCCCAGATTTATCCAGTGTTAAATGTTACCTAAGTATTTTTGCAGGTCCACCGAAAGATGAAGTATTACAGAATGTAAAAATCAATTCATCTAAAATCCGTGGAGAAGTGGGGAGAAGACTGAAAAACATGAAACACATTCCTACACTGACATTTTACATTGATGATTCGATTGATTATGCGAATGAGATCGAGCAATTGCTAAAAAAATAGGCTGCTATCAATGTTCCATTTTTCATAGCGAGAAGATACCTTTCCACCAAGCGAAGAAAGAATGTTGTCAATTTGATAACGCGCATTTCTGTCATTGGAATTGCAGCAATTACCGCGGCATTAATTATCTTACTTTCGGCTTTCAATGGAATTGAAATGATGATCGATCGGTTGTATTCCGAGTTTGACAGTGAAATCACCATTCGATTAAAAGAAGGAAAAACCTTCAACGAACAGCGCATTGATCCTGATCAACTACTTAAAATAGATGGTGTAGTTCGTTATTCACGAGCCATAGAAGAAGTTGTGATTCTCAAACACGAGAACAAATGGGTCAACGCACAATTATTAGCTGTCGACTCATCGTTCTTGAAAATGACCAACATGAAAGACCACATGGTCGATGGAAAACCTCACCTTGAAATGGAGGGTGAAAATTTCGGACTGATTGGTGCAACATTGTTAGATAAACTCGGAGGTTATATCCCTGGAAATTTCGGTTACGAAAGCATTATTTGCTACGTCCCAAAAAGAGATTTAAAGATCCGCTTCGGAAAGAATCCATTTCAAACGAAAATGATTCACTTGGCAGGAAGAATTAATTTCAACAGAGAGGTCAATGCTCAAAGTCTAATAGTCCCAGTCGAGATCGGAAAAGAATTAATGGAGTACACCAATCATATTTCTGCATTGTACATCGAATGTGGAAAAAAGGAAGATCGAGAACATATCAAAGCGCAGATCCAGGCAATCGTCGGTGACGAATTTGCCGTAAAGACCAACCTTGAAAAGAATGAGCTCATATACAAGACCAGCAAATCTGAAAAGCTCATCGTTCTAATCATCTTGCTTTTCATCTTTATATTGGCAGCGTTTAATTTAGTCGCTTCCTTGACCATGTTATTTGTCGAGAAGTTAGATAACATAAAAACAATGGTTTCCTTTGGAGCACGCAACAATTTCATTTTTAAGATTTTCTTCTACGAAGGCTTGCTTATTGCGGGAAAGGGGATTGTCATAGGTGCCATAATCGGTTATGCGGTTTGCCTAGCACAAATTCACCTTGATTTAATTACCATGCCTAATTCCGGTGGTGAAGCTTTCCCGATGCGTTTATCATTTTCAGATGGGGTATTAATTCTATCGCTGGTCTCTCTTCTAAGCGTGCTGTTTTCCTATCTTCCTGTCAAATTTTTGATTGGCAAAAACTTTGAAAATTCGAGCCAAAAATAGGTTTGTTCAGTGCGGTTGAAACAAGATCAATAAAATGTGCATTACTTTTTTATCATTCGTTGATGGATTCGACATAAAATCCATATATTTGCGCAAAATTTAGGAGTTAATTTTCAAAAAAGGACACGGAAATGTCGAATATTAAAGGTAAAATATCACAGGTAATTGGTCCTGTAATTGATGTAAGTTTCGAGAAAGGAGTTGAACTTCCAAATATTTTCGATGCATTAGTGGTAACAAAAAACAACGGAACGAAAGTAGTTCTTGAAGTTCAGTCACACGTTGGTGAAGGTTCAGTAAGAACGGTTTCGATGGATTCCACAGATGGGTTTACCCGTGGAATGGAAGTTGTTTCAACTGGTTCGCCAATTAAAATGCCAACAGGAGACGGAATCAAAGGTCGTTTGTTCAACGTAGTTGGAGAAGCAATTGATGGTTTAGCTGAGTTAGACAATTCAAATGGATTGCCAATTCACCGTGAAGCTCCAAAATTTGAAGATTTATCAACAGCGACTGAAGTTCTTTTTACGGGAATTAAAGTTATCGATTTGATTGAGCCTTATGCAAAAGGTGGTAAAATTGGTCTTTTCGGTGGAGCTGGAGTTGGTAAAACAGTATTGATTCAAGAGTTAATTAACAACATTGCAAAAGGACACGGTGGTTTATCCGTATTTGCAGGAGTTGGTGAGCGTACACGTGAAGGAAACGATTTACTTCGTGAGATGTTAGAGTCTGGTATTATTAAATACGGTGATGACTTTATGCACTCAATGGAAGAAGGTGGATGGGATCTTTCTAAAGTGGATATGAACGAAATGAAAGAATCAAAAGCGACGTTCGTTTTTGGTCAAATGAATGAGCCTCCAGGGGCACGTGCACGTGTTGCTTTGTCAGGATTGACAATGGCTGAATATTACCGTGACGGTGAAGGTGACGGACAAGGGAAAGACATTCTTTTCTTCGTTGATAACATCTTCCGATTTACACAAGCTGGATCTGAAGTTTCTGCACTTCTTGGACGTATGCCATCAGCAGTAGGTTACCAACCAACGTTGGCTACAGAGATGGGGCAAATGCAAGAGCGTATTACTTCAACGAAGAGTGGTTCTATTACATCTGTACAAGCGGTTTACGTACCTGCGGATGACCTTACCGATCCTGCACCAGCGAACACATTTGCTCACTTGGATGCAACAACCGTATTGTCACGTAAGATTTCTGAGCTAGGAATTTATCCTGCAGTGGATCCATTGGATTCATCTTCAAGAATTTTAACGGCAGAAATCGTTGGTGAAGAGCACTACAACTGTGCGCAACGTGTGAAAGTTACATTACAACGATACAAAGAATTACAAGATATTATTGCCATCCTTGGTATGGACGAGTTGTCTGAGGACGATAAATTAATCGTTCACAGGGCGAGACGTGTACAACGTTTCCTTTCTCAACCATTCCACGTAGCAGAGCAATTTACTGGTTTACCAGGAGTTCTTGTTGATATTCAAGACACAATCAAAGCGTTTAATGCAATTTTGGATGGTGAATACGACCAATACCCAGAAGCAGCATTTAACTTGAAAGGTGGAATTGAAGACGTAATTGAGGCTGGTGAGAAAATGATTGCCACAGCTTAATTTGTGCATACACAAAATAAAAGACAATGCAATTAGAAATAATAACACCTGAAGCGAAAATTTTTACTGGAGAAGCGAGCGCTGTTCAATTCCCTGGATTAGATGGTTCGTTTCAAGTATTAAACAATCACGCTGCAATCATCTCTGCTTTAGTAGCAGGTGATGTTAAAGTTAATTTGTTGTCCCCTTTGGATGAAGAGGAGAAGATTGACGCTAACATTAAAATTGATGCTGCGGATAAGAAAGTTATTCGTGTCGCAATTAAAGGCGGTGTTGTTGAAATGTTAAACAATAAAGTAATTGTTCTTGCTGAGTAAATTGCTCAATTAGAACGTGATAGTGAAGAGGGAATTTGTCATCCTTAGGTTGACAACTCCCTCTTTTTTTGTTAAACTTAGTTAAGTCAATAAGCGATTATAGTACTGACATACGATAGTTTGTTTATTTTCGTTGATTATTCCTGTGAGAATGGATTTTTTAAGTAAGATAAATAAAGACACCACACCTGAGCACATCGCAATAATAATGGATGGCAATGGACGTTGGGCTCAAAAGCAAGGACATGATCGCTTATTCGGTCACAACTTTGGCGTGGAGTCCGTTCGTGAAGTGTTGAAGGCAGCTCAAACTGTCAACGTCAAGTATCTTACTTTGTATGCTTTCTCCACAGAAAATTGGAACCGTCCGCAAGAAGAGGTGGATGGACTGATGAACTTACTCGTAAGTACGATTGGCAACGAAGTGGATGAGTTAGACAAGAGCAATGTCGTTATTCGAGGAATTGGAAATATTGAGGGCTTACCAGCGACATGCAAAGAGGAGCTAAAAGCAGCCTTTGAACGAACAAAAAATAACACTGGGGTTCATTTAATTCTAGCGTTAAATTATAGTGCACGCTGGGAACTAACGGAAGCAAGCAAGAAAATTGCTCAGGAAGTAGCTATAGGAAACATTCAGTTGGACGCTGTGAACGATCAACTGGTTAGTTCTATGTTGACAACAGCTGGGATTCCCGATCCAGAATTATTGATCAGAACCAGTGGTGAATTGAGAATCAGTAATTTTCTGTTATGGCAGATAGCGTATGCAGAATTGTATTTTACTGATGTGCTTTGGCCTGATTTTAAAAAAGAAGATTTATACGAAGCTATTTTGGATTATCAATCGCGAGAGAGAAGGTTTGGAATGGTTTCAGCGCAAATAGAAAAGAATTTATGAAATTGACTTATCAGTTACTACTATTAACTTTGTTCCTTTTGGGGTCTTTTGCCTATGCACAGAACCCAATTTCATTGGATGGTGGTGTAAAGATCGACTATAAAAACCCAAAAACGTATGAAATCGGTCCTATCCGAGTGGAAGGAGCGGATGATTACGATCACAACGCAATTAAATTGTTAGCAGGATTGAGGCAAGGTCAATCCATTACAATCCCAGGAGAACAAGCAACAAAAGCAATTAAGAACCTTTGGGAAGAAGGACTTTTTTCAAATGTAGAATTGTATGCAGAGAAGGAAATTGCAGGAGTCATCTACCTTGTCATAAAGCTAGAACCCCGTCCAAAACTTTCACGATTTAAATTTACGGGTGTCAGCAAGCGTGAAGTAGATAAGTTACGTGAAGAAATTTCACTCTTTTCAGGAAAAACCATTAGTGAAAACCTTGTGTTTGAAACAGAGAGTAAAATCAAAGGCTATTTTAGGGAAAAAGGACATTATTCAGTAAAGACTTCTATTACCCGAATCAACGATTCCCTGATGAATAATTCAGAAATTTTTCTTGTCGATATTGACAAAGGGAAAAAAGTGAAGATCGGAAAGTTGAACTTTATCGGTAACGAGTCAGTTCCGACATGGAAGTTGAGAATGGCTATGAAGGACACCAAACAAAAGGCATTTTGGAGGTTCTTTAAACGATCGAAATTCTCGGAATCGGCTTACAAGAGAGATAAGAAGACGATGCTAAATAAATTCGCGTCTAAGGGATTGAGGGATGTTGAGATTGCTTTCGACACTGTCTATTTAGCAAACAAGAAAAACTTGCACATCGATATCCGTATCGACGAAGGTGCCACCTATTATTTTGGAGATATCGAATGGATTGGAAACTCGAAATTCCGTACATCTACTTTAGATACAGTGTTGGGAATTAAACGAGGTGATTTATACAACAAACCACTTTTGGAAGAACGTCTTTTCATGAGTCAAGACGGTCGAGATATATCGTCCTTGTATATGGATAGAGGATATTTGTTCTTTCAGATCATCCCAGTGGAAACGAACGTTGAAAACAACTACATCAATTATCAAATGCGCATAATTGAAGGGAAAGAAGCGCGAGTAAAACGAATTATAATCAAAGGAAATACAAAAACGAATGAACACGTGATTCGAAGGGAAATACGAACCCGGCCTGGTGATTTATTCAATCGAAACGACATTATTCGTACCCAGCGAGAGCTGGCACAGTTAGGTTATTTTAATGAACAAGCGTTTCAGATCAATCCTATCCCAAATCCACAAGATGGGACAGTTGATATAGAATACATTGTTGAGGAAAAATCATCGGATCAAATTGAGCTTTCTGGTGGTTACGGTGGAATGGGAATGAATGGACGTGGAAGTATTATTGCAACACTCGGTTTGACTTTCAACAACTTTAGTACAAAGAACATTTTTAAAGCAAATTCATGGACACCATTACCGGGAGGTGACGGTCAACGTTTATCCCTTAGAGGTCAGACGAGTGGACGTTTCTATCAAGGATATAACTTTTCATTTACGGAGCCATGGCTTGGAGGGAAAAAACCAAATTCACTTTCATTTTGGATGAACCACACCATGTTAGGAAATGGGCATTTGAGATCGAATGAAAGCTACTCAGGATTATCTATAACGGGTGTTGGTGTTGGATTTGGAAGAAGAAAAAAATGGCCGGATGATTGGTTTCAAGCGTATTACGAATTTAGTTATCAGTACTATGATGTTGTTGACACTGATCGTTTTGGAATTTTCACAAATGGGTATGCAAATGACATCGCTTTAAGGTATACATTGCAGCGAAGTTCGGTGAGTGCACCAATCTATCCTCAAGGTGGATCAAACTTGAAATTTACAGCAAAGGCAACCGCTCCATATTCCATGTTTGATGGCGTAGATGATTATTCAGGGATGGCGAATCAAGATCGTTATAAATACCTTGAGTACTATAAATTAAAGTTGACAGGTGAATGGTTTTTCCCATTGACACCAGATAAAAAATTAATATTGATGCCACGAATTGGATTCGGTTTCTTGGGAGCATACAACAAATCTAAAGGACTTACACCATTCGAACGATTTACGATGGGTGGAAGTGGTTTGACTGGAGTCAATCAAATTGGAGGACGTGAAATTATTGCTTTGAGAGGCTATGAAGATAATTCATTAAACTCTGACGCTGGAGATGCATTAATTGCGAAGTACACACTGGAGTTGCGTTATCCAATATCGTTAAATCCTTCTGCAACATTTTATGGTTTAGTGTTTGCGGAGGCAGGAAATACGTATCCTACGTTCAATGACTTCAATCCTTTCAATGTAAAAAGGTCTGTTGGTGTTGGTATTCGCGTCTTTTTACCGATGTTTGGTATGCTTGGATTGGATTATGGTTGGGGGTTTGATATGTTAGATCATTGGTCTTCGCAATACGGTAAAGTAAGTGATCAATCCATTCTGACCAAAGGATACTTCCCTAAACTGAATTTCACTATTGGTATGAATCTTGGAGAACTATAATTTCTATCATTCAAAATAAAAATGTTACTTTCGTCGTTTGGCTAACAAAAAATAGATCATGAGATTACTTATTTTATCATTGTTATTTGTTTTTGGCACAGGGTTTGCCAATGGTCAAAAGTACGCCTACATTGATTCGGATTATATTTTAAATAATATACCCGCCTATGCAGAAGCGAAAGATAAATTGGACAAATTAGCAGAACGTTGGACGAAAGAAATTGAAGAACGCTATGCAGTTTTAAACCAAAAGAAGGAAAACTTTGCACGTGAGGAAGTGCTGTTACCAACTGAGGAAAAGAAGAAGCGAGAAGAAGAAATTAAGCAGCTTGAATTGGAAGCAATGCAAATGCAGAAATTAAGATTTGGAGTGAGTGGAGATTATTTCCAAAAACGACAAGAATTGATAAAACCAATCCAAGACGAAGTATATGACGCGATGCAGAAAGTGGCATCAAAAAGAAGTTACTCTTTCGTGTTTGACAAAGCTAACCAGAGCAATTTGGTCTACGCAGACAGCAAGTTCGATATTAGTACCAGTGTTTTAAGAGAAATGGGAATTTCTGATTGACAATGAATAATAAACTAAGTAGATATCTACTTTAAAACTTAAAAATCAACAATTAAAATCTTGAAAATGAAAAAATTATTAGTCGTATTAGTGTTAGTATTCGGAGCTGGGGCTTCAATGTCTCAATCAAAAGTGGCACATGTGAACTCACAAGTAATCTTGGATACTCTTCCTTCGCGTAAGGTAGCGATTACAAAATTGCAAGAATTTGAAAAAAATGGTGTTGCTGAACTTCAAGAAATGGATGAGGACTTTAATAAAGCGGTAGCAAAATACCAAGCTGGAATGGCAAACATGTCTCCAGTTATTGCTAAAATTGAAGAAGAAAAGTTGATGAAAAAGCAACAAGCGTTGCAAGAAAGAGAGAATGCATTAAATGCGGAAATGCAAGCATACTCTCAAGAATTGAATGCACCTATTTTAGCGAAAGTTCAAAAGGCAGTTGAAATCGTTTCTGAGCGTTTGAAGTTGAACTATGTAATTGATGAAAGTGTTACTTTGTATTTCAAAGGTGGTATGGACATTACTGATCTGGTGATCAAAGAACTATTGATTTTAGACAAATAGTTCACTAGAATAAATATTTAGAAGGGGAATCCGTTGGTCTTTGGCTAACGGATTTCCTTTTTTTGTAGCTTTGGATTTACATGGGACCAATTGGCATATTTGATTCTGGATACGGGGGATTAACTGTATTGCATGATATTCGTGAGCGCTTACCGCAATACGACTTCTTGTACCTAGGTGATAACGCCCGAGCGCCGTATGGTTCACGATCATTTGACGTTGTGTACGAATACACGTTGCAAGCAGTCAATGAATTGTTTGGTCGAGGGTGTGAACTGGTTATTTTGGCGTGCAACACCGCTTCGGCAAAGGCACTAAGAAACATCCAGCAAAACGATTTGCCAAAGATAGATCCTGAGAAAAGAGTACTAGGAGTCATTCGCCCGAGCGCAGAAATTGTTGGACAGTATACAACAACTAACAGTATAGGTGTTTTAGCTACACAGGGGACGGTAAATTCACAATCGTATGTTTTAGAAATTGCTAAGTTTTCACCACAGTGTAGAGTCTACCAGCACGCATGCCCGTTATGGGTTCCGCTGATTGAAAACAACGATCATGAAACCAAGGCAGGAAGAGAATTTATCCGCGAAGATGTAGAGCGATTGTTGAGCATGAATAAATCGATAGATACCATTGTTTTAGGCTGTACGCATTATCCGGTTTTAAAAGAGTTCATTGAGTCTATCGTGCCACCCAATGTGACGGTTGTAGCGCAGGGGGCTATTGTTGCGGATAGTTTAGCGGATTACTTGCTTCGTCATCCTTGGTTGGACGCAAAATGTTCAAAAAACGGTACGATTCAGTTTCTAACGACAGAAAGTGTGGAGGAATTCAATCGAAATGCAAACAATTATATCAATGTGAACGTCAAAGCTTCGCACATAGATTTGGGAAAGTAAAGTAGTTTATATATCAAATCTTCTCATCAAGTATCGGTCATTGAGCCTGTCGAAATGCCGAGATGACTAGATTTGAGATCAGGGAAAGGTTAAGATGTTTCACGAGATTAAGTCTTAAAATCCTGAAGTCTTAACATTTTATAGTCTAACTACCGATCTTACTCTCAATCGTCCAACGAATTAAAAACGCGCGTTGTTTCGCAAGTTCAGCCTTTTCACCAGCAAAGAGCTCATCCACCGTTTCATTAAATAAGAAAATCCACTGATCGAAATGCTCTTTTTTTAATGGCATGTGCATGTGTTTTTGCGTGACATCTGTCGTGTAACCAGCCTCGTCTAACAAGACAAACGACCAGAAGTGAACCATTTTAGGAAGATGCGCTTCAAAATTGAGACGCTGAAAGAAAGGAGAAAGCAAATCATCTTTGAGTACTTTACCGTAGAATGTATTGACCAGTATCTGAATGTCTTCTTGAGAAACAATATCCCGCACGTTATCTTCCATTTGTTTTGTGACAAAGTTAGTTCAAATAATTCTGATAGCGCAACTCTACGCGTGTTACAGAAGGCATGATTGGATATTATCAAATCAACCCGTTTACTGTGTTAAAATTAATACTTTGATAAATAATAATCTATTTGGTGTAAATATTCATTTACTACGGTCGTATACACAAACGCAACTGCCTGATTGATAGAAACAAATACATTTGTATATAACAGCTATTCTAAATGGTTGTTCAGCTTAACAGTTAACAATTTAAACTACTAGATTATGTGCGTTAAACAATACCTTGTTGCGACCTGTTTTATATTAATGTGTTTTATTAGTTTTTCACAAACAACTTCTTCTGATGTTGCGCATCTAAACAGAGCCTTTCATAAATTATTTACGGGTGACGAATTGAGTGAAATTATTGATGAAGATCCTGTTCGCATGGAGCGACTTAATTACTATTTGACTCAATCGTTCAATGTTGAATTGGTCAGTTGCAGTGAATGTGAAGTGGATTATGAAGACCTTTTCAATCATAGTTTATTTAATATGTATGAAAATGAAGGGTTAAGGTTGACCAATGAGCCATACGAATTTGTGTATAGAGACACGTATCGAATCACGCTTTTACCTCTAAATAGTGTGAATGCCGAAATAGATAATGTTTCTATTTATGAGTTGATCCATGGGCTTCCCTACCGTGAATTTCCAGTTTGGGTTTTCACTGGAGATGATGATGTCGATTTTCAAAATTATAAGGATGAGGTACGTAGTTGGAGTGAGGACTTTCCAAAGGAGTACAAGGCAATGTTAGCAGCGAATAATATGCTAAAAATACGGTTTGCCCAATTCAAGGAGCTAGCACATGAGCGTAAGCTTATGCTACTAGAATCTGAAAATGGCTGCTTCATAGTTGACAATGAAATAATTAATTTTTAGTGAATACAACGAGTTATTTATTCAAATCACACACTATTATGAAAAATTTTTACTTAACAACCACTGCAGTTCTTTTTCTTCTTTTCTCATTTCAGTTTGGGTATTCTCAGTGTCCAGTATTAGCTCCAGTACCCAATAATGCTTGTTATCAGTCCGTGATTGCAAATGACTCTTGGTGTTGCTTTAATTCGTGGGATGGACTCTGTCAATCGGCATACGACGCTTGTGCACCTACTGGAGGATGTCCGGTACTAGCACCTGTTCCAAATGATGCTTGTTATCAAACTGTAATTGCGAATGATCCCTGGTGTTGTAACAATTCATGGGATGGCTTGTGTCAGTCTGCCTACGATGCATGTAATCCAGGTGGTGGACCAGTATCCGCAGGTGATTGTCCAGATGCCATTCCAATTTGCACCATAAATAATTTTTCGATTGATCCCAATGGCTTTGGTACTACGAACGAACTCTGCACTGGTTGCGTGTCCAATCCAAGTACTAACCCCGCTAGTGCGAATTCAGGTTGCTTACTCTCTGGAGAACTGAATTCAACATGGTTTACTGTCGCAGTAGTTGCTGGGGGAACAATGGAATTTAGTTTTGGCGCGCCTGGAGGTGGAAATTGTTATGATTGGGCTATGTGGTCTTATACTGACCTTTCTACTTGCTCGAATATTGCCAGTAATAATTTGGCACCAGTTCGGTGCAACTGGAATGGAAACTGCGATTCGTACACAGGTATTGGCCCAACACCTCCTGGTGGATTTGCTAACAATTTTGAACCCGTTATGAACGTCAACGCGGGAGATCAGTTTGTAATTTGTTTTTCAAATTACAGCAGCGCGGTTACAGGAGTTCCTATTGCGTTTAGTGGTTCAGCAAATATAGATTGTATTCCGTTGTCCGTAGATTGGAAATCCTTTTCAGCAACTGATATGAGAGGGTATAATGTAGTGGAATGGTCAACTTTCGCTGAGTTCAATTGTTCACACTTCGAATTGGAACAAAGCACGAACGGTTCAGATTTCAATCAAATTGCTACGATTCAGGGTAATGGAACGACTATTCAGGAGTCAAGCTATTCCTTTGAGGACTTTAATCCAGGAGAAGAATTGACCTACTATCGACTTAAACAAGTTGATGGTGATGGCGGGTCTAAATACTCCAATATTATAGTTGTATCACAAGCAGAGGCCGATGCATTAAAAATTGTCAAAGCTTATCCTAATCCGACAAGTGATGTTTTTAATGTTCAAATTACACTTCCGGAATCGGCGAATTTAACTATTGTTATGACTGAATTTGGAGGGAGAGAAGTGTTTTCAAGAAGAGAAATGCATCACAGTAAAGGCGGAAATCTAATCCAAATTCCAGTCACTGATTATGCTAAAGGCTTATATTTTGTTACAATATATGATGAGCTTCACAAGACTGAAAAAACTGTCAAGCTGAGTGTGTATTAATTTGATCTAGGAGAAATGCATAGAGCTTATTGGGTTCGCATTGTAAAGCGGAAATGGCACTAATCAAACACTAGTCGGACGGATTTCTGTGAAATCTGCCATTTACCAGTATCGTTGTTGTACCATTTCCGCCTTTTTACCAATATAATAAACCAATCAATTTAATTATTAGTCAAAATAGTAACTGTTGACCCAATTCTAAAAATTACATCTTAATCCAAGTTGGAAGGACAATGGCATTCCTGGTCTTAATCCAGCGGGACGTGTTGCAACAAGATAGGTCG
Organism: uncultured Fluviicola sp.; assembly: GCA_964643345.1. Taxonomy (GTDB): domain Bacteria; phylum Bacteroidota; class Bacteroidia; order Flavobacteriales_D; family Crocinitomicaceae; genus UBA4466. The sequence goes on from CAZXRU010000011.1 coordinate 85,601, forward strand.
CATTTGTTAAGTTGTTCCCACTAACAAAAAGACTTACTTGTCTGATAATATTGTAGCTCGCACTCACATCTAACACAAAGTAAGCAGGAATTAATTCCTCATCAACTGGTGTTCCTTGTCCAGCAGTTGTTCTCATTTCACTATTGTATTTCCCACTGATGTTCACAGAAAATTTAGCATGTTCCAAAGAAGCATTTAGCGACAATTGGTTGTTCGACAGGTAAGGTAATTTATCACCAGCATTTACTTGTCCCCAATCTTCAAATGAACTATTGAAGCTAGATTTGAATGTTGCTTCGGTGAAGGTATAACCGATTGTTACAGGGAAGTTGAATTTTGATTTACTTTTTCTCAATACATCATAAGAAACTAAAAATTCCACTCCGAATGTTTCAACTGCACCACCATTAAACAAGTCGCCTGTGCCAAACCCGCCAGCCGCAGCTAAATCTGAACCAAGTAGGTTTGAGTAGTCATTGTAAAAACCAACCAATTGACCGCTGATACCGTGCGTTGAATATTTTGCACCTACTTCATAATTTATGCTCGATTCAGGTCGTGTATTTGGGTTGGCACCAGGAGGACTAAACCCTTTATGAACACCAGCAAATGCGTTAATTTTTTTCGTAACTGCATAATCCAGTGCCACACCAGGTATAAACTCACTGATGACATTTTCACTCATTTTCACATTAGCGCCAGTTCTGTCTGGATCATTTTTACCAAAATCACTTTCCTTCAAGGTGATGTATTCATGGCGTAATCCAGGCGTAAAGCTAAATTTCTTGTATTTCAAATTGTATTGAATGTGGCTTGCAAAAGCATAGGCATTAGTGAGTCTATTGCTCTCTCTTCCAGCTGCGCCAGCCTCAGTCATTAGCATGCGGCCGTCAACCATCTGATATTCGTCCTGGTATTGAAAACGATCCATTTGATCTTGGTGGTAACGAATTCCTAAGTCAATATCGTGTTGGATTTCACCCGTTTTAAAATCAATTCCAACAGTTGATTGAACGCCTTGCGCATAGTGAGTACGATTATTTCCTTTAACATAAAGCGTATTTGTTGCTCCAGTTTCCCCAGTCAGAACATTGTACGCATCATTATGATCCGCTGGATTATCTAATAAGTTAGAAATGGAAACCTTGTTTCCTAAACTATCAGTCACTGCATCAAGTTTGTACCAATTTCTTTTGAACTCGTTCCGGTAAACAGTCGAAGTGATGGAAAGAAATTTGGTCAGTTTCGCTATATGTGTTGCAGAAACTTGTGTGTGAAATGTTTCCATTCTATCAACTTGCGAGGCTGCATATCTTCGGTAAGGGTTTTCATTAAAATCATCGCGTGTTAAACCGAGGTAGGTTTCGTGTGAAAGTTCTTCAGCTTGACCGAGTTTTACAGAAAGCGATTGATAAATTTTAGCGTTAGGATTGGTGTTTACACGAACTTTTGCGATGTAATCAGTTTTGTGAAAACCAGTGTTCCCACCGCCATCGAGTTCCTTAAATCCTTTAGAGCCATAATGAAATGATTCGATTGAATAGCCTACATTCTTGTGTGAATTACCGACAAATGCACTCACATTTCTACCACCAAAGCTACCACCTAATGCGTTTACTGTACCTGAAAAATCGCTTGGTATTTGGCGAGAAATAAAGTTAATTGCTCCACCTGTTGTGTATGGGCCGTATTTAATTTGGCTGCTTCCCTTCATTATTTCAACCGCTTGCATTCTACCAAAAGTTGGTGTGTAATAGGCTGCTGGGGCAGCATAGGGTGCAGGAGCGACTAAAATTCCATCTTCCATCAATGTAATTTTTGAACTTCTTTCAACTCCCGAACCACGTAAACCAATGTTAGAACGCAATCCAAACCCATCTTCTTCCTGAATATTAACACCCGGTACATTTCTTAATGCTCTATTTAGATCCGTATGCCCAAATTTTTGTAATTCCTTTGGCGAAAGATAGTAGGCAGAACCTGGCATTTCTTTCATCCCTTCGTCTCCCCCTGTCATTGTCGTATGCTTAATTACCATTTCTGGTAGATCCATGACATTTTCACTGAGAATGATCGACAGCTCTAAGTTTTCGCCATCCTTCACAGTAACAGCAGTTCTATATTTTTTGTAACCAGGGTACGTTGCCACAAAGTAATATTCACCTTCAGGAAGATTAGTCATAATGAACGATCCATTACTCTTTGAAATCACATAATGTGTTGTTTTGTCCAAAAACAATGTTGCACCTGAAACGGCAGCTGTTGAATCGGCTTGTAAAATTGTCCCACTTATGGTTCCTTGTTGGGAAAACGCAAAAGTAGTTGCGCAAATGAGTACGAAGCTGTATATATATTTCATATCGTTATTTTTTTTGACAAAGGTGCTGAGTGAAATCACTTTTCACAATACCCGATTTATGGTATTTTAGAATGAATATAAATAAGGGGGTCATTCGTTAGGCAATTTGTTTGGCGATGTTGGGTTGGTTTTGCTGTTGAGTAGAGTCGATAGTGTTTTACACCAAAATGGGCATGACCTGTTATTATTTCGTTGATAACATTTCAAAAAAGCATTGCACGTACAGCGAGCTGATAAGCATTTATTCACTAAATTCGCGACTTAATTAATTGAAGAAATGTTAGAAATTCAGCGCATTAGAAATGAAAGACAATCCGTTATCGAAGGGTTGAAAAAACGCCATTTTGATGCAAGTTCAATCATTGATAGCTTAATCCAAAGGGATGAGGAGTGGAGAGCAAAGAAGGGTGAACTTGAAGCAGTTTCTTCGCAATTAAACCAAATTTCTAAGGAAATTGGAATTTTGTTTCAACAAGGTAAACAAGCCGAAGCGAATGAAGCAAAGCAACAAACGAATGTTCTTAAAGAGCAAGAATCAACCTTGAAAGGTGAGGTAGATGCATTGGATGAAGCCATGACTGTATTGATGTATCAATTACCGAATGTTCCAAATGAGCTTGTGAAAGCAGGTCGAAATGAAAACGACAACGAGATTGTTGAGGAAAAAGGTCAGGCACCAACATTTGATTTTACACCGCTTCCACACTGGGATATTGCCGATAAATTTAGATTGATCGATTTTGAATTAGGCGTAAAAATTACGGGGGCTGGATTTCCAGTATATAGAGGGAAAGGTGCAAAACTACAACGGGCATTGATTAGCTTTTTCTTGGATGAAGCTGAAAAGGCAGGTTACGAAGAGCATACTCCTCCACATGTGGTCAACGAAGCATCTGGATTCGGAACGGGACAATTGCCCGACAAAGAAGGTCAAATGTATTACATCGCGGAAGATGATCTCTATTTAATTCCAACAGCCGAAGTTCCTTTGACGAATATGTATCGTGGAGTGTTGTTGCCAGATGAAAATTTCTCCATCAAAATTACTGGATACACGCCTTGTTTTCGTCGTGAAGCAGGTTCTTATGGCAAAGATGTCAGAGGATTGAATCGTTTGCACCAGTTTGACAAAGTAGAAGTGGTGCGAATTGAACACCCAGACAATACAGAAAAGGCGCTCAATGAAATGATCGATCACGTGAAGGGATTGCTTGAGAAGTTGGGATTACAGTACCGAATTTTAAGATTATGTGGGGGTGACACAGGTTTTGCTGCCGCAATGACCTATGATTTTGAGGTGTACTCAGCTGCGCAGGACAAATGGCTAGAGGTAAGTTCGGTTTCTCGATTTGATACCTTTCAGTCAACGCGATTAAAGTTGCGCTTTAAGAATGCAGACAAGAAATCACAATTGTGTCACACATTGAATGGTTCTGCATTGGCATTACCTAGAATTGTCGCTGCGCTTTTGGAAAATCACCAAACCAAGGATGGAGTTAATATTCCTGAAGTTTTACATAAATACACCGGATTTACCACGATATAAATTTAACACGCTATTCAACCAGAAATGAAATTATTTGTACTACTATTTTTAATATGTTCAGCTTTTTTTGCTTCATCTCAACTGCAGACAACTGATATTTATTTTGAGAAGCTGTCCTCAGAATTGAAGGAAGATCAATTGGATAAACTGCGAAGACTTTCTGAACTTATCAAAGCGGATTCTACCACTATTCAGGAAATTTCAGTGTACTCTGATACCCTTGGAACAACTGAGTTGAATTTTCGTTTAGCGAAAGAACGCTATGCGAACGTAACAAGGTTTTTAGGAATTAATACCACCGAAGCTGATTTTACTGTTAATCTATACGGCGAAGAATTCCCTTTTGTGGAAGCAGAATATTCAAAGGAATTATTCAGACGTGCAACAATTGTACATTATGTAAAAGAAGAGCCGATTCAAGAAATAGTTCAAGAGGAAGTAATTGAAGAAGTAATCATCGAAGAGGAAATCATTGAAGAAGAACCTTCGAAATTGCTAACTGAACTGGAACAGTTCATTCAGAATGCCGCAGCGAAGGAGGTATTAGTTCAGTTGTCTATTTTGTTCGTTGGAGATAAGGACATTCTAATGGAAACTTCAGTTCCAGAATTACAAGAGCTCTATAAATTCCTTACCGATAATCCGCATGTAACAGCTCATATTAGAGGACACGTTTGCTGCAAACCGAATAAAAAACTATCAAAGGCACGTGCGCACCGAGTGTACAAATATTTGTTGGATCATTCAATTAGCAAGGATCGTATTTCCTACAAGGGATATAGCAACAGAGCACCGTATACGAAACCGGAAATCTCCGAAGAAGACCGTCAGAGTAACCGAAGGGTAGATGTTGTATTCAAGAAAGTGAACTAAATCATTTTATTATAAATCTTAAACACCGGCAAATTACTCGCGATCTTGGTATCTTTATGGGTATGAAATTGGTAATGAGTGTTGTTTTATTGGTTGGATTGATTTCCTGTGTTGATGTTAGTCGCTCAGAAAAACGGGACAAAATAGAGCAAATTAGTAAAGACCTTCAGCGTTCAAACGAGCTTTTCGGTGCCGAATTAATGGATTCTTTAGATACCGCCATCGCGCTAGGAAAGGAAACAAAACTGGCGATCAAGGAAAGTTTTGGCGATGATACCCTGTCTTTAGAAAGAGCGTTGCAAATTGATGCTTATACGAGATGCATTGTTGAGTTTGAGCATATCCAACAGCAGATTCCATTTATCCAACGTAATTCCAAAGCAATTCAGAATGCACTGACTGCATTGAAAACTGATATTGAACAGGAGGCGGGAAATCGCTCGAAATATGACGATCAGCTAAAGTTAGAAGAAGAAAAGGTGATGACTTTACAGACGAAGGTAGATTCAATCCTGAGAGTTAAAAATGATGGATTAAAATCATTTTATGAATTGCACAATAAATTGAGTGAATTTTCGCTTAAATTAGTTGAGAAAAAAGAAGAAGAACAATGATGCAGCGTCTAGTATTTATAATGGTATGTTTTGTTGCGACAGTCACATGGTCGCAAGGAACAGATCAACAATTGGCGCAGCATTATTACAACAACGGTGAGTTTGATAAAGCGATCGTCTATTACGAGAAATTGTACAGTCAAGATGAATCAAAATTTAATTTTACGCGATACGTTGAATGTCTCACTCAAACAGGTGATACAAAAACCGCCGAGAAATTACTTAAAAAAGCAGTCAGCAAACACAAGTACGACCAAGAATACAGCATTCTGTTGGCTACGTTTTACGAAGACAACAATCAACCTGCTCAGGCGAACGAGATCTACTCAGATTTGATCGAAGCGCTGCAACCAAGCTCTAAAGACATCATTGACCTTTACAAGACGTTTAAAAGTAAAGGGAATTCTGATATGGCTTATGCAACCTTGGTGCGTGGACGAAAACTTTTAAAGAATTCCTACCCGCTGAACATTCAGTTTGCGGAGTATTACGGAAGCATTGGAGACACAGAGAAAATGTTGGGTGAGTACTTAGATTTATTGGACTATCATCCGGCTTATATGAGCAGTGTGCAACGAATTTTGTCCGTTCAAGTAGATTTTTCAATAGAAGATTCTAAAGAGTATGAAGTGTTAAAAAATGCGTTGATTGAACGTACACAAAAGAATCCAACCAATCTAGATTATGCAGAGATGCTGACATGGCTTTTTATCCAACGGCAAAATTTTGCAGCTGCACTTGTACACGTAAAAGCGATGGACAAACGAAGTGGGGCACAAGGAGCTAGGGTCTATGATTTTGGAGCTATTTGCGTTGAAAACAAAGACTATAGCACAGCCCGAAATGCGTACAAATATGTAGTAGAGCTCGGACAAGACGCTAGGTATTTTTTGTCTGCACAGAATGCGTTACTCAACGTTAGTTTTTTGGAAGTCACGACCCAACGAAATTTTTCTCAAGCAGAGTTGACTGAAGTGCTTCAGGATTATTCTATCGTTCTCGAGAAATATGGGAAGAAGAGAACAACGCTTCCAGTAATCATGGAAATGACCTACATTCAGGCGTTCTACGCTAATCAAGCAACTCAGGCCATTGCGTTATTGAATGAAGCGCTCGAACTCCAAGGTCTCACCGATGTTCAATTAGCTGAGGTTAAAATGCAGTTGGCAGACATTCACGTGCTACACGGCGATATTTGGGAAGCATCATTATTGTACATGCAAGTTGACAAGACCTTCAAATACGAAACCATTGGTCAAGAAGCAAAATTTAAGAACGCCAGAATTTTTTATTACGATGGCGAATTCAATTTTGCGCAATCGCAATTGGATGTGCTTAAACAGGCGACATCTAAACTCATTGCAAACGATGCTTTAAAATTATCATTATTGATCACCGATAATTACGGGTTAGATAGCAATTTCACCGCAATGTACAATTTTGCCAAAGCGGATTTATTAGTAGAACAACATCGTTACAAAGAAGCTTTTTATCTGTTTGATAGCATTTTGACTGAATTCCCCGCACATAGTCTCGGTGATGAAATTTTGTTGCGAAAATCTCGAGCCATGCAACTGCAAGGTGAATGGGGAAAAGCAGTAGCGTATTTGGAGGAACTATTGAAATACCACAGCACAGATATTCTCGCCGATGATGCCTTGTTCCAACTAGGTGAGATCTATGAAAATCATTTGTTTGATAAAGCAAAAGCGGCTACGTTTTACCGACGAATTTTATTCGAACACAAGGATAGTTTGTACACTTCAGAGACGCGGAAACGCTATCAAGAGTTACGCGAGTTTTTGCCAGCCGAAGAGCGCGCGCTGTAATTTTTAATATTCTTCTTGCTAATCTGTTTGTAAGGATGTTCCTTGACTATCGTACTAAGTCAGAAACGCAACATGAAGCAACTCACTATAGTTTTTGCAGTCCTAATTTCCATTACTGCATGTGGACAAGACAAACGGCAAACGACCACAACCACACGGAATTTAAACAAGTATCAAACTGCCTATTTTGCCAGCGGATGTTTTTGGTGCGTGGAAGCGGTTTTTGAATCAGTCGAAGGTGTTGTTGAGGCTGAATCTGGCTACGCCGGTGGAGAAATGAAGAATCCAACCTATGCATTGGTTAGCGCAGGAAAGACTACGCACGCCGAAGCGGTAAAGGTCTATTATGATTCGACCGTGGTTTCCTTTGAAACTTTGGTGGATGTGTTTTTTAACTCGCACGATCCATCTACCCTTAATCAGCAAGGTCCAGATCGAGGAACTCAATACAGGTCGATTGCATTCTACTCAACGGAAACTGAGAGGCGGGTGATTACTGAAAAAATAAAAACCCTCTTAGATAAGAAGGTGTATTCAAAAGTTACTACAGAAGTTCTGCCGTTCAAAGTGTTTTACCGTGCAGAGGAGTATCACCAGAACTATGAAAAGCGTCATCCTAATGATAGCTATGTCAAAGCGGTGTCTATTCCGAGGTTGAATGCATTCAAGCGCAAAATGCCTGAGGTACTGAAAAGATAAAAGGGCCGTAAGCAAATTGCCTACAACCCTTTTATAAATCAACCTAACCACAACTAAACTTTAAACTACTATCACTCTTTCTGTTCTAGTTTCTCCACTTGACATGTTTATTTTTAACATATAAACACCAGGTGCTAAATCTCTTATTATTGTTTCATTTGATTCAACGTTAACTCGTTGTACAGCTCCACCGTTCATCTGAATTAAATCGTATGTCTCAATGAATTGATCACTTTTTAACGTCACCTCTCTACCTGCATTTGAAGGATTCGGATAGATCACAAGCTCCGCTGGTGTAGTTTCATTTTCTTCCAGTCCAACCGCTGATTCTTCATTTTCAGCAGGAAGTTTCCCATGCGCTTGTTCGTAAAAAACCTCTTCTTCGGTTTGGTCACCTTCACCTTCACCTTCACCTTCTTCAATTGGATCCTCTTCACTTTCTTCTTCTACAACTTCCTCTTCTTCTTCAGTTGGTTCTTCTTCAATTGGATCTTCTTCAATTGGCTCTTCTTCCACTGGATTGCAACTGTTGTAGGTGCTAGCTAATGCAAGTGCTGCACCGGCGTCAAGTCTACCTGCACCTAACAGACCAGCGTATGCAGGATTAAGAGAATCAATGTTTACAGCAGATGCGCTTAGTATTGCCTCTACATCTTCAAAAGATAAACAAGGGTCGATTGCCAACATAAGTGCAACTGTTCCTGATACCATTGGAGATGCAAATGAAGAACCATTACCAGTCAAGTACCATCCTGGCGCTCCACTTAGTGCAACATCATATCCAGGAGCTGCGATATCAACTGTAGCGTTGTGCTGGTGAGTAGTTGCAGGATCACCAGGGGTGCGCTCATGGTTATCATTTGGTCCGATTGACGTCACCGAAATAACGTGATCGCAAGCTGCAGGGTATACTAAACTTGAGGCATCATTGCATGTGCTACCGTTTCCTGCTGCTGCAATTACGATAGAACCATTTTGATATACTTCATCAATTACGCCTTGAACATATGTACTTGGTAGGCATCCTGAAGACCAGCTCATGTTAATTACTCTTGACCCTGCATAAGTTGCAATAAGAATATCATTGTATTGCATTCTATACAGCGCCAATTCAGAGTTGTACCCTATTGAACTTTTTCCAGTTCCGTTGTTTGTCGCTCCTGCTGCAGCAATTGCTACTGCAGTACCGTGATTTTGATTAGCTGTATTTGTAGCGTCATAATGATGCACTTTTCCAATCAATTCTTCGTGATTTACGAAGAAGTTTTGATCTGAGATGGCAATAATTATTGAACTATCTCCAGTGGTAATATCCCACGCACCTTGCGCATTGATTAAATCAAGTGCATAATCAGTTGCGAATGCCATTGAATAATCATCTGGTGCTGTTAAAGTAGTATAGTGCGGTCCAATTTCTGGAGACACAAATAATTGTGGCATTCTTGATACTTCTTGAAGCAATTCATGCTCATTACAATCACATGTAATTTCGTACACCTTTTGTAATTCTGCTTTTCTAGAGTTAGGAAGTGCTTTTGAGAATGATTTTACATTAAAGTTGTCAATCAATGATTGAATACTTTGATTCTCTGAAGTAACCTTGTCACCAGATTGAATTAATCTTAATTCGCTTTCATCTGAAATGCTTGTCCAAATGATGCCGTCTTGTCCAAATGAACTTCCCGCTAAAAATGTGCTTGCCGCGATTAGTAAAGTTGTTTTCATTTTGCTTTTAATTGAGTTGTTAATTGTTTTCATCGTTGTGTGTGTTTTGATTGATAGGGCTAAGTAACACCAACAAATCAGCGGATGAAAGGAAAACACCGAGCGGCGTATTCAATTTAGAAGTATGCTTGTAGAACCTACTAAGTAGTACTTTTGAGGGTGCTACGTAGTACTACTTAGAAACACCCTTTATGGGAAATTTGGACACAAAAAAACCATCAAGATTAATTGATGGTTTTGTCTATAAATTTGATTGGTTTTTTTAACACAGAGGTTGATCAGAGGTACACAATGTACACAGAGGTTATGGAGTGAGGGTGAGTTCTTCTCTGTGACCTCATAAACGCTGTTCCTCTGTGTTCAACTACGAGCATCACGAATTTTACATTGTCTCCTAGGTTTATATAATATTTACCTCAATAAATGCGTCAACGATACCTTTTCTGCAATTAACGAATGCAATGCGTCAACCGAAACACGATCTTGCTTCATTGTATCTCTATCACGCACAGTAACAGTATTGTCTTCTAATGTCTGATGATCGATCATAACACAATAAGGAGTTCCAATCGCATCTTGACGACGGTAACGTTTTCCTGGGGAATCCTTCTCATCGTATTGACAGTTGAAATCAAATTTCAGTGCATCCATGACTTCGCGTGCTTTTTCTGGTAAGCCATCTTTACGCATTAAAGGCATAATAGCGACCTTGTAAGGTGCTAATGCGGGTGGTAATGATAGAACAGCACGCTCGGTATCGTTTTCTAATTGCTCTGTCTTATATGAACTACTTAATACAGCCAAGAACATTCGGTCCAATCCAATGGATGTCTCAATGACGTACGGCACATAATTTTCGTTGATCTCTGGATCGAAGTACTGAAGTTTCTTACCAGAAAACTCTTCGTGTTGTTTTAAATCGAAGTCAGTTCGTGAGTGAATACCCTCCAATTCTTTAAATCCCATTGGGAAGTCGAATTCAATATCGCTTGCCGCATTTGCGTAGTGTGCGAGTTTGATGTGATCATGAAAACGGTAGTTCTCATCACCCAATCCTAATTTTTTATGCCATTTAATGCGAATGTCTTTCCAGTACTCATACCATTTCAACTCCTCACCTGGACGTACAAAAAATTGCATTTCCATTTGTTCGAACTCACGCATACGGAATATAAACTGACGTGCAACTATTTCATTTCGAAATGCTTTTCCAATCTGTGCAATACCAAAAGGAATTTTCATTCGTCCTGACTTCTGCACATTCAAGAAGTTAACGAAAATACCTTGAGCGGTTTCCGGACGTAAATAGATTTTAGCCGATTCACCCGAAACGGAACCAAGCTCAGTAGAAAACATCAAGTTGAATTGACGTACTTCCGTCCAATTCTTTGAGCCAGACAGTGGACAAGAAATATCCAAATCCATGATCAGCTGGTAAACTCCATCCAAATCATTATTTTCCAAGGTTTCGCGCATGCGGTCTTCAATCTCTTTGATTTTTTCGGCATTCCTCAATACATTTGGATTGGTTGCTCTAAATTCAGCTTCATTGAAGGCATCTCCAAAACGCTTCAATCCTTTTTCAACTTCTTTATCAATTTTTTGACGAATCTTTTCGATGTGATCTTCAATCAATACGTCTGCGCGGTAGCGTTTTTTTGAATCTTTGTTATCAATCAACGGATCGTTAAAGGCATCAACGTGACCAGAAGCTTTCCATGTGGTTGGATGCATAAAGATGGCAGAATCGATACCGACAATGTTCTCGTGCATTTGCACCATGGATTTCCACCAATAAGATTTGATGTTATTTTTCAACTCAGATCCCAACTGACCGTAATCGTAGGTTGCTGATAAACCATCGTAAATTTCAGAGGAAGGAAACACAAAACCGTATTCCTTGGCGTGAGATATGATCTCCTTAAGATTGTCTTCTTTTTGCATGGCGCAAAGATAATGAATTTAGAAAGAGTCAAGACTGCAAGAGTTAAGATTTTAAGACCTATTCTGTTGAAATGTTTTTCAATACTTGATGACATTCTTGAATCATCAATTCGGTTCAACAAATCGAGTCTTACCTCTTGCAGTCTTGTCTCTTGAAATCTAAAGCATTTTCGCCAAAAAATGCCCCATACTAAAACAGGCTTGCAACAAATAACCTCCTGTGGGAGCGTCCCAATCGACCATTTCGCCAATACAATAGTGATTTGGAAGGTTTTGAATTTCGTAATAGTGCGATAAAGCATTTCTATCAATTCCTCCAACTGTAGAAATGGCTTCATCAATGGGTGCTGCTCCAGTAATGCTGATAGGAAAGGCTTTGATGAGTTTCGCTAATTTTTCTTTGGAGTGAAATTCTTCTTTGGAAGTGATCGATTTTAGCAAGTCAATGTGCGTTGCCGTAAGTCGAATGTCGTGTTTTAAAATGTCACCCATCTTTGTACGCCACGATGACAATAGTTTCTCCAGAACTTCTTTTTGTCGAAGTGCTGGTTTGAAATCGATCGTAATCTGGGCCACTTTATCCGTGAGAAAAGCTTTCCTAAGCTCAGAACTTAATGCATAGATCGCGTTTCCTTCAAGTCCGAATTGTGTCAGAACGACTTCACCTTTTTGCGTTTTCTTCCCACAGGAGATCGCGCAATTTTTAACGGGCGCACCAGCATGCTTTTCAATAAGAGCGCTTTCCCATTTCACTTGATAGGCACAGTTCGACGGTTCAAATGGGATGTTTTGAATGTTCTTTTCTTCAAAATAGGTGAGCCACTCGCCTTTAGACCCTGTCACTGACCAGCTCCCACCACCTAACGCAAAAACAACTTTGTCTGCTTTTACTGCTGTCGAATTTTTAAAAAGCAAGGACTGATTCTCATCCCAACCGATCCATTCGTGTTCAAAATTGAAACGAATTCCTCTATTTTTGAGAAACTCAACGATGGTATCCAGCACTTCAATGGGTTTGATGCCCTTTTCTGGATAGATACGATTACTACTTCCAGTAAATGTTGGAACTCCCATTTCTTTCAACCACGTTTGTAGATCTGTATTCGTAAAAGAACGAAGTGCATTTTCCAAAAAATCGACTGGTGTGTAGCGTTGAATGAATTGTTCGATGTCTTCAGAATGTGTGAGGTTAAATCCACCCTTACCAGCCACCAAGAATTTGCGTCCGAGTTGTTTGTTTTTCTCGTAAATGGTGACGTCGTATTTCTGCGTGTCAATAAACGCTGCAAAACTCAACGCTGCGGGACCTCCACCTAGAATGGCAATTGTTTGTTTGGACATAGTTAATTACAAATTGGAAAATTACAAATTGCAGATTGATTTAATCTCGCTTCGTAAGAGATATATTACAAATACCGAGAGAATCTGCAATTTGCCAATTTGCAATCTGCTCATCACCTCAGTTGCCCCGCAATAAACCCTGTCGTCCAAGCAGCTTGAAAATTGTAACCACCTGTAATTCCGTCAATGTCCATCACTTCTCCTGCGAAATAGAGATTTTTGCACACCTTACTTTGCATGGTTTTCACATCGATATCTTCCAAGCTCACCCCGCCGCAAGTCACAAATTCTTCTTTGAAAGTGGTTTTTCCCTGTACCTGATAGACATCGTTGGTCAACATTTCAATTATGCGATTGATTCCCTTTTTCCCAATATTCTCCCATGTTTGATCTTTTGGAAATTCATATTTTTCCAGTAAGAATTGCCACAGGCGATCTGGAAGGAGGTAAGGTCGATAGTTCGTTAGTTTCTTGTGTGCATGTTCCTGAACAATCGTTTTTAGTTCATTTTGTACAATTTCAGCATTTTGAATGTTAACCCAATTGACTTGAATATTAAACGAGTAATCCTTTTCACTTAATAAGCGTGCTCCAAACGCTGAAAGCTTCAAAATGGCAGGGCCGCTCATTCCCCAATGCGTAATCAGCAACGGACCATCGGATTTTAGTTTCGTTCCTTGAACGTTGACTTTTGTTTCTTCCACCACAATGCCCATCAAATCACGGACGCTCTCGTTAGGCATGTTGAATGTAAACAGCGAAGGAACTGGATCGACAATTGTGTGTCCCAGTTCTTCGAGCCAAGTCAGACCTGATTTTTTCGGAGAACCACCCGTGGCAATGATGACTTTATCGAACAGGATTTTTTCGTCGTCGAAGGTCAATTCAATTCCATCATTTACAGAAACAATCGATTTTACGGTTTTGCCTGTTGTAATTTTCACGCCCAATCGTTGACATTCACTCATAAGGCAGTCGATGATGCTTTGAGAGTTTTGTGAGACAGGAAAAACACAGTTGTCTTCTTGGGTGACAAGCGGAACACCACGCGATTCGAACCACTCCATCGCATGGCGCGTGTAAAACGTTCCAAACGCCTTTTTTAGAAACATTTCTCCTCGTGGGTAGGCAGCAGCGAGTTGATTGATGTTTACACAACCGTTCGTTACATTGCAGCGTCCACCGCCAGAAACCTTCACTTTGGACAGTAGTTTTTGCGACTTTTCAATAATCACCACTTCCGATTCAGGATGATGTTCTTTTGCTGAAATCGCCGCAAAAAAACCAGCAGCTCCACCGCCAATTATTGCAATCGTTTGTTTAGACATGTGCGTTTTGAATTACAAATTGGCAAATTACAGATTCGCTCGATTTCTATAGAGATCTCTCACGAAGCGAGATTAAATCAATCTGCAATCTGTAATTTGCCAATCTGCTACTGTTACTTAAAATTCCATTTCAAATTCCTGTTTTTTACTCTGCTCAGATTCTTCCTTGAGTTTCTCTAGCATGCGATTCATTTTAGTGTCCTTTTTCGGTTTTTTCTGCTCAATAACAGGATCGACCGATTTGTCGGGATTGAATTCCATGATCAACTCTTCTTTCGGAGGATTCTTTTCGTGAATGTACTGTTGCACTGTCGTATCACTTTTAAACAAGCCAAACTCTGATTTCAAGAGCGATTTAACGTTCTTCTTCTCCGCTTCGATTTCTTCTTTGGTCGTTTCTTTGCGCGACTGTTTGTCCCACTCGATGTTTGGATTATCAATGTGACCGTGCATGCGCATGTACACTCTAAATCCAGTTCCATCGTCGATTATTTCACCGAATTCGCTCTGTTTAGCTTGTTTTAAATCTTTGAAACGGAATCCAAAACGGTAATCGACTTGATTGTCAAAGGTGTGTTTTCCGGAAACTTCGACATCTAGGGCAGAGGAAGCAATAGACATTTGAGGAATTGTTAATACGCTGTTTTTAATGATCAAGGTATTTTTCAATTGGTCAAATTTCAAATCTTTTAGCTTGTTGCCGAAAGCATCGATGTTGGCTTTTCCAATTACTACTTTTAAACTAGATGACCTTAAACTTTCGATGATGGTGTTAAACGTCTCCACATTTTTCAGTCGACCGTTATCGATTTGAATACCAATATTGGCAACAATGGCGTTCGAAATAATTCCGGAACGTAAATCGAACGGGGCTTCAAAGGTAACGCTGGCTTTTGCTACGCCTTCAATGTTGGAGCTTTTAATTACGGTTTGTTTGAAATCATCCCATTCTTTAAATAAGGGCGTAAAATTGATGTTGTCGGAGACTATTTGACTTGACACTAGGAAAATCTCCGGTGTTTTTTCATTGATTGTCAGCGATCCGTAGATATCCGCACCTGGAGTTTTGAGTGAAATTTTAGCAAAATGCACATTACGTTTATCGACGCTCATATTTCCTGAAATTTCATTGAATGAATGACCGTCATATTTCAAACTTCCAATTTCGACAAACATATTTCCAGAAATGTCATCAGGTAAAATATACGCTCTTTCCCGCTGTACGATGTCTTCTTTTGCTTCGGTTCCAAGATCTTCTAGGTGAATTATTTTACTCGAGATACTCACATCTGCAATCAAACTTCCTTTCTTGCTGATGTATTCGCTCAGGTTTTTGAAGATCCCGTTTAGGTTAAAATCCGAGCGTTTTACGCGGACCTTTACATTGTCAATTCCCGCTTCGTTGCCGTTGAGGTACAAACGTCCTGCAATGTTTTCAAACACCCTTTTATCATCGATGAGTTGCAAGTTGACATCAGTAAGTTGAATGGTTCCGTCACATTTTTGGATTTCGTAGTGTACGTTTTCTTCTACCGTTTCACCCTTGACGATAAAATCTGTTCGAACATCAAGTTGTCCATCTAATCGATCAATGTTGGGAATATTAAACAACGAATGAATGACCGCAAGATTCAGTGCACCATCTGCATTTCCTTCGTAACGTGGGTGTGCAAATTGAGTCAGCGTTAAATTCCCCTTAAATGGACCACCTTTGGTAGAAAATGAAATGTTTTTTAATGTCAAGTGCTCTTTTTCTGCGCCTCCTTTGTTCGAATAGGCACCATCAACGTGCACGTTTCTAATCTCAATACCAGACGCTGGTTCTTTCAAATAGCCATTTTTAATTCCAAAACTACAATCAACATCCACTGGCTGCACCGCATCGTTTGTTCCTTTGATGAATAAATCGAAGAGCAAAAGTCCGCTACCACTGAATTTTTTAACGTTTTCTGATTCGTTCATGGCAAGTTTGTTCGCTGCGTCTTCAATACTGATGTTCTTGCCTTTTATGCGAAATTGAAATCCATCATTTTTCACGTTTCCTAAAAAATCGAATGGAAGTCCAGAAATATAAATGGTGGATTGCGGAATATCAACAGTAGAAGTTCTCTTATCAACGTTCACGCTCACATTTAACTGAGCTGGTTTGTCGCTCACCAAGTTTATTTTCCCACTTCGCGCGGCAATGATATGTAAATCACTTTTTGTGGAAGCGGTAAATGCTGAAGTGTTGAAATCTCCCTCCAGCGACATGTAGTTAATTTTAGTCAAGTATTCTTGATCAACTGCACGGTTGACGTATGAAAAATAAAAGTCTTCAAATTCGACTTCTTCGAGTTTCAATTCAAGTCCAACGCTCTCCAGTGTATCTGTTTTTTCCGCGAAAATATCAAAGTTGTTTTTTCCTTCTTCATCGACTTTTAACTTCAACGTTCCAGGCGATACTTCAATGGATTTGAGCGTATAGTTTTCTCGCCAGATGTCCATCGGGTTGAATTTTAAACGAATTCGCTCAGAATAGATGAGGGTATCCAGTTCCGTTGATCCTTCAAATGAATCTTGAATAAATACATCTTTAAAATCCACCGAGAGACTTGGGAAAGAACCCCAAAAAGCAAGATCAACATCCGAAACAGAGACTTTTGCCTTGAGTTGTTTGTTGACTTCATCGATGACTAAACCGCAGATGTCGTCTTTGAACACATACAACAAGACAGTGATCAATAGCACAAGCCCGAGGATAATTCCTGTAAACCATTTGGCGATACGAAGAAGCCTTCTTTTGGACATACAACAAAGTTATTGGATCTAAGTCTGCTAGTGACATCGACATTGTTTACTTATTAACGCATTGCTGTTGGGATTTGTTACTTTTTTGAAGAATAGTTTTTGCAGAAAAATGCAATTTTCCAGTTGGAGCTCTAATTATTACTGAGAATGAACCGTTTTAATAAGTATTCCTTATCTTTGCTCCCTGATTTAAAACAAAAAAATGAGTTTACTTACAGTAGGATCAGTTGCCTTCGATGCAATTGAAACACCATTCGGAAAAACGGATAAGATTATTGGTGGAGCAGGGACGTACATTGCCCTTGCAGCAGCATTTTACAATAACGAGCAAAACATTGTTTCAGTCGTAGGGGAAGATTTCCCACAAGAAATGCTGAATCAATTGAAAGATAGAAACGTAAACATCGATGGTTTACAGATTAAAAAGGGTGAAAAAACATTTTTTTGGTCAGGAAAGTACCACAATGACATGAACTCTCGTGATACATTGGTGACAGAACTCAACGTGTTAGAGCATTTTGACCCGATTATTCCTGAACATTACCAAGGAGCGGATTTCTTATTGTTGGGGAATTTGAGTCCACAAGTACAAGCGCAAGTAATTGAGCGTTTAACCGTGCGACCAAAGTTGATTGCTATGGACACCATGAATTTTTGGATGGACATTGCGATGGACGATTTGAAGAAAACGATTTCAATGGTGGACATCTTAATCATCAATGATGAAGAAGCACGTCAATTGTCAGGAGAGTATTCATTGGTGAAAGCATCCAAAGTGATTCGCGCAATGGGACCTAAATATTTGATTATTAAGAAAGGAGAGCACGGTGCATTATTGTTTGAGAGTGATCGCGTGTTTTTTGCACCAGCATTGCCACTAGAAGAAGTTTTTGATCCAACTGGAGCAGGAGACACATTCGCAGGTGGATTTATGGGATATTTAGCAAGCACCAACGATATTTCTTTCGAAAACATGAAGCGCGCGATTATCAACGGTTCGGCGTTGGCTTCGTTTTGTGTAGAGAAGTTTGGAACTGAGCGATTAATGACCATTACTAAGGCGGATTTAGAAAAACGCATTGAAAAATTTGTAGCATTGACCAACTTTGAGATGGTTCATGCTATCAGCTAAGCATAGACGAACATGGAGAACGTGAATTTTATTGAAGAACTAAACACACTTACGGCGAATGAAGACTTGTTGTCGGTAAGTCGCGATGTAAATGAATTGAGGTCAAAACTCGAGGATTTTGTATTGGAAGAAGAGCGTAAAATTCAAGTTGCTCAGTTAGTCGCAGAAGAAAAAAACGAACCAGTTGACGCATCCGTTGCTGAAAAGCAAGAGGAAATCAACCAACTGAAAGAATCTTTTTACGAGGTGTACTCGGCGTACAAGGAAAAGAAGAAAGTATTGGTTGCTGAGCGAAATGCGAGCGAAGCAAAAAATTTGGCGGACAAAACGGCATTGATCAAGCGTTTGAGAGAAGTCGTTTCGACTGAGGAGAACATTGGTGCTGCGTTTTCAGCATTGAATGAAATCCAAGATAAGTGGAAAGAAATTGGCGATATCTCAAGAGATAAACGAAGCGATATCCAAAGTGAATATTCACGTTTGTTAGAGGATTTCTTCTACAACATTAAAATTTACAAGGAACTGAAGGATCACGATTTTCACCGCAATTTTCAATTAAAATCGGCGATCATTGCTGAATTGAAGAAGGTGAATCTGTTGAAATCCATCAAAGAAGCTGAAACGCAACTGAAGCAACTTCAAAACGATTGGGAAGATATCGGTCCTGTTCCGAATGAAGAATGGGAGAAATTGAAAGAAGCTTATTGGACAGAGGTTCGTTCCATTTATAACAAAATCAATCGTTATTACGACGACCGCAGAACAGAGCAACTAAACAATCTGAAGGCAAAACAAGCACTTGTGGAAGAAACACGTGCATTGATTGCTGATATGGCAGGAAATGATTCTGTAAAGGCGTGGGAGGATATGACCAAAAAGGTGATTGAAACTCAGAACAATTGGAAGAAGATTGGCTTTGGACCAAAGAAGGAGAATGAACTTGTCTGGAAAGAATTCAGAGGTGTATGCGATGAGTTTTTTGCAGCGAAGAAGGTATTTTTTGGATCGATTCAGGAAGAGTACAATGAATTAGCTACTCAAAAGAAGGCGTTAATTGACAAGGCGATTGCCTTGAAAGATTCTACCGATTGGAAAGGAACAGCGGATCAATTGAAGCGATTGCAACAACAATGGAAGAAAATCGGTCATGCCGGTATTAAGAACGAGCAAAAATTGTGGAAGGATTTTAGAGGAGCTTGTGATGCGTTTTTCACGAATCGTCAAGCACATTTTGACCAAAAAGATGCACAATTTGTAGATAACTTGGTCAAAAAGCAAGAACTGATAAAAGCGATTGAATCGTATAAAGTAGGCGACGATAAAAAGTCTGCATTGAACGATTTAAAAGCGTTTGCGACAGATTTCAACGCGATTGGAATGGTGCCTATGAAGGACAAGGATGCAGTATTTAAGGCATTCAAATCTGCACTGGACGTTCACTATGGAGCATTGAAGATGGAAGGTTCTGAGAAAGAGCAAGTGATGTTCGAAGCGAAGATTGACCAGTTAAAAGCAAGTCCAAATGCGAGTCGAGAGTTACTGGACCTAAAAATTAATTTACGCAAGGACATCGATAAATACCAAAAGGAAATCATCCAATTGGAGAACAATCTTGGTTTTTTCGCCAACAGCAAAGGAGCAGATTCGTTGAAAAAAGATGTTGAGAAAAAAGTGAATTTCGCGAAGGACAAAATCGTTGAGATTAAAACAAAATTAAAAATGATCCCGAATGAATAGATTCATCAATGCGTTACTAGTTTTTATTTTGCTCCCAACAATGCTAGTAACTATAATTGTTGGATTTGATTTACCTCTTACTTTCTTAAAAACGACAGGCGCTGAACTGCCTTATCGCGCGGAAATTTTCCTAAGCATAGGCGTGCTGATTCTTTTAATAAACCTCCGAAGATCTATCCGACGATGGATGGGAATTCGCATGGTGAAGCAAGTCAAAAAATTTAAGTGGAATACGCAGGTAAGTCCTGCACGGAAAAAGCGTGTCGCAACGTATTTGATTTTGGAAATTGTCGTGTTCGCATTTGTTGGTGTAGCATTGTATGAAGTATCGAATCAAGCATTGATGCCAGCAATTGCTTATGTTTATGTGGCTTTAGACAACATCATTTTTACCATTGTCGGCTTTTCTACCAATGCATTTCGTGTTGGACTTTCCTCCAAAGCACTGATCGTTGCCGACAGAGAAGTTACTGTGCTGTATTTTAGTGGACTTCGCAAGGTATCACAACACCAACAAAGCATTTATTTTGATTACATCGAAGGATTGCAATTACACTTCCCAACCGATTGTATCCCAGAAGAAAACCGAGCTGAATTTTTTGAACTACTGGAAGCGCAACTTGATCCAAATCGCGTTTTCTTTTCGAAAGTCATGGCATAACATCGCCTGTCAGTTTTTAGTACAGCGCTTGCTGAATGTGAAAATTAAAGGCACTAAACGATGAATTCCTTCGTTTCAAAGGAGAAATCAGTTATTTTCACCAAAAAAATCAACCATGAACAAATTAGTTATCC
>CAZXRU010000012.1:0-101852 GCA_964643345.1 uncultured Fluviicola sp.
AAATAGAAAGTGAAAACACGATTCACAGAAAACGAATAGTTAAAAACTAATAAACTTGGTAAGTATGAAAAGGGCATTTTTTAAATGCCCTTTTTTTGTTTCTCCTTGTCCTTTCAATGCTTTTCGTATTTTTGAAGTGCGATTAAAACGGAAGATCTTCATGAAGAACATTAAAATCAACGGGCATGGACACGTGCTACCAGAACCAAACGAAATCCCCAAATTTATGCGGGATAAAAAATTGTTTTGGATCGATGATGATAAAAAATTTATGAGACAAGGCGATTGGGCACGACCGATCACCGATGCTAGTTTTTTCTTTAATGAGAAAATTGAGTGGATGGAGAAGTACAACATCGATCACGGCGTCATGTTAAATCTTTCGCAACTTTACTGCAATGGCTGGAGTCGACAGGATGCATACGATGCGATTCGCTGGCAAAACGATTTTAATGCAAGCGTCCAGTTGCGTCGACCTGATAAATTTTCGTGCGGGTTCGTTGTTCAACCGCGTTATGTCGAAGATGCTCTGAAAGAAATTGAGCGCTGCGTGACAGAACATAAAATGACTTTGCTGTGTTTACCTACCCATTTTCTGAATGCCGATGAAGAATGGATTTCTGTGGTCGATGACAGCACACTTCCGATTTTTGAATTGGCTAATCACTACGGTTTGGCAATTGAAATTCATCCATACGACGCTGAAAAGATGGTGAAACTGAAAGATGCCTATTGGCGCTTTCATTTAGTTTGGATGATGGCGCAAACGGCCGATACTTTACATTTTTTCGCACTCAAAGATATGGTCAATCGCTTTCCGAATATTCGCACCTGCTTTGCGCACGGATGTATGCTCGGTCAGGCGAACTACGGTAGAAGACTCCAAGGCTTCGACGGTCGACCGGACTTATTTCCCGATGCGAACGATCCACGGTGCTCACTCGGACATAAAAATTTGTTTTTTGATACACTTGTTCACGATTCGTACACGCTACAATTACTAAAAATTCGTGTTGGTTCCTCTCAAATAGTCGCTGGATTAGACGATCCATATCCACTGGGAGAAATGGAAGGCGTTCGAAATTCGTATCCAGGCCGCGTAATTGATTTTGCTGTTGAAGCCAATATTCTCACTCAACAAGAATCCAAGGAAATTTGGTATGATAATGTTTTGAGATGGCTGGGTAAGGATTCACTGTAGTTGAGCGCAACAATATGGCACTTTTCTGCTTCCAATCTTGTTTTCAACTCTAATTAGTATCTTTGTCGCCATAAACAAGAGCAAATGGCACAAAAACCTTCTATACCAAAAGGTACAAGAGATTTTCTTCCTGCAGAAGTAGCTAAAAGAAACTATATTTTCGATACAATTCGACGTTCGTTTGAGACGTATGGATTTTCACCGATCGAAACACCTTCTTTTGAGCTTTCATCAACCTTGTTGGGGAAATACGGCGAAGAAGGAGACCGATTGATATTTAAGATTTTAAATTCTGGAGATAAGGTCAAAAAAGCCGATTTAGATGCTTTGGCTGAAGGAAATTTAGCACGCTTTTCAAATTCATTGGCTGAAAAGGCCTTGCGTTACGATTTAACAGTTCCTTTTGCGCGTTTCGTTGTTCAACACCAGAATGATTTGTCCTTTCCATTCAAACGTTACCAAATCCAACCAGTTTGGCGTGCAGATCGACCGCAACATGGTCGTTACCAAGAGTTTTATCAGTGCGATGCAGACGTTGTAGGAAGCGATTCCCTAATCTATGAAGTAGATTTCGTGCAATTGTTTGATGAGGTGCTTTTTAACTTGGGAATTCCGGATTTCACGATTAAAATCAACAATAGAAAAATACTATCAGGCATCGCAGAGGTAAGCGGTGAAACAGATAAACTGATTGCAATTACAGTCGCGATTGATAAACTTGATAAAATTGGAATTGATGGTGTTACAAAGGAATTACTTGAAAAAGGTATTTCTGAAAGTGCATTAAAGAAGATTACACCCTTGTTTGAGATTGCAGGAGATACTGAAAGTCGATTGGCTCAGATGAAAGCGTTTTTAGCATCGAGTGAAGTTGGATTGAAAGGAATTGAAGAGCTGGAATACGTGTTCAAAACTGTAAATGAACTAGGATTGAAGCGAGCAACGATTGAGTTTGATGTCACACTAGCACGTGGACTCAATTACTACACAGGAGCGATTTTCGAAGTCAAAGCAAACGGTGTGAACATGGGAAGCATTTGTGGAGGTGGACGTTACGATGATTTGACAGGGATTTTTGGAATGAGTGACATGTCTGGAGTCGGAATATCTTTTGGTGCAGATCGTATTTATGATGTGTTAACCGAATTAGATTTATTCCCGCCAACAGTCGATAATCGGCTTGAGTTGTTATTTATCAACTTTGGAGCAGAAGAAGCGAAATATTGCCAAAAACTAGTCAAAGAAACCCGTGCAGCGGGAATTTCAAGTGAGATCTACCCATCAGATGCCAAGATGAAAAAGCAAATGAAGTATGCCAACGATCGAGGGGTTAAGAACATTGCGCTGGTTGGACAGGATGAAATCTCAAAAGGAATTATTCAATTAAAAAATATGGAATCTGGTGAGCAGACGGAAGTAACGTTGGCTGAACTAGTAAATCATTTGAAGTAAGATTATGGCGCATCACGAAATAAATAACGAATGGGTTACCCTAGCACGATTGGAAGAAATTCTCGCTTCGAATATAGAAGTGCGCTTGTCAGAAAACGCGAAGAAGGAAATAGAGAAATGCCGCGCCTATCTTGATGAAAAAGTAAAGAACTCTGATCAGCTGATTTACGGAGTCAACACAGGATTTGGATCGTTGTGTAATACTGCAATTTCACGTTCTGATTTAGAACAGTTACAGCGAAATTTAGTCCTTTCTCACGCATGTGGAGCAGGGGAGGAAGTGCCACAGCACATTGTAAAACGTATGTTGCTGTTGAAAGCGTTTGGCTTATCACATGGAAACTCTGGTGCACAATTGGCAACGGTTGAACGTTTGCTTTTCATGTACAACAACAATATTCTTCCAGTTGTGTTTCAGCAAGGAAGTCTTGGTGCTTCGGGCGATTTAGCACCATTAGCACATTTGTCACTTCCATTGCTTGGCGAAGGGGAAGTATACATGAATAACCAAAAAGTACCTTCTTCGGAATTTTTAACCAAATTCAATTTAGCACCGATCGTACTGCGTTCCAAAGAAGGACTTGCTCTGCTCAATGGAACACAATTTATGTGTGCTTATGCGTCTTACGCCGTGTCGAATGGTTTGAAATTATGGAATCAGTTCAATTTGATAGGAGCATTGTCGCTTGAGGCATACGATGGACGATTGAACCCATTTCAGGCGAACGTGAATGAAATTCGGAATCAAGTCGGACAGATTGAAACAGCTGAAAAAATGCGCGAATTGCTCAACGGCAGTGAAATGA
The DNA here is from genome assembly GCA_964643345.1 of uncultured Fluviicola sp. Lineage (GTDB taxonomy): Bacteria > Bacteroidota > Bacteroidia > Flavobacteriales_D > Crocinitomicaceae > UBA4466. The sequence continues at coordinate 3,460 of CAZXRU010000012.1, forward strand.
TTGTGCGTGAAAAAGCGCATGTACAGGATCCTTATTCGTTTCGTTGCATTCCGCAAGTCCATGGTGCTTCCAAAGACGCAATCGATTACTGTGCTCAAATCGTAGAGCGAGAAATGAACGCCGTTACGGATAATCCAACCGTGTTTTACGAAGAAGACGATGTCGTTTCCGCTGGAAATTTTCACGGACAACCGTTGGCATTGGCGATGGATTTCCTTGCAATTGCTATGGCTGAATTGGGAAGCATTTCTGAACGCCGCGTCTATAAATTAATTGGTGGTCAACGTGGATTACCTGCGTTTTTAGTTGCTGAACCAGGATTGAACTCGGGATTCATGATTCCTCAATATACTGCTGCTTCGATTGTGAGTCAGAATAAGCAATTATGCACACCCGCCAGCGTTGATACAATCGATTCCAGCAATGGACAAGAAGACCATGTCAGCATGGGGGCAAATGCCGCGACAAAGCTGTATAAGCTCATTCAAAATTGCTATACGATTCAGGGAATTGAATTACTCAACGCTTCACAAGCGATGGATTTCAGAACAGAGAAAAGTTCGGATATCATTGAAAATCTGCGCAAAAGTTACCGTCAACACGTTCCATTTGTCAAAGAGGATTGCTACCTGCATCCGTTGATTGAAAAAAGTAAGTGGTTCGTGATGCGAGAGCTGTAGTGATTATTTGAATTTTCAATAACTTCCTATTATATTTACCTAAAACTAATTGACATGACAGACACTTTAGACACGCTTCACGAAGAGAATCAACCAAGACCTAAGTTTTTAACGGTTTTATGCATCCTAACTTTTATTGCAACGGGAGCTAACTTAGTTACTGGTTTATTCAACTTGGCAATTACAGGAAAGCAATCAGAAGAACAAATGTTAGAAATGAAGGTTCAGTACGCAGAATCTATTTCTGGACTTAGAGATGCAGGAATGCATGGTTTTGTTGAGCTGATGGAGAAACTGGATCGCATGACGACAGAAATCAATGAGAATTTCTACATGGCAGCAATTATTTCGCTAATTACCGTAGCTATCGGATTGTACGCTGCACTAAAAATGTGGAAAGGATTTAAAGTTGGATTTCACCTTTACATTGTCTACAATTTACTAGCGGTTGCGGGTATTTACTTGTATGTTTCCCCTGCCAATATCCCTAGTTTTGTGGTCATCTTTAACTTGATTTTATCTGCGATCTTCGTTTTCATGTACTCTCGGAATTTACACTGGATGACAAAGTAACGGAGGGTACGGGGATTATCGTTGCCTTCGTTTCTTCGCAAGCAGTGCTTACTCTTGCTCAGTCAACCAAATTTAAGAACTGCGGTTCTTATGTAGATATTTCGACGTTGCATTCTGAGTTTCGGCTATCGGACATTGAGCGCAGTCGAAATGTCGAGATGCCGAAGCATGAACTTGCTAACTTTTCAACTTAAATCACTACCTTTGCGCCAAATTTCGATGCAATGATTTCAGTAAACAATTTATCGCTTCAGTTTGGGAAGCGTGTTCTATTCGACGATGTAAACGTAAAATTTGTCAACGGTAACTGCTATGGCGTTATCGGTGCGAATGGTGCAGGTAAATCAACTTTTTTAAAGATTTTAACTGGTGATCAAGATCCAACGACTGGACATGTCGTGTTGGAGCCTGGGAAGCGTATGGCCGTTTTGAAACAAGATCACTTTGAGTTTGATGCGCATCAAGTGTTGAACACGGTCATCATGGGACATACGCGTTTATTTGAAATCATGACGGAAAAGGAAGCATTGTATGCAAAGCCAGATTTTTCGGATGAAGATGGAATGCGAACGGCTGAATTAGAAGGAGAATTTGCTGATTTGCAAGGATGGAATGCTGAAACAGATGCAGCTTCATTGTTGTCGAATTTGGGAATTGATGAGTCGAAACATTACCTAAAAATGGAAGATCTTTCCAACGACATGAAGGTACGAGTGTTGTTGGCGCAAGCGCTTTTTGGAAACCCAGACGTTTTGGTTCTCGATGAGCCTACCAATGACTTGGATTTAAAAACCATCGGATGGCTAGAGGATTTCTTACTCGATTTTAAAAATACAGTGATTGTCGTTTCACACGATAGACACTTCTTGGATACGGTGTGTACGCACATTTGTGATATTGATTTCAACAAACTGAATGTATTTACTGGAAACTATTCATTCTGGTACCAATCTTCTCAGTTAGCAGCACGTCAACGAGCAGATAAGAACAAAAAAGCGGAAGAGAAGAAGAAGGATCTTATGGACTTTATCGCGCGTTTCTCTGCAAATGCTTCTAAATCGAAACAAGCGACAAGTAGACGTAAGATGTTGGATAACTTGGATATATCTGAGATTCAGCCTTCGAGTAGAAAATATCCTGGAATTACATTTCATCAAGAAAGAGAAGCTGGAAATCAAGTGTTGAACATTGAAGGTTTAGCGAAATCTGTCGATGGAACACAGTTATTCAAAGACGTTAATATCATCGTCAGCAAAGGAGATAAAATTGCGTTTATTTCTAAAAATTCATTGGCGTTGACAACCTTTTTTGAAATTTTAGCAGGAAACCAAAAAGCGGATAAGGGAGAGTTCATCTATGGAACAACTATTTCTACAGCTTACCTTCCGAATGAGAACCATCATTTCTTTGAAGCAAAATTGCCGTTGATTGACTGGTTGAGACAATATGCGCAAACCGACGAAGAAAAGGAAGAAGTCTATTTAAGAACATTCCTTGGACGTATGTTATTCACAGGAGAGGAAGCGCTTAAGACGGCGAATGTCCTTTCCGGAGGTGAAAAAGTAAGATGCATGCTTTCTAGAATGATGTTGGCTAAGGCGAATCTTTTGTTGATGGATGAACCCACGAATCACCTTGATTTGGAATCGATTACTGCGTTAAACCAGGGAATGAACGAGTTTAAAGGAACATTGCTTTTCACTTCTCATGACCACGAATTGGTGAATACTGTGGCAAACCGAATCATTGAAATCACTCCAAACGGAATCATTGATAAAATGATGCCTTACGACGATTACTTGAAGGACGCCAAGATAACGCAGTTGCAAGAAGAAATGTATGCTTAAATAGTTCAAAGTTCAAAAAGTTCAAAGCTCAATTCAGTTCTTTGAACTTTTTACCTTTGAACCTTGAACTCATTAAAAATGACAAAATTCACGTTCAGTATAGAAAATCCTTCGCAGCAATACATCCATATTACTGCTGAATTTCAAACGACAGAAGAAGTCACATTTATTCATTTACCAAGTTGGCGTCCGGGGCGCTACCAATTGGCGAATTTCGCAAAGAACGTACGCAATTTTGTCGTGACGGATGTGAACAATCAAAAATTAGAATTTCAGAAAGCAACAAAGGATTGCTGGGCTGTAAAAACGGCGGGTCATTCTGCGATTAAAGTCAATTACACCTATTTTGCAGATACGATTAACGCTGGTTCTAGCTATTTGGATGCAACCCAATTGTATGTGAATCCAGTAAATTGTTGCGTTTTTATACATGAAACGTTCAATGATCCAGTTCACATTGATTTGAAAGTTCCGAGTCACTGGGACGTAGCTTCATCAATGGAAAAGGTAGAAAATGGCTACCAAGTGGAGAGCATGGAAGAATTTATGGATACACCATTTATAGCTTCTGAGCAGCTGCAACATAGAGAATATGAATCAAAGGGAACCCGTTTTCATGTTTGGTTCAACGGCGAAGTAAAACCTCAGTGGGATCGATTATTGAAGGATTTTCAGAAGTTCACCGATGAGCAAATCAAGCGTTTCACTGAATTTCCAGTAAAGGAATACCACTTCATCAATTTGATTCTTCCATACAAAGCGTATCACGGAGTAGAGCATCAAAAATCTACAGTAATAGCACTAGGGCCTTCGTATGAGATTTTTGGTGAATTGTACAAGGAATTACTAGGTGTGAGTTCGCATGAATTGTACCATACGTGGAATGTAAAGGCAATTCGACCAATTGAATTATTCCCCTATGATTTCACCAAAGAGAATTACTCAAAACTCGGCTACCTATGCGAAGGCGTTACAACCTACATGGGTGATTTACTGTTGTGGAAGAGCGGCGTTTTTGATGAAAAACAATATTTTCTAGAGTTTACAGAACAACTGCAAAAGCACTTCGATAATTTCGGTCGCTTTAATTATTCTGTGGCTGAATCATCATTTGACACATGGTTGGACGGTTATGAAGTGGGTGCTCCGAACAGAAAAGTATCTATTTACACGGAAGGTTGTTTGTTGGCGTTCGTTACCGATATAGAAATTCGCAGAGCAAATGACGACAAATTTGGATTGGATGAAGTCATGAAGTACTTGTATTTCAACTATGCGTTGGAAAGAAAAGGAGTTTCTGAAAAGGATTACCAAGCAGCGATTGAGAACATTGCAGGTTGTTCCTTTCAGTGGTTATTTGATGATTACATCAACGGATCAAAACCGTTTGAATCAATCATCGCTAATGCCCTTGAACATATCGGCTTAGAGTTGGATCACGAACCATCGAAGCTTTATTCGCAAGGACGTCTAGGATTTAAAGCTGCACCTGCAGGAAAAGATTTTATCGTGCAAAACATGTATCAAGGTGGACCTGCAGAAATTGCAGGAATTATGATTGGAGATCGAATTGTGGCAGTGAACGGATTTGCCTGTGATGGTGAGCTTGACAAGTGGTTGGCGTATTTCGACGATGATGCAAAAACGGTCACTATTAATCGAGCTGGAAACATGCTGGACTTAACATTCCCTGAGGTAAATCGTAATTTTTATACCGATTATTCTATCAAGAAAATTGCTGACCCTACTAAAAGACAACAAATCGCATTTGATCGCTGGAAGAAGTAGTTTTTACACCAGTTTCTCCTTCAAATACTGTCCTGTAAAACTCTTAGTTTCCTTGATAATATCTTCAGGAGTGCCTGAAAACAAGATGTTTCCTCCCTTTTTTCCTCCTTCGGGACCAATATCAATAATATAGTCGGCGCATTTGATCACATCTAAGTTGTGTTCGATAACAATCACCGAGTGACCCGCATCAATCAATGCGTTCAATGCGATGATCAACTTGTTGACGTCGTAAAAATGCAAACCTGTCGTTGGTTCGTCAAAAATGAATAGGGTAGAGGGACTTCCTTTTCCTTTTGCTAAGAAAGAAGCCAGTTTGATTCGCTGCGCTTCACCACCACTGAGCGTGCTTGATGCTTGTCCCAGTTTTAAATACCCGAGGCCGACATCCACCAGCGGTGCGATTTTCTCCACAATTTTGAGTTCCAATCGGTCGTTTACTTCTTGAAAGAATTCAAACGCCGCAGCAATGTCCATTTCCAGCAAGTCAGCGATGGATTTTCCTCGGTATTCTATTTCTAGCGTTTCAGCTTTGTAACGTTTGCCTTTGCATTGATCGCATTGCAGGTGGACATCCGCCATAAATTGCATTCCAACTGTAATTTCTCCTTCACCTTCGCAGACCTCACAGCGACCGCCATCCACGTTAAAGCTGAAAAATCCAGGTTTGTAATTTCTTGTTCTCGCCAACGGTTGTCGCGCGTACAATTCACGAATATCATCAAACGCTTTCACGTAGGTAATTGGATTACTTCGCGAAGATTTACCGATAGGATTCTGATCAACGAATTCGACGTTTTTGACAAATTTCATATCGCCAGAAAACGCTTTGTAATCGCCTTGCTTGTCACCATACTGGTGAAGTCCTTTACGTACCGCGGGAAGTAAAATTTCTTTGACCAAGGTTGATTTTCCAGAGCCACTAACACCAGTCACGCAGACCAAGCTGTGCAATGGAAAATCGACATCAATATTTTTTAAATTGTGTTGACGGGCTCCAACAATACTCAGCTTATTCGCTGATTTCCGACGATGGGTAGGAACTGGAATCGTTGCTTTGCCCGTCAAGTAATCGGCTGTCAGACTATTTTTCGCTTTTACGAGTTGTGCGTGCGTTCCTTGAAACACCACCTCACCGCCGTAAATTCCAGCCATTGGTCCGATATCAAGAATTTCATCAGCTGCCTGCATAATGTCCTCTTCGTGTTCCACGACAATGACCGTGTTTCCAAGGTCTCGCAATGATTTTAATACGCCAATCAGTCGCGTTGTATCTTTGGGATGTAGACCAATGGACGGTTCGTCTAGAATGTACATCGATCCCACCAAACTACTACCGAGAGATGTCGCCAAGTGAATGCGTTGTGATTCTCCACCAGAAAGTGAATTCGAAGCACGGTTCAAGGTCAAGTAGCCCAGTCCTACTTCGTTCAAGAAACTCAAGCGATTGATGATTTCAGGAAAAATACGTTTGGTAATGTTGTTTGCAACACCTTCCTTTTCGATCGATTTGAAAAAATCCAGAGCATCTTCAATCGGCATAAGTACGATGTCGGTAATGGATTTCCCTTCAATTTTTACGTAGTTGGCATCTTTTCGCAAGCGAGTGCCCTTACAGTCGGAGCAATCCGTTTTTCCACGGTAGCGAGAGAGCATCACACGGTATTGAATTTTATACGCTTTACTTTCGACAAACTCAAAGAAATGATGGATCCCTTTCACTGTTTTATTTCCGTTCCAAAGCAGGTTCAACTCTTCTTCCGTTAAATCGATGATTGGGCGGTGAATGGGAAAGTTGAAATCCACCGCTTTGTCAATGAATTTGGTCTGGTATTTACTCATAGTCCCACCTTTCCAAGGCGCAACCGCTCCTTCGTAAACACTGAGATCTTTGTTGGGAAGAACTAGGTTTGCATCGAGTCCGATGACCTGTCCAAATCCTTCACATTTTTTACATGCCCCGAATGGATTATTGAAGGTGAAGAAATGTTCGTTGGGTTCTTGAAACTCCATTCCATCCAATTCAAAACGATTGGAATAAGGGTGCATTTTACCATCCTTCATGGTGCGCACGATGCAGTTGCCATTTCCTTCGACAAAAGCAAGTGAAATTGAATCCCCGTAGCGTGAAACGTTATCCTCTATTGAGAAATCAATACTAATTCGATCCACGACCAGCAATGCATTTTCCACGTCCTTTGGAACAGCGGTAAGCGCATCTTCAATAAGCACAAAATCGTCATTTAGAAACAAGCGAACGTATCCTTGTTGCTTCAAGATTTCCAATTGGCGTTGATTTCCATACTTTTTAAATCCTTCTAAGGGAGAAAGAAGCAAGCATTTATCGTTGGTTTTTTGCTGACGAAGGAAATCGACAACGTCTGCAACTGTATGTTTTTTTACCTCATTACCAGAAATTGGAGAGTACGTCCTTCCCATTCGCGTGAAAAGCACCTTGAGGTAATCGTAAATTTCTGTGGTCGTTCCAACCGTTGAACGTGGATTGGAGCTTGTGACTTTCTGTTCAATCGCTATGGCGGGAGCAATTCCTTTGATGTAATCCGCTTCGGGTTTGTTGAGTTTTCCCAAAAACTGTCGCGCATACGACGAGAGACTTTCAATGTACCGTCGTTGACCTTCCGCATAGAGTGTGTCGAATGCCAGCGACGATTTCCCCGAACCAGATAAGCCAGTAATCACCGTAAATTTACCATGCGGAATTTTCACATCCATGTTTTTCAGGTTGTGCATTCTCGCTCCTTTAATTTCGATAAATTTCTGGCTCAATTTGATGGGGTTTTGATAACTATCAACAGTAATTTGGATTCGTACAAAAATACCACTTTTTTCAGTGATTCTGACATAGAATTTAGAGCTTCTGATGGTAAAAGGGGGAGGATCTGTATATAGTAATTTCAGTTAGCAATTAAATTTTTTAATCTCCCTCCCCAACCTTTTCTTTTTTACTCTCGTTAGGGTATATGACAGAACAAAAAGTGGTGTGAAATTTGGAAGTTCAGAAATTAGCAGTATCTTAGTAGTTCATATTTTAATAAAAAAACGCGGAAGCCTATAGAAATAACATTACTCTTAAACAAGTTTGATCTTAAATTAAACTACTAAAACAGTAAGTTATGGCAATGGAGAATATCGATGACCGCGATTTAGTCAACGCATATATTAACGGAGAGGAAAAAGCATTTGAAGCTTTGTTGATGCGTCATAAAGACAAAATTTACAGATTTATTTACATGAAGGTGAAAGACAGTGCTTTGGCGCAGGATATCTTTCAAGATACGTTCATTAAAGTCGTAAATACGCTAAAAGCAGGAAATTATAACGAAGAAGGGAAATTTTTACCATGGGCGATGCGAATTGCGCACAATTTGGTGATTGATTTCTTTCGTAAGAATAATAAAGTGAAAATGATTTCTGAATCTTCTTCGCAACGCGAGGATTTTAACGTGTTTCACACCTTGAAGCTAGAAGATGAGAACGTTCAGGATGAAATGACTCGAATAGAGTTAGAATCCCAAATGGTTGAATTACTTGAGCACTTACCAGATTCACAAAAGGAAATCTTAAAAATGAGAATCTTCAAAGAAATGTCATTTAAAGATATTGCTGAGTTGGAAGACATCAGTATTAATACTGCGCTCGGACGAATGCGCTATGCTTTAATCAATCTACGTAAACTGATAGAAAAACATCAGTTAGTCGTTCACTATTAAGTATAATTTTTTGGTTAGAATTATGTTGGGAGGCTGTTCATTTATTTGAACAGCTTTTTTTAACCTGAGTTCGATATAAGAATGTAGTCAGAATACTTAAAAGTGCTTATTTACAAGGCAAATTTTCGAGTGATAGCAGGCTATCGTAAGGAAATTTAACGCAGAAAATAAGTGCTTTTAGGATAGCGTTGTTATTTCCTCTCACTTCCCGACACTAGGAATCGTCTTCAATACTTGAAATAACTTAGTATTCCAGTCCATTAACCACACTATTTATCTCATCATTTAAAAGCGATCTGACAAAATTCTTATATCCAACTCAGGTTTTTTATTATACCAAAAGGGGACAAGAATTTAAATTCCTGTCCCCTTTCAGCTTTGTTTTTGTGAAAACGGTTGTGCTAGATAATGGTTAAGCTTTTTCTTCTTGATTTTTTCTAAGGATGTCAATCACCTCGTTACGCTTTTTATTCAATCGTGTTTCAACTCTTCCAAGCATTTCATTTTCTCGACCGGATTCGAATTTCAAATCAGCATCGGTAAGTTGAGAAAACTGCGATTTCAATTGCTTAGATTGATTGTCCCAATTTCCTGTCACTTTGAAGTCCTGATGGTTTTGATCTTCGTTGTTTTGACCTTGATTATTTTCCATGACCTTTTTAAATTTAATGTTGTAACTGAATTGCTACATTACAAAGGTGCTGAGATCACCTGCAAAATGACTTACACCTACAGTTGATAATGTTACATGAATCACATATCTCCTTACGATAGAGTGTTTTAATAGCAACTAAAAAAGTAGGAAGTATGTAATTTCTACCTTAAATTGTGTAAAGAACCCCAGCATTCTTGAAGTATTTTTGTCCTATAATAAGCAATCATTTTTTTACAACTAAAATACTTTCTACACCATGGAAACAGCGACTCAAGGATACAACTTAACAATCCCGGTAAATAACATTCAACTATCTTACGATGATGTTGGAGAAGGAGAAATGCCGATTATTTTCTTGCACGGGTTTCCTTTTGATAAATCAATGTGGGAAGGTCAACTTGATTTTTTAAAGTCTTACTATCGTCTAATTTCTTGCGATATCAGAGGATTTGGGAAGTCAAAGAATGATGACTCACCCCTGAGCATTAATCTGTTCGCTGACGATTTAATCCAACTGATGGATAAGCTGAACATGGAGAAAGCAGTTCTTTGTGGTCTCTCCATGGGTGGATTTATAGCGCTGAACGCGATGAAAAGATATCCTGACCGTTTTGAAGCGTTGGTTTTATGTGATACTCAATGTATTGCCGATACTACTGAAGTGAAAGAAAAACGTTATAAAACGATTGATCAAATAGAAGAAGATGGAGCTACGACCTTTAATGAGGGTTTTATTAAAAGCGTTTTCCATGAAGATTCACTCTCAAATAAGAAGGAATTGGTGGAGCAATTGCGAAGTGTGGTTTTTTTTAATCCGAAACACATTATCCAGCAAGGATTGGTTGCACTTGCTGAACGGTCAGAAACGTGCTCAACTTTACATGAAATCAACATTCCAACACTGATTTTATGTGGCAGAGAAGATGAAGTTACACCACTCGTTCAATCGGAATTGCTGAATACATCTATTGAGGATTCTGTGCTACATGTAATTGACAATGCTGGACACGTATCAAATCTTGAACAACCTGAAGAATTCAACAAACACCTGCTCGATTTTTTAACTGCTTTGGATTATGAGAAAACAAATGGGAGTATAAGGATGGTGTGATTATTTTTTCACTCCTTATCGAAAAAAAAGCACTTATTTCTCAAGGGTATAGGAATAGATATTAAATATTTCTGGAACATGAAGCGAATCAACTAAAACGGATTCACCTTGAAATGTTCTATTAAAATAATCTTTAATGTTGTTATTGCTGTATGAAAAATCTGCATCAGCATCTACATAAATAATTTTATCGAAGTTATTCGCTTTATAGATGGAATCTACTTCTTTATGATTTTTCACTAGAAACACGTGATCTGAGTTTAGTGCACGCACCATATCTTTTTTAGGAATCCTACTCTGCCGAGCGGTGAAAAAATCCCTGTTGTAATAATAGGTGAACGCAAATCCACTATAGTCGGGACAAATGAAAACAGCACTATTCGCATCTTTCTGCATTTCTTTTATGTTTGCAACCACGGCTTTGACATCCCGTTTATTGTTACTTATCGGAGAGAAAGAAATCACCATCAACGCGGTAGTCAGTAAACTAACACTTAAGAAGAGTTTATTATCAAACTTACTTATTACAACAGCTAGGAAAATGAAAAATGCAGGTGTGAAATAAATTAAATAGCGATCAATAAACATAGGAATTGAAAAAGAGGCTATAAACATTATGAACCCTGGAATAAAAAACCATGAAAGCACAACTTTCCCCTGTATGGTGTGATCTTTTCTCGACTGATAGTGTATGAAAAAAACAAGATAAAATAATAGAAAGGATGCCATTAGTAGAGACGAAAAATCGTTTCCAGAAGGAAATAAAGGTAGCCGGAGTGAGAGACTAATCAGGATAAAGACAATACTCAAAAAGATAAAACCAACCCTTAGATACATATTTCTGACATGCGCTGCAATGTACTGTTGAACAAAAAACCACGCTAAAATCAAAAATACAGCATAGCCGACATGTGTGTTATTTGTCAACATTCCAAAAAATGTGTGAAGCGGTCCCAAGTTGGTAACTGGTTCAACCCATGTTCCACCGGAAGAGTCTAAAAATCTGTTTATGAAAACTTTAACATAAGGTAAATAGAAAAGGAGAATTATCCCGAAATACTTCAGAAACTTTAAAAGTTCCCCTCTTTTATTCCAATAAAGACCAACGATCACACATACCTGTACCAGAATTACAAACCAACTAAAGAAATGACTGTAAAGTAATAGGATGTTAATGATGACATAAATTACACTGCCCATTTTAGTGCTTTCCGAAGTTATCAATTTTAAAAACTGAAACATCGATATGGTTGTGAGCAACATGAACAGTGGATAGACTCTTGCTTCGTGAGCAAAATACATTTCATAGTTCGAGAATGTAAATAATACAGCAGCTAAAATTGCCGACTTTGTACTAAAGAATTTTCGACAAATTTGATAAATAAAGTAAACCGAAAGACTGCTAAATATCACAGATGGAAAGCGCACCGAGATCTCACTAATGCCAAAAATACCCGTCCAGAAATGTAAGAAAATCTCATAAAGTGGGGGGTTGTTACCTAGACTCAGTTCACCAATAATGGTTCCAATGTCAAATTGAGAGTAGTATACAGAAAAGGGTTCGTCCAGGGCTAATGAGGGATAATTCATGTACCTGATTTTGAGTGCTAAATTGATGAACACCAAAATAATTGGAGCAATAATTATGTAAAATGTTGACTTTAGTTTTTCGGTGTTTTTGGTCAATAACATTCTTAAGCTTTTAACGGTTTTTCAAAAATCTAACTGCTTTAACAATCTAAAGCTATAAAAAAACTTCTTGTGTACTTTCACTCCCCTAAAATAACAAATTTCAATTACCTACCTCCTTCAAACTTCCGAAACCAAAACGCCGCTACTATTTTTCCAATCAATTCTAAACCTACCACATAAAGGCTGAAAGGATTAAAATGTTGAGAATTATATTCTTAAAATAAGCTTACCTTAAGGTTAATAACAACTTGCTCGCTACTATTTCATGTTTTCATGCTAGAGGTGCCTTTCTTTAGTTTTCTGATCAGTTTGTGCTTTCTCGGAGTCCTTATTTTAGAATTCTTTAAACAGCTTATTAGCAAATCAGTTTTTAGCGATTCTGGAAAATCTGATATTTTCAATTTAACTGCATAAAAATCAATATCATCCATATACTTACAAGCGGTTAAAAATCCATCGGTATTTTTTGTGATCACTTCAGTTAAAGCAAGGTAATCCAGTTCACAACTCCCAAAGTCCCACAAAAACTTGTAAACAAAATCAGTGCTTATTGAATCCGATTCTTTCATCCATTCGTATCGTTTTTTCTTATTCTCCTTTATAGATGCTATTAGATCAAGTTGTTGTTCGGACCACTGATTAATTAACTTTTTGAAGTCCTCATGACACAAACTATACTCATCAGTTCTGGTAGGCATATTTCCAAATCTACTATTTATAAATTCAGCATTATCGTACCCGATGTGAAATCGCGCAGAATCAGCAATGCCTGCTGAAGTCCAAGAACTCCATATTGAATTTCTAATCCGATTGATCAATGAATCACAAGGATCTTTCAAAACAAAATCACTGGTTATTTCTATGGTTAGAGAATCGCTAGAATATACCGAGTCAGATTTTTGGATTAAAGTATCTCGATTTCTAGCCCAAAAAGCATATTTGAAACAGATAAATTTTTCATACAGATATTTTCCATTTTCTATTGGAGTAATTAGCTCTATTTTCGAATCAATTTTACCAGGTAAAATTCTAACCAGCACTTCTGATTGTCCATAGGCGTTAAGGTTTAAAATTATTCCAAGCAGTAATACCAGTAATTTTCTCATAGGTTTAATTTGTGAGTTTGTAGTTGTTGATTTTGAGGGTTAATGGTGTGTATTTAATTTGTCTGTTAAAATGGTTGTTCGACTCCTTGCATATCAAAACTAGGAAAAAACAAAAGAACGATCAAACAAATAAGTCCAGCTAAAACAATTGTCAAAGGTCTATTTTTAATCAAAATCAGAGCGATCCCTAAAACTAATGTAAATGTAGCACTAACTAAAAAAGCATTTTCTTGATTGGGGTATAAAAGTAACTCTCCAATTGATCCTTTAGTATTGTTGTATGAGTCAACCTCAAAATATAAGATTATAACTGCCAATGTTAAAAATGGTACTTTCCAGATTAAACCTTTTATTAGTGTGCTTTTCATTTGTGTTTTATTTTCCGACAACGGCTAAACGCCTAGTGCATTTTCCGTATTACGCCTACGGCAAAAAATAGGTTAAGTGTGTTTTATTAGTTGCCTGAACTTATTTACTCCACCAAAGGTCTACAATGCACACCTTCCACCCTCTAAAAATAACAAATTTCAATTACCTACCTCCTTCAAACTTCCTCAACCAAAAGCCACCTACTATTTTTCCAATCAATTCATCAATTTCATTTAAGTTTGAAAAAATAATGAACGCGCGTAGGGGTAAGTTGAATTTCGAATGTCTTTACAGTAATGGCGGGTTTAAAGAGAACATCAAATAGATGAAAGAGATTACAATGATCAATGTCAATTTGATTGAAACATTGTTTCGCGAGCACTACGAAGGGCTTAGTCGTTATGCGTTCTCTATTTTAAAAGATCAGGAGGAAGCAGAAGACGTAGTACAAAAATTATTTGTAAAACTCTGGGAGAAACGGAAGGAGGTTGAAATTTGGAAAGATGTGAGAGCATACCTCTACCGATCAACGTACAATGCCAGTTTGAACGAATTGAAACGCATAAAACGGCACACCATGTATGAAACGACAGATAAAGAAGTAGGATTTCAAAGTGATAATGACTCTAGTACGCTACTAATGACGAGTGAATTGGAAGCGAAAATTGAAAATGCATTGCAGACACTTCCGACCAAATGTGGTGAAGTTTTTCGAATGAGTCGCTTTAATGAGTATTCATACAAGGAAATTGCAGAAAAATTGGACATTTCAGTGAAAACGGTAGAAAATCATATGGGAAAAGCATTAAAGTTAATGCGTGTGGAGTTGGAGGAATATTTACCAGCGATAATAGTCACCATTTTATTACTAAAAGGATGGTAAGAAATAGAGAAGAAATAGAAATACTGATCGGCCTCTACTTAAACGGAGAGGCGACACCAGAGCAGGCAATGGAGCTTGAAGACTGGAAATCGATGAGTGCAGAGAACATGCAATTGTTCAACGAAATAGAAAGGGTGTATGCGTTAACACATGACGTACCAACCTTTGATTTAACCAACAAAAATCAAGCGTGGAAGAAGGTAGAGGGGAAAATGGAACCCCAAACTCCTAAAAGACAAAACTGGTACATTCTGTATGCTACAGCGGCGGTGTTAGTAGTTGCCGTTTTGTTCAAAGGGTTTTTCAGTACAGAACAGCCTCCAATCATGGGACAGACGAATCACCCACTGATTGATTCTACGAATGTAAACACGGTTATTGTTGCATCAAATGCGGTTGAATCATTTAAGTTGAAAGATCAATCCATCGTTGAATTACAACCTGGGAGTAAATTGACACTAGACAAGAATTTCAATAAGAAAAAACGTTTGGTCGAATTGACAGGAAGTGGAAAATTTACGGTTGTACACGATGAAAAGAACCCATTTATTTTGAAAGTCCGTGGACTAGAAGTATTCGATATCGGTACCGTTTTCAGAATTAAGAACTTGGGAGATACCGTTAAAGTTTCTGTGGACGAAGGAGAAGTCGAATTGCGCTTGAATGGAAAAATTATTGCGGTCACCGCTGGAGATAGCGCTTTCTACTTGGTGAGTAAGCAAGTGATTTCACGCTACAAAAACCCCAAAGATAGAAAGGATCACACCTTTGTTTTTGACGGTACAACGTTGAAGGAAGTCGCTTCGGTGCTAAGTGAGTTTTACAACCGAAAAATCATAATTGCAGATAAAGCGATTGAGGAGTGTCCGTTAAGCGTGACATTTAAAAATGAGGACTTGGTGACAATTCTCGACATTATTAAAGAGCTGTTGGATGTCCAAATAGTTCATAAAAACAATACAATTGGAATTTATGGGACGGGTTGTAATTAGTACTGTATTCGCGTTATTTGCTGCATTTTCTTGGTCGCAGGAGAATAAAAATCTTCCTCCACTGGAGCGTACGCTGAATGTGAGCTTGGAAAGTAATTCCACGAAGGAAGCATTGAAAATCATGGAAACGCAAGGTGAATTTTCGTTTGCGTACAAAACAACAATCATCGATAGCAATCAGCGTTTGTCGCGCTCGTATCAAAATCAAACCACACGTGAGATTTTGGATGATATTTTTCAAGGAGGACTTACCTATCAGGGAAAGGGGAATTACATTATTCTCAGAACAAGTCCCAAGTTAAAATCGCAGGAAGTTGTTCTCGAAGGATACATTTTGGATTTGCGAACAGGAGAAAAAATTCCTTTTGCAACGGTGTATGATACTGTTTCATTCGCTTCCACCGTCTCAGATGAATACGGACATTATTCCCTCAAGATGACCAATCCCTCCGCGATTTATTTGAAAGCAAAAAAGGCAGGTTATCTCGATACTGCCATGCACATCAATAAAACGGGGACAGAGATTTTGACCATTCGTTTACAACCTGAATCTACTGAAGACATAGAGATTCCCATTGTCGATTCTGCTGACTTCTTTTCGAAACTGAAGAACATGAAGTTTTTGAAGATTTCTGACGAACGAAAGGCTAATATTCTCAATTTCAAAGAACAGCTCAGAACAAAAGTACAGTTCTCACTCGTTCCAACGATTGGAACCAACGGAATGTTAAGTTCATCCACCGTGGTTGACTATTCATTCAATTTAATAGGTGGATTTAACGGTGGCGTGCGCAAAGCAGAAATTGGAGGAATGTTCAACATTGTTGTCGATACCGTTCAATATTTTCAGGCTGCTGGATTTTTAAATGCCGTGGGCGGTTATCAACAAGGAGTTCAATTGGCAGGATTTACCAACCTCAACAATGATTCGTTCAAAGGAGCGCAGTTTGCAGGATTTTTAAATTCCGTGCGGAGAGATTTTCATGGTATTCAAGCGGCAGGGTTTGGAAATTTAACCGTACAGCAGTTTGATGGAGTCCAAGCCGCAGGATTTTTCAATGTCAAAGGAGACTCAGGTTATGTCATTCAGTTAGCAGGTTTCTCCAATTATGCAGGAAACAATACGTCTGGAATTCAAGCTTCAGGATTCGTAAACTATGCAGGAAAGAATTTTAAGGGAGTTCAAGCCGCAGGATTTGTAAACTACGCACGCAAGGATTTTAGTGGTGTGCAAGTCGCTGGTTTCATCAACGTTGCAACAAACGTCAAAGGAGTACAATTGAGTTTTATCAACATCAGTGATAGCATTTCTGGTGTTCCGATTGGATTTTTCAGTTTTTCAAGAAAAGGATTGCATCAACTGGAAGTTTCGACAAATGAGTTCTTGCCATTTCAACTGGCATTTAAAACCGGAACCAAGCGATTTTATAATTCATTTATCGGAGCAATGCGCACAGGGGAAAATTCGAAACCAATATGGGCTTACGGATACGGAATAGGAACTTCTGCTGGACTTTCGCCAAAGAGCAGTCTCTTTTTTGATGTACAAGCAATGAGTCTTCAAAAAGCAAAATTCACAGAAAATAACTTCCTTGGAAAAGTAACACTGTCCTATCAGTATCAACTGAAAAAGAAGTTTGCGATTTCAGCTGGACCGTCGTTTAATGTGTATACAGTTCGTGAAGTGTCTACGCAGGCAGGAACGGATTTTAGCTCCATTGCACCGTATAATTTCTACTCCAAAACGTTCAGTTCAGACGTGAATGTACAAATGTGGATTGGAGGGCATATTGCATTGCGCTTTTTCTAAAAAAAAAGTTGTGTTTTAGCTAGGGGTAAGCGGTTTCTAAATTGTCTTTCAAGAAAAGATATTTATGAAACATTTAACTGCTTATTTTACGTGTTTACTTTTTACATTTGGTGTGAACATTGCGCAGTCACAAACGGGAAATCAAGTTCTTCGAGGAACGATCAAGGACCATATTTCCGAAAGTCCAATTCCAGGTGCAAAAATCACCGTTCTCAATTCAGATCCAATTTTAAGAGCAATTTCAGATGTGGATGGCGTTTTTAGAATTCCAGCTGTTCCGATTGGTCGACATGATATTCTGATCACGTATTCAGGATATGAAGATGTGGTGCTCAAAGGAATCAATTTGGATGCAGGAAAAGAAAAGGTACTCGTTGTTGCGATGGTCGAAAAGATAATGGAGCACGATGAAGTCACTGTTTCTGCAAAAAAGGATGGTCCCATCAATGAAATGTCGGTGGTGAGTACCCAAACATTTTCCGTAGAGGAAACCCAGAAATACGCTGCTGCTATCAACGATCCTGCGCGTATGGCGACCTCTTTTGCGGGCGTTCTAAGTACCGAAGGTGTCAACAATGACATTTCGATTCGAGGAAATTCACCAAGAGGTCTGATTTGGAGAATGGAGGGAGTTGAAATTCCAAATCCCAATCATTTTTCCAGTGCGGGAACGTCTGGAGGTGGAATCTCGATTATCAGCGCCCAGCTTTTAGGGAATTCTGATTTTTCTACGGGTGCTTTTGCATCAGAATATGGAAATGCGCTTTCTGGAATTTTTGATTTGAGCCTTCGAAAAGGAAACAATGAAAAGCGTGAATATACGTTTCAAGCGGGTGTTTTGGGGATTGATGCCGCAATGGAAGGACCGTTTAAAAAAGGCTATGCAGGTTCATATTTGGTCAACTATCGCTATTCGACATTAGGTTTACTGGCGTATATTGTTCCGATGAGTGATGAGGTTACCACCTTTCAAGATTTGTCATTCAACGTTTTTTTACCAACGAAGAAAGCAGGAAATTTTGGGGTTTTTGGTTTTGGCGGATTGAGCAGTGCCGTATACGAAGCAGAACAGGACACCACCATCTGGATAGAAGAACCGGATCGACAATACGAAGGAACATTTGCGTCAAATACAGGAATGATTGGAGTTTGGCACAAAGGTAGAGTTGGACAAAATGGATTTATAAAAACAAACCTTGCTTTTTCAGGGGTAGCGAACATTGATTTTCAAGATAGTTTAGACCATTCGTTCAACATGCACCGCGAGTACGATGATAAATTTATCCAATCCAGGTATACCGCTTCGACGGTTTACACGCAAAAGCTATCGAGTAAAATCAATTTTAAAACCGGTATAGTTTTCAATCAAATCGGATTTAAGTTCACACAACGAGATTTGGAAAGTGGGGTTGTTGCTTCAAGAATTGATGAAAAAGGAGTGACAAATACGCTGCAAGGTTATTTTCAGATGACGTATCGTTTTACAGAAAAGCTCACGCTAAACGCTGGTGGACATTATTTGCACTTGTTTTTGAATAATACCAATAGTCTAGAGCCAAGAGCTGCATTGAGCTATAAAGTAACACCTCGTCAATCGATTAGTTTGGGTTACGGTATGCACAGCCAAATTCAGCCTTTAGGATCTTACTTTGCGCGTGTGGAGAATGCCCAAGGAGAAATTCTCCAGCCCAATAAAAATCTAGCATTGAGCAAAGCACATCACGGAGTTGTATCGTATAGCTGGGCGGTGAATGAAAACAATCGTTTGAAGGTTGAGTTGTACTATCAACATTTGTACAATGTTCCAATTGGTGCAACTGCCGATAGCACATTCAGTATTTTGAATACACCAGATGGATTCATTACATCGGAGTTAACTTCGAATGGTTTGGGGAAAAATTATGGAATGGAAGTCACCTTCGACCGAAGTCTAAAAAATAATTTTTATTACCTAATTGCAGCGTCGTTGTATGAGTCAAAATACCAAGCAATGAATGGAGAATGGTATGATACACGTTACAATACAAAGTATACGCTGAGTGTGACTGGTGGAAAAGAATGGGTGCTTCGCAACAAGGAGAAGAGAAGAACGATTGGTGTCAATGTGAAATCAGTTCTGGCAGGTGGTATGCGCTATACAGATTTTGACTTAAACGATTTGGATCCATCTGGATACCCGCGTTTAGACAATGAAAATAGTTTTGGGAAGTCAATGCCGGGCTATTACCGATTGGACTTACGATTAAGTTGGAAGCGTGACTATAAGAAAGTCACAGGTACTGTTGCAATTGATTTACAGAATGTACTGAACATTCAAAACGTTGGTGGTCAGTATTTCGATACAAAAGCAGGTGAAGTGAAATACTGGTACAATCCAGGAATCTTACCAATTCTAAGTTATCGACTGACGTTTTAACTGGTTTTGGTTCTGTGAAGGATTGGTTTTTAATAATCCCAGCTTTTATATTCCTCGTTGTTGTCTTTCATGTCCTCATAGAGCCAAACCATTCTGTCTAAGTACCAACTTTTGCCCAAATATGCCATGATAACGCCAAGAATTGCGCCCCAAACGGAATATTCAATGGTTGCCCAGATTGCAATGAGCATTCCAGCAGACGAAATCAAGTTTAATATTTTATAGATTGGGCTGATATGGATCTTGGGAATTTCAATCATATCTCTATTCAGATAAACTCTTTCTCCCATCACGGCTTTTGATGCCCAATTTTTAGTCGATTTTGGTTGCTTAAAAAAGACGGGATTGAAGAACATCCAGAGCAAGGACAGTACACCTGGAATTAAACACCACCAGCCTATCCATATTCTGCTCCAGAATGCAAAAATAATGATTGGCAATACCGAATACCGCGTCCAAACGCTCCATGGATTTGAATGCTTCATCCAATTTTCATGCGTCAAATTGAATGCTTTGGCAACTTTCCGTTCTAATGTCATGACAAACTGTTTTTAATTTTGTTCTTTAATTTTTTGTTCCCATTTAGTTCTTAGCAAAGGAATTTCGCTTTCAAGAAATTCATAGTAATTCAAAATTTTGGTAAGATCCGTTTTCTTTACGCTATCGCTGCTTGGATCGAATGATAATCCCTTTTGTATAATAAGTTTAAATTGTGTAATGGATTTTTCTTTGGCTTCCAGTATGTTATTTAGGCTATTCCGGGCAATTCTGTAATATGATTTTCTATCACCAGAGATCATATGTTTTTCAATCATATCTTGACTGAGCAATAGATTAATGTTTCCACTAATCGAGCCTTTGCTAGCCTGAAGAATTTTTTTTAAATCATCGAAAGAATTGTTGTCCGTTTCAGAAGAGATTAAATAGCCTAAGATCCTTCCAGCCATTTTAGGTAAACCGTATTGTGCATAAAACAATCCAACTTCTTCTATGTATTTTTCCTGTTCCGTCATGCGTTTAATTCTTTATTTTGACAAATGTACATTAAGTTCAGAAATAAATGAACTAATAATATTTATTTTTTTAACGCTTTATAGTTACGGGTGGTTTTTTACATTAAAAATCCGTTTTCTGCTTCTATTGGTGTTGGAATGTTTGAATCGTTCAGCATTTCTCGGAGATCGATTTCAATTGTTCGAGCAATGGAGGTAATTGGAACGTCATTGTAGGTTCCTTCAAAAGGGTTTTCTGAATAATCTCCGATTTTTTCCATTAGAAAGAAGACCCAAATGATCAATGCGGAAAAGACTGAGCACATTACAAAACCTTGCCATTCAGTTGACTTAAAAATTTCCAAAAGTCCAAAAGGAACAAAAGCCGAAAACACCAATGTTAGCCATAGCGCAGTAGAGGCATATTGACGAGGAAACGGAAAGTTTTTTATACGTTCGGATTTCCCTTGATCTTCATAAAATGAAACGATCAGATGATGAAGTTCCATGTGCCTAAAATCTTCAAAATAATTGCTGTCTCTGAGTTCTTGCAAACGCTGTGACTGGATGTTCATGAGTTGCGTTGCGATGTTGCTCTTGTTTTGAATTGTACTAAGTTCTTCTGCAGAAATATAGCGCAATAGTTCTTTTTCCAATTTATTGGTGAAATCCTCGCAGACAGTCGGTGCATACAGACCATTTAATCTATTTTTTACGTGTTCCCACGGTCGACTTAAGCGCAATTGGTGGCGCAACGCGGTTAACCAGGCAACATGACGATAGATCAACTCCTTTTTTATTTTTTCATCATCCGAACCTTTGACAAAAGCATTGACAGCAGCTCCAAAACTTCAACTGTTGTTGACAATACTTCCCCAAATTTTACGTGCCTCCCAAGTTCTGTCGTAGGAGCTATTGTTCTTGAATCCCAAGTAAAACGCGACGGCAATACCAATAATACTGATCGGTTGCCACGGAATGGACAAATTCGCTGGAACTAAAAGGTCAATTCCACAAATGGCAGCTGAATAAATCAGACCTATAATAAATGGTTTAATTGACCACTTAAAGGTCATCAAAAATCCGTAATTGCGCTTTACATACATATTCTAACGTGTTTTGTCTGATTTAGTCGATTTTCACGTTTAAAAATAGTGTAAAAATTTAAAATGATTTTAACTTCGAATACAACATCACTCAATTTGGAACATTTTTTCCGTAGTACCATCGCTGTAGACATAGATTAGTATGGTGTTTGGTTCATTTTCTGTTTTTCTGCCCATTGCGTCTACAATTCTGATCAGTTGTTTCTTTTCATACTCTACATTCTCTAGACCATTAGTACAACCATTATTACAGTTCGTACTGAAGGTGGCAGTTGGAGGGATATCCGAACTCCAGTTTGAATTTGCATAATTCACATCGTCTACTTCAATACAGGATAAATATGGATTCATTGTCAAATCCAAGAAATACAAGCTGGTACCCCTTAGGTTTACACAATTAAGATTATTCGTGTGGCAAAATAAGTTGACCAAATTCGGATTATGTGAGAAGTCCAATGAAGTAATTGAACTGTAGCAACAGCGCATTGCATATAGTTCAGGATTGTTAGAAAAATCGATCGTGGTAAGTTGATTGCTATCGCAAAGTAGATTCGTTAGGTTTGGTGCACCAGAAATATCCAGTGACGTTAATGGATTGCCATGTGTGGTAAGATGAGTCAAGGACTGGTTTTGTGTGATTTGCAGGCTGGTTAGATCAGTGTTGCCTCGACAGTCTACCTGAACTAAAGAATTAAGTCCGTGAATGTTTAGTGAAGTAAGCTGGTTGTGATGACATTCTAATTCGATAAGCAAGAGATTGGCACTAAGATCCAATACTGTTAACGGAGTATATGTGCATGTAAGGAATTTCAGATTTGAATTTTGAGAAAGGTCAAGACTAGTTAGAAGAGTACTGCTACAACCAAGGCTTTCCAATGCACTAGCCCCTGAAAGTATCAGTTTGGTCAATGGATTGCCCTGACAATCCAAGTACTTCAAGTTCTGGTTCATGGAAAGGTTTAAAGAATCCATTTGATTTGAACCACATAATAGAAAGGTTAATGCATCAAAATCCTCTATCCCTGTGAGATTAGCAATGTTTTTATGAGATACACTAAGCGAATCAACGGCGTTAATGTTCGAGGTTAGTACCATACCATCCAAAATAGTATCCAACCCTAGATCGATTAGTGCTTGCTCAAAATTTGCATCGGGTATAACGGTTGATTGACCGTAGCTCTGAAACAGAACAAGCATGAACAGTATGGTGAGTTTCTTTTTCATCGTTTTTAAAGTTTTGGCGCCTGGCGCATAAGAGTGCCATTAACTTGCTACGAAGCAACTCAAATATAGAAAAAAATGGCTTACAAAGCGCTGAACCTCTCTTTGACTAAGTTGCTATTCTTCATATTTTTTTTGAGTAGTAGTTTGTAATTGAGCCCTCAATAGAGCGCTTAGCTCCTCAGCTCTATTAAGCGTCATCAAATGTCCACCTTTTTTGACTGAAACGTCACATTTAGCAAACATAAATGGAAATATTCTGTCGCTCGTTCCGTGGATATGAAATGTATTTTTGATTAGTGCTTGATTTTTCCAGCGTGTCACTTTGTCAAGGGCCCACTTCAAAAAAGTTGGGTCTGTGTCGTGTAGCACTTCTTTTAAAACCTGCTTGTCGAACGTTGAAGTGGTTCCGAATAACCAATTATTTAAAAAGTTGGAGCTTTTTAAGAGCTTTGTCGGTAAAAGTTTATGAAATCCAAAGATTCCAGCGTAACGAAAGTAAAACGGGATTTCCTTTTTTGTCTTCGCCGAAGCAATTAAAATTACCTTTTCAACTTCCATTTGTTTCGCTACTTCAATGGCCATCATTCCTCCGAAGGAAAGTCCAATTAAAACGGGTTTTACTGTGGGGATTTGTTCAATCAGTCGCGTAGCATACAGTTCAATGGTTTCTTTTTTATGCGGAATAATCCATTCGATATAAATTGCGTTGAAGCCAGAAAAGTCGATGCGTTGAAAAACCCGCTCATCAGCACCAAGTCCACTAAATATGTAAATTTCTTTGGTCATTTGGTGGTCTGTTTGTTAGTGGTGTCGTTCAATTTTCCGTAACTGTTATTATATATTTTGCCTTTTTTCGGATGGGTAAATTTCAACCCTGACCAATTATCGTTTATGCTCAAACACGTACTTTCGACAAGTCCGAAGTCATATCCCAATTTGATAATAATATTTATGTTGAGGTCTGTTCCTAATTTCCCGCCTTTTGGCCAAGATATCCATAACATCCCACCAGGAATTAAGAACTCTTTTAGAACTGGAAAGTGATGGTTGAATTCGGACTGAGTTTTTACAAATAGATGGATGTATTCAAACGGTTTTTCAAGTTTGGTGAAAACATCCAGGGGTGGTAAATGCATTGTATCAAGTACTTCCTTTTCAGAATTGATGAAAATTGCGCGTGAATTCGCCTTGACCCCCATTTTTTGAGCTACTGTCCTAGTTGTTTTGTTCTCATTCATTTGCGATCAATTTCTTTTGATAGTCCTTTTGCTGAAGTGCCAAAGGTTCTCAACTAGGAGACGCGGACTTTACCAATATAATCATTATTTCCGAGGTATTTAGATCATATTAACAGACGTTTTATTCTTTTGTGAAAATCGATTCTAGCACTTCCCGAAGTTCAGTGTGCTTCCAAAGTGATTCATCCTTCAAAGCTGAACTCATCAAAAAGTCTTGAACTTCTTGTTGGTTTTTTTCTTTGGTGAGACATACTGCGTGATTTAGCAATGTCTCAAAGAGTTTGTTTATTGAGTGATTCTTATTATGAAATCGTTCACGTGATTAAGTAGTAGGTTTTATTGCCAGTCTACATGTGTAATCTACTCTAGTGAGAAAAATGGTTATTTTATTTTGCTCAAAATATTCATCTACTGCTTTTCGACAACCTTGCCAGTGACCATAATCATCAATTATGAGTACTCCTTTTTCTGCTAATAGTGGATACAAATTATTTAGTTCATGTTTTGTTGACTCATACCAATCTGTATCCAACCGAAGCAGTGCAATTTTTCCAGTTGGCATCTCTGCTGGTAATGTGTCTTCTACTTTCCCCTCAACGTAAACTAAATTATCGCTGAGAAAATTAGTTTTGCTCATGTTGTTTTTAACATCATTTAAATCCGCCAAACACCACACTGAATTTTCTTTATTGTGAACACTATTGGCCATTAATTTACCAGCATCTTCATTTTTAAATGTAATATCATCGTTGGTAGGTTCTGACATTCCTTCAAAAGTGTCATACAAATACAGTTTCCTGTCAGTGATATTCCTGTTAAAAAGCATTTTAGCCATTAACATTGCACTTCCACCTCTCCAAACGCCACATTCGACAAAATCACCTTCGATATCGTTTACCAACACATAATCAATAGCACAATACAATGAATACATGCGCTCTACGGATGTCATAGTATATGGTTCGCATAAATGATAAATTTCCCAAAATTCTTGCTCCTTTATGTCTGGATACGATTCATATAAACTTTTGTATTTAGATACTTGATAACCTAAATTTTTAAAAGTATTCAGGAGTAATTTTTTCATGATGTTGTCTGTAAAAATTCAGCTAACCTATTGTTGTTAGTTATTTTCCAAAGATAAAAAATATTGCGACACATTTAATTTATTGAATCAACAGTAAGTCTTATCAGTTACTAAAGCTTGAGATATGCGAATCATACAACGTTGATTAATAAATGTGTAATGAATAAGGATAATACGATTCTCAACTTTGCACAAAACGAATTTAGCCACAAATGAAGTTGGCTTCACTCGATAAATTCAGCAATCAGAACTTATGAAAAGCGGTTGTGCGCACTGGTGACACTATATATACATGTAGCAAAATGCACAACCAATAGCATATAATTAATACTCTATGAAAATGAATCGCCAGAAACTGGAAATACTAGAAATTAAAGTTTTGAACGGACCTAATTATTGGTCAGGGTACAGAAAAAAACTCATTGTTTTAAAACTTGACATTGGATACTGGGAGCAATTTCCCACCAACAAGATTGATGGCTTTGGGGAATCACTGCAACGGCTCTTGCCATCTTTAAAAAGTCATCGGTGTTCTGAAGGAGTGGAAGGTGGTTTTTTTAAGCGTGTACAAGACGGTACATGGCTCGGACACGTTGTAGAACACATCGCTCTTGAATTGCAGACGCTGGCTGGTATGGATTGTGGTTTTGGACGTACGCGTTCTACAAAAGCAGAAGGTGTTTATCACGTTGTATTTTCGTATGTCACTGAAAAAGCAGGAAGATATGCTGCAGAGGCTGCTGTAAATTTGGTTCAGAACTTAATCGTCAAATTAGATTATAAGTTGGAGGATGACATACAGGAGCTAAAACGATTGTATAGAAGAGAGAAGTTAGGACCGACGACTTTTTCCATTGTCAAAGAAGCTGAACGTAGAAATATTCCCTACACGCGATTGAATAACAATTCATTATTAATGCTGGGACAGGGATGCAATCAAAAGTTGATCTGTGCTTCCGTTGCTTCGACAACAAGCAGTTTAGCGGTTGATCTGGTATCTGATAAAGATGCTACACGAAATTTATTGTCTCAATCATCTATTCCAGTACCAACTGGCACGTTAATTAATGATATCACAGAACTGGAAGAAGCTGTAAACGAAATTGGATTTCCTCTTGTCACCAAACCTATCAATGGTAATCATGGAAGAGGGATTACCACGCTCATTACCACCTTGGAACAGGCAATAAATGGGTTTTATGATGCTCAAAAGATTTCGGACAATGTAATAATAGAGCGTCATATTTACGGAATCGATTTTCGTTTTTTGGTCATCAATTACAAATTGGTAGCGGTTGCAAAGCGCACACCTGCCATGGTAATTGGTCATGATGGTTTAACGATCAAAGAACTGATTAACGAAACAAATTGCGATGTACGTCGAGGTGAAGGTCATGAAAATGTACTCACTAAAATAAAACTGGATGAATCAACACAGTCCATTTTAACGAAAAAAAATCTTACGCCCAATTCCGTTTTGCCCCTTGGAGAGATTTTATTTTTAAAAGACACCGCCAATTTAAGCTCGGGTGGAACGGCAAAAGATGTGACGGATCTTGTGCATCCTCATAATATTTTGATGGCGGAACGTATTGCACGACTAATGAATTTAGACATCTGTGGCATCGATATAATGGCAGAAGATGTTCAAGTTCCGATCACCCAAACCAACGGAGCAGTACTCGAAGTCAATGCTGGTCCTGGTTTCAGAATGCACCTTTCTCCAGCCAAAGGAATGGCAAGAAATGTTGCAGCACCTTTATTGGACATGCTTTATCCTAATAATGCAAAGGCGCGGATTCCAATTGTAGCGGTTACAGGTACCAACGGCAAGACAACTGTCACACGATTGATTACCCATTTAGCGCAAGCAGCGGGACAGCATACAGGATCTACGACAACAGATGGAATATCTATTGATGGAACCAGTATTCGTTTTGGCGACTGCAGTGGACCTGCAAGTGCAGCTGTTGTGCTGAGGGATCCTATCGTTGATTTTGCAGTACTTGAATGCGCAAGAGGTGGAATACTTAGAGCTGGGTTGGGATTTGATAAGTGCGATATTAGCATCGTAACAAATATTAATGAGGATCATTTAGGATTAAATGACATTGAAACCATTGAACAATTGGCACGTGTTAAAGCAGTCGTTGCGCAAAGCACTTTTGATCACGGTTACGCAATTTTAAACGCGGATGACGATTTGGTGTATGAAATGAAATATGATCTTGATTGCAATATTGCACTGTTCAGCATGGATGCAAGGAGTGAGCGCATTATAAAACATTACAGGAAAGGTGGTTTAGCCGCCTTTGTCGAAGACAACTATTTTGTTGTAAGCAGAGGAGGGTGGAAATCAAGAATAGCTGAAGTTACACAGGTGCCACTTACTTTTTCAGGTACATGCGAACTAATGATGAAAAATGTGTTACCTGCTTTATTAGCTGCTTCAATAAGTGGATTTTCTCTAGAAACGATCACTTCTGGACTTAAATCATTTATTCCTTCACCTGAATTCACACCGGGTAGAATGAATCTATTCCGCTTTAAAAAATTCCAGTTAATGGTCGATTACGCACATAACGCGGACGGATTTATTCAGATGAAAAAATATTTGGATCAGGTAAATGCAACTAAAAAGACAGGAATCATTGCTGCAGCTGGAGACAGGCGTGCGGAAGATGTAAGAAACCTTGGTCGCTACGCGGCTCAAATGTTTGATGAAATCATCATAAGGCACGACAGAGACAACCGGGGACGGACTAAAGAAGAATTAACCCAGCTTCTGTTGGATGGTATTCGGGAAGTTGATAGCACGATTACTGTAAGTATAATTTCAGATGAAGTAGAATCTGTTCAATATGCAATTGACCATGCAAAAACAGGAGAATTTATCTTTTTGTGCGCAGATGATATTCAAACTACGCTGGCCTATGTAGAAGAACAAAAAGTGAAAGATAATGAACCAGTGAGTTTAGTCCCAATGGTCTTAAAACGCATGCAGGTATGATACCTAAAGGAACATTGCTCATTATAGGAGGTTCAGTAGATCAGGTTGGTAGTAGAGCGCTAGCGAGGGAGAAAAAAAATCCTGATTTTAAACACTTTGAGATTTTGAGGTTGCTCTTGAAAGGAAAAAAGAAGGTGGAGGTGATCACAACGGCCTCGAGATTTCCTAAAGAAGTCAGAGAAAGATACCAACAGACCTTTGATGAATTGGGTTTTGAGAATACTGGATTCATTTCAATAACCAAAAAAGCGGAAGGGGACGAAAGTGGGTTCCTTGAGCGGGTAGAAGAAGCGGATGCCGTATTTTTTAGTGGTGGAGATCAATCCCAGTTGTTACGCATTTTGCGAGAAACACCATTCATTGAGGTAATCGTGAAGCGTTACTTTGAAGAAAAAAACTTCGTCGTAGCAGGTACAAGCGCTGGTGCCATGGTGATGTCAAAAATCATGATTTACGGTGGTGGAACCAAAGAAGTCGTGTTTAAATATGATTTAAAAACCACGACAGGATTTGGTTTGCTTGAGCATTGTATCATCGATTCTCATTTTATAAAGCGTGGTAGGTTTGGACGATTAGCACATGCAGTAATGATCAATCCGGGACAACTTGGCATTGGCTTGGGTGACGACACCGCACTATTGATAAAAAAGGGAGCAGATGCTGAATGTATCGGTTCGGGTGCGGTAGTGATTATTGATAGCGAAAGTATGGGACAATCAAACATCACTGAAGCAGATGATGAATGCGGTGTATTTGTAGAAAATTTAAAAGTGCATTTGTTGGTAAAAGGCTGCCGTTTCAATTTAAAATCCAGAAAGATTGCTAGTCCAGTAAGAAAAGGCACGCATAAGTGTGAGGGTAAATAAAAAAATAGCCTCAACACATCTAACATTACTAGCCATCAATACGATTAGTTCTTTCCATTATGTGATTAGCAGTTGTCGCCACTGCGTGCAAATGTCGTCAAAGCTAATACCTGCATTTGCGGGACTTGAGCTCGGTAAACAGATATATTTTAGTCCATTTTTTCTTTCAAAGTACTTGTCGAAAAGTGCCTCCGCTTTTTTACCATTAAAACCGATAACCTTTAAATTTTGGTGTCCTAATATGAAGTCGTCTAGGTCATTTGGTTCTTCGCTTTTGATGGCACTGTCAAGACTACCTTTTCTATCTGCTGCATGAGTTACGTCCCACACACTTATTTTTGAGTTGAGTAGAAGTGCCTTTTTATCGGAGTAGGTGAATGGCAATTCGCTACCAGTGATTACTGAAATAATTTTCCAAAATCTATTTCTTGGATGTCCGTAGTACTCACCAAGTTCAAGTGATTTATCACCAGGCAAAGAGCCTAAGATCAAAACCTTCGCGTCAAAAGTTGAAATTGGGTCGAACGATTTTTTTCTGTGTGTGGAGTTTGTTTCCATTTTCGTAGTTGATGGTGTAACGTCATTTTCCAGAAGCAAGATAAGCACAAAAAGCATTAAAATCCCTAAACAGCCAAGATCCAGTTCTATTTAGCGACTTTTTCTTCTTTTGTCACTGTCTTTTTTAAATCGGATGACGCGGGACCATTGATGACTTTGCCTTCACAAGTGAAGCGTGAACCATGCATGGGGCAATCAAACGATTTTTCATCGGCATTCCATTGCACTATTCCACCCAGATGGGGACAAACAGCGGAGCAGGCATGCAGTTTATTTTCTTCATCGCGGTACACGGCAATTTTCTTTAAGCCTGAAGCAATAATCGCTCCTTCGCCAGATTTTAATTGGTCTGTCTGTTTTAGATCTTCTGAAGTAAACCAGTCAACATATTGCGCTACCATATTTCCAACTTCATGCAAATAGTCACCTGTTGTTTTCAAGGTAATGCGTGAAGGACTGTACATTTCAATCCACGGGTTTTCGTTGCCCGTGATGATGTCTTTTAGGATCATTCCGCCCAGCGTGCCATGTGTCATGCCATTTCCAGAATCGCCCGTGATGATGTAAATATTCTCGTCTCCTGGATTTTTCCCGATGTATGCCAATGAATCAATAGGTTCCATGACTTGCCCGCTCCATCTAAATTCTATCGTTTCAATGGAAGGAAAATGTTTTCTTGTCCATTCCTCGAGCTGGGCGTAACGGTCTTCCTCTTTTATATCTTCATCATCAGCTTGTCCAGTACGGTGATCTTCACCACCTGAAATGAGCATGTCATAGTTTTCATCAAATTCTTCTAACCGAACATAATGATAGGGTTTTGAAATCCATTTTGAATCGTGATCTCCCGTATCCCACCATAATGAGTAAGGTAATTTTCCTTTCGCAATTTTTGCAGCAATGACATACGAACGGTAGGGCCACTGTTTGGTGTGCATAGTCACCCGATCATTAATCGGAGTATTCGTTGCAACTACAATATGATTTGCTGTTATTTTGAAACCGTTTGCAGTGGCTCCTTCTTTAGAAATGTCTTCGGCTTTTGTTTCCGTATAAATTTTTCCACCAGCCTGTATGAAAATAGCTGCTAACCCTTTCATGTATTCAATAATATGAAATTGCGCTTGATTCGGAAATTTCAGAGAGCTATTGAAATTCTCTGTCTCAACGAAAGGAATCGTAGTTAGAAGTTCTGTGATGAGTCCAGCGCGTTGGGTTGCTTCATATTCTTGCTGCAACGTTTCTTCTGAATCAGAGGGATGCGAAAACAAATAGCCATCCACGCGTTTAAAATGACAGTCTATATTGTTTTGTTGAACAGTGTTCGCGATCCATTCAATGGCTGATGAATGACTTTGCGCTGCCAATTTTGCTGTGGGTTTGTCGAAAGTTTTTTCTAACTCAAAATAACGGTCGTCGAGTGCGCAGGTGAGATGAGCTGTTGTTCTTCCAGTTTCACCACTTCCTATAAAGCCATCCTCCACTAAAATTACTTGTCGTCCTTCTTTTGCAAGGCAATAAGCTGTGGTAAGTCCAGCAATTCCGCCACCAATCACCAAAATATCTGTATCAACAGGACTGCTTAATTTTTCAAAAGCGAGTGGCTTTATGGTTGATGTAAACCAAAGGGAAAGATTATCACCGGATGTGATGTTTCCGTTTGCGTTGGTATTCTCGGGAGTTTTCAGTTCGCCGAATGCATTTTCTTTGATTTTATTTTCTTCCATTCCATCAAACGTTTAAACTGAGAATTACTTCACAGCTTTACAAAGGTGATGAACGCAAAAAAGAAAAGTGTTGTATAGTTTCAGAAAGGAGTTGTATGATTCACATACTTTAAAGAGAAGATGGAATTGAGTGTATTCAGTGATGGAAATAACACAGTTTTCAGTGCTATAGCGGAAGATATTTTTCATGAACACATTTCCAACTAATCATTTTCATCCAACTTAAAAATTGGACGTCTTGTATTTTTGTATTAGTGAGTACCCATTGATTATCTATTAACTCAAAAGAGCTTTCTACTATGAAGAATAATGCATTTGAGTAACTTGGATAGGGTGATGTATCACAATTTTTCCAATTCGGATAATATTCATAAATGACAGTAGCTCTATTAATGGATTGGTCAACAGTAATAAGGTTAATATTCGAATTGGCTACTTCTTTATTGTCAGATTTTGAGCTATCATACTTAATAGCCTTTTTATTTAGGAAGTAATAGTCAGTCGAATCTGAATCTATAAACTTCGTACTGATAATTGTAACACTATCCACATTAATTATTGAACTATTTTTTAAAACATGAGAAGTTAGTTTCTCATTATTCAGAGACATTTGAATCACTTCATTATTCTGGCCAAATGCGACGATATTAAGTATTAAAAATGAGAAAATATAGATACTCTTATATGTCATAGTTATTCATTGTAATTGATGCTATCTTCTATGGTAACGAATTGTTTAGTTAGGTTCTTTCCACTAAAGATAACAATTTCATGACACATCTATTTTTTCCTGAAACAACACCATACATGTCTTGTAATCATCCAGCAGAAGTTAATTTTTTAAAACTTTCTTATTAACGGTTCCACTTTCCGTAAAAACTTTCATTAGGTACATCCCAGAGGCCAAATCAGAAATTTCGATATTTTCAAATAGATGCGTTACAGTTTTAACTTTATGTCCATGAGTGTTAAAGATTTCAACTTTTAAAATGCTGTTTTCTTGAGATTTGACTGAAATGATAGAGCTACTTGGATTGGGGGAAATTTCAATTTGACTTACATCTGATTCTGTTGTACTCAGTGTAGACCTTTTAAAGACACCGTAACCGAATACCATCGTGGATAGGTGTAAAACCTGACCATCAATTTCAGAAGTAATCCAATAGGTACCGCCAGATTGCAAAAACTCAAAATATTCATCCTCAAATGAATTGTGAACTGCAATGCCACAGTCGTTCGCGAAACCTGAAAGCTGCGAGGTCTCTAAAAAATCTGGGAAGGGTACAGCGAATGCTCCGTTGAACGCGTTACATGCTCCGTTGCCATTAAAGTTTAAATTCGGCATAATGGTTAACGTAGGGGTGATGGCGGGTGAGATATCAGCAACAGTAATTTCTGGACTAAAATCACTTGCATAAAAGGACTCCAAATACCAAGTTTGGAACAAATCAGGATTTGGTTGTGCAGCACAGTGCATTGAATAAAGTATCGCAATGGACACGAGTAGGTATTTCATAGTATTTAGTTTTAATCTCTTTTACCCTGTGAATGGGAATAGTAGTCAGGGTGTTACTCAAAAATACGGCTTTAATTATAATCTACCTATTTATACACTACTTAAATTGACGATAAACTCTTATAACGATAATTTAGAAAAAATCTACCCCAAAAACTGAATCTTCTCGGGTTTTCTCAAGTTCTTCTTGTACACCTGTGCGCGGAGAGCGTTGATTTCAAGAAAGTCGAATTTTGGAATTACGCGCAGTTTTGATTGGCATTCTTCCAGGATGGATGCAAACACCTCTGAATTAGCAATTTTGTCCTCTAACAAGATGGTAATCTCGTCATTGTTCAACTGATCTTTGCTCACCACAACTTTGTAACAAGAGACTTCTCGGTATAAGTCGAGCAGGTCGAACAAGGCTTTTGGGTACAACGTCGTGCCTTTGAACTTGATCATTTGGTTTTTTCTGCCCAAGATCGGACCTAGACGAGGTGTGGATCTTCCACATGAACATTGTGTGCGGTAGACTTTCGCAATATCGCCCGTGCGGTAACGCAAGAGGGGGGAACCCGTCACACCCAAGGTGGAAACGACAATTTCTCCCGTTTCTTCATGTGCTGCTTCAGTGCCATCTTCCTTAATGACTTCCAAGAAAAGTAAATCTTCGTTGAGGTGACAGCCATTCTGTGCTGTACACTCCGAAAATGCAGCACCCATCTCCGTAGATGCGTAGGTGGAAAACAATTGGACATCCCAGTTTTCAGTGATGCGCTTTCCTAAAATATTGTACGAAAAATCTTCGTTACGAATCGGTTCACCAATGCACACAATCGCTTCGACAGATGAATTGTTGAAATCAATGTTGTTCTCCTTGGCATATTCAATCAACGTGACAATGAACGAAGGAACGGCAATGAGTTTGGTCGGTTTGTATTTGAGAATCGAACTCCACTGCAATTGCGGTACACCTGGACCAACGCGCACCATTCCAGCACCCAAGGCTTGTACCCCCAAAAAGTAGGCTAGACCTGCCATAAATTGCTTGTCGATGGTGGTTAAAAGTTGGAAAAGATCGTCTGAGGTGTTGCCCATTAAAAGCAGTGAATCGTGTTCGTTCTTTGCCAAACGGGTTAAATCACTTTTGGTCAAATACAACGAAATTGGACTTCCCGTTGTTCCAGAAGTCGTAACGTATTCAGCAATTTCATTTCGTGGAACGCATAAAAAATCCAAATCATTCGCCGCTAAATCTTCCTTGGTCGTAAACGGCAGTTTTTTGAAGGATTCAATGGAAAAGTCACTTCCTACGGTCAAGGAAGAAAGCTTGCGTTGGTAAAAAGGTGATTTCTCTTTCACGTAGCGCGTCAAGTCAGCCAAAGCAGTGACAATTTCCTCGGTTGATTTCGTGTTCGTTTCTTTTGCTGTTAAACTCATCAATTGCACGCTTTAATTTTTCTTCGTTGCTGTGCGAAGTGCTTTTATTTCTTTCACCGTGGCTTCCGAAGCGACATTCTTTGTCAATGCCAAATCAAAATACTTCCTCGCCTCACTGTTATTTCCTTTTTTCATCCAATACTTCCCGAGTAACTCGTACGTTCCGTAGTATTCACCGTTGGAGCGAATGAATTGCTCAATTTCTTTTGGAGTTAAATCCAATGCAACATCAAACATAGTAAATTCTGTGATTCGCGTTTTAATCCCTTTAAAAAACTTGAATTGTGCGTAAGCATTTGAGGTTAAAAATGGCGATGCAGGAATACGCAATGTTCCTTCTGTGCTTCTTGTTTTAAAGACTTTTTGGAGATCGTAGCCGACGTATTTCCCCAATTGGTAATCGTTGGTGGAAACGTAAAATAGGAGGGAAGAGGGCTGAATGACAACGCTGTGATGCGCCAATAATTGATTGATCGCTCGTGGATTCCCCATTCCGAGTGTATCGCCTCTATAATCTTTTTGATCGCGCAAAATACGTGCAGCATCCGCTGGATTTAGTTTGAAATTTGACGTCAGCAACTCATTCATCCGTGTGTAACGGTAACGGGAATCGCTCTCCATGATGTTCTGAATGTTGATTTCGTCCTTCACAAAGGTATTCGACTGGTAATGATTCGCACAGATGAGCACGTCTTGATTGGTGTCGTGCACGCCCAATTTGCTCGGTGATTTCTCAATCAAAACAGCACGACCGTCTTTTTTGGAAGCAACCAGAATCGTCTCAGAAACAAAAGTGCTTTTACTTTTCGCTATGGCAATGGCTTCGTCAATGGTTGATGCATACTGCAAAATTTCACGTACCAGCAGTGAAATTGGCGTTTTGGATGAGGTCGGTAAGTCCGATTTAGACGCGTTGATCGTCACGCTGAGTCCTTGATCGTTCAATCCAGAAACAACACCTGTAAATCCCGCCCAAGAGTAAGAAACAAATGCGTGACCTTTGTCCGGCTTGATAAACAAGATGATTTTTTCTTCGGCAAACGCATCTCCAACGTAGAAATCGAAATTGCGCCCTACCAACAATTTACCGTCTTCCGATTTTTCGTTTTTCACGGCGAAAGAAGTACATCCAACCATGCTATAATCGTTCAGCGCATGACCTATATCGTGTGCAGCGTGGTAGTTCAAAATCCGACCGTACTTCGATGAGATGTAATCGTAATCATCTGAAAAGGCGTGCGAAATTCCGTAAATCTCCTGTTGATTTTCCAAAGGAATGTGATCGGGAAGGTTCTTGTTGAAGAAATCGAGCATTAAACGTAGAAACTGTTGCCAGGTGGAACTCGGTACAAAACGATCAATTTGATCCACAAACACACGCTCTTGTTTTTGAACGAGTTCTTTTGCCAGTTTACCGTAAATCACTCCACGCTCGTACGGCGCTCCTTCTATGTACATTTCCCAAATGCCGTGTTCATTTTTCTTTAGCCAATTATTGCCAAGCGTGTAATGATCTTTACCGACTTTTACCCGTTCATTGATGGAAATCGCTGGTACTTCGGGTGGACTAATTCGTGAGGATAAAATGATGAAAATGACCAATACCACAAAACAGCCAACGATAAACTCGGTAATTCCCAAAATGGCTTTTAAGAAGAAAATCGCGACTTTTTTAAGCAAGGCAAATAAAATTTGGTTTACGTTGGCAAAGATAAGACATTATTTAACCTTTCGTTGTTGTGTTGATGGTGACAATTCAAATATTGGAATATCGCAATATTTCGAAATTGAAAAATTGCAATTAATTTGTCAATCCTTCTTTCAACAATCAATTTTTTCACTAACTTAATAAGAACGAACACTAATTTTATAACCACTATTCATCATGGGAGCAACAAAAATGCACTTTTATACCGACCATCAAATAGAGATGGCTCGACTTTGTAAAGCAATGGGACATCCAGCTCGGATTGCAATCGTAGAAAAACTGATCGAAGAGGAGAATTTAAACTGTACTGATTTGCGCTTTTTTATTCCTCTTGCCCAATCGACAATTTCGCGACATCTAAAAGAACTTCAGGAAGCCGGCATTCTTGGGTTTAAGGTCGCTGGTAACAATTGCTACTATTACATCAACAGGGAAACGATAACTCAGGTCATTGAATATTTAACCCAAATAAGGGTCAATACACGTCAACCAACTGATGTCAAAATTGTTTATTTCAAACCGAGAGTTAAACATAATCTGCCCTATTTTATGCGTAATTAGCTATTTATTAATTGAAGGCTGTTTAATCTACGAAGGTTTGCTAATTTTACCCAATAGAGATGAGCAAACTAACATTACATATTCCCACTAAAAACGAAGGCGAAGAGATTTGTGTTTTTCACAACGATCGCGTGCTGGGGTTGAAAGGGTATAAGAAAGTCGACCAGCAACGGTTGATTGTGCAAGAATGCCTTGCTTCGTTGTTGCATGCGGACAAAGTTGAAATTGCATACCACGAAAGTGGAGCGCCCTATTTACCGCAGTTCGAGGATGTGTTTATTTCTGTTTCGCACTCAAAGGAATGGTTTGCTATTCAATACGCAAAAGTCGATATTGTTGGGATTGATATCCAAGTCATCAAAGAAGACATTGATGTCGGCAAGCATTATTTTGTCAACGATAGAGAACTAGAAGCGATTGAACAAACAACGTTGAACATCAACCTGATTTGGGCAGCCAAGGAAGCTGGATACAAGTTCAAAAAAGGAAATATTGATCGTTACAAGGAAGCCATGACAGTGTTGGCCATTTCCGGTGATCATATTTCCTTGCAAATTAATGACGAGATCATTGTACTTTCTTACTGTGCAGCATATGATTTTGTCTTGGTCTACGTCAGCGAAGGAACTTAGTGCAACGGGCGTTTCTTTATCATTCCACCTTTCGTATCTTTGATTGGGTACTGAATCACAAACGCTTTTGAATCTACCTTGTCGACTTCTAAGAGCAATTTAGTGACTTCCAGTCGCGTTACTACGCAAAAGAGGATCTTTTTATCTGGCAGAGCTGCTCCTTTGTTTCCATAGCCACCATCCGATTTAAAGACTGTAATCCCTCTACCCAATTCGTTTACAATGACTTCTTGCAGTGTTTCGGCTTCGTCAGAAATCATCATCACGCCAATGTATTCTTCAATACCATTGATGATAAAATCAATTGTTTTGGATGCTGCAATTTGGATGCTGCAATGTAGGTTAACATCGAATACATTGCCGTTTCAATACTGACAATCAATGCTGCTAAAGCGAAAAGAATGATGTTAAAAATGGCAATAAAATCGCCTACCGTCAAGCTAGATCTGCGACTGACAGAAAGCGCGAGAACCTCAGTTCCATCGATCACAGATCCACCCCGAATGGACAAGCCAATTCCTGCTCCGAGAAAGAATCCACCGAATACAGCTATTAAGAGTTTATCGTCTGTTATTGTTGGAAGTTCGATAAAGTGAACGAGTGTTGCCAGTGCGAAAATGGCGAGACTACTTTTAATGGCAAATTGCATGGAGACATTTCGCGCTCCTAATACGATAAACGGAAGGTTGACCAGAATGATGAGAATAGAAAGGTCGAACCTTGTCAACATCTGAAGCAGAAGTGAAACTCCCATGGCCCCACCATCGAGAAAATTGTTGGGAAGTAAGAATGCTTTTAAGCCAATACTCGCCATTACAACTCCGCCAGTAATTAGAACAAAATCCTTAATGTTCCGCTTCAGAACGAGGTGACGGACAAAATCAGTTTCGTGTATTTTCAGGATTCTTTTCACAAGAAAAATATTTGGATAAAGGTACTACTTCTTTGACAAGTTAGTAGGGGAGATTGAAAAATTCATGAATAGAATGAACTAACCGCAAAGTAAAAAAGAATCGTAAAGTACACTAAGAAATTTTGGTTGTGGTATAGGAGAAAAAGTCCACAGACTGGAGAGTGAATAGTCACTGCTACACGAAGAAAATATATTTATTCATGTAAACATCAACGCAGTTGATGTCTTGGCGGTCTTTTTTTCCAGTCCACCACTTCCCTTAACCTTGCATCTTTGCGGTAAATACTAACCGCAGAGTCAACAGAAACACTTTACTTATCCACCGTTTTGGTAATCATAAAATCCACCCGTCTATTTTGCTGCGCATCTTCCTCCGTTTTTTCAGGAAAGACAAGTGGAACGGAATCGCTGTAACCTTTGTAGGTCATTCGGGTTTCATCAACACCTAGTTTGAGGAGTAATTTGTAGACATTTTTCGCGCGTTTTTCTCCAATTTTATCATCTGGACCGCAACACACGTGTCCACGAATATGAAGTTTCCAATCTTCATTTTTGTGCATGAGTTCAACTAGATGCATGAGAACGTATTGGTAATTTGGATCGACTCCAGTACTACTTCCAACGTATTTCATATCAAATTCAAACAACTCCGTTACTTGGCGTTGCTGTGCGCTTCCAAAAAAGGAACCCAAACAAATGATAGAAATGATTAAAAACCTCATTGGGGCATGCAATTACAATTTTTGTTCCATACATAAAAAAAGCCCTTCGACCGCAGATCGGAAGAAGGGCTTAAAATAATAAATCCTTTTTATTTGTAGGTTTCTAGATCTACTTTTGCGTTCATTGTTCTTGAAACAACTGTCGCTTCAAAATTAGCTGGACCCATTGAAATGATCATTTTATTTGGAAAGATAAATCCGTCCTGCTCTTTGAAATCGCTGAACGTCAACGTGGTTTCTTGCACTTCATCACCATTCTTTTGAATGTTCGTGCTTCCTACTTTGTAGAAGGTTTCTTTATCAAAATAATCGTACGATTCTGTTTGACCGTCATTGGTTTTAAGCACGTAACAATCTTTTCCATCGCGTTTCTCAATTCCAAGAAGTTCATATTCCATACCTGAAGTTGCATAGTTCATCTCAGGAATCAAGCCAACAGATTTCTTTTTTGCTGCAATCTCTTCATCGCTCAACGTCGATTTCCCAGTTTGCATGTTAAAGCTTCCACCTGTGCTTCCGTCAAAGAAAGATCTTTGAAAAACCATTCCTTGTCCTTCCATTTTTTCACCAGCTGAATTTGGAGAAACCCAAACCCGTGTCGCCTTCAATGGAAATGGAATTTGATCCATTTTTAACTCAGTTACTTCTTCCATTGATTTGACAGCTTTCATTTTTTTCGAAAGCTCTTTTGGAGAAGAAGTTTTCGTTGCAACCGCTACATACTTGTCAATTAACTCTTCTTTGGAAATATCAGCAGGAAGCATTTCCTTCATAATTTTTCCAAAAGCATCCAGTTTGGTGATTTCACCATCGGCATCAAAACGCTTTAATTTGTCCAGAATATCTTCGCTTCCGACAACAACAATATTGCAGTTAGATGGTGTAAGGTATTTCTTAGCTACAGCTAATAAATCTTCCTTGGTTACCGCATCCAGCTTCTGTAAATAGGTCTGGTAATAATCACTTGGCAAATCATTTTTGATAATGCTTAACGCAAATCGTGCAATCGTAGCTGGATTCTCTAACGAACGTGCAAATCCACCAGCCATAGATGATTTTGTAATTGCCAATTCTTCATCTCCAACAAGTTCCAATGTGACATTTTCCAATTCCTTCAAAATCTCAACAATCGCACTGTCCGAAACATCATTTCTGAAGTTCCCACCAGCAGAGAATGAACTTCCATATTCGTTCACATCAATCGAAGAGCGACATCCGTACGTATAGGCTTTATCCTCACGCAAATTCATCATTAGACGATTCGAAAATGCACCACCGCCTAAAACACCGTTCAATACTTGAAGAGTGATGTAATCAGGACTGCTTGGCGTGATTTCCATTGGATGCGTGATATTAATCACAGATTGCACGGCACCTGGTTTCTTCACAAACACAACGTTGTTTCCACCTTTCATCAGTTGAACATCGTACGTGGTTTTGTTGACATCTCCACCGCTCCACGCACCGAAGTATTTTTCAATCATTTCAGTTGCTTGTTGTTTGTTGATATCACCAACAACCACCAAATAACTTCCTTTCGGTGAAAAGGTTTTTTTGTAATAATCAACAATCGCATCTCTATTAATGTTTGCAAGTGTTTCTTCATTCATTACTTCACCAAATGGGTGATTCTTGAAGTTAGAAACAGCGACAGCATTTTGCGCCATTGATCCTGCATCAGATTTCGTTGCCAATAATCCTGATTCAGCTTGCTTGATGATACGGTCTACTTCACTTTGAGGGAAGTTAGCGTTCATGGTGATGTCTGACATAATCGTCAAACCTTTGTCCATATGTTTTGTTAAACATGAAAGGTAAATTGAATTATTGTCAGCACGTAAACTCGCACCGATGTAGTCAATTTCTGCATCCAATTCATCTTTTGTTTTTCCTGTTGTTCCAGATTGAATTAATGACCCAGCAATCCCTGAAAGTCCAGCCATGTTTCCTTCCAATTGTGGCGCCGCAGCAACAACTAAATTAAAAGACACTTTCGGCAATTTGTGATTTTCAGAAAGAATAACTGTGATTCCATTTGAGGTTTTAAAAACTTCAGAATCCTTAATATTGATAGCAGGAGCTGCACCAGGTTGAGGGCGGGCAGAACGGTCTAATTGCGCAAATAATACAGACGGTACTATAAATGCGAGTGATAAAATGATTGTCTTCATAGCTGTATTATTTTTCATCTTCTTTTGGTAAATAGTGTAAAATGATACGTGCGTCTTGCGTCAAGTATTTTTTAGCAACACGTTGAATATCTTCTCGGGTAACCGACATGTATTTCTGTAATTCTGTATTGATGTTTTTAGCTCCACCGTTGTAAACGTGATTGTCAGCTAAATTTTCAGCAATTCCCGCAACACTCGAGTTCGAAGAAATGAATTGATTTTCGTACTGATTTCTGATTTTTTCAAATTCTTCTTGAGAAATCAATTCCGTTTTAATTTTTTCAATCTCTGCGTCAAACTCTGTCTGAATATCATCCAATGCAACGTCTTTCGCTGCAATTGCAGCAAAAATCCCCATTCCAGCATCTTCTAATCCATATGCGAAAGAAAATGCAAATTGCGCCATTTCCTTACGTTCAACTAGATTTTTGTTGATACGGGAAGAAGCACCACCTGACAATACATCGTTCATCATGTTCAATGCGTAAAAATCTGCATGTGTCTGTTCAGGGAATTGATACCCCATGAATAAACCTGGCAACTGAATGTTATCGTAAATAACATCTTTTATAACACCACTGATGCGCTCTGTTACTTTCTGAGTGCGCTCAATTTTAACAGGTGTATTGCTGTATTTTTTGTACACTTCTTTTGCTTTCGCTGATATTGGTGCTTTTGTTTTT
Organism: uncultured Fluviicola sp.; assembly: GCA_964643345.1. Taxonomy (GTDB): domain Bacteria; phylum Bacteroidota; class Bacteroidia; order Flavobacteriales_D; family Crocinitomicaceae; genus UBA4466. The sequence goes on from CAZXRU010000012.1 coordinate 45,249, forward strand.
GCATCAAATTCTGATTTTGCAACTCCGTATTTTCCAGCGAAAGTTGTTTCAGGCATCGTTTCAAGGTCACGGTACAAGTTAATTGCCTCACCTTTAGGGATTGAACTGAAGTATTTAGTCACCCATTTTTTAGTTTGTTCAATATCAATATCTCCTGCAATGGATAGGGTAGCGTTTGCAGGGACGTAATATGTTCTGTAAAAATTAACATAATCTTCCTCCTGTGCTGCATCTAAATGCTCCATGCTACCAATCGGTTGCCAGTTGTACGGGTGCGTTTTGAACATACGTTGAAACATCTCCCCAATAAAAGTCGCATACGGTTGATTATCGATTCGTTGTCTTTTTTCTTCTTTGACAACACTTCGTTGTGTTTCAATTCCAACGTTATCAACTTTCGCGTGTAACATACGCTCACTTTCCAACCAGATCCCTAGTTCTAACTGGTTCGAAGGCAATAGTTCATAGTAAAATGTTCTGTCGTGTGAAGTATTTGCATTTAAACCTCCTCCATTTTTCTCAACGAGTTCAGAATATTCTCCGCGTTCGATGTTTTCTGTTCCTTCAAACAATAAGTGCTCAAAAAAGTGCGCAAATCCTGTTCTGTCTGGTTTTTCGTTTTTCGAACCGACGTGGTACAATACAGAAACTACAGCAATCGGTGTTGCTGGTTCTTTATGAAGAATGACATGGATGCCATTATCGAGGTCGTACTCTACAAATTCAATTTCACGCTGAGCCATGCTCAAGAATGAAATTGTGGATAGAAGACCAGTGAAAATTAATTTTTTCATCGTTGATTTTATAGATTTATGATAGAGTACAAAGAAAGAAATAAAACTTTAATTTGAAGTAAATTGTTGACACAAGGGTTTTTTAGTGGATAAACGGTCTTAAAAACTTCTATAAGTGGCTTGAAATTTGTTTATATTTGAAACCATGAGAATTTTACTAGCATTTTTTATCCTTTTTCTATCAAGTGTTTCTTTTTCCCAAAAGGTAATTCCCTTGATCGATTTCAGTAATTATTTTAAAAGCTTCAAAGACGGTTTTTTTCGTCAACTTGAGTTTCAACCAGTAAGTGAATTTAAAGCAGGAGACGACGTTGTTGCATACATGAATAATCGTGGTGATTTAATGGTGTACAACGGCGGAAAACCAGAGCGTTTGGCGAACATGGCGGTAGAATATACGGTTTCTGATCATTTGGTGACATGGAAAATTGGTCCAACATTGAACATGTGGGATGATGGGTACAAAATGACGTTGAGTTACGACGCAAGAAATTACTGGGTTCGTGACAGCATTATTGTGTATGAAGACATGCGCTACAATTCCGTTAGCGTTTATTACGATGGTAGAACATATCAACTATACAATAGCATGGGTGATATGGATGTTCCGGATTTTATTGGAGAAAACATCGTTGCATTTCGCGATAATGGGAATTTTAATAAAGTATTTTGGCGTGGAAAAATTTACGATTTAGACGTATGGCATAACCGCTTTAAATTTGAAGGAGGTACGGATATACTAGCATTCAACGATCCAATAAATGGTACGTTTGCTGTATTTGAAAATGGTGGATTTATTGACATCGAAGAGTTTCATGTCAACTTATACAAAGCGGGAAGAGATTTTGTAATTTACGAAAATAGAAATGGCGATTTAATTTATTACGGTAATGGAACACGACGTCAAATTTCTAATTTTGCTGCGGACAAGTGGGAAGTAAAGGACGATGTTGCCATGTGGATCGAAAATGGGTTTATGTATGCCTTTGTCAACGGAAAAAAGACCGAAGTGACTCGATATATTCCAGAAGATTACTTGATAAAGAACGACGTACTTGTGTTTAGAAACTTGATGGGGGGAGTTAGTGCTTTTATTGATGGCGAAATCCACGATATTACAACACAAATGAATTCCACGTATCAAATTTTTGGTAGCTCAGTTCTCGTTGAACTTTTCAATCGATCCTATATTGTTTTTTTGAAAGGAAAGTCATACACGATTTAGGCTGAACGTTTAAATCATGTTCAAAAGTCACTACTGATTTCCCTACAAAAACCAAATACTCTGAGTATCTTTGTTGGACGAATTGAAAATTTAAACAACGATGAACAACTGGTTTACAGTCAAAGTAAAATATACGAAACAACTCGATAACGGAGCCTTTAAACGTGTTTCAGAACCTTATTTATTGGCAGCAATGACATTTACAGATGCCGAAGCGCGAATTTATGAGGAATTAGGAAGTGTGATTAAAGGGGAGTTTAATGTAACTGGAATTACGCCAACAGAAATCAATGATATTTTTGCCTACGATGATGCAGATACATGGTACAAATGCAAAGTGACGTACGAAAATGTGGATGCGGATTCAGACAGAGCAAAGAAAGTTTCTCAGAATTTTTTGGTTTCTGCAAGCTCAGTGAAACAAGCATTTGAGCGTGTGACAGAAAGTTTAAAGGGATTGATGGTGGATTTTCAAATTCCATCAATTATACTTTCTCCAATCATTGAAATTTTCCCATACAGCGAGCAGTTGGATAGAGAAATTGATCGTCGTCCGATGACGGAAGAAGAAACCGAAACGTTTGAAAGCACTTCGAAGGGTGTTGTTTTTTCAGCAGCAGGTTCTGATGTTGACGATGAATTCGAAGATGATGAAGTAGAAAGTGAGATTGAAGACAATTTCGAAGAGGAATAAGCGATTTTATTAATTGTTCGATCAGGTAATTGGATAAGTTATGTCAGACTATTTAGATAAGTTACGCGATGATCACCATGAGTTTATCAACGGTAATTTTGAAGATATTACCGGAGGAAACCCTTTTGAGCTGTTTGAACTTTGGTTCAATGAAGCAGTCGAAAAGCCTGAACTAGAACCGAATGCATTTGTTCTTTCTACTGTCAACGGTGAGCACCAGCCGACCTCTCGAATTGTTTATTTAAAACAGATTTTTGAGCAACAGTTTGTGTTTTTCACGAATTACAACAGTCAGAAGGGAATTGAAATTGCTGGAAACAGTCAGGTTTCGATGCTGTTTTTCTGGCCGTTATTGTCGCGCCAAGTGAGAATCGAAGGGATTTGCACAAAGACAAACGATCAAGTGAGTAACATCTACTTTAATTCACGCCCCAAAAGCAGTCAAATTGCGGCATGGGCATCGCATCAAAGTGCTGTGCTCAATGATAGAAAGGAACTTGATCAACGGGTGATAGAGCTGAATGAGCGATTTAAAGATGAGGTGCCTCGTCCCGAACACTGGGGAGGATATCAAATTAGACCTACTCAAATAGAATTTTGGCAGGGGCGACCGTCTCGATTACACGATCGATTGGTTTTGACTGAAGATAATGGCTATTGGACGGCACAACGTAAGAATCCATAATGTTTGAATTAGATCCGATCATCTTTCAGCTGTCGAATGGAATTCGAGTCGTTTATCAAAAAAGAGATGCCTTTGTTGCCCATATGGGCGTGATGATTTTTGCAGGTTCTAGATTTGAACGTGCGGAAGAAGAAGGACTGGCTCATTTCATTGAACACTGCATTTTTAAAGGAACGAAAAAAAGAAAGGCGTTCGATATTTTTACTGATTTGGACTCCGTTGGAGGTGAGCTGAACGCGTATACGAATAAAGAAGAGATTTGTGTTCACGCTTCTTTTCGAAAAGCGCATTTTTCAATTGCGTCTGAGTTACTGGGTGATATTGTTCAGAATGCATCGTTCCCCGAAGAAGAAATAGAAAAGGAAAAGGAGGTCGTTCTAGATGAAATCATTTCCTACCTTGATTCACCATCTGAACGTATTTATGATGATTTCGAAGCAGCGTTGTTTAAAGGAAATTCACTGGGCTACAACACTCTTGGAACAAAGAAAACTGTTTCTAGATTTAAACGCGATGACTTACGAAGTTATTTGGAGCGTTATTTTGTACCTGCAAATATGATTATTTCTTTTGTGGGAGGAATCTCCGTGGAAGAGTTGCGCAAAACGTTGGAGGAGGATTTTGGAAGCTTCAAAGGAGAAGGTGATGTACCTACTTGCTACCCTGTTGGACCTTTTGAATCGTTTAAAGTCCGCGCAAAAAAATCAAATTTTCAGACCCATACGGTTATTGGTGGAATGGCGCCTTCTTATCATGAAGACGAACGAAAAGCAATGACGCTTCTAACCAATGTGCTCGGTGGACCAGCGCTCAATTCGCGTCTCATTTTGTCCATTCGTGAAAAGTATGGATACGCCTACAACATCGAGGCGAACTACACTTCCTATTCGGATGTGGGATTCTGGAGCGTTTACATGGGAACGGACAAAAAGTACTTATCCAAGGCGCTTGAATTGATTTACAATGAGTTTGATCTCATCCGAAAGAACAAATTGACATCCAATGAGCTTTCACAGGCAAAAGAGCAGTTGAAAGGACACATTGCGTTATCGTTAGATAGTAACCTTGAGCTAATGTTCAGTTTGGCAAAAAGCGTAATGATTCACAATCGGGTGGACTCTGTGCAGGAGATCTACACTCAAATAGACGCAATAGACATAGATGAAGTTCATGCTATTGCCAACAAATACTTTTCAGAAGTTAATCTTGCTGAAATGATTTACGAGTTTTAGTGGTTCATTTCATTAAAAAGGGTCACCAAAACTGGCAACCCTCTTTAGTATAGTTTTGTGGAGCTACTTCTTAATAAACGATTCCGAGTATTTCGCTCCGTTTTTAGTTTCAATAATTAGAATGTACATTCCTGTTTCAAGTTTTGAAATATCTACATTCGTTTGAGTAGGATTAAGCTCCATAACAGTTGCTCCAAGGTTAGAAATGATTGTTACTGAACTTGCGTCAATTTTAGCCAAGTTTTCAATGGTCAATTCGTTAACTGCTGGGTTAGGATAGATGTGAACAGATTCACCATCAATCGCAAGTAAACTCAATGGATGAGTTCCTTCAACTGCGTGAAACGTTTCATTAATCGTAGGGTTTGCGATTCCATCCACAACACCAGATGGCCAACGAATAATCATGGAATCAATTTCCGTTGCTTGCCCAATTCCAAAATGTACATTAAGTGTATTCATATAGCGAAATCCAACTCCGCTTTGGACATCTCTAATTTGTTTCCCCCAATCACCATAAATCTCCACTCTAGCACCAATGCCGTTGCTATTACTTTGAATTCCTTGCATACTGATTTTAATCCAGTTGTTAGAGTTACCGCTATTCATATACATAGTGGTACCATTTTGTACATCTAGAAATCCGTCGTTGTTCAAATCTCCTATCGCACCATTTGTAAATCCATATCCGACAGGTGAAAAGGTCATATCACCATTGTTAAACATAATTTTACTTCCTCCACCAAGAACATCGGCAAAGCCATCATTATCGAAGTCATAAGAAACATGTTCAATTGATAAACTCGGGTTAGTGTCCCATCCAGTACCTGCTGTTACATCTGAGAATGTTCCATCTCCATTATTTCGCATGAGTTTGTGACTACCTTCACTCGTGGAACTTGCTCCAATTAGGCCATCCATATACCCGTCGTTATCGTAATCATTCCATGCAGACGACCATGTTTGCACAATATCTGACATATTTGATGCACTGGATACATCGGTAAAAACCCCATTGCCATCATTTCGATGTAATTCATTGATTCCAGCTGTTGATCCACCTCCTCGACACTTTGCGATGAATAAATCTTGATCACCGTCGTTATCGTAATCAATCCATATAGAACCGTAATTTCCACCCGAGGGATGATCACCTAAACCACCTTGATTGAAAACCAGGTTTCCAGTACCGTCGTTGATATAGTAAACGTTTGGTTCGACATCATGACACACGAATGCATCTAAATGACCGTCGTTATTGATATCTATAAAGTTAGTTCGTTGAGAGAACACATATTCTGAACCTGAAATCTCATCATATGCTGTACCATTGCTGTTAGCACGCATGAAAGTAACGCCACTTCCTCCACCATAAACGATATCGTTGAATCCGTTTTTATCAAAATCACCAATAGCTAAACTCCAGCTTGGCGGATAGTCAGCGTCAGAAGTAGTGATCGTAGTGCTAGTAAAACCACCTCCAGCTTGCTGGTAATGAATTTGAATTGATGTGGAAGTCACAGCGATAATATCATCTAAGTAGTCGTTGTTCATGTCAGCGATTGCCATCTGATACCCACCTGAGATGGTTGGAATTACATTTGGTGTAAAAGTAACGGGAAAACCAGTTGGTGGAAGACTAGATTCAGTCACCTCAAAATCAAACCCATTGCTCGACCATTTATTGTCAAATGCGATATAGTAGTCGACACCAGCTAAAACACTGAATGTAGAAGTTGAAAGGAAGCCTGAACCACTGTCGTCATCACCTGCATGACAAATTAGTGCGCCACATGTTCCAGTGTATACATGAAAACGGGTGTCTCCGCCTGTATTAGCTGCCAGATCAGTGGACACCGTTACGCTGTAATCATCGCTGGGAGTATACACGTACCATTCTCCTGCAGCATTTGCTCCGATTGGACCGTTGGCGGCACAAATTGGATCTGGCACATCGGTTCCATCGATTACACTGACTGTATATGTACCAGCAGAAATTGGAAGTGCTGTCAAACACGTGTTTTGGGCAAAGATTCCAAGAGGAAAGCATAAGGCGAATACAATAACGTATTTTGTTTTCATAATAGTAGTGTTTTATCTTAAAGAGGACCACCTGTGCAGGCAGTCCTCTTTATATTGTTTAGCGTATTACTTTTTAATAAACGATTCTGAATATTTAGCTCCGTTTTTAGTCTCTATAATAAGAATGTACATTCCAGTTTCAAGTTTAGAAATATCTACATTTGCTTGAGTAGGATTAAGCTCCATAACAGTTGCTCCGAGATTAGAAACGATCGTTACTGCACGAGCATCGATTTTCGCTAAGTTTTCAATGGTCAACTCATTCACTGCCGGATTAGGATAGATGTGAACAGATTCGCCATCAATAGCAAGTAAACTCAATGGATGAGTTCCTTCAACCGCGTGAAACGTTTCATTGATTGTAGGGTTTGCGATTCCATCTACTACTCCAGATGGCCAACGAATAATCATCGAATCAATTTCAGTTGCTTGACCTATTCCAAAATGTACGTTAAGTGTATTCATATAGCGAAATCCGACACCGCTTTGTACATCTCTAATTTGTTTTCCCCAATCACCATAAATCTCTACTCTAGCTCCAATTCCGTTGCTGTTGCTTTGGATTCCTTGCATGCTGATTTTAATCCAGTTGTTAGAGTTGCCATCGTTCATGTACAACGTCGTTCCATTTTGAATATCTAAAAATCCGTCGTCGTTCAAATCTCCAATTGGACCATTTGTGAAATCAAATTCAAATGGGGTGAATGTCAAATCCCCACCGTTGTTAAACATAATTGTACTACCCGCACCAAGTACATCAGCAAATCCATCGTTGTCAAAATCATAAGAAACATACTCAATATCGTAATGATCATTTGCATCCCAACCACTTCCTGCTGTGATATCAGTAAAAGTTTCATCGCCGTTGTTGTACATTAGTTTATGACTCCCATCGTTTGTATTGCTTGCACCAACTAGTGCGTCCATGTAACCATCATTGTCGAAATCATTCCATGCAGAAGACCATGTCTGAACTGGATCAGCCATATTTGATGCTACAGAAACATCGGTAAACACACCATTTCCTTCGTTGCGGTACAATTCATTGATTTTAGCTGTTGCTCCTTGTCCACCACCACTGCATTTTGAAATAAATAAATCAACTTTTCCGTCATTGTTGTAGTCTGTCCAAATGGATGCGTAATGTCCACCCGCTGGCACATCACCTAATCCACCTTGGTTGAAGACCAAATTTCCAGTTCCATCATTGATGTAATATACCGAAGGGTCAACATCATGACAAACGTATGCGTCTAGATGTCCATCATTGTTAATGTCAATGAAATTACTTCTTTGTGAGAAAACATATTCTGGTCCAGAGATTTCGGTAAACCCAGTACCTGTGGCATTTGCTCTCATAAATGTTACACCGTTACTACTTCCGTATACCAGGTCATTAAATCCATTCTTATCATAATCACCTACTGCCATACTCCAGCTAGGCACATAATCAGCATTTGTAGTAGTGATGTTGACCGTATTAAAACCTCCACCTACTTGCTGTTGATGAATTTGAACCTGATCAGTGGAAATAACAACGATGTCATCAAGATAATCACCATTCATGTCTACGATACCTCTTCTGTACGTTCCTGTAATTGCAGGAAGCGGAGTCGCTGTGAAACTAATTGGAGCAGTTGGAGGAGCAATAAACGGATCTTCAATTAACTCAAAATCAAAACCATCACTCTTCCATCGATTATCAAAAGCAATGTAGTAGTCTACTCCTTGCTGTACGTTAAAGGTCGATATAGACAAATAACCTGAGCCAAGTACCCCTCCATCATCATCTCCTGCGTGACATACAAGTGCTCCACAAGTTCCAGTATACACGTGAAAACGAGTATCCCCGTTTAGATTTGCTATTAAATCAGTGGTAACAGTGACTGTGTAGTCATCACTTGGTGTGTAGATGTACCATTCGCCAGCTGGACTATCGCCTTGTGGATTTGGATCGTTTACCATTCCACCAGGTGCACAAATAGGGTCGGGAACACCCGAGCCATTTACCTCAACAACTGTGTGAGTACCTGCGGAAACAGAAACAGCCGTTGCACAAGTGTTTTGGGAGAATGTTGCAAAGGGGAAACCCAATGCAAGTAGTACGTAAAATTTAGTTTTCATAGTTTGCTTTTTGGTTTATAGATGTTGTAGTTTAAGTTCTTAATCACATGTATCAAAGGAGTTGATCCATTCTTCTACCAGCTGAAGTCCTTCTTCATGTACGAGGGTTCTTCCTAACAATGGCATTCGTTCATTTTCTTGAGTTGACATCAAGCGGTAATGCAACATGGATCGTTCGATGTTACTTGGTGCTACGATGGAAGTCAATGTTGAATTGATGAATTCATCAGGTTCCACGCAGACACCCATATTTACTTTTTGATCAGTTTCCGAAAATGCCAAGCGCATTGGACGGTAGTCACAATGACTGTTTTCTCTATGGCAATGTGCACAGTTCATATCAAAATAGGACCTAACGCGTAAATCTAGTGGCTTAGACTCATCGTTATAGTCCACCATGGTGTTTATAGAAGTCGGTAAATTATTCTCAAGATACCCGTAGGTAATTAATTTTTTCAGTTGATTCTGGTAGGCTCCATAATAATTGAAATTGACATTTAAACTCTGAGGTTTAATGCCAATTGGAATGGCTTTGTTATTTTGTTTGTGGCAGACAAAGCATTCTGTTTCAGAAGGGATTCTATAGTTCACTGATTTTAACTGTCCCTCATGATACCAGTCAACTGTGGTGAAGCTCCCATTCATCGACAAAACGGCATCAGTCTGCTCATCGTTCCAGACATATTCGGCAAAAATCCAACCTGAACTCTTTCTAATCATAATACGAGTCTCAATGATACGCGTATCACCGGTTGGTTCTACATTATCGTAATAGAAATTTTTAATCAATACTGCTCCTACTGGTAGATCCAGAATTTCGTCATCGGCAACATACGATCCTTTAACACCTTCAGGCATCCATATGAATCTTTTTTTCAGCGCATAATCGGTAAATAGAGTACTAGCTGGTTTGTATTCAAGTACGCCTTTTGCAGGATATTGATTCTTTAATTCTCCAATAAAGAAATTGTACTCTGAAAGTTTCTCATATGGAACTTTGGTAATATCAAAGTTTACATTTGTATCCGAGTAGGGCGATAAGGTACCAGTATCTTTTTTACAAGCGAAAAAAGTAACCGTGAGAAAGGCACTTATGGAGATTAATAGTACTAGTTTATTCATACAGCTTTAATTGCATCAAGACAATGTACGATTTTTTTATTCAAAAAATAACCAAATAGGTAATTTAAGTTAGAATAAAGGAAAATTTTAATTTTAGGAATCCAGCAATAACCATATTAGTGACCGCCTTTTTTCTTGAAGCGTTTGTTCCCGTGAGCCCATTTATGTTTTGGGTTTCCGAAATCACTATTATTCTTCTTACCTGTCTTAAAGCGGTATACCAGTCCAGCCGAGTGCTGAAAATAATTTCCATGGGTATTCCAAAATGTTGGATACACAGCAAGCTTACCAGTTGAATGAAGTTGAATCCCGATGTTTTTGTACACCCAGAAGTTAAGACCAAAACCTAGGTTTGCAGTAGGTACATGCTGATCGGTGTTGGCATTCGTACGGTAGGTGTAACCAACTCCAAAGGTGAAATAAGGTTCAATCCAGCGGTGACGAGGAGCATACCAAGTGTAAAAACTATATTTTCCTGTTAAATCAATGTTTATAAGATCGCTTGAAATACCCATTGTGTCGTTGACATAGCGATTACTTTTTAAAATGGCATAGGTACCACTAATTTCAGCACTCCATCCTTTTTTGAAATAGCGATCAACTGAAAGTTTAGTGGGGTAGGGAAGTATATTCCAACTGCTCCCAACATCAAATATGCGCTCGAATTTGTGTCCATTGTCGTCAATGGCAACCCAACTCACGCCTATCATCCATTTATATGGCGTGTACTTTTTGATGGTTTTATACGGCTGAGCGAGCACCGCGTTTAAGGAGAAAACACAACAAATAACAAGTACTAGTCTAGCCATAGCTGAAATCAATTTTCACCAAATATAATCGAAAAAATGAAGTAATTAGTGACCAACAGGGGTTTTTTCACCTGCTCGAATTTCAACGGGTAAGGTGTTCACAGCAGGGGGGACTGGGCATGAATACCGATAGGAGTAAGCACAATAGGGATTATAAGCAATATTAAAATCTAGCAATACAATTTTGGATGTAGGAATTTCTATATCTATATAACGACCTCCACCATAAGTTTCAGCACCTGACGTTTTGTCTCTAAAAGGGATAAAAAGGTAGTTTTTATGTTCCTTATCTTTACTGAGCTGAATGTTCTGATAAACTTCTAAGCGCAGCATTACTCCATGTAATTCAAAGTCTAAATAGCCGTAACGACGATAAATTGGTTTTCTGTCTGTCGAAGTGGGCATTTCAAACTTTTTACCTTTGCTTTTTGTGAATTTAGCCTGAAGTTGATAAGTCGTGTCAAATGGAAAATAGGTGACATGCCCCAATGCTTCTATTTCTTCTTGATTAAGAACACCTGAGGTTGTGTCAGAAAGGTGTTGAATATGCTCGGTGCGCTTTTGTTCTATAGCCGATTGATCAAGCTGTCCATGAACAAAAGAATGGGTTAAAAGCAGAATTAAAAGTGTAATGAGTACTTTCATCTCTCTCCAAAAATTGAACTGCCAACACGGACCATTGTACTTCCTTCTTCGATAGCAATCTGGTAATCGCTGCTCATTCCCATAGAAATGCACTTAAAGGCATCATTGAATTTAAAAAAGTGACTTTTCAACACGTGAAAATAATTTTCTAATGAACGAAATTCATCACGTAACTGATCCTCATTGTCTGTAAATGTCGCCATTCCCATCACACCGACGATCGAAACATTTTCGCAGTGAACGAATTCATCGGAAGAAAGTAAGTCTTGCACTTCTTCAAAGTTGAATCCGAATTTTGTGGTTTCATCTGCGATATGAAACTGTAAAAGGCAGTCAATAATTCGGTTGTTTTTCTTCGCTTGCTTGTTGATTTCTTGCAGTAACTTAAGACTGTCCACCGAATGAATCAACGTAACAAAAGGGGCAATGTATTTGACCTTATTCGTTTGCAAATGACCGATCAAGTGCCATTCAATGTCCTTCGGGAGCTCAACATATTTGTCCACCATTTCCTGCACCTTATTTTCTCCAAATACAAGTTGACCAGCGTCGTACGCTTCTTGAATAGCTGATACGGGCTTCGTTTTAGAAACGGCAACCAAGGTTACTTCAGCAGGAATGGTAGATTTTATGCGTGCTAAATTCTCTGCAATCATTCGTTGATGGGATAAATCGTAAGTCCACTTCTCAATTTTGGTTCCACCCATGTAGATTTCGGAGGCATAATTAGTTCATTGTCAGCAACACGTTTTACTTGTTCAATATCCAGTGGAAATAACACAAATCCGATTTTGAATTCACCTTTAAGTATTCGTTTTTCGAATTTTTTGATGCTGATATCGTCACTCATAAATTCAATTGAATCGTCTGATTTTAAATCTGTAATTCCAAGAATCGGGTTCAGAACATACTGCGTTAGAATTTCTGCATCCAAGCTTTTTACAGGGTGATTTTCATCAATGATGACAGATTTACACGTCAGTTTATACCAGTTACCCTCAATGCACATGGTAATTTCATGTGATTTTTTAGGTTTTTCTGCTTCATCTAGTTTTTCGATTTCGAACGAATTCTTCAGAAGAGAAATGACTTCATCCTTTGAATGTCCGTTCAGTGTCTTTGCCAATCGGTTGAAGGCGAGTATTTTCACCTTACTTTCATTCATTAGAAATGCTAAGAAATAGTCTTCGTTTGGAAAATGAGGTTGTTTTTGCTCTTCTCGGTACCGTTTTAATCCAGCCGATGAAGCCGATCGATGGTGACCGTCTGCGATATAAATGGAATCGACTTGTTCGAAAGCCTTAATAATGTTATTGCTTTCTTCAGCCGTCAACACCCACAATTCGTGCTTTTTGAGGTCTGTGGTTGTAAATTCGTATTCTGCTCGTTCATTACATTTTTTAGCGATCATTGCATCAATAGCGTCTTGTCCCGAGTAAGAAAGTAAAACTGGTTCGGCATTAAATCCAACGATGTTCAAATAATCTGTAAACATTTTTTCACGACTGGTTAATGTCGCCTCGTGTTTTTTGATTTTGTTATCCTCGTACTCTTGAACGCTAGCGCCAGCAATAATCCCAACGAATTCATGTCCACCAACAGTTTGTCTGTAGATGTATACATGAGGCTCGTCATCTTGAACGAGCGTTCCATTTTCTTGGAAAAATTGATAGGATTCACCGACCAAAGAGAACCGTTCAACTGAATTCGGCTCTGTCTTTATTGGACTGCCAAATTCAGGATTAATAATTCGCAAAAATGTAAACGGATTATCTTCCAGTTTGGCGTATAACACTTTCTTTTTATAGGTGTAATACGGTCGTGTTGCGACTAAGTGTACCTTATCGCGTGTTGGACGAATTGCCTTAAAAGGATGAATTTTTGCCATTAAATCGCCTTCCTAAAATTGACCAAATTGCGCAATAATAGAAGCTGCTAATTCTGTTCCAATTCTATCTTGAGCTTCGTTTGTTGCAGCGCCAATGTGTGGCGTACAAGCAATTTTAGGGTGATTTAATAAATCTTTTCTTGGCTCTGGTTCATTTTCAAAAACGTCCAATGCGATTCCCGCAACTTTCTTTGTCTCCAAAACCTCCAACAAATCATCTTCGTTGATCACTCCACCTCGCGCTGCGTTCACAATTCGAACACCATCTTTCATAAGTGCGAATTCTTTTTTCGTGAAAACAGCAGAACCATCCGCTTGTTTAGGCACATGTAATGAAATGTAATCAGCATTTTTAATTCCTTCTTCCAACGATGTGATTGGTGTAATTGTAGTATTTACTGAAAGTCCATTTCCTAGTTGAATAGCTAACGATCTTGGCTCGGTAAACATATCAACCGCTGTAACGTTCATACCACAACCGATTGCGTATTCGGCAAGACTTTGTCCAATGCGACCAAAGCCAACAATAGTCAAATTCTTCCCCTTTAGTTCAACACCTTTTCCGTAGTTTTTCTTCAGTGCGTTAAAATTGCCGATTCCAATATTCTTGTATGAATCATTCAAAAATCGCGATATTGCGAACATGTGTCCCATAACCAACTCGGCAACGGATTGCGAAGAAGCAGCTGGGGTATTAATCACGATACGACCATTTTCTCTAGCGTATTGAACGTCAATGTTATCCATTCCAACACCACCACGACCAATTAGTTGAAGACCAGGACAAGCATCAATCATATCTTTGCGAGCAGTGGTCGCACTTCGCACCAATAAAATTCCAATATTCTCTTTGTTGATGTAGTTGATTAAATCCTCTTGTTCAACTTTATCCGTAATTACAGTATAACCTGCACTTTCTAGAGCAGAAATTCCAGACGCTGAAATTCCATCGTTTGCTAATATTTTCATTTTATTCTATCCTTTTGTTCGTGTGAATTCTTTCATTGTGTCAACTAAGACTTGTACGCTTTCTATCGGCAACGCATTGTAAAGTGAAGCACGGTATCCTCCAACAGATCTGTGACCTGCAATTCCAACAATTCCAGCAGCTTTCCAGATTTGGTCAAATTCTGCTGTCAATTCTTCTTTGTTCAATAAGAATGTAACGTTCATCAAAGAACGATCTTCGACAGCCACAGGGCCACTGAACAATGGATTGGAATCGATTTCGTTGTAGAGTAACGCCGCTTTTGCAATGTTTTTCTTCTCTGCTGCTGGTACTCCACCGTTGGCAATTAAATCTCTTAAGTTCAACATGGAAGTGTACACCGAAAATACGGGAGGTGTGTTCAACATCGATTCTTTTTCAACGTGATTTTTTAAATCCAGGTAAGACGGCATAAAAGGAGAGGTAGACTTTCCTAAAATTTCATCTTTTACAATGTAAAGTGTTGCTCCAGCTGGACCTAGATTCTTTTGAGCACCTGCGTAAATCAAATCAAATTTTGAAATATCAATTACTTGTGAAAAAATATCCGAAGACATATCACAAACGAGAGGTGAATTTGTTTCAACGATAGATTTGAACTGCGTTCCAGCAATTGTGTTGTTAGAAGTATAGTGAATGTAATCTACATCAGTTGGCATTGTATACCCTTTTGGGATGTAGCTGAAATTTTTATCTTCAGAAGAAGCAAACACGTTTACGTCAACTCCAACTGCTTTGGCTTCTTTGATTGCTCCTTTCGCCCAAGTTCCAGTGTTGATATAGCCCGCCTTTTTGGTGCCGCGCATCATGTTTAATGCTGCAATCGTAAAACCTAACGAAGCTCCACCTTGTAGAAAAGCAACAGAATATCCCGCAGGTACGTTGAGTGCTTTTTTGACTAATTCATGCGCTTCATCCATTACTTTGACAAAGTCACCACTCCTGTGAGAGACTTCTAATAACGATAAACCATTAAAATCAATTACGGCATCCGCTGCTTGTTTAAATACGTTTTGTGGCAAGATACATGGGCCAGCTCCAAAATTGTGTTTCATGTGTAAATAAGAATTAAGAAATAATACGTTATAAAAAAGGCTGCCAATCTAGGCAGCCAAACTATTTAGTCCTCTTTTTTTGAGGCTGTTTTCGTTTTTTTCTCTGCTGCTGGTTTTTTTGCCGCTGCAGGTTTCTTTGCTGCTGCAGGTTTTTTTGCTGCTGCAGGTTTCTTAGCAACTGTTTTTGTAGCAGCTGCCTTAGCTTCTGCTGGTTCAGCTTCAGCTTTCACTGTAGCTTTCTTTTTGGGCTTAGCCACGGCTACAACAGGAGTGGATTTTTTACGTGGTCTTGTAACTCCGTATGATCCTTGTGAAATTTTTCCTTTTCTTGTTTTTTTATCTCCTCTACCCATAATATGTGTTTTTTAGTATTAGTACTTAATTGATTATGCAAATATATTATTCTTTTTCAAAATGACGACGTCTTATTTCGTTCTCTACACTTTCTCCGTCGCGAATAATTTTTGTACACCAGTCTATTTTAAGAAGAATTTGTTCTTCTTCGCTCAGTTTCCAATTAACCGTCGACTGTTCCATTTTTTGGCGCAGTACATTTAAAGCAATAGCCGCCGACACGCTTATATTAAAACTTTCAGTGAAGCCGTACATGGGAATTCGGACAAATTCATCAGCCATTTCCGACACTTGTGCGGAGACGCCATGTTTTTCAGTTCCAAAAATTAGCGCAATTGGCTGCGTGATATCTAGATCACCAATGTTCTGAGACGTATGTGGAGATGTCGCAACCAGTTTGTAGCCCTTCGCTTTTAATTTGTCTAGACAGTCAACAGTTGGATTTTCGCCTTCGCTGTATGAATAAAGATCTACCCATTTACCAGCACCGAGCGCAATGTCGCGCTGGATTTCATATTTATGCTCTTTTTCAATGGCATGCAATTCTTGAATTCCGAAACAATCACATGTGCGCAGTACAGCGGATGCGTTATGTTCCTTTCGAATATTTTCTAATACAACTGTGAGGTGCTTGGTTCTGTCCGCAGCGATACGGTCGTATAATTCTTGCTTGCTCTCACTGATGATATCATAGAAAGACGCCAATACTTTCTGGTCAATAGTCATGGTATGTTGAAATTACAAAACAAAAAAAGGGAATCATACCGATTCCCTCTTTCAAAACTCAAAGGTCTTAATTAGTTCACTTTACCAGAAAGCTCAGAACCCGCTTTAAAACGTACAACGTTTTTAGCAGCGATTTTGATTTCTTTTCCAGTTTGTGGGTTACGACCTGTTCTAGCAGCACGGTTTGAAACAGAGAATGATCCGAATCCTACTAAAGAAATTCTATCTCCTTTTTTCAATGCAGCAGTTGTTGCATCTACAAATCCGTCTAATGCTCTTTTAGCATCTGCTTTTGACAATCCAGCATTTGATGCCATTGCATCAATTAATTCTGCTTTGTTCATAGTTTGGTTTTTTTTAGTTTGTATAAAAAATTATCAAAACAAATATATTGTAATATCCTTGCCATGCAAGTGTTTATGCGAAAAAAAGGTCGATTTTGTGGATAAAACCATCATTTTGTTGATAACACTGCCCAAAAACGACATTATTAAAGGTCTTTTCGACCAACAATAGATTTTTACCGATTAAAAAAAATGGGTATTTAGTCCACCAGAATTAGGTCATTTAGCGAGTTTCCAGCTAAAAAATCAGTGAAATTCATTTTTCGTTTTCCTTCTTGCTGAATTTCGGTGACCAATAAATGGTAATCTGAACATGGAAAAAGAATACCGTTTTCATTCGATCTAATGTCTGAACCTGAAACTGGAATGGTTGTTTTTTCTGTCGTAAATAGCTTGTACGTTTTCACTTCATCCTTAGAACTGTTCTTTATAGTACACCAAGCGCCAGGGTAGGGAGATAATCCTCTGCAAAAATTGTGAACGACTTGCACAGATTGCTCAAAGTTGATTTTGCAATCGGGTTTGAAAATCTTAGGTGCAGGATGAATTGAAGTTAGATCATGTGCGCTTTGATCAATTGCTTCGACATCTCCCTTCGCTATTTTCTGAACCGTGGAATACATCAAGTCAGCTCCGAGCTTCATCAGTCGCTCATACAAGGATCCTACGTTTTCGTTTTCACCTATGGTTACTTTTGCTTGTTCAATGATTTTTCCTGTATCAATTTCCTTTTCTATAAAGAACGTGGTGACTCCGGTTTCTTTTTCACCGTTTATTATCGCCCAGTTGATAGGTGCAGCTCCGCGGTAATTCGGAAGCAGAGATCCATGTAAATTGATGGTGCCAAGTCGCGGCATAGTCCAAACGACTTCAGGAAGCATACGAAAAGCTACCACAACAAAAAGATCAGCATCCAGAGAAGCAAGTTCGTCTACAAACGCCTCGTCTTTTAAGTTTGTTGGTTGTAAGACCTTTAATTGATTGGCAACGGCAAATTCTTTCACTGCACTTTCGTTGATGCGTTGACCGCGACCGGCAGGCTTGTCAGGTGCTGTAACAACTGCAACAATTTCAATTCCCTCCAGATGCAATTTTTTTAATATTTCAACAGCGAACTCTGGAGTCCCCATAAAGACAATGCGAATGTTATCCATAGCTATATTTGTTTTTTCTGCCAACTAAAGAACCGAAGGTAGACAATTGAAAGAATTCCCATGGTTCCAAAGTAAATGTATTCAACGGTCCATACCCAAAATATATCTGCATCATATACCTTAATAAAGAGGTATGCCGATAAAAGGTAGGTGCACACCGCTGCTAACTCGACGTAGAACGTATATCTCGTGTTTCCACTTCCATTAATGGTGTGAAAATAAACACTGAAAAACCCAAACATAAATATCGAACCACCGACGTAGCGCAAAATAACAGCACTTTCAGCTAAAAAGGCTTCGTCGGGATTAATCATCGCAATTAGTTTTTCAGGATACAAAAATGCACCGTGAAAAAATACGAAGAGAAAAACAATGGTCATCAATTGAATGCGTCGAATGGCTTTGGGGATTTCATCAAAACGCTGAGCCCCTAATAATTGACTTATATAAGTCTTTGTCGTCGCTCCAAAACCAAAAATTGGAATAAAGGCGATAAAGTAAAGTGAACGAATATTCTGAGAAATGGTCAATTCATGCGTTCCCATTTGTTCAATCCATGCAAAGAAAATCGTCCATGTACTTAACGCAACAATTCCTTGCAGCATAATAGGTGTTCCCAACTTAATGAGCTCCTTGAATGAAGTAAAATTGTATGAGAGCTGTTCATAGAGTTTATGTGCTTTGCGCGATTTGCTTCGGGTGAGTACGACGATCAAAAACACCATCCCAAGTCCATCTGCAATTGTTGATGCCAACGCAGCTCCTTTCAGTCCCATTTCAGGTAGTCCGTTGTGACCGAAAATGAGCGAATAATCCAAAAACACATTGGAGCAAGCAGTCACAATAGCACTAAGAAAGACAACAGCCGTTTTCCCCATCGCCATAAAATAAGCGTTGATAGCTAAAGAAATCATCGCGAAAAACAATCCATACCCGCGAATACTGATATAGTCAATTTGTCCTTTTGCTATTTCTGGATGATGAACATAACCTTGGATAAAGTCAGGCAATATCCAGTTGATCAACGAGAATAAAAAGAGCACCAGTAAGAAGTTTGTCAGAATGGCTGTCCCAAAAATCCGAGCGAGGAGGTTTTCTTTTCCTTGTCCAATGCGTCGTGCCATTAGAATTTGTGCGCCGTCGCTCATTCCCACCAGTGCCATGAACAATGTGATGTAAACCAATCCACCATTTCCAGAAGAATCAAAGGTGAGTGTACCATTTAGTATATCGTAGCGACTTAAAAATGCAGAGTCAGTAATCAATACCACCGATTGTATAAATGTCGACCCCATCAAAGGAATCGCCATTGCAAGGATGGATTGGTAGCGTAAACTCAGCATGAACCTGTCGTAATGATGTTTTATTTTGTTGCGCAAAAGTATGTAAAACCAATAAGGAATGAATTCTTTCTGATTATTTATCTCAATAAAGTTGGTACTTTTACTAACAAATTGAAGCAGATGAAATGTACGATTAACGTTTATTTACTGAATGAGCATTTTTCTGAAGAACATGCACAAGCCAACAACGATGGGAAGGAGTCAGAATTGAATCCACGATATGAATGGGAAGATGAATTGGCAATTACATCCGATGTTGTAGATATTAAGATTCACGAAAATTCAATTTATCCGCTGCAAGGAACAATGCCTGATGGTGAACCGTTTGATATTGAAGTTCCTAAAATGCGCTTATTCGAAATTATATCCTTGGATGCTCCAATAGCATATATAGGTTGCTCAGAGAGTATTTTGGAGGATGTTGAGCTAATTGAAACTCCAGAGTCATATACTTTAAAAATTTACATCAAGGATTACGAACCGATGTCGAACCCAATACCTGGAGTGTACATCGCGGCCCAAGAGTTTCCGAAAAAGTTAGTATTTTAATGCTGGAACTCTTAGATATTGGGATAGAACGTGATGAGTGGGTGCTTCGAAATGTCGATTTTACCATTGGTGAAGGCGAAATTGTTGGAATTATTGGTAAGAGTGGGGTAGGCAAGACAACGTTACTAAAAATAATGGCTGGCTTGTTGGATGCGAATGAGGGGAAAGTTCAGTTGAATGGTAGACAGCTCATTGGACCCTCTGAAAAATTGATTCCTGGTTATGATGATATTCAGCTCGTAAATCAAGATTTTGCACTGGAACCATATCATACAGTAGAACAGAATATCAAAGAGAAAATTTTATCGAGACACAAAGAGGATCAGGATGCATTGATTGACTTTTTTTTGGATTTGGTGGAGTTGACCGAAATTCGTTTGCGAAAAGCGCATCTGTTATCGGGAGGCGAACAGCAACGGTTGGCGTTAGCGAGAGCACTAGCATGTGAACCACGTATCCTATTGCTCGATGAACCGTTCGTCCACTTGGATCAACGATTGCGCTGGAAAATTGCTAATTACATGTTGGAGTTAAATGAAGAACAAAGAACAACGATCGTATTGGTTTCTCACGATGGTTCAGAAATGTTGGGCTTTGTTCAGCGTGTTATTTCCTTAAACAATGGAGGTGTTCAAAGAAATGTAACCGTTGAAAAAATGTACTATCAACCCAAAGATAAAGAAGAAGCAGAGTTAATGGGTAGTATTAATCATATTCATCTCAACGGCAATGAAGTGCTTTTTCGCCCGAATGAATATGGATTTGAAGGTGAAACTAAAATCAACCTAACATATAGCAAATCAATTGATACAGGACTCGCTATTTTTAACTACTTTGTTACTGATAATAATGAGGAAATTATGCTGACGAGTTTTGAGCCACTAAGGCATGTTGAACGCATTTCAATTTTAAAACATGAATTTTAAGAACCGATTTGAAGTTGTTAAACAGACTTTTGTTGAGTTTTTCGCTGAAAAACCAATGGCGCACGGAGCTGCACTGGCATATTATACGTTGCTCGCGCTTATCCCGATGCTTTACCTAGCAGTCACCTATGTTGGCATGTTTTTAGGGCAAGAAACGATGGTGCGCATAATTTCCGAAGTCATGCAAGAAAATATCGGTCTTTCAAATATCGACGGGGTACTAGATCTATTAAGTACTGTCAATTTTGAAAAGGCAAACGTGTTTATTCAGGTAGGCGGTATTCTTGCATTACTGTTTTCGTGTGGAGCCATTTTCAATGCATTAAAGCAAAGTTTGAACGATTTTTACGACATCGAAGTTCCGAAGAAAAGTGGAAAAAGGATGATTTTAAGTACGATAGTCACACGACTAGTTTCGATGAGTTTTGTGGTTGGAGCGACCATCGTGCTCTTGTTGCTTTATTTCGCCGAAACGGTTTTCTTATTCTTGAACAAGCAATACTTCCAAGATGTAGAAGCATTGAACTGGTTTTTTACGGGATTAGCACAACATGGCATTCCAATCGTAACGAATGTCATTCTTTTTTCCTTCATTTTTAAGTTTTTACACGATGGAACGGTACGATGGAAGATGGCGATTCACGGAGCACTATTGACGAGTTTGTTGTTGTACTTGGGACAGGTGTTGATTAAGTTTTACCTAGGGAAATTCTTCTTCGCATCGGGAAGTGGGATCGCAGGAAGCTTTCTTGTAATTCTTGTTTGGGTGTACTATTCATCGCAAATCATCTTTTTCGGAGCGAAGTATATTTTTGTTCTTTCCCGAGCAATGGGTTGCGATATCCAAAAAAATCAGGCGAAACCATCCGGACTCGAAAAATTATTTTAGATTAAAATATCAACAAAAGTTGGTGATTAACTAAGAAATGATTAGTTTTCCGCCAATAAATTGATGAAATACTAAACATGGAAATCGGAAAAAACTTAAAGTTACTTAGAAATCGCCGTAAGAAATCTCAAGAAGAAGTCGCTACGGAACTGGGTTTGACGAGAAGTTCATACTCAGGGTATGAGAATAATGTCGCGCAACCAAACCTTGAAAGTCTTATCCTTTTTTCTGATTATTACAAAGTTTCCATCGATGATTTGGTACGTCGTGATTTTAGCTCATGTTCAGAAACGGAGTGGAGCGCAATTGATAAAGGACTCAACGCCGATATCAAAGGGCAAAAATTGCGAGTTTTGACATCCGTGGTCAATCAAGACAATGAAGAATTGATTGAACTTGTCCCGTTAAAAGCAAGTGCTGGGTATACGGCTGGTTACGCAGATCCAGATTATTTAAAAGTGCTTCCGACATTTCATCTTCCATTCTTATCCAAGGACAGAAAATACCGTTCGTTCCCTATTAAAGGTGATTCCATGCCCCCTGTGGTTGAAGGTTCGTATGTTGTGGGTGAATTTGTCCAAAACTGGATGTCCGTTCGAAGTGGAACGCCTTGTATTGTTGTCACCAAAGACGATGGAATTGTTTTTAAAGTGGTGCACAATCTTTTGGATTCAGAACAGTCGTTTCAGCTGTGTTCGACCAATACGTTCTACGAGCCATACAAAGTCCACGCAAACAACATTCTCGAAATGTGGAAATTTGTCAACTATATTTCACCTGAACTTCCCGAAGTTCGCATGGACGACAATGACTTGTCTAAATCCCTGCAATCCCTGCAACGCGAAATGAACGAGTTGAAGGGAATGATGAAAAGCTAAAAAGCTACAAATTCACCTTCCGATAAGCGAATCTTTTCCTCCAGTAGTAACTTGTGGAGCGCACGTTGTGTTAAATCCCTGTCAATTAATAATTGCTGACTGATTTTCTCGGAAGTGCTCGGAAGGATAGTTGGGATGATAACCAGCAATTCTTCAAAGGTATGATTGCTCGATACTTCGCTTTTGCAAACATCGCACGTTCCACACTTGGCGACATCTGAATCGAAATACGCACCAATCATTTGCGAACGACATTTGTTCGTTAAAATGTAATGAATCAGTCCGTCCAGCTTATCTTTTTCAACCTTTTTCCGTTGATTGTAAATCGCGTTTTGAATGGTTAAATAATCATCGGGCAAACGTTCTTGCAGAAAGGTAATTTGTGGCAAATGCGTTTGAAACTGAACATCAATTACGCCGTATTTTTCGAGTTCTTTTAGTTGAGCGTCTAGCTTTACTTTCGTCAATTTTAAGCGTTTTGTTATTTCAGTTTCGTCAATTCGAATAAATCGATCAAAAATTCCAGGGTAGCTTCTTGTCAACAGTGTGATGAGGTCGTTGTGAACAGTGTGTGCTACTTGAAATTTGTATAGTGCAGAGCTTCCAATCGCGAATTTTAATCGAGTAGGGTGGAATGACTTCTCTGTAAAATGAAGATTTTCGTTCAATTGCAAGATTTTCAATGCATAGAACACATCGGAAATTGAAATGTTGAATTTCTTACTAAAATCGACGAGGTCAAAATTATATGTTTCCTGCTGACCAGATCCTATCGCAACTTTCAGGTAGTTGCACACCGAATGGTAGACCAATTTTACCTTTTCAATCGGAGGATATTTTGTTTCCAATTGATCTTTCATCACCTCCAAATCCTTGTGCTCCCAAAACGCAAGTGCTGTCGAACTGTTGCCATCACGTCCGGCTCGACCTGCCTCCTGGTAATACGCTTCTAGGTTATTTGGAATTTCATAATGGAGAACATAACGCACATCTGGCTTGTCAATTCCCATTCCGAACGCATTCGTTGCAACCATTATTTTTAGCTGATCATTCATCCAATGCTCCAACATGTATTTTCGATCTTCTGAATTCAGTCCACCATGGTACAATCCCGCTGGAAGTTTGTGCGCACGCAACTGTTGCACAATTGCTTTTACACTTTTCCGTGTCTGACAGTAAACTATCCCCGTTACACCATTATTTTTGGTGCAAAAATCAATCACCTGCTTTAGTTTGTTTTCAGTTGGAATAACGCTGTAGTGAACATTTTTTCGTTCTAGACTACCAGCAAATTTCTGAACATTTTTGAGTTCAAGTTTTGTTACAATATCTTCTTGAACACGTGTCGTTGCAGAAGCCGTTAGCGCGATAATTGGTACATTCGGGTGAATTTTTCGTGCTTCAGCAATTTCGGTGTAGGAAGGTCTGAAATCATGTCCCCACTCAGAAATGCAGTGCGCTTCATCCACAACGATCAGTGCGATATTCATTAGTTTGAAGCGTTCTAAAAATAGATCTGACTTCAATCGTTCAGGAGAGGTGTAGAGAAACTTAGTTTTTCCAAATCGTGCATTGTCTAAGGTGATATCGATTTCTCGGTAAGACATTGCACTTGTAATCAAACCAGCATCAATCCCTCTAGAACGCAAATTTTTGACTTGATCCTCCATCAATGCAATGAGTGGAGAAATAACAATTGTCAATCCATCGAGTGCTAACCCTGGAACTTGAAAACAAATAGATTTACCCCCACCAGTTGGTAGAATAGCGAGCGTGTCGTGACCGTAAATCGCGCTATCCACAATTTCTTCCTGCAACGGTCGAAAACCATCGTAGCCCCAAAATTGTTTTAATATGTCTCTGCTCTTTTCCAATTGGTGTTAAAATTCAAATTTAATCAAATAATATCGTGTCGATAACGGAAATCTATTTGAGATATCCACTAAATTCACTAGCTTTGCGCTTCAGATAAAAGAGTATGTTAAACGAGACAATAGCAATCCACGTCAACAAGACTGAAAGTTCAAGATTGAGCAGTGTAGATTTTGATAACCTGCCTTTCGGAAAAGTTTTTTCTGATCACATGTTGGAAATGGATTATAAGGATGGTAAATGGCAAACCCCTGTAATTAAATCTTTTGGGGCCTTGAATTTACATCCAGCGACTTCAGCAATTCACTATGGACAATCCATTTTTGAAGGAATGAAGGCGAATAGAACGGAAAATGGAGAGATCGTATTGTTTCGTCCTGATATGAATGCAAAACGTTTTGCGGAATCGTGTGAGCGCATGTGTATGCCTGTGCTTCCAGAAGAGATTTTCGTTGAATTAGTAAGAAAATTAGTTGAAGTTGACAAGGATTGGGTACCGACGAAAGAAGGTTTTTCCTTGTACATCAGACCGTTTATGTTTGCGACAGATGATTTCATCGGAATCAAACCATCAGATACCTACAAATTTTTGATTTTTACTTGTCCAGTAGGTATGTACTACGCAGAGCCTGTGAACGTGAAGATTGAAGAATACTATACACGTGCATCACATGGAGGTGTTGGAAGAGCGAAGACTGCTGGAAATTACGCAGCATCATTGTTTCCTGCACGTAAAGGTCAACAAGAAGGATTTCACCAATTGGTTTGGACCGACGGTGTTGAACACAAGTACATTGAGGAATCAGGAACAATGAATATTGTTTTTGTGATTAATGGAAAACTTATAACTCCTTCAGAAGATTCTGATACTATCTTACGTGGAATTACGAAACGATCAGTTGTCGAAATCGCTCAGAAATGGGGTGTTGAAGTAGAGGAGAGAAAGGTAACCGTAGAAGAAGTGATCACTGCAATTAAAGACGGAAGTCTTCAAGAAGCTTTTGGAGCTGGAACGGCTGCAACTATCGCTCCGATTGCTAAGATTGGTTATAGAGGAGAAGTCCTTGAGCTTCCAGCAGTTGAAACGAGAGAGTTATCAAATAGAATAAAGAATTACATGACAGATCTTAAATTGGGACGCGAAGCGGACGAATTGAACTGGTGTCTTAAAGTGTAACTAGATATTTTTAAACAGAGAGCCCTTCATAATTTATGTGGGGCTTTTTTGTTTTCATGTGAATTAGAATCGTATTTTTGTTATTTAAACTTATTCTAAATAATGCAGTTGATTTTAGCAGATAGTAACGATTTAATGCGAGTGGGAATCCGCACGATTTTAAACACGAAGCTGGATGTTGAAATCGTTGGCGAAGCACAGTCAAGCAAAGAATTGATTGATATGTTAGCTTCGTTTCCAACAGAACTTGTCGTTATAGACTACACGTCACCTGGATTTGATATTGATGTCTTACTTTCAATTAAGGGGATGTATCCGAACATAAACCTTTTGGCAATTACTCCAGAACAATCTGCTCAAGTCCTAGTCGATGCATTACGAGCGGGAATTACAAGTTACGTTAAAAAGGATTGCTCGATTCCCGAGATTATAGAAGCGGTGACAGAAACGTTGAAAGGAAACAAATTCTTTTGTGGCCAAATTTTGGATACCATCAAGGAGGCGAATCTAGATGTAGACGATTTTGACGATGTTTTTTCATGCGAAGCTGTGTTGATTTCAAAGCGAGAATGTGAGATCATCACATTGATTGCAGAAGGCTTCACGAATCAACAAATTGCCGATAAATTATTTATTAGCAGTCATACAGTAAATACGCACCGAAAGAACATTATGGCGAAGTTGGGAGTCAAAAATACAGCTGGAATCGTGATGTATGCGATCAAAACAAATCTAACATCTCCGAACAAATTTTTGTTTACAGCAGACAATAGTTAATTACCCTGTTTTATTTTTTTCGTACCTTTTGAACGTTTTAATACGAACAATGTACTGTGTCAAAAAATGATGTATGCGTAATCTGATTTTTATATGTTTTGTTTTCATCACGGGTCTTTCTTTTAGCCAACAGAAAGAAGAAGATGATAGTAAAAACAAACAAGAAAAAACATCAAGCAAGCCAGAGAGTGAAGAGGCTCCTGTCATAGAAGAGGTGCAATCTCGAGAAGAAAATAAAAAGGTTTCGGCAAAGAAAAAGGTAGACCAAGATGCGTCTGGAATGGCTCCTGGAAAAGCTGAGCAAGCCATCCAAAAAGAAGCATCAACATTTAATTACTACAATTCTCAATCAAAAACGCAACGTGAACAGCGTTCACCTACACCAGCACAGCAATCGCAAATGAATGGTGCAGTTTCTTATTTTGAAACGCATGCGCCTGAGTCGTTTGAATAACATTATTACAAATACATTGCTGGGAATCATAACACTTCATTAGTAAATCATCTCAAGGAGGCTGAAAAAATTAGACCAAATAATACCGATGTTCAAGTTCAACTGGCAGCGTATTACATGATTCAAAATTCTACAACTGATGTCAGTAACTACCTAGAGAAATTAGTCAGTAATGGACGACTTGCTAAAAGCGTTGTTATCTATGCAGAGGACGTTTTGCGATCGGTTCCAAAAAATGGTGTTCTGATCACTCACGGTTTTGACGATACGTACGGAGCATGGTATGCACAAACAAAGAAGGGAATCCGTGGCGATGTGAAAATTATTTCGTTGGATTTATTGCAAAGCACTGAGTACAGAGCGAAATTAAAGAAAGAGGGATTCACCGTTCCTTCAGCGACTGTCGTTGATGTCAAATTTCTGGAGCAGTTCTGTCAATTAAACGAGAAGAAGAATTTGGCGATTTCCTTGACCACTCCGAAAGAATACTTTCAACCGATTTTGTCCGACATTTACCTAACTGGTTTGGTTTTTGAGTACAAGACAACAAAATATGACAATTTTTGGCGCAACAACACCTTGTGGAATTCAGAACTTGACAAGAAATTGGTTCAAAACACAATGGATGCGAAAGGCCGTGAATTGTCAGCAAACTACTTGCCGATGCTCATGCAAATGCGAAAAGTGTACAATCAGAAGGGAATGCAGGAGAAAGTAAGCGAGATCGATAGTTACATTGACGCCATTGGTGCTCAAAGTAAAAAATACGAACAAGTTCAAAAAATGAAGAGCGCCTATTAATGCGATTGATCAAAACGCCATATAGCAAACTATCCGATGAGGAATTGATGATCGCAATTATTAACGGTGATAAGCGCGCATTTGATGAACTCTATCAACGGTATTCAGGTCCACTGGTGAGCTATTTTTTCAGAATGCTTTGGAAAGATCGTGAGAAGGCAGAGGATTTTATGCACGATTTATTTGCAAAGATTGTTCGGAAACCAGATTTCTTCGATCCAACTAGAAAGTTTAAAACGTGGATGTATTCAGTGGCAAACAACATGTGCAAGAATGAATACAAGAAGCAGGAGGTACGAAAAAATACATCCAATGGGCTGGACAGTTCGTATGCAGTGAGTGATGTAAATGCAAATGTCCTCCATGAAGTGCAGGATGTTCAGTTTAGAAGCAAGTTTGAAGAGAGTATGGAGCTGTTGGATGATAAACACAGTGAAGCATTTAAGTTGCGACACATTGATGGTTTATCCATTAAAGAAATAGCTGAAGTATTGGAATTGAATGAAGGAACGGTGAAATCTCGTTTGTTTTATGCGACCAAATACTTAGCAACGAGTTTGAAAGACTTTAACCCAATTTTAAATCAGTAAAGATGGAAAGGGACTATTTAGATATTATTAAAGACAAAGAATTTATCGAATTGACAACCGATGAACGTTCGGAAATCAGCGAGCTATGCGCGAACGAAGATGAATTCAATGCGATGAAAGCAATGCTATTTCAAATCGATGGAATGGCAGTCGAAACAATTGAACCAAGAAAAGAAACAAAAGAATCATTGGATCAATTGTTTGTTCAAACTCACCCCAAGGCAGCACCGCTTTGGTACAATTCTGTGTTGGCTGTGGTCGTTCCAAAGGATAAACCCCTTTATCGTCAGCCGATTATGCAGTTAGCAGCAGCTTTTCTTTTGTTCTGGATGGTATATCCATTCTTCTCAACAGATCTTACTAACAATTCGACACAATTGGCGCAGGTCGAAAAAACGGAAGTCGAAAAGCAAGCTGAAACAATTGATGAAGTAGAAAGCAAAGAAGTCAACACATCAAGCGAACAACCCTTGAATGTTGTAGCACCGGTAACAGGAAGTAGCCAAGGTCAAGGTTATTTAGCTGAACGAAACATGCCTTTAGCTCCAGTTTCTAGTACCTTAGCCATAGACGCAACGTCGCCAGTAATGATGGACGATGTTTCGAGTGATGAATTTTGGTCACACCCAGATGGTATTTTTACAGGAAGTGCAGAGAGCACCATTTCTTATGCACAACCCGCCGATGAAACAGCGGATTTACTGGATTTGCTGACAGCTACGTTTTAGGCGTTTTTAAGGACAAAATGCTCCTTCACTTGATGCGTGCGTGGAACAACGA
Source organism: uncultured Fluviicola sp. (assembly GCA_964643345.1). Lineage (GTDB taxonomy): Bacteria > Bacteroidota > Bacteroidia > Flavobacteriales_D > Crocinitomicaceae > UBA4466. The sequence continues at coordinate 74,206 of CAZXRU010000012.1, forward strand.
TCCCAAATCGAAAGAAATCTAGTGTGACGTGGTAGTTTTCATCTGCCACAATTTTATTCCAAGCGTCTAGCATGGATGCACTCCAGCGAATATCGTCTAGAACAAATAGCGTTTCATCATGTGCGAATGAACGTAGTTGCTTCATGTAGCTTAGTAGCGCTTCACCATCGTGGTGACCGTCGACAAAAATCAAATCAAACGATGCAGAAGCTGGAATGGTCTTCAAGTAAGTGTCAAATGTCATGTGCTGACTATCAACATCATTCAGTCCAAGGATTTCGAAATTCTCCAACGCTTTTTTGCGTGTGTTTTCGCAGGCTTCAATCGTTGTGATTGACGCGGCTGGATTTCCCAATTGCATATAAGCTGTGCCAATTCCCAATGATGTCCCAAATTCAAGAATCGTTTTCGGTGAATAAAATCGAGCTAGTTGGTACAACAATTGACCGTACTTTCCTTTCGATGAGCTCGTTTTAAAAATAGATTCAATTGAACGGGTGTGCGTCAATTTTTTTGATCCAGCTCCAAAATCCGCAATTTCAATGGTGCTTTTATCGTTTTCGAGTTTTGAAAACAGCGATTCTAGGCTTTTTTTATCGGTATCAGCTAGTTTGATTTTCAAACATTTATCGACCAAGTCGTAAACAAAAGGTGAGTGGATTCCATGTCGCCCTTTTGCGTTCCATCTATATTTTATATATTCGACACCGATATTCACCTGTGCAAATTAAACAATCTTCACTGAATAATGCAGAAAGTAAACCAAGAAGAAATTGAAATTCAACGAAAGCAAGTGCTAAACAGCAATTGTATGGTTGAATTGATTGCGGCTTGCACCATTGGTCAGGGGATTAAGCGCTTACAACAGTTGGAGGAGTTTGATGCATTGGAAGCTTACTCGACGTTGAAAAATCCACCAGTATTTTTTATTCCTGCATCAGGTTCAGGTTCGCGCATGTTTCAATTTTTGTTCGAATGGTTAGAATCGGGTGAATCATCTCCGCTCGTTGAAGAGTTTTTTGTAAAAGTGCGCGATCTTGCATTAACGCAACTTGAAGCGTTGAAAGATCAACCAATTGATGACCGCGTGAATTTCGTAAAACGATTGTTGGACCCAGATCAATTGAGTTTTGGAGAATTACCTAAAGGGCTGATTCCATTTCATCGAGAAGGAGATCGCATATTTTCCTCGTTTCAGGAACAAGTGCGCCAAGCCGCAATGGTTATTGAAGAAAAAGCGCACGTTCACTTCACCATTCAGAAAACGTTTGAGAATCAAATTAGAGAGAACATTGATGCACTAAAATTGCCGGTTGAATGCAGTTTTTCCTACCAAGAACCTTCCACGGATGCATTTTGCTTTGATGAGAAGGGAAATATTATGGAAGAAGACGGAGAACCGTTGAGAAGACCGGCGGGACATGGAGCATTGCTCACTAATTTGAACAAAATTGATGCAGAAGTGGTGTTGGTTAAGAATATTGACAATGTGCAGCACTCGTCGAAATCGCACGTGACAAAACGCACATGGAAAATTATTACAGGACTTTTGAAGCAATTGCAAAATGATTTGTGTGCATTGGATGAGAATTATTCAACCGAACGATTACAAGAATTTAACGAAAAGTATGAGTTGCTTTCCGAAGATGAATTGAAGAATTTCGATGTTGATCAACTTGAAATCATGTTAAGTCGACCAACACGCGTGTGCGGAATGGTGAAAAATGAAGGAGAACCTGGAGGCGGACCGTTTTGGGTGAAGAACAAACAAGGCGATGTATTCAAACAAATCATTGAAAAGGTGCAGATTTCAGCAAAACCAGATCAACAAGAAATAGTTGCTTCGAGTAGTCATTTTAATCCTGTCTTCATGGCCATTTCCAAAACAGATTGTTACGGAAAACATTTAGATTTATTACCATTTCGGGACAATGACGCCTATTTCATTGTCGAAAAATCGCACAAGGGAAAAACAATAAAATACAGAGAATTACCAGGATTATGGAACGGTTCGATGAGCGATTGGAACACCTTGTTTGTAGAAATTCCTTCTGAAGCATTTAGTCCAGTAAAAACGGTGTTGGATTTAACAAAACCAGCGCACAAAGCTTAGCGCATTTTCTGGCGTTTGAGCAAATAATTCAACAGCACATCGTTATATCCGCCGCGAATATCCGCTGGCATAAAGTCAATTTTGTAATCTGCGCATTTTAAAGCAATCGACTTAAAATAATTTTCAATCGACGATTTGTATTCTTCCTTGAATTGATTAGGTTGAATCTTAATCGCTTCCCCTGTTTCCATGTCCACCAAGTTGTACGGTCGATTTTCCAATTCAAAATCTAGTTCATTTTTCTTGTCCACGGTATGAAATACAATCACCTCGTGCTTGTTGTGCTTGAGGTGTTGCAACGCTTGAAAAAACTCGTCTTGTTTTGAAGGATCATCCAATAAATCAGAGAAAATGATAACCATACTTCTTCGGTGACTCAATTCTGCAATGTCATGCAGGACATCTACCGTTGAAGTCGTTTTCAAATTGCTATTGGAATAGTGTATCAAGTGTTTTTCCAGTTCACTGTACAAATAATTGTGGTGTCGAATAGACGATTTTGCTACGGTGTGCAAATCCAATTTGTTAGTGAAAAGCGAAAGTCCAACCGCGTCGCGTTGTTTTTTCAATAGTTCAATCAACGAAGCCGCTGCGTATACCGAAAAACTCAATTTTGTTTGTTCTTCACCAACTGGAAAAAGCATTGAACTCGAGCAATCGATCACAATTTGACAACGGAGATTGGTTTCTTCTTCATACTTTTTAGTGAACAGCTTATCCGTTCTTCCATACAATTTCCAATCGATGTGTCGCGTAGATTCACCTTGGTTGTACAATCGATGCTCAGCAAATTCAACAGAAAACCCGTGAAAGGGGCTCTTGTGCATACCTGTAATAAATCCCTCGACGACTTGTTTTGCAAGTAATTCAAGATTTCCAAAACTGGATAACTGCTCTCTGTTGATTTGTTGATTCATACTTTAAAATTACTAAAAATTATGTTTGGTGGCGAGATGACATGGCTATATCGAAATATTGCGATATTTAACAATTTAAGTTGTTGATTTATAACATATTGAACCATTATTGAATATTCATATATCGCAATATTACTTCCAGTGCTTGCTTCGCAGGTGCGAAATGCGAAATGTAAAACATTGATTAAATGCACTTTGAGTCACTATCTATAATTTCAATATCGCAATATCGCAATATCGCTAAATATTCAAATATCGAAATATTCAAATATCGCAATATTTCGATATTGCAACACGAATGGCCTGCCACCATTGTTCTATCAAATTAAACTCTTTTCTTCTTAATCAGCGCATTGATAAACACTCCACCAACGACCATCACAATACCGATATTTACAATCATACTGAGGGTTTCGTCAAAAACAAAATACCCAATCAGGAATGCGTAAATGGCGCCGAGGTACTGAAAGGGCGTAATGGTAGAAGCTGTTCCTTCATGGAATGCTTTGGTCAATAATATTTGTGCAAACTGCGTAAAAACGCCAATGATCAGGAGTAGTAACCATTCAATTCCCTGGGGCATGGTAAACTCGAAGAGACAGAAAACGACCATAACGGGAATTGCAATCATTGGAAAGTAGGAGACAATTACAATCGGCGCGTCGGTAGCTTTTAACTTCAATATGGCGACATATGCAATCCCTGAAAATACTGCGGAGAGTATACCGAGTCCTAGCCATAAATACGAAATACTCTCCGTTGCTTTCGTTGTTTCGACTAGTTTATCCAGACCAATTAAACTCACCCCTAAAAATGAAAGTGCAATAAAAAACCACTGCAGGGTCTTCACCTTTTCTTTGAGTAAAACAATGGCAAAAATCACTGTGAAAATGGGAGCCAGGTACTGCACGGTGGTTGCAATGGCCAATGGTAAGTAATGAATAGTGTAAAAGAAAATCGTTAGCGCAATCGTTCCGGCAACCCCGCGAATAATCAACCATTTTTTATTTACGCCGAACAGTGGAAGTTTACGGTGTTTGATGACTGCAAAGCTGATCAGGAATGAGACAATGGATCGCGCCAATACCAATTCATGCGCAGGGAATGATTGAATCTCTGGCAGGATTTCCAGCTGTGAACCTGCACCCATCAATTTGACAAAGAAATTCACAACGATGAAGCACATGCCAGACAAAATCATGTAGAGAATCCCCTTATTCATCCTGCAAAAATAAGAAGTAAAGGGGAATGACCCGTTTTATCGCAGATGAATCGTAAAACGAGTTGTTAAAAATGCTGTTTTAAAGGTGGATGTATTTCAAGTATGAAAAATTGTTACTTACTTTCGATTCCTTGTCCCATAAAGTTCCAGTAAAAACTGACCCTAATATTTCCGAGGAATCTATTATGATTGTGGGGACTTCCATAACTCAAAGGAACTTCCGATCCGAAATATAAATCTTTACTTCCGTTTTCCCAACGATAACAAAACCCGAGATTTGCGTCAAATCCAAATCGATCTCCGACTTCACAGCCAAGTGAAGCACCAAAATCAAAAATTCGTGAATTTAAATTGTAAGGCTGTTCGTACCCTGGTTTATATTCGGCTTGAGTTCGCAATTTTCGTTTCCCCCATTTGGAGTATACATTTATATATGGCATTGCAATGCCTAACCTTCCGATTCTGAATGGGTAATAGCGCAATTCTGAAGCTAAATAATAGAGATTATCTTTCTGGCTGACTTCGTAATAATCGGTGTAATCTCCAGGTGTATTATAAATTTCTTGTTCTCTAAGCCATCTAAAATTTACGACATCAGCAACAAGACTAAAATGTTCATTAAACCTACACTGAAAACCAATTGAATGTGCTCGAATAAAAAAATCTTCTATGATTACAAATTCGAGGCCTTTCATTCTTAAGGATATTTCGAAAGGTTTTAATTTTTCTGTTTTCACCTCCTGAGTCAATCCAGCTTTGCTAAATAGAAGTAGAATTAGAAAACTGGATACTATTCGCATAATGTTGAATTCATTTATGAATGGTGAATTGTCAGTTTTTATTTTCAATGTTACAATGTCAAGTTCTTTCAGTAAATAACTACTAAAATAGAATAATTATTTTCAGTTATAGAATTTGAGCTTATGTTGCCGGAAATCATATTTTTTCGTATTTTCAATAGTAAAATAACCTAACCACTATTGAAATGAGTTACACCAAACTACTTTATCACATCGTCTTCAGCACTAAATACAGGCGGTCGACTATTCCCGATGATCAATCCGAGAAATTGTATCGCTATATCTGGGGTTTTGTCAAAAATCAGAAATCAATTTTATTTCGAGTCAACGGAACACCGGATCATTTACATCTTTTTGTTGAGCTGCATTCGACCGTAGCCGTTGCTGATTTTGTCAGAAGGTTGAAGAATGCTACACATAAGTGGTTGGATGAAAACAAAGAGGACTTCCCAGATTTTGACGCTTGGGGAAAGAAGTACTGCGCGTTAACCTATTGCGAGCGAGATAAAGATATGATTGTCAATTATATCAAAAATCAGCGCGAGCATCATCGTGTGAAAACTGCGTCGGAAGAACTGCGAGAACTTCTGGAGGAGCATAGTATTTGGTTCGATGAGGGCTATTTTGATGAAGAGTGATATGTATCCGCCAGCTATTGGCTGACGGGCAATTTGTGCAGCACTCTGTGCTGGTCGTTCGGGGCGTAGCTACGTAACCACCAGCTAAGAGCTGATGGTTACTATGGTGTAGCACTCCGTGCTGATAAATAGATTAATTTCGGTATTTCATATAAATTTCAACATTTCACTGACAGCGCGGAGCGCTACACATTATTTGCCCAATGCCATCGGCTTTGGGTTCATGGGTCATATCACATCCGTTTCCACATATAAAATTAAATTGGTAGTTTAGCGTTAGAATCAATAATGAGAAATATTTTAGCTATAGCAATCGTCAGTTTATTTGTCTCCACGGCAAATACGCAAGAGATAGTGCCAAAATTTACGTTTAACGTAGATATTGGACTTCCCGTGGCATTGAGAAGTGAGCCATTTAAAGATTACATGCAAGGATTGGTATGCACGAATATTTATGGTCAATACAGCTTTCCGTTTCATTTGAATGTTGGACTTGGAGCCCGCTACCAGTTGTTTACAATTAACGAATTTTCAGTACCAGATCAGGTAGACGGTTCTGTGCAAGCAGTCGGTGGATTTATTAAAATCGGCTACGACAAGTTCCACTACGAGCGCTTTGCTACTGATTTCTCTGTCAAAATTGGTTATACAGAGAATTTCGCGACATCTAACCTGAACAAGGAACAAGGATTTAACCCGCGACAAATCGGCTCAGGTTTTATTGAGCCAAGCATCGGATTAATTCTCTCAGCAGACGAGCAGAATTCGTACCGATTGAACATCACTTATTGTATCCAAGGATATCAATTTAGTCCCCAGACGATTGGTATAAATTCCAACGGTGGCTATGATCCAAACGTGTTTAAAAGTCCGACGCAATTTCTTGTTTTTGGATTCGGCTACACGTACTATTTTAAAAGCAAGAATCCTTAATACATGTTCGTTCAGTCCAATCGTTTGAGTGCAATCAAATCCTATTTTCACGCGCAGTTAAAAGAGCAATTTTCAGTGAATGAGATCAATCTAATGGTCAAATATTTAGCTATAAAGCGCTTAGGGTTTAAAGAATCTGAGTATGTTTTTCACGGTGAAGATTTATTGTCCGAGTCGGATTTACTCTTCTTCAATTTTGCATTAAAACGGATTCGTGCCAATAAACCTTTTCAGTATGTTTTGGGAGATGTCGAATTTTATGGCTTAGAACTGCTGTGCGATAAACGGGCGCTAATTCCACGACCAGAAACAGAAGAATTGGTTGATTGGATCGTTGATACATTTCAAGCTCAAACCGCAAAGTCGATTAGATTTGTCGATTTATGCGCTGGTTCTGGATGCATCGCATTGGCATTGAAATCGAAATTTGCAAATGCAGAAGTCATCGCGGCGGAATTATCAGATGACGCATTACAACTGATCCAAGAAAACAAGATGAAGACATCGTTAGACATCACACCAGTAAAAATGGATGTGTTGTCACCTGAAGACTACGAGGGATTGGCGAACCAAAAGTCGGATTGCTGGGTGTCAAATCCGCCGTACATTCCAATGTGTGACAAAACCCAAATGCACGAAAACGTATTAGCATTCGAGCCCCACATGGCACTCTTTGTCGATGATGAAGATCCGTGCGTGTTTTATCGAGAGATTGCGACACAAGCGAAAGAATGCTTAAAAAATGATGGATGGCTGTTTTTTGAACTGCACGAAGAGCTCGGAAGTGAGGTGGAGAAGATTGTATCAGACTTAGGGTTTGTTAACATCGAATTGAGGAAAGATTTGCAGGGAAAAGAGCGAATGTTGAGGGCTCAATGTTTATCTTCACGCCATGAATCGGAATGAAGCTATTGAAGAGATCAAGCGTCTCACAGAAGCGTTAAACAGACACAATTACTTGTATTATGTCGAAAGTCAACCGGAAATTTCCGATTACGACTTCGACATGCTCTTGGAGAAATTACATCAACTCGAGAATGAATTTCCAGATTTAGTTTCGCCGCATTCACCAACCAAACGTGTAGGCGGAGATATCACCAAAAAGTTTGAAACAGTCAAACATCGGTATCCAATGCTTTCGCTGTCGAATACATATTCTCAAAGCGATATCGAGGACTGGTTCAACCGCATCATGAAATTGGTGGAAGGGAAAATCGAATATGTGTGTGAATTGAAATACGATGGTGTCGCGATTGGCATTCAATACGTCGATGGGCAATTACACCAAGCGGTGACAAGGGGTGATGGAACAGAAGGTGAAAATGTAACGACCAATGTCAAAACGATTCGATCCATTCCGCTTAGTCTCACTGGTGATTTCCCCAACGATTTTGAAATTCGTGGAGAAATCTTTTTTCCATGGAAGAATTTTTTAGCACTTAATGAACAACGTGTGGCATCAGGAGAACCTGAATTCGCAAACCCTCGAAATACGGCATCTGGAACGCTGAAAATGCAAGATTCTAGAGTTGTTGCAGAGCGAGGACTGGATTGTTTTCTGTATGGTGTCTACGGGACAGGGAGTTTGCGCTCGGGACATTTTGAAACAGTGCAAAAAGTAGGGGAGTGGGGATTTAAAATTCCGAAATCCAGCGAGCGATATATAGAAAAAACAGATTCCCTCGAAGGCGTGATGGACTTCATCGACTATTGGGACAAACATCGTAAAAATCTTCCGTTTGAAATTGATGGGATTGTGATAAAAGTCAACGATTACTACCTGCAAGAGGAATTGGGCTTCACAGCAAAATCTCCACGTTGGGCAATTGCCTACAAATTTAAAGCAGAACGTGTCGAGACGCTTTTGGAAAGTGTTCAGTACCAAGTCGGAAGAACAGGAGCAATCACACCTGTGGCGAATCTAAGACCTGTTCAATTAGGAGGAACGACGGTAAAACGTGCTTCATTGCACAATTCCGATCAAATCGAAAAACTGGACTTGCACTACCAAGATAAAGTCTACGTAGAAAAGGGAGGAGAGATCATTCCCAAGATTGTCGGGGTCAACACAGCAGAACGCCAACCGAATGCGGAACGCGTGGCATTTATTCACCAATGTCCCGAATGTACAACTGAACTGGTACGAACAGAAGGTGAAGCGCAGCATTATTGTCCCAACGAGACGGGTTGTCCACCTCAAATGAAGGGAAAACTAGAGCATTTTATCAGCCGAAAAGCGTTGAATATTGACGGATTGGGAGCGGAAACGATAGATGCACTTTTTGATAAAGGATTGATTCGCAATTGTGCTGATTTATACGATTTAACCTTTCATCAGGTTGTTGAACTGGAGCGCATGGCGGATAAGTCAGCGAATAACTTAATTGCTGGACTAGAGGCATCAAAAGCAATTCCCTTCGAGCGCGTGTTGTTTGGATTGGGAATTCGCTTCGTTGGAGAGACAGTTGCTAAAAAGTTAGCCGCTTCGTTAAAAAATATAGATGCCATCATCAATTCAACATTCGAAGAACTTGTAGCGATTGATGAAATAGGCGATAAAATTGCGATGTCCATTCAAGCCCACTTTCAAGTCGAAGAGAATAGAAAGATCATTGATCGTTTAAAAAATGCGGGACTGCAATTTCACATCGAAGAAAAGGAATTGGCTTCATCAAAATTTGAAGGAATGTCTTTTGTTGTTTCTGGTGTTTTTAGTGCATTCTCTCGCGATGAACTGAAAGAATTGATTACTTCGAATGGCGGAAAAAATGTTGGATCTATTTCCGCTAAAACAACCTTTGTTGTCGCAGGAGAAAACATGGGGCCTGCAAAACTGCAAAAGGCAACGGATTTAGGAGTTACGATTCTCTCCGAGGATGATTTCATTAAAAAACTGAGCGAATCATGAGCGAACAATCCATTTGGAGTCAGCTGAAACGCATTCTTGTCGTCGTGAACTTTAACTCAGTAGATGAGGTGAATGCATACCGAAATGCAATTAAAAACGAAGGATTGAATATCAACGATTGCGAAATCATTGCTTTGGTGGCCTCAAAAAAGGAAAAAGCGGTATTAGGCGAATTGAGCTCTGTCACGTATTTTACGAAAAGTGATATCAATTTTCTAGGCAAGGTAAAAGACGCTGGACTGAAAAAAGTGTTGGGAAGATCATTCGATGCGTTGTTTTTCGTGGGTGACTTTCCTCAGAAGACACTAAAAATCTTGCATCCGCTAAAATCACCCCTTCGAATTGGAATAAATTCAAGTGTTAAAAATTGCACGATATATATTAATTCTTTAACATCTACACCTGAACATTTGATTAATTTTGCAAGACAAACTTTAGAGAAAACAACATAACAGATGAACAATCCATTTACAGGTTCAGGAGTAGCGTTGGTGACGCCATTCAATGATGATTTAACGATAGATTATGCAGCGTTGCGCAAGTTGGTGCGATACCAAATTGACAATGGAACAGATTTTTTAGTGGTGCAAGGAACGACTGGAGAATCGCCAACATTGAGCAAGGAAGAGAAATTAGAGGTATTGCGTGTAGTTCAAGAAGAGAACGCAGGAGCATTAAAAATCGTTTTTGGAGTTGGGGGAAATAATACAGTTGAAGTTGGCAAATTCTTGCAGTCGCTTCCTGAGGGAATTGATGGAATTCTTTCCGTGTCACCTTACTACAACAAACCGACGCAACGTGGGATCATTGAACATTACAAATATCTTGCGTCGTGCACGAAGTTACCAATCATTTTGTACAATGTGCCAGGAAGAACTGGTTCGAATGTACTTCCAGAAACGACTTTAGAATTAGCTAAAATCGATAACATAGTGGCGATGAAAGAAGCGTCTGGAAACATGGAACAAATCATGGAAATCGTGATGAAAAAACCAGCTGGATTTAGCGTTCTTTCAGGAGATGATGCGATTACAATGCCGTTGATTTCAACAGGTGTAGAAGGTGTGATTTCTGTTGTTGCGAATGCTTTTCCAAAGAAGTTTTCACAAATGGTACACACAGCAATGGAAGGAGATTTTGCTAGTTCACGCAAGTATCACTTTGATTTGCTGGTTATTACCAAGATGTTATTTGAAGAAGGAAATCCAGGCGGTGTAAAAGTTGCGCTTGCCCATCAAGGAATTATGAAATCGTTCATGCGACCGCCATTGTATCCAGTTTCAGACGGATTGAAAGCGCGTATCGAACAAGAAACAAAGAGAATTATCGCTGAATGAGAGAAGCATCCAAAATAATCGAATTAATAAATGAATCAACGAAAATCGTGGTTACTAGTCATAAGTCACCAGATGGGGATTCAGTTGGTAGTTCGTTGGGCTTAGCACGCTTCATTCAAGCACTCGGAAAAGATGTCGTTATCTGTCACCCTGATCCATGTCCAGAGTTTTTAAACTGGATGAAAAATGGAGATGAGATTCTGGATTTTGAAAATCATACCGAACAGGTAACAAATTTATTGGCAGATGCAGATTTAATCTTTTGTCTGGATTACAACGGTGCAGGACGTTTGGGAGTAGAAATGGGAGAATTACTCAAATCAGCTTCTGGAAAAAAAGTCATGATTGATCACCACATGGATCCAGATGATTTCGTTGATGTAGCTGTTTCAGAACCTGAAGTGTGTTCTACCGCTCAATTAGTGACGGAATTTATAGTAGCATCAGGCAATAGCGATAAAATGAACAATTCAATCGGCGCACCACTTTATTTAGGTTTAGTTACCGATACAGGATCATTTCGTTATCCTTCAGTTTCATCTAGAACGCATGAATTAGTCGCGTTTTTATTGAAATCAGGTGTGCAGCATTGGTTGGTTCATGAAAATACATTTGATGATAACCGTTTAGAGAAGTTGCGCTTGCGCTCCTACATCATTGCAGAACGTTTAGAAGTACTTGAAGAAGTAGGTGTTGCTATTATTTCTGTAACAAGAGAAGAGTTAGAGCGTTTCAAATACATCAAAGGCGATACAGAAGGATTGGTGAACGTGGCATTATCCATTGAAGGAATTAAAGCTGCTGCATTTTTCGCTGAAGGAGACGGAGTCATTAAAATTTCTTTCCGTTCAAAAGGAGATTGTTATGTCAATGAGTTGGCGGTCAATCATTTTGAAGGAGGCGGACACAAATACGCTGCGGGTGGAGTTTCTCGCGCATCGCTTAACGAGACGATTGACACTTTTAAATCGGTAATTCCGACTTATTTTTAATATGAAGTATTGGATTGTTTTTCTTGGTTGTTTGCTTATGGCTTGTTCACCGGAAGAGGAGCAACAACCAGTGGACGTCAACTGGACCAAAGAAAATTCAACAGATCTAAGCAAAAACCTCGCAATTCAGGAAGAAATTGATATTAAATTGTTTCTAGAAATGCACAAGGATTGGAAAATTGTGAAAACTGGAAGCGGTTTGCAATATGCCATTTACGAGCATGGAACTGTTGACACAACTTACACACCTAGAGCTGGAGATAAAGCAATGATTGAGTACACAATTTCTTTGTTAGACGGCACGGAATGCTACAAAACCGAAGAGGACGAATACGAAGAAATTGCGGTCGACAACAGCGAGATTGAAACAGGCGTACAAGAAGGATTGAAGCAAATGACGATTGGTGATCGTGCTAAACTAATTATTCCAAGTCACCTAGGTCATGGTTTAATCGGCGATATGGATAAAATTCCACCATTAACCACCTTGGTCATTGATATTCATTTGTTGGGTATTAAATCAAAACATTTCTAGAACTATGAAACGATTAATCGGCATTTTTTGCATTCTATCATTTAGCATTTCCGCATGTAACACTTCTGGTGTTGAAAACCCAGCTGACGGACAAGATAGAGTTGAAGACGGTAAAAAGAATTCAGAACAAAGTAACTTAGACGATGATCGACCAGTGGAGGATGAAAAACGACTAGAGAACGGAATAATTATTCGTTGGTTTGAGCACGGAGAAGGAGCGAAAATCAGCAACGGCGATTGTATAGAAATTGATTACAAAGTTCTCCTGAAAGATAGATCTGTTGTGGACGGAAATCACTTGTTGAATAAGAAAAGTCTCCCATTTATGGTTGGATTTAACATGCAGACAGAAGGCTGGGACATCGCACTAAACGAGTTGAAAGTTGGTGATTTTGCTGAGATTATTATTCCAAGTGAACTTGCAAGGGGAGAAAAAGGAATTGAGGGACTTATTCCACCGAATGCAGATAATATTTTGAAGATTAGAATTCTTGAAAAGAAAAAGCCATCTAGAGAAATTGACGGAAATAAAGTGTGGATCTTCGAAGAAAACGAAAATAATAAATTAAAATTTGATGAGGGAAGGGAAATTCAATTCCATTGCATGGTTTCTACCCCGACCAATCCATTTTACATCAATACATATCGATCTGGAACTCCTTTTTCGTTAAAACTGGAAGATAGCGGAACCACGCCTGGACTAAAAAAGGCGTTAATAAATGCTAAAAAATCGGACAGAATGTTCATTCTTGTTCCTTCTTCGGAAGCCTATGGTGATAAGGGATACCTTGATGTCGTTAAACCCAATGAAGACCTGTTTTACAATGTTCTAGTCATTGATGTACTTAAAAAGTAACATCATTTTATTATATTTACGGGCTTGAAACGTCAAAATTTTAGGAATTACAACTGTTATGCGTCTATTTTTACTTCTGCTTTTACTCCTATTTTGTTTACCTGTATCTTCTCAGAAGATTATGGATACGATAAATCTCGGAAGGGGGCCAGCTGTTGTTTATGCAGATAGAACGTGGGAATATATCGAGGATATCAATTTTGATGGTGTCTTGAATGAGCGTCTGTACAACGAAGTTGTTGCAGATACAATGCTCAAGTTTTTTCAGGCATGGGATCATGAAACGTGTTATACTTCTGGTCTTTCAAATAACCCTAGTAACATAAAAGATACCATTTGGCTGTGCATCGAAGGTGATAGACAAGACAATTTTGTGATGCCATGCGATGGTAGAATTACTTCGAGTTTTGGCTGGAGAAAGGGTAGAAATCACAACGGTACTGATATAGATTTAAACACTGGGGATACTGTTAGAGCAGCTTGGGGAGGAAAAATTCGTTACGCCAAGTACAATGAAAGCGGTTTTGGAAACTTAGTTATTATTCGTCATTATAACGGATTAGAGACGTTTTACGCACATTTAGATGAACACTTGGTCGTCCCTAATCAGGTCGTTGTGGCAGGTGAACCAATTGGTTTGGGAGGTAATACAGGTCGTTCGTATGGATCGCATTTACATTTTGAAGTACGATTTTTTGATATCCCAATGGATCCAGAAAAAATCATCGATTTTAAGAGCAGATCGGTATATGACGAGAACCTCTTAGTGACGAGTTCCTTGTTTAGTCCAGGAGTTAGTTCATCTGCCAGTTCGACTGCCGTGGCTTCATCTACTGCTGGTGGAAAATATTACCGCATTCGTTCAGGCGATACCCTCGGTGCAATTGCAAGTAGAAATCGAACCACCGTTTCAAAACTTTGTCAGCTCAATGGAATTAGACCTACAACTGTTTTACAGGTAGGTCGTAATTTGCGCGTACGATAGTCAAAAAATAAACGTTAACATCGATTAACAGTTATTTGTTTTACCTTTACATCCAATGAAAAAAAGCGCATACTTAATTCTGTTGTTGGGAGTTCTTACACTCTCCGCCTGTTCAGGCTACAATAAAGTAGTAAAATCCGATGATTATGACCGTAAGTTTGAAATGGCGAACGAGTTGTATGATAAAGGACAGGAATTACGTGCGGTAGTGTTATACGAACAAGTGTACCAGCGCATGCCCAAAACAGGGGAAGGTGAATTAGCTTATTTCCGAATCGGAAAGGGATATTTTTTGAATAAGGATTACATCATGGCGGGTTATTATCTTGCACAATTTGCGCAGCGCTTTCCCTTTAGCCCAAAAGCAGAGGAGGCAATGTTTTTAAGTGCCATGTGCTCGGTAGAAGCGTCACCTGAAGCCTCGTTGGATCAAACCGAAACGGAGATTGCCATAAATAATTTGCAGCAATTCATTGATCGATATCCGGACACACCGCTTTTGGATACTTCAAATTTGATCATTGATCAATTGCGATTTAAGCTTGAGGTAAAGAGTTATAATTCAGTGAAAATTTATTCGAAAACAGAAAATTTCCATGCAGCGGTAAGTTCCGCTTTGACATTTTTTGACGATTATCCGCGCTCGAAATTCACCGAGGAAATACACTATATTTTGGTGAAAAATTCATATTTACTCTGTAAAAACAGTATTGAGTCTAAAAAAATGGAAAGAATTGAGGATACTTTTGAAAGATATCGTACTTTTGTCGTTCAATTCCCTGAATCTAAATACCGTAGTACGCTAGCTGAATATTACGATTTGTTGGTGCAGGAGAAAGAGAAATTAACGTTAAGTAATAAATAATTATGAACTTTAAGAATAGTACAGCCGAAAAAACAACTATCACGCGTGATACTGTTGACATGGAAGTAAACACAGGGAACATTTATGAGTCTATTGTTACAATGGCGAAACGTTCTAACCAGTTAAGTGTTGACTTGAAGGAAGAGCTGACTCAAAAATTACAAGAATTTGCTTCTACGACTGATAATTTAGAGGAGATTTTTGAAAACAGAGAGCAAATTGAAATTTCTCGCTTTTATGAGCGTTTACCAAAACCGGTAGCCATGGCTATGCAGGAGTTTTTAGAAGATAAAATATATTCGCGCACTCCAGAGGAGCCAGAAGCGGAAAAATAAGCACATATGCGGGGAAAATGCATCCTTCTTGGAATAACCGGGGGAATTGCAGCGTATAAAATCGCATTCCTAATCCGCTTATTGAAAAAGAATGGGGCAGAAGTCAAATGTATTATGACTCCTGCCTCTTGTGATTTTATAAGTCCACTCGTCGTGGCAACATTGTCAGTAAATCCTGTTGGAATTGAGTTCTGGAATAAATCCGATGGTACATGGAATAACCATGTCGAATACGGTTTATGGGCAGATTTATTTGTTGTAGCACCACTTACTGCCAATACGTTGAGTAAAATGGCGACAGGTGGCTGCGATAACTTGTTATTGGCGACTTATCTTTCGATGAAAGGGAAAACCATCGTCGCTCCAGCAATGGATCTGGATATGTACGCTCATCCAACCACGCACAGAAATTTAGCGCAGCTCAAAGAAGATGGCGTACAAATAATTCCTGCTGAGTCAGGAGAACTTGCAAGTGGATTGGAAGGGGAAGGAAGAATGGCTGAACCTGAAACGATTCTACGTTGGATAGAAAATGCGCTTTTAGCGGTTTCACCCAAAGAGTTTGATGGAAAAAATGTACTCATCACCGCAGGACCGACCTACGAAGCAATTGACCCCGTGCGTTTCATTGGAAATCATTCCAGTGGTAAAATGGGATTTGCACTCGCAGAAACGTTACTCCAACAAGGCGCCAATGTTACGTTGATTTCAGGGCCAACAAAATTGGAAATCACTCATCCGCATCTTAAATTCATTAAAATCACTAGTGCTTCTGAATTGTTGGAAGCCGTCAAGTTGGAATGGCCAAAAAGTGATATCGGTATTTTTTCCGCGGCGGTGGCAGATTATCGTCCCAAAGATGTTGCACAAGAAAAAATTAAGAAATCAGCAGAGGTGATGAGCATTGAATTGGTGAAGAATCCTGATGTGCTCAAATGGGCTGGTGAGAATAAATCTGAAGCTCAAGTCTTAGTTGGTTTTGCGTTGGAAACCGAGAATCTCAAGGAAAACGCGACAAAGAAATTACAAGCAAAGAATTTAGATATTATTGTTATGAATACTTTAAAAGATATTGGCGCAGGATTTGGTGTGGACACAAACAAAATTAGTATCTTAGATAAGCGCAATAATTCTGAGTCTTTTGAGTTAAAGTCAAAGAATGAAGTTGCGTTGGATATTTTAACCTATTTGAAAAATTATAGTTCATGAGAAATCTTTGTGTGATCGCTATGTTTTTTGGTACTTTTCTTTCTGTGAAGGGTCAAGAATTAAACTGTCAAGTGAGTATTATTTTGGATGCTCGTTTGGAAATTAACATTGTAGAACGGGAGGTGTTAGATCAACTTGAAAACACGATTTATGAGTTCATGAACAATACCATATGGACCAAGGACAAGTTCACCATGGAGGAGCGAATCAATTGTAACATTCAAATTCAAATCAATGAAATCCCTTCAAGCGGTCAGTTTAAAGGGTTTATGCAGGTGCAATCCTCTCGTCCAGCATTTAGTTCAAGTTACAATACTACAATGTTCAATTTTCAAGACGATGATGTTCAATTTTCCTTTGATCGAAATGCAATTTTTGTCTATGCACCCAATCAATTTCGAGACAATTTAACTTCCATGCTTGCATTTTATGCTTATTTCATCATTGGTATGGATTACGATTCGTTTTCTGATAAAGGTGGAACAAAGTACTTCAGCGAAGCGCAACAAATAGTGAGCAATGCTCAGACTTCGAACTTTGCTGGCTGGAAATCCAATGAAAAGGGCAAAAACAACCGCTACTGGTTGATTGATAATATTTTGCATGAACTGTTTACACCGTTGAGAGAATGTAATTACCACTACCATCGAAAAGGATTGGACGCACTCTACGAAGACAAAGTACTGGCTCGTTCTGAGATTTTCAATGCACTGAATAAATTGGTGAAGTTGACAAGCACACGACCAAATTCACTCAACGTTTTAAACTTTTTGTCTGCAAAATCTAATGAGTTGAAGAATCTGTATGAAGACGCTGAACCAAAAGAGAAAAATGATATTGTAAATCTTTTGAAGCGCATCGACCCAGTAAATTCTGAAAAGTACCAACAGATTCTAAATTAATGATCACTTCGCTCCGCATAGAGAATTTCGCATTGATCGAAGCTGCAGAGATTAATTTCAACAGCGGATTTACAGTTATTACAGGAGAAACAGGATCAGGAAAGTCTATTCTACTCAATGCCCTCAATTTAATTTTAGGCGAACGCGCTAACTTTTCGGTCATCGGAGCCACAAGCGACAAGTCCATCGTGGAAGCGGACATTGATATCACTGGATTTGGATTAGAAGGTTTTTTTGAAACAAACGAACTGGATTACTTCGATAAGACCATTGTCAGAAGAGAAATCAACAAACAAGGTCGTTCTCGGGCATTTATCAACGATGTACCAGTTCAATTGAATGTATTGAAGGACTTTTCCTCACAATTAATTCATATCCATTCGCAATACAACACACTCGAACTAAAAGACGTGAATTTTCAGTTGTATGTCCTGGATGTTTTGGCAGGAGTGCTTGATGAAAAAGAAATTTTTAGTAAACGTTTTGAAGAACTTCGCAGGAACAAATCTTTGCTTTCTTCCAAGAAGGATGAATTGTCTAATTCGCTCGCGCAAGCTGATTACAATGCATTTCAACTGAACGAGCTAGAAGAACTCGCATTGTCGACAAAAAACTACGATCAGCTCAACCAAGAAGTGCTGAAAGGACAAAACGCCGATGAGATTAAATCAATTTACGCTGAGATAAGCGCTGCGCTTGAAACGGAGAATGGAATTGTTGACCAACTGGTCTATTTGAAAAATTTATCAGGAAAGAAAGTTGATGTTTCTCCTGAGATCAATGCCTATTACGAGCGTATCAACGCTTTGGTGATTGAAGCAAAAGATCTTGCACAAGAAATTAGTGATGCGAACGAATCATTCAGTTTTGACGCGGGTCAAATGAATGAAATTGTACAGCAAATCGACAATTACAATCGAATTTGCCAGAAACATAATGTAAACACCCAAGAAGAGTTAATCGCATTGATGGATGAATTGAATGGATTCAATGAAAATCACGACAATCTAGCGTCAGAAATTGACCAGTTAGCAGCTAGGATCGTTCACGAGGAAGCTGAATTGACAAAGCTTTCTGACCAGTTGCATCTAAAACGAAAAGAAGCGATTCCAGCCATTGAAACGAAAATAAAATCGGCTTTGAGTGAACTCAAATTAGTTGACACAGCCCTAATTTTCCAATTGACGAAGGAAGAAACCTTGAGTGCTTCTGGGGGATCGAAGTTGCAATTACTCTTCAGTCCAAACGTTGGTATTGAACCAGTACCTGTGCACCAAGCTGCCAGTGGAGGTGAGCTTTCCCGTGTAATGCTGGCTTTACAAAGTTTAATGTCCTCCAAAATTCAACTGAGATCCATGCTCTTTGACGAAATTGACACCGGAGTTTCGGGAGATGTCGCACAAAAAATGGGAGTAACACTCAAGAAAATGGGGGAGGAGATGCAAGTCATCGCAATTACTCATTTACCGCAAGTCGCAGCAAAAGGTGGACAACACCTGAAAGTTGTAAAACGCGTTGTGGAAGGAAAAACGCACACTTTTGTCGAAGAGCTTTCGTTGGAACAACGCATAGAAGAAACAGCGCGCTTGATGAGTGGAGATCAAATTAACTTGGCGGCACTGGAGAACGCGAAAGCCTTGATGAATTAATTCACCTCGTCTTATGAAGCTTAAACTGGATTTCACTGTTGAAAAAAGCCATATTGACTTCACCTATCATGATTCCGCGGTACTAATTGGAAGTTGTTTTTCAGATGAAATTGGACAACATTTTGTAAAGAACGGATTCCGAGCAGAAATCAATCCATTTGGAACATTGTTTCATCCAACCGCTATTGCAAATGTGTTGAAAGCGTCCATCGAAGAAAGTAAGGATGTCAGCGTTTATCGGCGTGATGATTTGTTTTTTTCGTGGGATGCTGCATCGAAGATCTATGCATTCTCGGAAGCTGAATTGACTCAGAGAATCATTGAAACTCGTCAGAAACTCCGAGCTCAATTGCTCAAATCACGATTATTGGTAATTACCTTTGGTACAGCATGGCAGTATGCGCTCAGTGAAACGAATAAAGTGGTAGGAAATTGCCACAAAGCACCTCAACATCTATTTTCAAAGACATTGACTTCGGTAGAAGAAATGTACGCGCAGTGGCAGCCGTTAATTGCTCAGTTGAAAACAGGGAATCCTTCGTTAGAAATCGTTTTTACGGTAAGTCCAGTGCGACACATCAAGGATGGAATCGTAGAAAACAACAGAAGCAAGTCACGTTTGATTGAATTAGCACATGCTTTGGTCGGTGAAAACCAACTGAATTATTTCCCGTCCTATGAAATTCTCATCGACGAGTTACGCGATTACCTATTTTACCAGTCGGATTTGGTGCACCCTTCTGATGAAGCTGTCAACTATGTATGGAAATCTTTTACGGAGTGTATGATGCATCCAGAAACATTGGAGCGCATGAACCAACGAAGTCACCTATTGGCAGTGCTGAATCACTCATCACT
The DNA here is from genome assembly GCA_964643345.1 of uncultured Fluviicola sp. GTDB lineage: Bacteria > Bacteroidota > Bacteroidia > Flavobacteriales_D > Crocinitomicaceae > UBA4466. Next base: position 94,260 of record CAZXRU010000012.1, read on the forward strand.
TCATCCGGACTCCAAGGCTGATGCGGAAAGCAAAGCCAAAGCTAGGAAGGAACTGGAATTGTTTAAAAGTAAGTATCCTGAGGTTGAATAGGATGTTCAGATTTAAAACTAGTTATTTACGCGATTGCGACCGTTGATTGAATAAATCATTCCCAGGGAAACGCGAGAAATGGTTTCAGGACTAAAATTTGAAGCCTCATTATTAACAATGTCCCAATTTGAATTTCCGAGCGAAACGTCATAAGCTACTCTAAACGAAAATAGGCTACTGAAATCATACCAGATCGAACCTCCTACTGAATGGTATTTCGTTACAAATGATAACATACTACCATTTGCATTCTGTAGATCTTGTGCATTAATTACTGCTCCATTCGTATTCCTCACTTGAATGTTCACACCAGAATAGGAGTAGTGTGCACCGAAGGTAAGATTCATTTTCTCTCCGATTGGAAATTTATACAGTGGTCCGAGTTTAAAGCTTTGCATTGCAGTGCGACTATTATCTGTGCCATAAATAGAATAATTGGCATCCAAAAAGCCTCCGAAGCGTTTTGGGGTATATTTAATTCCATAGGTGAATTCAACTAAATTTAGCGGTGCAGAAGACAGTGAATTTGAGTTTAGTGTTTTGTTTAATTCAAGTGAAATGATGTTGTTCAGTCCAATTCCTAAAAACTGAGATGGCATCTCTTTCTGTCCAAATGTTGAAAAAGTGGAAAATAGCAGTATAGCTAGAATTAATTTCGTTTTCATAGATAGGGTTTAAAATGGTAAATTAACACGAATTAAATATGACGAATTATTTAGAAATTCTTGTTTTTGTTATTCAAAAACAAAAGTAATTTCGAAGCGTAAATCACTTCAAAAGGGGCAATAATTCACTATAGATTTCCTGTATTTATCCTTATCTCACCAGGTGGAAATAGGTGTGCCCTTCAACTCTTTCGTCGTTATAGTCACTTGCCCAGTACTTAATAAAGTAGACACCTTCTTCAGCATCTCTTCCATCAGCTTTACCATCCCAGCCATTATTTATACCATTAATGGTAGCGATATGTTGTCCCCAGCGATTGACAATTATTCCTTCAAAATTTTCACCGAATTTTACATCAACGAAATAAAACTCATTGACTCCATCACCGTTTGGAGTGAAAATGTTTGGTGGTGTAACAATCATGGGTGGATAAACATCAATCAGGATGGTCCAAGTATCAAAGCAAATTCCGTTGGAAGCAGTCAGAACTGTTGTGTAAATTCCAGGAATGGTATAGGTATTCGTGACTGGTTCCATTGAATTCGTCGCTTGCGTATTTCCATCTCCGAAGTCCCAAATATAATTGTTGGCTAGTTGACTTGAATTTCCAAAAGTCACATCCAAGGGCGCATTTCCAAAGAGAGGGTTGGCACTACCATTCGCTACAGGCATAGGGTACGCTGTAACTGTTACTTGGTCGGTGTTTTCACAACCATTTGCATCCGTGCCAGTAACGGTATAAACTGTAACACCCGTTGGAGGAACGAACGGTACACCATTTACCACATCATTATCCCAGGTATAAGAAACGGCACCGCTTCCTGACAGAATAACATCAGAGGGACTTGTTGGGTTTGGTTCACATATTTCAACATCTGGTCCGGCATTTACATTAGGTAAATCCCAAACAGTTACCGTAATACTTCCCGTTTGATTTTGAGAACACACAGTTGGGCTCGAATCTGTTATATCCACCAAGGTATAAGTACTTGTTCCAGCTGTATTTGTTGGAGCAGGAAACTGAAATGTACTTCCCGCAGTAGATGCCGTAGGTTGAGCAACTCCATCAATGGTGTAATTAATAAGATAGGGAGGGGTTCCTGTAGCACCTGTGAGTGTAATTATTGGTTCATCATCGTTTAGACATACTGATGTACTGCTTGCAATTGTTGCCGTGGGCAGCGGATCTACTTCTACTGTAACTTCCGATGTTTGCGTTACCGCACACGATCCAGGTTCAGTTACTGTAACTGTATATGTTGTTGTTGAATTTGGAGTTGCAACTGGATTAGGAATATTTGGGTTGCTCAATCCTGTTGAGGGAGACCAAGCAAATGTATAAGGACCATTACAGCCATCTTGCGCAGTTGCTCCTAGTTGCGTTTGTTCACCAGCGCAAATAATTGGTTCGGATACCGAACTTGTCACAATCATAGGGCTTGCACCATCGACTACAAATGTGTACTCGGGTGTATAGATACCGCACGCTGGCTCAATACCTCTCCATTTATAAGTACCTGGGCAAAATCCGGAAATATCAATTACCGTTAACGGGTACGGCACAGGATCTGGCCAAGTTAAGGTAGAATTAACACCGCCGTTAATACAAATTTCAGGTGATAAGTAATTTGCTACACCAGTAAAATTGGCGTCAACGCAAACAATTTCAATGTTTACATTATAGCAACACTGCCATCCAGCATTACTTATAAATGTTAGTTCTAGGTTACTTCCATTAATCGTTTGGGTTATTCCTGATAGCGCTTGGCAGGGACTGCAAGCAAAAGTTCTGCTTGAAAACAGAAGAAGGGATAATGTCAATAGTAGTGCGTAGATTTTCATTATTTTAATTTTTTGTTATTGTTAAGACTCATTTTCACGTTAAAAGATTGCATGGAACAGAAAAAAAATCAAAATTCATTTCAGTTCTGTTTTTCAAGTTCCTGAATTCTTTTTTCAATCTCTAATAGTTTCTCATTCAAATGCTTACTTTTTTCAAGTTCGATCTTTAATTTTTCGTTTTCAGTTTGTAATTCTTTAATTAATTCATGCTGTTCTTGAATCGAATTTATAATCGGAACGACAAATTCTGCATAGCGAATAGAGTAGAAATCGAATTCATTTTTAGGACGAACAAGTCCACTAAAATCGGTGTTCAATTCGGTTAATACTTGTTCCACCTCTTGAGCAATAAAGCCAGAGTAGACGAAACCCTGTTGGTCTTTTGCTTTGTACTGATACCGGACAGGATTTAGTTTCAGTATTAAATTTAAACCTAGGTTTTCCTCTACCACATCCTTTTTTAGTCGTGCATCAGAGAATGTACTCCAGCCTACCTGTCCCCCGATAGAGGTCATTGCTGTGTTTCCAACAATAACTGAGTTGCTTGCCGTTACAACGGTCCCACTTCCAATAGCGATTGAATTTGACAAATTATTTGTGGCTCCATCCGCATTGAATCCCAAATAGAGATTATTACTTCCTGTGCCCGTATTCTGCCCAGCAAAATTCCCTACATACGTGTTGTTGTTTCCAGTAGTATTGAAGTAACCAGCATGCGCTCCTAGAAAGGTGTTTTCATTCCCAGTAGTATTAGAATTGCCTGTGGTTACCCCTAAAAATGAGTTGTGCTGCCCCATGGTATTTGATTGTCCAGCATAACAGCCTATAAAAGTGTTTTCTATTCCGCCGTTGTTGGAAAAACCAGCTCTTCTACCGAGGAAAGAATTCATCATTCCATCCAAATTATTTACGCCTGTTTCAGAGCCAATAAATGTATTTTGACTCCCAATTCCATTATTCAAACCTGAATTATAACCCGCGAATACGTTGTATTGACCGAATGTCGTTATTAATCCAGCATACTCTCCGAGATACAAACTAGCCATTCCTTTTGTACTTAATACATTCACATTATTAATGGTGTAGGCACTGTCTTTTGGGATATTAATCTTTCCGTTCACATCTAGTTTTTGCATAGGATCGGTGGTTCCAATGCCAACTCGACCGCCATTATTGTAGAGATTTGAGTTGTTCAATACCCAATTTGTACCATTCCAAAAAATGGTGTTTCCTGGGGTTTCACCATCTGGTAATTGTGCGTTTTCAGCATATTTGGAATGCAGGGCGTACGGAACACTGAGCAAATGTGATACACCCATTTCCGTGTATGCCGTGCCACCAGTTAGATCAGCCTCCACTTTAAGAAATTTTTCATTTGTTGCCCAATCAATATCAGTAAAACTACCTGTAATAGGGACTCCAAGACCTATACTTACTGAGAATAAACCAAATTCGTTGGTGGTTACTGAATGCGTTTCAGTATATATTGTAGGACCCGAGATATTCAGATCGATAATACTCATACGAAGTGAAATGGTGGTATTGTTTATCGTTTGTCCAGATGTATTCCTCGCAACAGACTGATATTTAAAGCCCTCTGGTGTCTGTGCATTCAGCCATAAGTGTTGAATGCAAATGAAAAGGACGAATAGGAGTTGTTTGATAATTTTCATGGATCTAATATTTTACTGCCTTGTAAATAATTGGTGTAGAGCGATTTTGATAATAAATTGTCACGTAGTATACACCATCTGCTATACCTGAAACATTTAGAGTGGTGCTCTTTTCTATGCTGCTGTTTTGAATATGTTGTTCAGTTATTACCTTACCGTAGGTATCTGACAAGGATATTTTTAAACTAGAGAAATCGCTGCTTTCCCAATGAATGTTTAATTCAGAATGAAAGGGATTAGGGAAAACCAGTACTTTATTCGTAAGGTGAATAGTTTCAAAAGATACAATGCTTTCATAATTTTGCTGAAACCCCTGTGTGAAGATTCCTTGTGCGTTCGAAACAGTTTCTGTAACAGTTTCGCCTACTGTCCATGATAAGGAACCGTTTGAAGAAGGAAAATAATCGCCACCCGAACCAATTACTTCTTGCGCATGGAAGTTTAGATTACTCCATGTAACACAAACACAAATAATTAGAATTCGTAGCATTAGAAAAAATTTAACTAAAAATACGACTATTTTGGTAAATAAGTTGTCAGAGTAAGTAAGTTTTTGAGCCTTAAATCTTATTGCTTTGACCGCAAGAACTAGATGCTCATTGCCCCAACAAAAAACCGTCTCACCAAAGGTGGACGGTTTTCATCATAAGTAGTGTGGCAGTCTTACTACCTTCGGCGAATTGGGGTAATGTTACCCGCGTATTCGTTATCTTCTCCTGGCTCGGCATTTTCAATTACGACCTTCCAAATGTAGGAAATCTCATAGTTGACCTGCTGTCCTGTGGTTTTGTCTGTTCCATCCCATCCATTGCTGGCATTGTTCGTTTGGTAAACGATATGTCCATCGGTTGGATCTATAATAATTAGGTTAAATTTCACGTCTCGTTGCGTCAGTGCAAATGGCATGAAGGTATTGTTTCGAGGATCACTGTCTTGTGGGACAAATGAATTCACCGCCATCAAATTATATTTCTCATCAATGTGAATTGTTTTCGTCAAGCTGTTCGAACATCCATTCAATCCTTGTACCGTCAACGTTACATCGTGATTTCCTGCTTTGTAGAAGTGCGCGTTTACTTTTCTGTCAGCAATACGTCTGCTTCCAACGATCCAATTAAATTCACTTCCCGAAACAGTAGTTTCTAATTTTGTTGTTGGAAGTCCAGCCTCAAATTTAGTGTCTGTGTCAATTGTGAAGTCAACAAACGGCGCTTTATTCACGAAGAAAGTATTTTGCACTTCTTTAGTGTTCAATAATGACACAGTGTGTAAACCTTCTGCATTCACGCGGACTTTTCTCGTTGCGTTGGCAGGAATTGTAAAATGTAATTCAGGACCAGTGATAAGCAATGGTGCATCGTTTTTGTTTTCCACTGTAACGACTTCACCTTCGCATAAATCATTTATTTGAGGCAGTACAATGTTTTTATTTGCCGTATTTGATTCATTGGAGGATCTTGTTTTATTTGGCTTCCCTTCACCAGCTCCTGTGTTTTCGTTACCGGCACCAAAATAAGTTCCATTCCCTTCACCGTTCCCTCCAATAGATCCATTTCGACTAAATGGATTAAATGGATTAACCTCATTTTTAGATGCTGAATTACTTGGTTTTGCTGTGTTTACCGCTTCAACAGTTTCAACAGCATCATTTTTAACTGTTGTTTGCGCTGTATTTTCAGTAAGTTCTTCTTTTACGTCAGAAGTGGTCGTTGTAGCGTCTTGCGTTTGGTTTTCACTTACAACTGCATTTACAGTAGTTTTTTCTGGATTGGAATTAGTTGATGTCACCGCGAAGTAACTCACCACGCCAATCACAACAACTGAAGCAGCTCCAATGAACCATTTCATGCCAGATCCTGGCAGCGATGAAACAGGTTTCACCACATCCAGTTTTGCTTCCATAGCTTTCCAAGCCGATGCATTGTAGGGCATTTCGTGGTTTTCTAAGCTCTGCTTTATGTTCTTTTCAAATGTATCTTTCATGTCATTCAATGTTCATGAATTTTTCTTTTAATATTTTTTGCAAATTCAATTTTGCCTTTGCTAAATTTGATTTTGACGTTCCTTCGCTGATACCAAGTATTTCGGCAATTTCTTTGTGCTTGTACTCCTCAAAAACGTACAAGCTGAAAACAGATTTGTAGGCAGGAGAAAGCTCATTGATCGCTTCCATGGCAATTTCAGCTTTGATTCCCACAAGTTCCAATTCTTCCGAATCGACCATTGGATCAACAGCACCCAATTTAAAGTCTTCATCGTTGTCTGTGAGAAAAGGATCTTTTTTAGATTTTCGGATACTGTCAATGGCGGTATTTGCCATAATTCGTCGCATCCATCCTTCAAAGGACCCTTTGTAATCAAACGCATCAAGTTTATCAAAGATCTTTATGAAACCTTCCTGCAAGACCTCCTCAGCCGAATCTCTATCCGTTGAGTAGCGCATACACACAGAAAGCATTTTACCATAATAAAGCTTAAATAGGGTTTCCTGCGACCTTCTATTGTTGTCGAGGCACCCGCGTATTATTTGCTCTAAATGTTCTTTGTTTTCCACATTAGTTTCGTTCGTTAGACGCTCCGATAAATTAAAAGTTGCCTTTCAGATTTTTAATTTAATTTCTTCCTTTAAAAAAACACCCAAAATAGCTCTTTTTTCTTACAATTTAATTAATTTCGTCACCGACACGGAATTATACTAATTTAGATCAAACAATAAAAAAAATGAAAGTAACTGTTGTAGGCGCTGGAAATGTTGGGGCAACTTGTGCCGATGTATTAGCGCACAAAGAAATTGCTAACGAAATTGTTTTGTTAGACATCAAAGAGGGATTTGCAGAAGGAAAAGCGTTGGATATTTGGCAGACTTCGCCAATTAACTTGTACGATTCAAGAACAACTGGATCGACGAATGATTATTCAAAAACAGCAGATTCTGATGTAGTTGTTATTACATCTGGTCTTCCAAGAAAACCAGGAATGTCACGTGATGATTTAATCGCTACGAATGCAGGCATTGTGAAAATGGTGACAGAAAACATTGTTAAGTATTCACCAAATGCAAAAATCATTATCGTTTCAAATCCATTGGACGTTATGACGTACTGTGCTTACTTGACAGCGAAAGTTGATTCAAGCAAAGTATTCGGTATGGCTGGTGTACTTGATACAGCACGTTACAGAGCGTTTTTGGCAACAGAGTTAAATGTTTCTCCAAAAGATATTCAAGCAGTATTGATGGGTGGGCATGGAGATACAATGGTTCCACTTCCACGTTACACAACTGTTGGTGGAATTCCTGTAACTGAATTGATCAGTGAAGAA
>CAZXRU010000013.1:0-95079 GCA_964643345.1 uncultured Fluviicola sp.
CTGTTCGGTGTTTTTGATAATAGCTCATAGAAAATCCAAAGAAAAAATAGTTTCGACTCGTTTCCCCCTTCGGAGGGGGTGCAGGGGGAGGACTTTAAATCGTATGTTGACATTTGAATCCTTAAATCAAAACAACCCACCCTGTGTAAATCCCATATTCTTACCCAAATGCTTGTAGGTCTTTTCAGTCACCTTTCTTCCTCTAGGTGTGCGCATCAAAAACCCTTCTTGAATGAGAAATGGTTCATAGACTTCCTCCAAGGTACCAGCGTTCTCTCCTATCGCTGTGGCAATGGTTGTTAATCCAACAGGTCCGCCACCGAACTTATCGATGATAACAGACAGTATCTTATTGTCCATTTCATCCAATCCATTCTGGTCGACGTTCAATGCCTCTAACGCGTGATTTGTAATCGCTACATCGATCTTACCATCGCCTTGAATTTGGGCAAAGTCTCTCACTCGCCGCAACAATGCATTCGCTATTCTCGGTGTACCGCGACTTCTGCTCGCAATTTGATATGCAGCCTCTTCGCTTATTTCGATGTTCAATAAACTTGCGGATCGTTCCACAATCAACGTCAATGTTTTTGCATCGTAATATTGTAAACGGAGATTGATTCCAAAACGGGCACGCAGAGGAGATGTCAATAAACCTGAACGTGTCGTTGCTCCAATTAGCGTGAAAGGATTCAACGCAATTTGAACTGTACGTGCATTCGGACCGCTATCAATCAAAATATCAATGCTGTAATCTTCCATCGCTGAATACAGGTATTCTTCGATCACTGGACTTAGTCGGTGAATTTCATCAATGAATAATACATCCCCTGTATCGAGATTGGTTAATAAACCTGCTAAATCGCCTGGTTTGTCCAATACTGGTCCACTGGTAATTTTACAATTCACCCCCAGCTCATTGGCTATGATATTTGCTAATGTCGTTTTACCCAAACCTGGAGGTCCATGCAGTAACACGTGATCCAACGATTCATTTCGCAACGTCGCGGCTTGCACAAACACTTCTAAGTTTGCGACAATCTTCTCCTGTCCAGTAAAGTCTTCTAAACGCTTTGGACGCAGTACCTTATCAAATTCTTGATCTCCAGAACCTGCTGCTTCGTTTATATAGTCAAATGAATCTTCCAATGGATATACTTTGTTCAAAAATACAAAAAGCCCTTCGTCAAATGACAAAGGGCTTTGAATTAATTTTTATTCCGATTAATGCTCTTCTTCTCCTTCAGCTAAAGGAACCGTTTGAGGGATAAAGTCTTCCTCAAAACCTGGTTTAGAGTAATCGTAAGGCCATCTGTGAACTGTAGGAAGTTCTCCTGGCCAGTTTCCGTGGATATGCTCAACTGGAGTTGTCCACTCAAGTGTTGTTCCTTTCCAAGGGTTCTGTGGTGCCTTAGGTCCTCTAAAAATACTGTAGAAGAAATTGAACAAGAATAATAGCTGTCCAAGTGAAGCAATAATTGCAAACACTGTGATGATCACGTTTAAGTCCAACATTAAGTTAAATGACTCAACATCGAAATCACCATAAACTGAATAATCATAATATCTACGTGGTGCTCCTGCTAGTCCAACAAAGTGCATTGGGAAGAAAACTCCGTATGCCCCGACTATTGTAATCCAGAAGTGTGCATATCCTAGTCGTGTGTTCATCATCTTACCAAACATCTTAGGGAACCAGTGGTAAACTCCACCAAACATTCCGAAGACGGCTGACAGTCCCATTACCACGTGGAAGTGGGCAACAACGAAGTACGTATCGTGAATTGTAATATCCAACGCAGCATCTGCTAGGATAATTCCTGTTACACCCCCAGTGATGAATGTAGAAACCAAACCAATCGCAAACAACATTGCTGGTGTGTAAACGATAGATCCTCTCCATAGCGTAGTGATGTAGTTAAACACCTTAACGGCCGATGGAATTGCAATCAATAATGTGGTGAATACAAAGACACTTCCAAGGAAGGGATTCATACCCGTAACGAACATGTGATGCGCCCAAACGATAAACGATAGGAAGGCAATTGCGAGAATAGAGCCAATCATCGCTCGATAACCAAAGATGGGTTTTCGCGAGTTTGTCGCAATAATTTCAGATGATAATCCAAGTGCTGGAATCAATACAATGTAAACCTCAGGGTGACCTAAGAACCAGAATAAGTGTTGGTACAACAGTGGTGATCCACCATGCTGAGTTAACATCTCGCCTCCGACAATGATATCTGATAAGTAAAAGCTTGTTCCAGCCAATCTATCCATCATTAGCAATAATGCTGCTGACAATAGAACTGGGAAAGACAATACACCAATAATTGCTGTAATAAAGAACGCCCAAATTGTTAAAGGTAAACGCGTCATAGACATCCCTTTCGTACGCAAGTTTAACACCGTAACGATATAGTTAAGCGATCCGATTAGAGACGATGCAATAAAGATAGACATCGAAACCAACCACAATGTCATTCCCATTCCAGAACCACTGACGGCCTGAGGGAGTGCGGAAAGTGGAGGGTAAATTGTCCAACCCGCCATTGCTGGTCCTGACTCAACAAAGAGTGATAATAACATCAAGATAGATGAAATAAAGAAGAACCAGTAGGACAACATGTTCAAGAAACCTGATGCCATATCTCTTGCTCCAATTTGCAAAGGAATAAGGATGTTAGAGAACGTTCCTGACAATCCACCCGTCAATAGGAAAAAGACCATGATAGTACCGTGAATGGTAACCAATCCAAGGTACATATCTTCCTTCATAACACCATCTGGAGCCCAATTGTCTCCAAGGAAGAATGATACAAAATCAGAACTCTCACCTGGCCAAGCCAACTGAATTCTAAACAATATAGACAATAACATTGCCACTACCCCCATGAATACAGCAGTCATCAAAAACTGCTTACCAATCATTTTGTGGTCCTGACTAAAAATGTACTTTGATACAAAACTCTCTTCGTGGTGTCCGTGAGAATCGTGGTGTCCGTGTGCTTCGTGCGCTACTGCCGCCATTTCTATCTATTTTTATTACAATTATTAAACCTACTGTGCAACTTGTTCTTCAGTTGGCACCGCTTCTATCTCTTCTCCTTCAGTTTCTGCTTCAGTCTCCGTAGATGCAGCGGCAAAATATATATCCTTGAACGTTGATGCTTTCTTAGAATCCATCCACTTCATGTAGTCTTTCTCTTCCAACACGACAACGATCATTTTCATTTTGTAATGTGCTCCTCCACAAATCTTGTTACACAATAAAACAAAATCAAAGTTTGGATCATTTTTCTTTTTACGGAAATCCGCCGTAGTGATGTCTGGCGTAAATTTAAAACGTGTTGTCATACCTGGAACGGTATTCATTTGCGCTCTAAAATTTGGAAAGTATGCCGAGTGAATTACGTCCTTCGATCTAAAATTGAACTCGTACTCTTTGTCTTTACACAAGTACAATGTATCTTTTTGAATGATATCATCCCACGCACGTGCATCTAATTTTGCATCGTGACGACCTTTCATTTGGTATAAAAGACGCACCAAACGTTCTTTGCGTGATAAATCTTCCATCATTTTCGCACGGTCTTCAGGAATCATAATCAACGAAGCGTCGTTTAACTTCGCTTCCATTGTTTTAATTCCAAGCGTTCCGTATTCCATGTGATAGATAGCAGAATCTAACGTGTTTGTCGTAAGCAATGCCAACTCATTGTCATCCGTAGTCAATTTGTAATCGAATTTCCCTAACTCATTGTTTGCTCCAGCGTAACGTGCTGTCCAATCAAATTGCTTTGAGAACAATTCCACTCGAATTGATTCTGGAGCTGCCTCATCCGTAACTTCATTCCAGCTCTTAAGACCTAAGATGATAATTACCGCAAGTACACACGCTGGAACAACTGTCCACAACATCTCCAACTTGTTATTGTGTGGGAAATAGAATGCTTTAACGCCTGGTTTTTTCACATATTTATATGCGAATAAAAACAACAACGCATTTGTAATAAAGAAGACTGCAATAATGATGATGAAGTTCAAGTTAAGCAACCAATCAATTTCGTGCCCGTGAACTGAAGCGGCGTCACCTCTTCCTGTCCATCCATACTTTAACATCAACCAGATAAACCCAGCAAACAAAACGACCATAAAAATGAGCATTAAATTTGCGTTGAGTCTATTGTCTCTATTACTTATCTCTCCCTCTTCTTTATTTCTAAGTTTTGAAGAAAGTTCATAAACTCTCATGAGTTGCGCTACTGCGATTACTCCTAAAACTATTACCGCTAATATGACCAATTTCGTTACCATCTAATTACTGTTATCTGTGATAAATGTTTTTATATCTCGTGATGAATACTCTCATCTAAGTATGGGTGATTTACTGGGCTCAATGGTGCCTTAGTCAGATTCACAAGAATAATTCTCATGAAAACACCCGCCAAAGCGATCGCCATTCCAATTTCTAAGAAACCAATGTGAGCATTTGCTCCCATAGATCCTGCAGAAACCATAATGTATACATCCAACCAGTGTCCAATAAGAATTATGACTCCAACTAGTGTCAAAATACCTGCATGTCTTTTTGCTTCTCTTGACATCAACAATAACATTGGGAATGCAAAGTTGATCATGAACATAGAGAAGTACATTATTTTAAAGTTTTCGATTCTCATCATGTAGTAAATAACCTCTTCTCCAATGTTTGCATACCAAATAAGCATGAATTGAGAGAACCATAAGTACGACCATAAGAATGAAATCGCGAATGTCCATTTTCCTAAATCGTGGATGTGGCTGTCATTTACTTTTGGTAAATAACCCAATTTCTTTAGGTACAAAGTCAACAATACAAGTACAACCATTGTAGATACCCACATTCCTGCAAAAGTGTACCATCCAAACAATGTTGAGAACCAGTGCACATCAATTGACATGATCCAATCCCAAGAAGAAGTTGAACTAAATACAGCAAAGAATACTAAAAACAGTGCCCCTTTCTTGTAGTTTTTGAAGTGAATATCTGTTCCACCAACTCTATCTTCTTCCAATGATCTTTTTCTGAAACCTACCCAGAAAATGTAATACGTTGCCAAATAAACTAGTGTTCTAATCCAGAAAAAACCCTTGTTCAAATAAGCTGATTTTCCTTCAATAATTGGATCATAGTGGTGCGATGCAGGGTCCGTCATATCTGGATCCATCCAAATATAAATGTGAGCCCCATCTGTTAATGTGAGAACCATCAAAATCAACACCATCATTCCAATACCATACGGCAAGAAACCAGCTACTGCTTCTATAACTCTTTTGACAGCAACATACCAACCAGTTTCAGTTGCATACTGCAATGCTAAAAAGAATAATGCTCCTAGCGCAATCGAAAAGAAAAAGAAACTATCAATTAAACCATTCGCTATAAGTCGTTGCGCAAAGTGATGATCACCTATATTCATAGCAACTCCAATTGCAGTGAATAGAGCACCAATGACAATCAATGCCAGCGTAAACGTTTTTGCTTTTTTTGCTATTGTGAATTCCATCTTTTTGTGTTCGTCAAATTTATACTCTTATTGATTACTTGTAGTATCAGCCGGTACAGCTCCTTCTACTTCCAAATTCGCGCCAGCTTCAGGTGTACCATATGCAGCATCCTGAAACTTTCTAACGTAATGTACCAATGTCCAAATCTCTTTCTTATCCAAGATAGATGCGTGCGCACCCATGAATCCTTTACCATAGTAGATAGAGTAAAAAATTTGTCCATCTCCTAAGTTCTTCAAGTTTGCATAATCTGGAACACCAACATACGTTTCATTTACCATCATTGGACCATTTCCATCTCCTTTCTCACCATGACAGTGCGCACAGTTTGCAGTATAAAGGCTTTTCCCCTTTGCGAAAATAGCATCCATATTATCTGCTGTAAGTGTATAAGGATTTTTATCTCCTGCTGCCAACTCGTATTCATTCGTACTTACCAAGTCGAACCCGTAAAGACCATGCGTTTCTTTCATAGAAATATGTCCTTTTCTGTGGTAAGGAAGCATTAACATGACTTCTTGCTCATCAGTCCCGTAGTAAGGAATCGTTCCAAAAGGTGGAACTTTTGCCGAAATTTTCATTTTAGCATCTTTGTCCTCACGACCTCTGATCTCACCGTAATCAACATACGGCTCAATTGCTGCCGATCGATACATGTCAGGCATGTACTCATATCCTGCACTATCAGGATCTGCACCACATGACCCCAACATAAGTGTTGAGACTGCTGCAATTGCTATACTTGATATTACTTTAAATTTCATTTTATCCTGTGTATGAAAATTATACAATGTCTTTTTGTTCCAATTCAACGATTCCCGTCTCTTTCAACATTTTCTCCAAATCAGCTACTGAAAAAGCGTGATTGTCAGCAGTACGAAGTTCCATTACAAAACGATCATCGGTTGTTCTTGGATCTGGGTTTTTTGCTTTCATTCCTGGCAATGTTCTGTTTGCAATTAAATAAGTAATCGCCATACCGTGAGCAGCACATAAAACCGTGAACTCAAACGTAATTGGAATAAATGCTAACATGTTGTCCATGTAAGAAAAACTCGGTTTACCACCAATGTTCATCGGCCAGTCAACGATCATAAAATAGCGCATTCCAACTGTCGCCAAGGTCAAACCTATCAATCCGTAGATAAAAGCAAAGATTCCCAAACGTGTTTGTTCAACACCAATAATAGGATCAATACCGTGAATAGGAAACGGAGAAAAAACGTCCGCCACTTTAACACCTTTAGATACCAACTTCTTAGCGCCGTCTTTTAGCACTTCGTCATCGTCATACATTGCATATATTACTTTATCCGCCATGACTTATTGATTGTTAGATTTGTTTGACTCACTATCATCTCCACCAACAGCTGCTGCTGCAACGACTGGAGTCGGCGTTGGGTGATGACCAGCATCTCCATTTTTGTACGACTCACCTGATGATTTCAAAATTGTCTTTAATTCGTTCAATGCCAATACTGGGAAGTAACGCGCAAATAATAGGAAGAATACGAAGAAAATTCCAATTGTACCAACGTACACACCAATATCGATGTGACTTGGGTAGTGCATGCTCCAAGATGATGGCAAGTAATCTCTGTGAAGTGAAGTCACGATAATTACATAACGCTCAAACCACATTCCGATATTTACCACAATTGAGATAAAGAACGTAAACATTAAACTTCTTCTTAATTTTCTGAACCACATCAGCTGTGGAGAAACAACGTTACATGTCATCATCGCAGCGTATGCCCACCAGTATGGACCTGTTGCACGATTCAAGAACGCATATGCCTCATACTCTACTCCAGAGTACCAAGAAATAAATAACTCCGTAATGTAGGCCGTTCCAACGATGGAACCTGTCACCATGATGACAATGTTCATGTACTCCACGTGTTTGGTGTGGATGTACGCTTCGAGGTTCATTGCTTTACGCATGACCAACAACAGTGTTTGTACCATGGCAAATCCCGAGAATACCGCTCCAGCTACGAAGTAGGGAGGGAAAATCGTGGTGTGCCAACCAGGTATGACCGAAGTAGCAAAGTCAAAAGATACAATCGAGTGAACCGAGAATACAAGTGGTGTAGCTAAACCAGCCAAGACCAATGAAATCAATTCAAAACGGTTCCAGTGCTTAGCGCGACCTGACCATCCAAAAGAAAGTAGTGAATACATTTTTTTGGAAAGTGGTTTCTTCGCTCTATCTCTGATGGTAGCGAAATCAGGAATCAAACCAATATACCAGAAAACAAACGATACTGATAAATACGTTGAAATCGCGAATACGTCCCAAAGAAGAGGTGAGTTAAAGTTCACCCATAAAGATCCAAAGTGGTTTGGTAAAGGTAATACCCAATATCCTAACCATAAACGTCCCATGTGGATCAGCGGGAACAATCCTGCCATAAATACGGCGAAAATTGTCATTGCCTCTGCAGAACGGTTAATCGCCATTCTCCATTTCTGACGGAACAATAAAAGTACTGCCGAAATCAAGGTTCCAGCGTGACCAATACCTACCCACCAAACGAAGTTGGTAATATCCCAAGCCCATCCAATGGTTTTGTTCAATCCCCAAACACCGACTCCTGTGCCTAATAGATATAAAATACATCCTATACCGTACAGACCAATGATCAATGCAATCCCAAATAAGATGTACCAAGTTCTTGGCGCCTTATCCTCAATAGGTTTACACACATCTTCAGTGATGTCGTGATAGGTCTTGTGACCTAATATCAGAGGTTCTCTAATTGCTGCTTCCTTATGCATTACAATAGTGTTTTATTATTCAATTAATGTTGTTTGCTTTCGTGATGCGCTTCTTCTGAGTGACTGTCATGCGACTTTTTCTCAACTTGAAGCTTATCAAGCAAACTATTCTCTTCATTTCTAACTTTCACTTTGAACCAAACGTTCGGTTTAACACCGATTTCTTCCAATGCTTGGTATGAACGCTTATCATCAGCACTCTTACGCACCATCGATTTCAAATCATTCCAGTCACCAACAGTAATTGCGTCAGATGGACATGCATCAGCACATGCTGTTGAATAATCTCCATCTTTCACTGGGCGACCTTCTTTCTTCGCGTCTAATTTTCCTTCTTGGATACGTTGTACACAGAAAGAACATTTTTCCATTACACCTCTCGTTCTTACAGTCACGTCTGGGTTCAATACCATACGTCCTAAATCATCTTGAGCTGGGTTAATTTCCGTTTGTGCTTTGTAAGATGGGTAGTTGAACCAGTTAAAACGACGTACTTTGTAAGGACAGTTGTTCGCACAATATCTTGTACCGATACATCTGTTGTATGCCATTTGATTCAATCCTTCATTACTGTGTGTTGTCGCTGCAACAGGACAAACAGTTTCGCAAGGTGCGTGATTACAGTGGTGACACATCATTGGTTGGTGAACAACCTTTGGATTCAACGCTGGATCTTCCGCTTTTGCGTAACTAAATGTGCTTTTATCTTTTCTTAAACCTACAGAAGCTTCTTCATCAGATGCATAGTAGCGGTCAATACGCAACCAGTGCATTTCACGACCTCTTCTCACCTCTGTCTTACCAACAACTGGAACGTTATTTTCAGATTGACAAGCGATTAAACAAGCCCCACAACCGATGCATGAGCTTAAATCAACTGTCATTCCCCAACGGTGACCGATGTTCTCAACAGGGTGTGCTTCCCATAAATCAAACTCACCAACAGGCGCTGAAACGTGGTTTCCGTCTTTGTCAAGTTTTTGTAATGTATGTGCACGGTTGTAAGCTTCTTTACCTCTTGAATTGTAAATATCAAGTGTCGTTTCACGTACAATTGAATGACGACCCATTGCAGTAGAACTGATTTGAGTAGCACCAATTAAATAAGTACCTTCTATTTTTGAAACTGTACACGCTGCACTGTACGATAGCATTCCATTCTCAAAAGATGTAAATGCAAATGCATTCGCACCAATTGGCATTGGGTTTCCGTTTTCGTCAGTAACATGTCCACCGTATTCTTTTGTTTGGAATGCTGCTTTACCAATGTTTTCTCCATTCGCCCCACGTCCATATCCTAATGCGATACCAACTGTACCTTCCGCTTGACCTGGTAATGGGTAAACTGGCAATGTCAATTCTTTAGAACCAACTTTAATCGTTGCCATATTCAATCCATTCTCTTGATCAAAAGTAGTTGCGTAACCTTCTTTCTTCATTTCGACAGGATTCATCGTAATGTAGTTGTCCCACGTTACTTTTGTCATTGGATCTGGAAGCTCTTGTAACCAAGGGTTATTTGCTTGCAATCCAATTCCCAAACCTGCTTTTTGGTAAAGAATAACTTCTCTGTCAGATGACTTTGGCAATTTAGCACTCAAACCATTCAACGCAGCTGCATTGAAAGAAGGAGCTGTAGCTACCGGAGCTGGTGCATTGTCACAACTGTTGTGAACTACCATATTCCAATAGGTTGCAGCATCTGCATACTTCGTTTGAGTTGGGAATCCGTAAACTTCCCAATTATTTTTAATGTAGTCGTATGCTACTTTTGAATCTCTTCCTCCACGATTAGCACTTCCTGCCCAAACCAATAATGATTCAATAACAGATGCCGTGTTGTGCAATGGGCGGATTGTTGGTTGTCCAACAGACCAGTGATTCAATGTAGGATTATGATCCATCCACCCTTCTAACGTATGGTGATCTGGACAAACGTATGTACAATTTGATGCCGTTTCGTCTGCATACATTGCAAGAGAAACAGTCGTTTTAACTTTTTTCAATCCTTTCGCGAAGTCAGCACCATTTGGCAATGTGTATGCCGGATTAACTCCGTACATAATTACCGCGTCTGGACCTTTTCCTGCAACTACATTCTTCACAAATGCATTCATTTCTGCATCATTTGATTGGAACATGTTGATTGGATTGTTCACATTGATTGTCGCTGTGTAAGCACCGATCACTTCGTTAAGCTTATTCGCTAATACTTGAACCGCAACATTGTTTGACCCAGCAACCACAAGAGAATTTGCTCCCGATGATTTTAATGCTTTGTAAGCAGCATCTGCCAATCCAACGTTCGCTGCTGATAATTCAGTTGAAACACCCGTATTTACTCCAAATTTCTTCAATAAATACGCCAATACATTTGCCTCTTGAGATGGTTTAATCATCCCACGGCTATCTGCATTTGAACCCGTGATTGAATGCAATGCTTCAAATTGAAAATGCTTTGACATCCACTCTCCATCTGGATTTCTTCTAGATGCATATTGTCCCGCGAATTGAGTTGGCAATAACCAAGAATTCAAGAAGTCAGCACCAACAGAAATAATTGTCTTTGCTTGAGAGAAATCGTAATCTGGGATAATTCCAGCCGATGTAGGATCTTCAGGGTTTACAGTTAAACCAAAGCTTTCTTTATTTGCAGCACGCATCGCAGAATAAGAAACAGCATCATATTGAATGTGTTTCACTTTTCCAGCATACGCTGTAGAAAGTTCAGCAATTGCACCAGCAACTGAAGGGCTAATAACTGTGTTTGTCAATAAAACGATTTCCTTCGCCGCTTTCAATCCTTCAATTACTCCTTTATCAACATCAGAGTAAGATTTAACCGTTCCAGCAATAGTTGGACCAGTAAGACGAGCGCTATCATACAAACTAAGAACAGACGCAATGATTTGAGCGTTTGTTGTTCCTTTTGTAATTCCGTAGTCCTTATTTCCTTTGATATAAATAGGTCGACCTTCACGTGTTTTTACGAGAATACTTGAGTAGGTATTTCCATCGTAATACGTCGATGCGTACCATGTCGCCATACCAGGAGTTACGTTCTCAGGCTTGTTAACATAAGGAATTGCCTTTGTTACCGGCGCCTCACAAGCTGCTACTGTTGCCGCAGCAACGCTGAACCCTAAAAACTTTAAGAAGTCACGACGCGCAGTCGATGTTTCTTGTAAACTTTCGTCGCTCAAAAACTCTTCAACAGAAGTCTGAGCAGGAAACTCTTGATCTCTGGATGCTAAGAACTGTGGAGTTTCTTTTAACTCATCAATTCCTTTCCAATATTTTCTTGTCATTCCCATATCCTTATTCGAATTCTTCTAGTTCCTAATAAATTAATAGTGGCATTTTGCGCATTCCCATCCGCCAAGTTCCTTCACAGTAACTTTACCATCTTCAAGATACTCACCGTACAACGACTTATCATTGTTCATCAAACGTCTATGTATCTCATCGTAATATCCATCTTTCTTAGAATCCAACGGACCTTGAGAGATTTCCTTTTCAGAGTGACATTCAATACACCATCCCATTGTTAAAGTGGTTTTCGTCAATTGAATGTTTCCTTCTATTTTGTTTAGTTCTGAAACTGGTTGAACTTTTGCTGTTCCTACCATTTTCGTCATATCACCGTGACATTGTTTACAATCAATTCCACCAACTTCTACGTGTTGTGAGTGATTGAAATAAACGTGATCTGGTAATACGTGAACTTTGTTCCAAACGATTTCTTTTGTTTCACCAGTATACTTACCAGCCCCTTCAGGATCCCATCCCGCTGCGTCGTAAATCTTTTTGATTTGTGCTTGCTGTTCTGGTGTAGAACCACTCACCTGTTTGTGACAGTTCATACATAAATTCACCGATGGCAATCCTGCTGTTTTCGATTTAGTTACCGAGTTATGGCAATACTTACAATCAATTCCATTCAATCCAGCGTGCACTGAGTGAGGGAATTCAATTGGTTGCGACGGTTGATAATCTTCTACTGTTCCAATTGTGTATAGACACAAGAACAATGTTACGATCAACGCGAGTACAATAATTACTATACCAACCACAGTTTTCTTACGGTTATCCCAAGCCCATTGTTTGATTTCATCCATGTAGGACGTATCGTCATTGTATTCACCACCATCTGCCTCAACAGTCGCAGCTTTCAATTGACGACGAACACCACCAACGGCTAAGATTATTACAATGAACATGACACCTAACAGCATCCATACCCATCCCATTGAAGACTCTTCTTCAACAGCACCTTCGGTGGAAGTCACATCACCTGCTCCTTCTTTAGGTCCGTCCACTTGCGAATCAACCCAATCAAAAATGGCTGTAATGTCATCATCCGAAAGTTCAGGGAACTTATTCATGTTTGTTCCTGACCAAGCAACTACTGTTGCCGCATAAGGATCCGCTGCTGCTGCTGCTTCAAAGTTCTTTACCCATTGGTAAATTGAACCTTCGGCCGCACCACCATCCGCCCATTTTTGGCGCACTTCGAAAAGTTTCGGTCCAGTACCGTCCTTAAATACTTGGTGACATGTTGCACACTTGGCTTTGAACAAACCTTCTCCTTGTGCTTGAGAATTGAAGGTACCTGCTAAAAATAGGAGCGTCAATGCGCTCAAGTACCACTTGCTAAGATTTCTAAACATCTGACTACTAGATATTTTCATGTAAAAAACTGTTAGTCCACTGTCAAAAAAACACTTTTTGACGAAAGCAAATTTAGTAGAATTGTTATATCCCATGACAGTTTTATGACAATTTTGAAGCTGTGAAGACTAATTTAAAATGATTCTAAATAAGGTTAAATATTGTTAATTTTGGTTTGCTAGATTAAACAGAAAGAAAATCAGCCATTTCCGCATCAAGTTTCATATCGGCACACCAATTGATAGAACAATTTTGTATTTTTGTTCACATAAAATAAATCAACTAAAATGAAGATTCTGTGTTTTGTGCTCTTGACTGTAATGTACTCAATAACTGCGAATGCCCAAACGGGAGATATTCAAGTAATCAAAGATCCACGTATTGATGGGTTAGTAAGTAAGCAAAGTAAAGTCACCCCACCTGATATTAGACCTCAAATCGATGGGTTCCGAGTGCAGGTGTTTTTTGATTCAGATAAATCGAAAGTAAATGCTGCGCGTAGTCAGGTGATTGCGAAGTTTCCAAAAACGGACACCTATGTGACATCGAACATGCCGAATTTTGTATTAAAAGTTGGTGACTTCAGAACCCGTATGGAAGCGGAAAGAGTAAAGGCGGAATTGGAAGCAGAATTTCCGACCAGTTTTATTGTCGCAGAAAAAGTGTACCTACCACGTCTCCAACGAGAGGATGACGAGGAATCAAAATGATAACAAACAGTTTAAGATTGGGCGATTATAAATTAGACAAAAGCTACAAACTGTGCAGTAAACGTGTTATCGATGACCTTTTTGTTTCAGGTACCACGGTAAAGTCCTATCCTTACATTGCAATTATTAAACCAGTAGAATTTTCAAACAAAAGAAGTTTTAACATCGTCTTTTCTGCACCTAAAAGGACTTTTAAAAAAGCATATCAACGCAATAGAATCAAACGCATCTGCAAAGAAGCCGTGCGATTAAATAAATCCATTTTAGAAGAGTACTTAACTGAAAATGGAATTCAATTAGCTGTCTTTTTAGTATATTCCGCCAAAGAAGAGCTAGATCACCAGCAATTAAACAAAAAAACGATAAAATTGTTCAACGAAATAACAACAACGCTCCATGCTAAGAAGTAACATATTCAATTCCCTTCGCTCACTTGTAGTTGGGCTTCTATTATTGACTGCATTCAGTTCAACTTCTCAATCCAACAATTTTGAAGTCATTCGGAGTTTAGAGCAACTAGATCAAATCTATGAGCATTTGGAAAAGTACTATGTCGATGACATTAAAACAGGCAATCTGTCAAAAGTCGCATTTGATGCAATGTTGCGCGAGTTGGATCCTTATACCGTCTATTACCACGAATCAAATATTGAAGATTACCAATTAATGACGACAGGTCAGTACGGAGGGATCGGTGCGTTGATTCGAAAAAAAGACGAGTTCGTGTACATTGCTGAACCATACGAAGGAAATCCAGCAGCAAATTCAGGGTTAAAAGCTGGAGATAAAATACTATCCATTGATGGAAAGTCAATGGAATCGAAATCTTCAGAAGATGTGTCAAATGCATTGAAAGGACCGAAAGGGACAACTATAAAAGTCGAAGTGGAACGTATCAACGGTGAGCAAAAAACGATCTCTGTCACCCGCGATGAAATTAAACTACCTGATGTTCCTTATTCAGGAATGCTTTCAGAAAAAGTGGGCTATATCAAATTGAATAGCTTTACTCGTACCGCATCTTCTGATGTGAAATTGGCTTTTAATGGATTGAAATCTGAAGGAATGGAATCCCTTATTCTTGATTTACGAGGAAACGGTGGTGGTTTGCTGGTAGAAGCAGTTCGAATTGTCAATATGTTTGTTCCTGCTAATCAAGTGGTTGTCACCACCCAAGGAAGAATTGCAGAGGAAAATAAAGTGTATAAGACCACAGAACAACCTGTCGATCTTACAATTCCGATCGTAGTTTTAGTAGATGAAGGGTCTGCATCTGCAAGTGAAATCGTTTCTGGAAGTTTGCAAGATCTAGACAGAGCTGTTGTCATTGGTCAGCGAACGTTTGGCAAAGGATTGGTTCAACGCACCTATGATTTAGATTATGGAGCGAAAATCAAGTTGACAATAGCCAAGTACTACACGCCATCTGGTCGATGCGTGCAGCGATTGGAATACTACGATAAAATGGACGATGCCGATGTATCAGAAATTCCAGATTCTTTGGTGAAAATATTCAAAACGAAAAACGGAAGAGATGTAATTGACGGTCGTGGTATTGAACCAGACGTTCTTGTAGAAGAAAAAGAACTGAGTAGATTAGGGATGACGCTTGTACAAAACAGCTTTTTCTTTGATTACGCCACTCGTTTTTATTATGATCACCCTGAAATTAGTGACGCAAAATCGTTTAGCCTTACGGATCAACAATACGAAGATTTCAAAACCTATGTTCTGGGAGAAACGTTTGAATATTCAACAGCGACCGAAGAAATGTTGAAGCTTATGCGTGAAACAGCCGAAGAAGAAGGGTTCTACACGGATGCCGAAAAGGAGTACGAAGCATTGATGTCGCGTGTTGTACCTTCCAAAGAAAGAGATCTAGACAAGTTCAAACCACAGATCAAATCCATTCTTGAAAATGAAATAGTATCAAGGTATTATTACCAAAAAGGAAGAGCTGAATATTCATTTAGAGAAGACGATTCAGTGATTGAATCGTTGAATGTGTTAAAAGATATTTCAAAGTACAATACTATACTGAAATAATCTTCGTTTAACCGAAAAACAAACTATTTCTACTAGCATGCTCGACCGTGTATTCGGATTTAATGTACATGCACAACTTCAAGCATTTGGATTGTGCATACTAGCCATTGGCATTCCTTTGAATAAGGTCGTAATGTCCTCCGCTATGGTCTTCTTAGCGTTAAACTTTGTGCTGGAAGGGGATTATAAAGCCAAAATTACACGACTTTTCAGTTCAACCCCATTTTTGTTAATTACCGCTTTTTTTCTATTGCACCTCATCGGCTTACTTTGGACAACAAACTTTGATTACGCATGGCACGACATCAGGGTTAAGCTCCCCTTCTTCATTGTTCCGCTAATATTGATCGCACAGCCAATTAAAAATAAAAAACACCTGTACTATGTACTAATTGCGTTTATTGTTAGCACAGTTATTACCTCACTAATAAACATTGTACTTTATCAGGACTGGTTAGACTCGCACGAAAGTGTCGATATTCGTGAATTGTCATTTTTTGGTTCACACATCCGCTATGCGTTGATCATCACCATGTGTATTGCAATTTCCTTTTACTTTCTTCGCTACAAAAAATTTCGTTGGATCAACATTGTCCTGATAGGCTGGTTTGCATTTTACACCTTCTACTCACAAGTTATTTCAGGTGTATTAACACTTGTAGCCATTTCTAGTTTTTACGGTATTTATTTGATTTGGACAAAATGGAAGGTGTTTGCTATTCTGTCATCAGCAATTCTGTTGAGTGCATTCGTTGGAATTTTGTATTGGATCTTCACCCCCATCACCATTGATATAAACGATTATCAAAATTTACCTGTTACTACTATTGAAGGTAACGAATATACCCATGAATTTGATATGGTTACACCAGAAACAAGGGAACCGACACATATCTACATCTGTGAAAAAGAACTCGCACGAGATTGGCCAAATTACTCTTCGCTCCCCTATGAAGGTCTGGATTTAAAAGGACAACCGCTGAAAAAAACAATCATACGTTTTCTGTCCTCAAAGCAACTTCGAAAGGATGCAGAAGGATTAAGTCAGCTTACCCCTAAAGAAATTAGAGATATTGAATTGGGAAAGGCAAGTACCATTAGCAATGGAATTATGGCGCGCATTTATGGTTTACAATATCAGTTGAACAATGCACAATCCCCTAATAATCACTCGTTGTTAGAACGTATTGAATACTGGAAAACGGGTGGTTCCATTTTTAAGGAAAACTGGATCATTGGCGTTGGCACTGGCGACGTTCAAGATGCCTTTAACAAAACGTACGAAGAGCAAAACTCACTGCTAGAGGTCGAAAACAGGCATCGTGCGCATAACATGTTTTTAACCGTTGCGATTTCATTTGGGGTTGTAGGTTTAATTCTTTTCTGCTGGATGCTTTATTCTTTTCTTTCCTTTAACATAAAACAAGAACAACTCATTGGTGTACTTTTCATGGTGATCTGCATTGTTTCATTTCTACCCGAGGATACACTCGAAACACAGACAGGCGTCACGTTCTTTGGTCTGTTTTATGGCCTATTCGCTCAAAAAACACCCGAGGCATAAGTAATAGCACGTACTAAAGAACGACTTAGGTATACAAAAGTGTTATCTTTGCACAAAACTTCATCATGCAGTTTGAGTTAACAAAGGAATATCTTGAGGCGTTAAGCCAGGCGATTGAGCAGGAAAACATGGATTGGATTGAATCCAATGTTTTTGAGCTTCACTATGCCGATATCGCAGGTGTTATTTGTGAACTCGATCGTCCGGATGCCATTCATCTCTATCAGCTTCTCAACGAAGATATCCAAGGTGATATTTTGATGGAATTGGATGAAGACTTGCGAGAGTCGATCATCAAATCGTTTTCTACGAAAGAAATTGCTGAACAACTCGAGTTACTAGATTCAGATGATGCTGCCGATTTAATCAGTCAATTTTCGCCTGATCAAGTAGAAGAAATTATTGCACAAATAAGCGATAGTGAAGCTGCTGATGATATTGTGGATCTGTTAAATTACGACAGCGACACGGCGGGTGGTTTGATGCAGAAGGAATTTGTACAAGCCAAAATTGACTGGCCTGTAAACCGATGTATTGTTGAACTTCGTCGACAAGCGGAAAATGTAGAAAAAATCCACACGATTTATGTTGTTGATGATAGAGATCGATTGCTTGGTTTTTTATCACTAAAAAGTTTGTTGTTTGCTAGTCCATCGACGAAAATCAAGGATTTATATAATGATAAAAATGTCATTTCTGTTAAAACCAGCGCTGACAATGAAGAGGTAGCTAAAATCATGGAAAAGTATGATTTGGTTTCCGTTCCTGTCGTTGATGTACAAAATAAATTGGTCGGTCGAATTACGATTGATGACGTTGTAGACGTCATTATGGACGAAGCGGAAAAAGATTTCCAGCTGGCATCTGGTATTTCCGAGCGTATTGAATCAAACTTTAGCGTTTGGAGAATTACACGAGCGCGAATTCCCTGGTTGTTAATCGCCATGCTAGGTGGAACCTTAGGCGCACAAGTCATTGCTAAATTTGAAGGTGGAATTAGTCAAGTTCCTGCACTGGCATTCTTTATTCCACTTATCACAGCGATGGGCGGAAATGTGGGGGTTCAGTCTTCGGCGATTGTCGTTCAGTCTTTGGCAAAAAACTCCAACCCATTCGGCAGTATTCTGCAAAAATTGGGGAAAGAAGCCTTGGTTGCATTGGTAAATGGAGTTCTTCTTTCTTCGCTGATCTACGGCGTAGCGCATTATTTCGACAGTGGAACACTTGGTCTAGTCGTTAGTATCTCCTTGTTCGCAGTAATTATTTTTGCCGCTATCTTCGGAACATTCATTCCCCTCGTTCTCAATCACTATAAAATAGATCCGGCATTAGCAACGGGACCATTCGTAACTACATTGAATGACATCGTCGGTTTGTTCATCTATTTTACCGTTGGAACCATTCTTTACCAGTTATAATTTTCATTTCGCATGAAGGTTGTTTTTCTAGATACCGTACATCCCATACTTGAGCAGCGACTCACAGAAAAAGGTTTTACCTGTATTGATGCGACTCAAATTTCCCGTGAAGAAATCCTCCCACTGCTCAAAGAAGCTGAGGGGATCGTTATCCGTTCACGTTTTTCGATGGATGCGCGTTTTTTAGAAAATGCTCCTCAATTAAAGTTTATTGCGCGTTCTGGAGCGGGAATGGAAAACATCGATGAGGAATATTGCGCAAAGCGCCAAATAACCTTGCTAAACGCACCTGAGGGCAATCGTAATGCAGTCGCAGAGCATGCACTTGGTATGTTGCTTGCACTCTTCAATAAGTTGATCTCAGCGGATGCTGATGTAAGAAAAGGAAACTGGAACCGAGAGACACATCGCGGAATTGAGCTAGATGGAAAAACTGTTGGAATTATTGGGTTTGGAAACAACGGTTCTGCATTTGCCAAAAAACTACGTGGATTTGATGTCAACGTGCTTGCATATGACAAGTATAAACATGGTTTTGGCAATCAATTTATCAAAGAGTCAAGCCTGGAAGAAATTTTTGAAAAAGCGGATGTTGTGAGTTTTCACATTCCTCAAAATGAAGAAACACTCTTCATGGCAAACGATGCTTTCTTTTCAGAGTTTAAAAAGTCCATTTACCTCATCAACTTATCTCGAGGGAAAATTGTTCAGACATCCGCACTAGTTAAAGCACTAAAGAATGAAAAAGTGCTTGGTGCCTGTCTTGATGTATTGGAATATGAAAAATCGAGCTTTGAATCGTTTTTTGAGCAAGAGCTACCAGCAGATTTCAACTATATTTTGACTTCTGATAAAACGATCTTGTCACCACATGTCGGTGGGTGGACTGATGAAAGCTATTTCAAATTGAGTGATGTTTTAGCAGATAAGATTTTGCAATCCTCTTGGTGAAAAAGACCGAATTATCGAAACCAATACACTTTAATCTTACTATTTTTTCCCTCATTAGGATTTTATATGTCTACCTGAATCATTAAACAAACTAACTCTTCATCGTTTAGCAGTTAACCAGTACAGTAGCATTGGGCAACTATAGGGATTTGAATTTGTGAAAGATTTTCACTAAATTTAGTGAATCAACTTCTAACAAAAAAATTATGAAAAATTATCTACTTGGTTTGTCCTTACTGACATTTTTCGGAGTACATGGACAGAGCGGTTCTGTTACACTCAACGACGGAATGGGTGCCCAGCTTAGCAGTCATGCTTCTATCGCCGAAGCGTATGCAGCGATACCAGCCACGCTAACGCAGGCATACATTATAGAGATCAGCGATTTGTATTTGGGAAGTTCCGAAACTTACCCTATCATCTTCGGATTAAAAACCGGAGCAAGTACATCCAATACAATAACTTTAAGACCCGCAGCAGGATCCACTTCGGCTACAATTGCAGGAAACAGTAGCGGGAGTTCCGTTTTACGACTCGATGATGCGGATTATGTAATTATTGATGGTCGCCCTGGAGGTCAAGGAACAACAGGAAGTCTTAGTATAAGCAATTCAGGAACCACCTCGAGTAGTAATACTATCGAAATGGTGAATGGCGCTTGTTTTAATGAAGTGCGCTACTGTGACGTGCTGAATGCAACAACGTCAAGCGCGGGCAGAAATATCTTATTTGGAACATCAGCATCGAACACGAGTGGAAACTCGGATAACCTTATTGAATATTGCCATTTCCCTTCGGGACGTTACCGGATCAATTCAAGCGGCACAGTTGCTAATCCTAACACCCGTAATATGATTCGCACGAGCTCTTTTGAAAACATGACTTTTGTTGGATTCTGGGGACAAAACGGAACCGGAAAAGTGACAATCGACTCCTGTACTTTTTACGGAACTACCGCATCTGGAAGTGGGCTGTTCTTTGGAATCCTTTTCGATTCTCAGAATGATACGACAGTTATTTCAAATAATTACATGTATGACATGCAGAATGCAAGTTCAGGCAATATCCGATATATTCATATCCGATCGACAGCAGCCGGAAACACGAATCTGACGTACATTTATAATAACATGCTTAGTATTAATGAGGGAAATGCAATTAATACAAATGTCGTCGGAATCGAATACAGCGGAAGTAATCCTTCGAACGGGAAAATTGTAAATAATTCCATATATGTCGGCGGGGTTTTAACTTCGGCGGGAACATCTGGAGCCGTAGCTTCAGCTGGAATTACCATCAATACGTCCTCTGCAGTATCCACTTATGAGATTAAAAATAATTTGGTCACCAATCAGCGAACGGGAGGGACAGGAGTGCAACACGTAGCTTATTATGCTCAGCAGACAGCCCCTGTGATTGATGCAGATTACAATTCCTATAGCGCCGGTTCGGGAGAACTCGTCCGCTATGGTGCCACGGTCTACAGTGACATTACACTATATCAGGCAGCTGTGAACCCAGCAGAAACAAATACCAATGATGTCCAGCCTAATTTCATTTCGCTTACAGATCTTCATCTCGATGCTTCGGAAATTGGAAATACTTCTTTGCAAGGAATCATTATCCCCTACGTGACCACTGATATAGACAATGAACCCCGAATTTTCCCATATCGAGGAGCCGACGAGACAGCTAATAATGACTGCACAGGAACACCGGATGCTGGTTCAACAGTTGCCAGTGCAGACACACTTTGCATGAATGATGCTTTTACGGTTTATGTAAACGGTTCGGATTTCGCTGGCATGGAATACCAATGGCAGATTTCTACAGATGGTATCAATTTTACAGACATCATGGGTGCTATGGACACACTTTATAACGGAGCGCTTACGCAGACCACTTATTACCGATGCATGGTTACCTGTGTTAATTCTGGAGATTCGGACAGCTCGGATGCCGTGGTAATCGTTATGCTACCTGCACCTTCGGGTGGAACCATCAGTGCCACTCAGGCAGCATATACCTTTGATTTTTCGATAAGCGGAATGAGTGGATCATATAGTTATGCATGGGATTTCGGTGACGGCGGCACTTCAACCGACGCGACACCTTCTCACACCTATGGCGCAAGTGGTTCGTATCCTGTTCAGGTAATAATTTCAAACGATTGCGATTCAGACACCCTAGAATATTCGGTTGTTATCACCCTCGGACTGACGTCATTTGACAATAGCTATGGTTTCGGACTTTATCCGAATCCGGTAGATCAAGAGTTAAACCTGTCAGCACTGAATTATGATGAATTGGTTTCCATCACGTTAACCGATTTGTCTGGGAAAACGTACAAAACCTGGAGCAATGTTCAACTACCTGTAACTCTTCCACTCGAAAACTTGCATCTGGCACCGGGAATCTATCTCGTGAAAATTTTCAACGGTGAAGTGAATTCCTTATTGAGATTCCAGAAAAGATAATCGTATAAAATAAGTCACAAAGAGGGGGCAAAATCTGTCCCCTCTTTTATTTTAAGATTATCAGGTAAGGGGCTATCATTCGAAGAGAAACCTTAAAATGTCCACTGAGATACAAAAAAGTACGTATCAAGCTTTTAAAGAAATTTGATTTCGGCGTTCCCTCCATTATCGAAAGCCAAAATAGTGACGACTGGTTTTAACTAAGCCGCAACAAATTCCCGTAAAACAGCTCCTTTCCAGTTGTTGTTTTCATCCACAATTCTTTTACTTCAAAATCTCGTTTCTTAAAAACTCGATGCGACATTCTTTCGAGTGCCTTCAAATCGATGGTGGGAGAATAGGTGTTTAAAACAAGGAATCCTTTATGACCAATCAATTGAGAAGCATTTTTCAGTAACTCTTCCAATCGATCTTCCAATTTCCACTTTTCATTCTTAGCTCCAATTCCCCACGCAGGTGGATCCATTATGATTCCCGAATAGTGTTTTCTTCGTTTTACTTCTCGTTCTGCGAACTTCAATGCGTCTTCATGCACCCATTTTATTCCTTCCAATTTGCTAGTCTCCATATTTTCCTTCGCCCAAGAAATCAATTGTTTCACAGAATCGCAGTGAATGGTTTCCGCTCCTGCCGACTTAGCCACAATAGATGCTGCACCCGTATAGGCGAAAAGATTTAGGAAGTTGCTTGCCGAAGAAAGATTGTTTTGAATGAAATCCCAATTAATGCGTTGTTCTGGAAACAAGCCTAGGTGCTTGAACTTAGTTATTTGTAGATTGAAGCGAAAGTCCTTGTAGCGAATTTGCCAATGCTTGGGCGCGTCCGATTTTAGTGCTTTCCAGACACCTGACTGGCTGCCTTTGGAAATAAATTCCCAATGCGCGAGCTTTCTCCACTCTTCAAACGGCTTTTCGGATTTAAAATAGGCTTGAACTTCTGGTCGAATGGTGTAAACCTCGCCCCAGCGTTCTAATTTAAGACTTCCACCTGCATCAACAAGTTCGTAATCTTCCCAACCTGTTGTGTACAAACGGTTTTCTGACATTCTATCTACGCGGAGTTTTTTTCCTTCCACCCATCATTTGTGCCATGCGCATTTGGTTCTTGGAAGGAGCTACTTGCATTTGTTTCTGCATTTGATTGATCTGCTCTTTCATCATTCCAGAAGTGTCCAATTTCTTTGCCTCAGCAAGTAACGTCAACGATTCCGTTTTACGTCCAGTTTGCGCACAAATTCCCGCTAAGTGCATTCTTGCTACGGCATTGTCCTGTCCAGTTCTCAATCCCATTGAAATTGCCTTTCGTAACAACTCTTCACTTTTCGCAAACCCAAGTTCTTGAGTTCCAAGAACAGCTTGTAAAAACAATACATAAGCATGTTGCTTTCTCGGTAAAAACTGTGGGTGAGTAATTTTATTGATTTGCTTTTTTGCCTTCTCGGTATCTCCCATTCTCATCGCATTCAGCGCTAAAATCATCTTTTCATTTCTGAAAAAAGAGAAACCTACAATTGCCGATACAAATATCATCACAATTCCCCAACCCCAGTAGCCATTGTAAAATAGTGCTACTGTAAAAAACAAAGATGCTGCAGCTAAAACACAGCGAATAATAAATCCAATCATAACTAGTTAATTGTTGCTATACATTTTAATTCAATGGCAATAGGAGTTGGTAGCGCGTTTATTTCTACCGTAGTTCGACAGGGCAAATTGTCCTTGAAGTACTCCGCATATATTCGGTTATACGTCTGAAAGTCTCTTTTCATGTTCACTAAAAACACTGTCACATCGACCAATTGATCCCAACTCGACCCAGATTCTTCCAAAATTATTCTCACATTATCAAATACGCTTCTGCACTGTTTCTCAAAATCAAATGCGATAAAGTTTCCGTTTTTATCCAATTCTAATCCAGGTACTGCTGAGTCGGTTGCATCTGAACCTGCTGTTCTCGGTCCAACCCCAGAGAGAAAAAGTAAATTGCCCACTTTTCTAGCGTGAGGATACAACCCAACTGGTTTTGGTGCTTTTTCTGTTGAAATTCTTTCGTTGTTCGACATCATTGCGTAATTTGTTGCAAATATAAAGAGTATTCAAGGATAATTAAAGTTTTAATACTATTTCATTCGTGGTATTCATTTTGTATGGGGATAAAAAATAAATTTGCACCATGAAAGGTAATCTCATTTTTGCTGTTGTCGTGTTTCTGATCGGATGCTCAGGTTGTATTGAGATTGTCGATGATTTATCCTTAAATCAAGATGGTTCAGGGACATTCAAATATTCGATTAACCTGAGTTCGAGTAAAGTAAAAGTGAACTCACTATTAGCTTTAGATAGTTTAGACGGTAAAAAAGTTCCATCCATTGACGAAATTTCTTCAAGAATCAATCATGTTGTAGCGCAGTTAAAAACAATGGACGGCATTTCGAACGTGCATGCTGAAACAAATTTTAATGATTTCATTTTTAAACTTGAATGTGATTTTGAATCAGTCACTCATCTCCAAAAAGCCATCAAAGAAATCGTTAATCAAGAATCCAAGACGACAGTTCCTGAGCTGAGCACACATTGGTTACAGTTTGATGACAATACATTGGTTCGCTCCATACCACAGATTACAATTCAGAAAGTGGCAGACATGAAAAAAGAAGATTCGGAAATGCTTAAATCTGGAATATATACTTCTATCACTCGTTTTGAAGATGATGTAGATTCCTTCACAAATCCAACCGCTAAAAAATCAAAAAACAACAAAGCCGTTATGTTGCGTACAGATCCATACACGCTTACGCAGAACCCAAGTGTGTTGGACAATACAATTTCTCTCGTAAATACTCAATAGCATTCTTGCTTTTTGTACTTTTACATGAAATATCCCCTATCGCAAGGATAAACAGTTAATTATGAAGTTTCTTAATGCACTATTGTTTTGTGGTTTCGCTGTGGCGGGAACTGCTCAAATGTCTGAATCATTGGTTCCTAAAGATGCAGTATCTGTGTTTACCATCAATAATATCAATCTTTTCCAAAAAATTTCATTGGATGAATTGATCAGTTACGAGTTCATGGAAGAAATTCAACAAGAGTTGTTTGACGGTTCAACGGCAGGAAAAACGCTGAAAGACACAGGATTTGATTTCAATCAGAAGTTTAACGTCTTTTTTGGAACCGGAGATAATTTTGAAATTTCAGGTTTTACCTTTGGTATTGAAAATAAAGATCAACTTTTCGAGGTTTTTGACGATTTTGACCAAGTGGAAAGTAACTATTCTGGAGTTGAGTTTTACGTCTCTTACTTCAATCAAATTGCAATAAAAGGAAATTCTGGAATTCTTTACCGCGTTACACCAAACGATCGATTAATCAATGAAATAACAGATTCTATTTGGTATGCAAATGGCAACGAATATCCATGGTTCAATGATTACGACTATTTTCCAGACGAAGTGGAAGAAGCAGAAATACTGGAACAATTTCCAGATGAACTTGAGACAGAGACGCACACTTCCAATCCAACTGAAAATGAAGAACTACCAATAGCAGACGAAAATCCAATTGAAAAAAACTATTATGAATGCCGAGATTCTGTAGAGGTTTCCTTTCAACAAAAGTTTCTTAAGGAAGTAAATGATGATTTGTTTGTCAAAGGAAATAATCTTCTTAAATCCGACCCGGAATTTGCAGAGCAGTTGAAAAAAAATGTAGAAGGTAGCTTTTACATCAATAACTCAAAAATAATGAGCCGAAACTATAATTTGGATTATATGCACACCATTTATCCTTCTTTGTATAACGATATTACTAATCTATATGGAAGCAGTGTTATTGTGGGTGATTTGGTTATTAATGACAATTCCATTGATATGCACATGGATGCAAAGTATGGAGATCGACTTGGGTCAATCTATGAGAAACTAACTGATACCAAGTTTGATAAAAATTTCTTCAAATATATTCATCGTGATAATAAGGGCTTCTTCACCTACCGAGTGAATCTTCGAGAAGCATACGAACAAGCCTACGATGTTATTGTACCTATACTGGAGCGAGAAGCTGAAAACAGCAATGACATATCTTTGAGCTTGTTAACTATGGAATTCATGGATGAATTTCTGAATAAGGATGCCATTTTTGATACCTACCGCGGTGGAATGTTTGGAACATTTAATGGAATTCAGAAGGTGAAGACCAAAAAAGTAATTTTCGAGTACAACGAAGATACCTTTGAGTACACCGAAGAAATTGTTGAAGCTGAAGAAGATATGCCAGTTTTCACACTTGGATTTTCAACGGATAGATCGGATTTAGTGGAGCGATTTGTTAACCGCATTGCGAAAGTTGCAAGTACTTGGAAACGTGAGGGAGATTACATTGTCATTGAAAATGGAATGCTGAATGCAGCACCTTTGTACTTGATTGTTAAGAACGATCTATTTATTGTGACTAATGATAGTGATTTGGCTCTAAATAATTCAAATGGTTATGGAGGAAATGCACTTGATAAAAAGACGCAGAAAACAGTAAAAAAGAGTGGTGTACTATACGCATATAGCGACTTAGGAAAAGCAATGGAGGGATTGCCACGTAATATCTTCAGTGAAAGAGAAAACCATATTATTGACGTTACACGTGGAAAAACAGGTTCGCTGGAATTTAGTTCAACACAAACTTCCAAAAACAAAACATCATTCAACCTTACCTATAATTTTGAAGGAGAGTACGACGCCTCAAGTACATATATTCTTGATTTGATCAATAGTTTATACGTTATTGCAAAATAAGGCGCGTCAATGGCACGAAATTTATTTGTCATTTTTATTCTCGCTGGGGCACTCGCCATCACGCTCTATTTAAAGCCCTGGATTACAGAGGATGATCTACCACCGCGGATCTACGACCGCCTGCCGGAAGGTGAAGTCATCGGTCAAAGTGATGTGCTGGAACTGTCCCGAACACTTTCGAAAACACTTTATTATTACAAAGTACCATTCCGCGATTTTTTATCTCCAGACTTTCTTTTAAGTCAGGGTAAAAACTATGGTTTGAACTTTCAAGAGCCTGTTTATTTCTTTGCGAATGAAAAAAACAATGCATTCATCGATGGAGGAATTATGGTATCCATACGTGATAGCAGTAAAGTACAGGCTGGTATTAGTTACTTCAAGAAGATAACTACCATTTCTGAAGAACCGTTTCTCAAAACCAAAATTTACCGGATTGCTGGGAAGGATATCTCTATGGTGTATGGCGATGACTGGTTGTTCGTTTTTTTTGGAAAGAACTACAAACCCGTTATCAGAAATGTAATCAGCGTGAAGCGAAATGAAATTTTACCAAAATGGCGTGAATTCTTCAATCAGAAAATCTCCACGGATCGACCAATTCATGCGCAACTTCATATAGATAAACTGGAAGAATTCGGGATCGAATCAGCGATGTTGTCAATGACCAATGATTCAAGCAGTTTAACTTTTCATGCAGTGATTACTCAATTCGACACCTTGTCATTTCAGCTAAAAGCGCAAGGACCATCCTTTGAACGGCAAGAATTTACTAAGAATATGACGAGCCTTCATTTTGATGTGAATCGATTAAAAAACAGTGAAAACGACCCCATCGCAATTATACTTAAGAAACTTGGAGGAAAAGTAAATTTTCCAACAGAAAAGTTTTTGCAGCATTGGGACGGAGATGTTTCCTACCGTCAAGGAGGCTACCAGACGATTAAGGAAAAATACATTACCACTGACCTGGATGAAAACTTTGAGGTGAGTGAAGTGGTAAAATACAAGGACGTAAAAATCTCAGGTTTCGATTTATATATTTCAATGAATGATCCCAAGCATACCTTTTTAGCAACATTAATGGAGAAAGGACTAATTACAGAAAGCGAAAATAAGTACCGCTTTTTATTCTCACCTCCTTTCTATATCAGAAAATCAGATACCGCTTTGACTTTTCATACGAGTGCTTACCGCCCCAAAATTGTACAGGACTCTACCAATACGGTTCTCTGGACTTTGGATTACACACCAGTTCAGTTTTACATTGATTCAACAAAAACGAAATCAGTGTATGGTCACATTCACGTCCCACTGCAAAAACTGATTGCGGATTACTTAACTCCTCTATAATAAACTCATTAGAAATTCGATTGAAATAAATAATCTTTCAGTTTGATTCTCTCGAAATGGAGCTTTTGTAGCAAAACTTTGTATCTTTAAGAAAAAAAACAATGAAAACTTCTCTGTGCATTCTTTCTCTTTTTATTGCATCTCAGCTAACTGCCCAATCGACAATTATGGTCGGAACAACAGAGGTTGAGGTCGACACGGTGTATTCAGGTTTGGATATTCCATGGGAAATTATTTATGGTGCAGATGATCATCTCTGGACGACAGAAAGACGAGGAATTATAAGTCGAATAAACCCTGTTCTGAATACAAAGACAGTTATTTTAGATCTAACAGCACAGGTGTACAATAGCGCGGAATCAGGTTTACTTGGCATGGCATTGCATCCCAATTTTTCGGTAACTCCTGAAGTTTTCTTTGCCTACACTTATCTCGATGGTTCGGATATCAAAGAACGTATTGTGAAATACACGTACAATGGAACGAATTTAGTTTCACCCCAAACTTTAATTGAAGATATCACTGGAAATACAACACACATTGGCGCTCGATTCCATTTTATGGATGACGGTACGTTACTCGTTTCCACTGGTGATGCGCAGAATACATCATTGCCACAAAACTTAAGTTCGTTGAGCGGTAAAATACTGCGAATGAACACAGATGGATCTATCCCAGCCGATAACCCAATAGGTGGAAGTTATGTCTATTCATTCGGTCACCGCAATGTTCAAGGTATCATGCAAGCTCCGAATGGAATTATCTATTTATCTGAACATGGAGCATCTACGGATGATGAATTTCAAATACTTGAAGAAAACCGCAATTATGGGTGGCCAAATGTCGAAGGATTTTGTGATCCAGGACCTGAAGAAACCTTTTGCCTTGCGAACAACGTAAAAGAACCACTGGTAGTATGGACCCCAACCATCGCTCCTTCTGATATGATCTATTATGAAAATCCTGAGTTCCCTGAGTTCGATGGCAAGGTACTAATGACGGTTCTAAAGGACAAACGCGTAGTTGCCATTGAATTAAATGCCGCCGGAACCCAAGTGGTCGATCAAACTGATTATTTGGTGAATGCTTTTGGTCGTTTACGCGATATCTGTGTCGGACCAAACAATGAAATCTATTTAGCGACGAACGGACCGTTTTGGTCAAATACAAATCCAAACACACACAACATTGTGGTTTTAAGACCAGCTTCATCGGCGAGCGTAAAACAGCTAGATGATTCAACCATTGAGATTTTTCCAAATCCGGTCTCGGATTTGTTGCAGGTGACCATTTCAGCAGACTTGATTGGAAGCGAGGCGAAAATAGTTGATGCACAAGGTAAACTAATATCTACTCAGCAGTTAACAGCCATTAATACTGGTATATCAACTGGAAACTTAGTTGGTGGCCTCTACTTCCTACACGTTGAAAAACAAAATGGCGCAACGATTACAAAACGTTTTAGTAAGTAACTACACTTTAATTCATTTTGCGGCTTATTTATCTGAACATTAGCTATTTGTGATGTGTTCCGCTGGAATTTTCTTATAATCCAGTCCGAACATCAACAAAAGTATGTCAATAACTATGCGTTTTTTTCTTGTACAGATAGCTCAATTCCCAGTATATTGACAGGAAAAACCCTCACTATGCCAAAGAAGAAAAAGATCTACGTGTTAGACACATCCGTATTACTTCACGACCATCAAGCAATTACTAAATTTAAAACGAACGATGTAGCTATTCCCATTACCGTGCTGGAAGAGTTAGATAATTTCAAGATTGGTAATGATACAAAGAACTTCTCTGCCCGTGAGGTAATTCGATACATCGATAAGTTGTCGATTACTGTTAGTTTACAGGAGTGGATTTCTCTCGGTAAAGAACTAGGTAAATTTAAAATTATACTTGAATCGAATCCAACAGGTCTCAATGCCGAGCATATTTATGCGAAAGGTAAAAACGATCATAAAATAATTAACGCAGCGCTACATTTAAAGGAAACTGAAACAAAAAGTGATGTTATACTTGTAACGAAAGACATTAATCTTCGCATAAAAGCAAAGGCATTAGGTATTCAATCTGAAGATTTTAAAACGGACAAAGTTGATACGGAACTAACGAAATCCTCTAGTGTTTGCACAATTGAAAATGTCGATTCGGAACAAATCCGTCAGATTTTTACCAAAGGTCGCATTGAAGAAAACGGGATTTTAGGCACCCACAAGATTGCGAATGGCTACTATATTCTGAAAAATGGAAAATCGTCTTCGTTGGCGGTCTACAATCCCCATCTAGATCACTTGGAGCGCATTGAAAAGGAGTTTGTTTACGGAATAAAGCCGAAGAACGCTGAACAAGCCTTTGCGTTGAATGCTTTGCTGAATGAAGATGTTAAGCTTGTCGCGTTGCAAGGTGTGGCTGGGACCGGTAAAACC
Source organism: uncultured Fluviicola sp. (assembly GCA_964643345.1). Taxonomy (GTDB): domain Bacteria; phylum Bacteroidota; class Bacteroidia; order Flavobacteriales_D; family Crocinitomicaceae; genus UBA4466. The sequence goes on from CAZXRU010000013.1 coordinate 30,746, forward strand.
CTTCTTGCATTAGCTTCTGCGTTAGAGCAAAGTAAAAAGTTTCAGCAAATTATCTTAGCTCGACCAATCGTTCCACTTTCCAACAAAGAGATTGGCTTTTTACCTGGAGATGCCAATGATAAAATTGGACCTTACATGGAACCACTCTGGGATAATTTAAAGTTCATTAAATCTCAGTTCGGTGAAAATGAAAAAAAACACAAGGCGATTACGGAGTTACAAGAAAGTGGAAAAATCGTCATTACACCGCTCGCATTTATACGTGGAAGAAGTTTGTCCAATATTATATTTATCGTTGATGAGGCGCAAAATCTAACCCCTCATGAGGTAAAAACGATTATCACAAGAGCTGGGGAAAACACGAAAATAATTTTCACAGGTGACATCAATCAAATTGACACACCCTATTTGGATGAACACAGCAATGGATTAGCTTATTTAGTGGATAAGTTGAACGGTCAAAAACTGTTTGCACATGTCAAGTTAGAAAAAGGTGAACGCTCTGAACTTGCAAATTTAGCGAACGAATTGCTGTAAACTAGTCTTCAAAAAACAGGCGACCATTGATCCATTCTGGATCGAGGACGGCTCCCTTTTTTCTGTAAAACGACAGTGCTGGTTCATTCCAGTCGAGCACTTGCCAATCCATGCGTTTTACCTTGCGTGCTTTGGCAATTTCAACCACCTTGTCAAACAAAAGTGATCCAGCTCCATTTTTGCGTTCTTCTTCCAACACGAATAAATCTTCCAAGTAAATACATGGTCCCTTCCAAGTAGAATAGGACGTGAAATAGATCGCAAAACCTATGATTCTCTTCTCAACTTCAGCTACAATTCCTTCACAAATCTTTGTTTCAAACAGATCACGGTGCAAACCCTCTTCACTATTAACCACTTGTTCTGGTGCATTCTCATAAAGCGCTAAACCCTTAATCAAATCTAGCACTGCTTTTACATCTTTTGGTTCGATGGAGCGAATCTTCATCACTGTACTCCTGCTAAGTTAAATCTTAATCTAAGTCCAGCATTAATGTTCCCTGTTGGATAGGAAGTTGCAATCTTTGGAGTGTTTAACGTCTGATCATAATACAATTGCAACGTCACGTATTTTGTTAGGTTGTAATCTGCCGAAGCCTTAATAGAAATTACTCGTTGACCAGCTGTAGCCTGGTTTGAGTTTTCCACCACCTTACGAATCACCGTTAAGTTATCTCTGAATGAAAAATCAAAACGTATGTTGACGGGGCTTGCTTCTACTTTCTCAAACGGAAGCTTAACCTTGTTGAATTTATACCCTACCCCTATAACATATTCTTCACCTAAAATTTCAGTTACTTGGTTGTTGTTTAACGATAAAGTTGCGTTTCTATCCTTCTTGTATTCAAATTTGGTGATTAATCCCTGTCCCTTGATTGTCCAGGTAGCATCAAATCCAATAAGTGGTGAGAATCTTTCTGAAATTACCAGATTCTGAACTTGCATTCCGGCGATGAAGTTGTTATTCAAATCTCGTGCAGTTGCATCGCCATTGCTATCAAATGTCGCATTCAAATTTGATTGCATTCCAGATACGCTAACAGTTGAAGTATATGCATGACGCACGACAAAATTACGCAGGTACTTTTTCATAAATTCAAAGTTCTTCAAACCATTGTAATTTATAGACCAGTTTGGAAGCGGTACATTCTTAATTGGGTTGATGTTCTTGTCACTAACACCTCTGTTTGTATAGGATGTTAAGAATGCCCCCATTACTACTTCTTGCTGAGCGCCATTGTATCCGCTGAAGTAACCAGTAGATTGCAATGATGAATTTCCATTTTGCTCACCTAACAGCTTTGAAACGTCTTGGCGCTTATTCAACAAATCATCAAAGACCGAGGACTGATATTCACTTCCCATCAGTGCGAACGCTGACCCTATTGATACGTTTGAATATGTTAGAGAGGAAGTTTCAACTCTACTTTGACTTTCATAAGCCTCAGTTAAGGAATTCCATCTGTAAAACTCTCCTGTGTTGGTTCCAAATGTTTTGGTCACGGATAATTCGATAGAAACATCCTTTATTGGTTCCAGGCTTGCTCTCAAATTCAAGTTTTTCGTATGCGTATTAGTATACTGTCTATTAAGATTTTCATTCTCTACCAGCCAACCATTGTCTCTTGCAGTTTCGGCTACATTATACCCTGTTTCATTCCCCCAAATATCGTAGCGTTGCTTTCCAAAAATAAACCCACCCATTTGAGAGTTAAAACTTGGGTTAAACCCTAAAACACTCGTCTGTTGATTGTATCCTGGTAAAAGCGTACCATCGGTTTGGGTGTATGTTCCTGAAACGTTTCGAACACTCATACCTAAACGTGCTACAAATCCTGCTACTGGGTGAACCTTGCCCTTTCGTTTCTTCTTACGTTCATCTTGACGCTTCTTTTTCCGTTTCTTACGCTCCCATTTCCGCTTTTCCTTCTTCGTCATTTCTTCCTCAGGTTTGTCGGGTACTAGCTCAACTTCTTCGTTTTCTTTAGCCTTGCCGTCACCAGCACTCCCAGGTGTTGTAGAAGCTCTATCGCGCACCGGTCTTCCTCCTCCATTCACTTTCTTCAGATAGGGTACTTTATTGTATAAGTTCGTGAAGTTTAACTGTGCCGTACCATTAATATTTCTACTATTCTGTACAGTGTTGCCAAATTCAGATTGTCCCAACGGTGCTCGTTGCCAATTGTAAGACGATGAATATTTTACGTTTGCATTGACCCAATCTAACGCAGGGATTTTATCAAATGGAAGTGAATAATTGATACTGTAATTATGGGTATAGTCCATCGTTTGACCAAAGGTGCTCATTTGAGAACGCACTGAGTCCGTAAACTCTCTATAGCCGTCAGGGTTATTTCTTCTGTCAACTCCACCGTCGCCCTCCTCGAATATCGACTGATTGGTTGCTGAAAAATTAAACTTCAACTTCTGAGTAATATCATAAGCTAACGAATAATCTCTGTTCCAGTTGAAACGTTTTACATAGACCGGTTCAAATTCGTAATCAGGTACGATGTTGTTCTTCACCTGTCGCTCATTATAACTACGCATCGTATTGGTACCGAATCCAATGTTCTTTGGAGTTAAGAAGAAATTCATATCACGAACGAGAGCCCACCAATTGGATTTCTTCATGAATTTCACCTTATCAAATGGCTTAATGGGCTTAGATGAGAATGCATAATTGTAATTTAATCCTCCACTCCACACTTTTGTTCTATCGTACCTTGTGTTGAAATCTCTGCTATAGGTTTCCGAATACGAATAATTTGCGGACCAGTTCGAAAGGCGCCATAAATGTGGTTTTGCACCCGCTTTCATGCCGACACGTACATTTGTAAAGTTATATGACTTTCGTTCGGTGAAATCTTGACCCTCTTTCGCTTTTTCCTTTCGGGTCTGAATATCGTCGTAATCTTTGAGCTTAATATCTGGATTGTATGGGTCGTATTCTGGATTTATAATTCCCAGTGAATAACCATAGAAGAATGGCAGCGACACTTGTGCACGTTTTCCGAAAAACTGCCCTAACTGGACATTTGCATTCATATCAAATCCAATCTGTTCATTTCGCTGTCTATCTTGCACCCTGCTTTCAACAGATCCCCAGTTAATTCCAGAGTAATTTCCAGACATATTAACGTTTGCAAAGTCTGCCAACTGAACCTGCATTTGAGCGATTGCGGCAGAACCACCTTCGCTTACAAAGTCCGTCAATCTTAGTTCATTTACCCAAACAATTGCGCACTTCGCTTCACCGTCCTCGTTCCAGTCATCCAGAACATGTTTATCCTTATGTGGATTTCGAACACCGATCATAATGGTTCTAATGCCCTGCAAGTTTGGACTACCTTTCACTTTAATAATTCGATTTGGATTCGATGGATCCAATGCCGAGTACTCTACGACATAAGAAACTGCCGATGACCCTCCAGAAATTTCAGCATTTCTCTTTTGTTTTAGCGAGAGTAAGTGTTCAAATATAATTTCAACATTGTTCTCCTCTGGCCAAATATCAGTATCAATGCTTGATCCCCATGCGGTAGTTTTAAGGGGCAATTCGTATTCATAATAATTGTCAGTAAAGTCTGTTCCTAAGCGGACAAAAAGCGAAATATCCTCATCGTCTAATGGCATTGTTTGCAACACTTCTTCAGCATGCACAAACATTTTAAGCTTCTTATATGCTCGAACATCGAATTGCACATTTCTGTATGCTGCTCTTGCGTCTCCATCACCCAAATTACATACTTCCAAACTTAAGGACTGCTCATTTAACAAACGCTGAAAAGTCTGTGATGGGTCTGTTTCTTGAATGATTCCAGGAGGCACTTTGTATTCAATTGGAGTTCTTTTATCATTTTCCTGAATATTTACCGCACCGATATCAAAAGAAGTTAAGTTTGGATCCACCACAACACCTTCTCCAGGTTGAGTTAAATCATCAAAAAACTTTCTCCATTCTCCACGAATAAATTCCAAACGAGCAAAACGTAATAACACTTCCTCATCAAATCCGTGCAAAAACATACGCATAAAACGAATGGATCTAAAATCGGTAATCCCATTCACCTTTTTTTGAAAATCACGAATAGGTACTTTGAACTGGTACCAATTTTCAATCTCCCCATTCCCCTTAACGAAAGGTTGAACACTGGTAATGTAATTTTGTCCTACTTGCATATCGCCAGGACGGAGGCTTATCTTGTATTGAAAATAACTTTCTGTTTCGGATAAATTGTTGTCTTGATTGATGTCCTCTACATCGGGAGCATTTGTACTCAGAGTAGGGTATCCATCCCCATTCATTGTAGCTGACATTTCGGTGGTTGGGGAATTCCCCTCCATTCCATTAAACTTCTTATAGCGTTCCAAAATCGTCAGTTGATCAGCGTCATACTGATCATCACGGTAGTAATTATAATCATCGTTAGAAGGATCGGCAATCATTCTTGCCTTTGCCTCTGCACTGAGTGTTGGGTTATTCTGAACCCAAGCAACATAATTATTAAAATGAATCTGTTCATCTGTATTGTTCCATCCATCCAAACCAACATCTTGATTCGCTCTAGCCTCAGGGTCATTATCAAATGCATTGACAACTACTTGTTGTGTAGAAACTCTCCCCCAGACCGTGGTGTCAATGTTATCGGTTAAAGCGGTTCCGCTGGGTGGAAGTCCATTTTCAAAACTCTTTCTCGAATCAGGTAAAATATCCTCTGAAATATTACCAAGGTTGAAGTATAAATCTCCACCATTATGTGGTGCGTTAGGATCAACATTTTCTGCGTCGATGTTAAATGGATCTAATACCCAAAACTGAATGTATTCCACATTCGTTTCCTCGAAATTCGTTGTTGACAGTGCACGCATGACACCTCCCCATCTGTTTTCTGGATCACTGAATGTTCCATCAGCGTTAACAGTATTTGTCGTGTCGTAATTGTACATTCCACGTTCTCTCGGATAGTACGCCAACTCCATTAAAGACACGTTGGTAATTGACCCATACTGAGGATCCCAATTCGGCCAAATATCCTTTTGATTTACTGCTCTCATTCTACTATCAGAAAGCTGCGCAGGATCATCTTTTATGTGACTTGGCGTAAGGTTATTGTTCTGATAAAACAACGGATCAATAACATACCAAGCTGTTTTGGCACGTTTAAATCCTGCCGACAAATCTAAATTATCAGCCTCTGGAAATAGGTCCGTTTGCCCTTGAGGAACTGTTGCCAAGTGCCATGAAGAAACGGCTTTAAGATCAATAGCACTTTGAGCTCCTTCAAAATCATCTATGTACGAGGTTCCTGTTTTTTCGATTGCTCTAGGTGATCCGGGAATTAAATGGGCAAATTCACCATTAAAAGAGAACGTAGATTTCTCCTTTGTTGAAATTACTGGAAGCATATCCACCAACTTCGTTAAGAATGGAACGTCCGTTCTGTACTGAAAATCAAACCCGACAATGTTATTCTTAAATGGTTCGCTTCCGTAATCTACCTTTTGAGTGACTGGGCGCTCTTGCATTCTCATCCAAGTACCAGCAATATTTAATTTACTGCCAAAACGATGCGCTACACGAGCACCAAATAAAGATTTAGACTGAAATCCAAATACCGAGTTGCTTTCTACCGATATTGTGATAGGTGTGTTCGACTCAAGGATCCCAGAGTTGAGAATTTTTACGCGACCAAGGTTGTAATCCACCGTATAATCCACACCTTCAGTCAATTTGATTCCACCTGCTGTAACTGAAACGGCACCCTCAGGAACGTTCAGTGCGTTCAACGGGATATCTGAAGTAATGGAAGATTGATACTCCCCTTTAAAAGTAAACCTGTTCTTACTTGGAATTTGCTGTGCCGCAATTTTTGTAGAATCGTAGAGTTCTGTATACGCTATTTGATCAATAATCAAATTCGATACATTCGCAGCGCTTAACTTGTCTGCCAAGGTCTTTCCAAATGGCTCTACCGTTGAAAAGTAAATCCTACCGTTTCTTGTGTTAATGGTTCCCCCATTTTCTGCTCTGTTGCCGTTGAATTGGATAGGTACAAAATCCAGTACTCCATCTGAAAATGGTTGGTTTTGTTGATTTATCTTATCCATTTCAAGCAATGTAACCAATTGCTTATCGGAAATACCTGTAATATTTGGTCCCAAATTCTCCGCGGGCATAAATGGAACAGCCAACGATGTAGCTGGGTTGTTGTATAATATATCCATTCTAAATCCTTCTGGACTTAACTGGTAAGCTCCGATTGAATAGACATTCTTCATCATCAATCTCCACAGCGTATTTTGTGGATTAATGATGGTGGGCTTGATCAACTTTAAAATCAGCGCTTCTTGTCCAGAAACACCATCTGTGGAAAATTCACCTACTTGGAAAGTTTCACCTCGGTAGGTGTACTCATATGCTACGGCTAATACTTCGTCGTTATTCAACGGTTGATTTAACGAGATAAATCCTAGTTGTGCGTTATAGGTATATTCTTGATCAGCTAACTTTCTTGCATTCTCAACCTTTTCATAGTCGAAAGCCTGTTGAAAAGGTCCAGGTGAATTCACTTGTGAACTTAGCGCAGCTACTGCATTGACAAATCCTCTAATGAGAGGTTGACCTGAAGCCCAAGCATATAAACCATTTGCTCCATTTCGAGGTAGTTCCTCTGGTGATAAACTACCTGGATTTCCTTGGATATTTTGTGGCAGAGCTTCACCTAAATCTGTAAAAGCGACTATATTTCTAGTGTTCTCGGTATTGTTTGTTTGGTTGGTCAGCCAGACCTCCATTCGAGTGATATTGATTGTGGTATTGACAATCGGTAGGGTTGACATACTTTGATCATAATGATCGTGGTAGTAAAGATTCACAAAATAGTGACGGTTAACCTCGTAATTGTCTGCACTCAGCTCAAACTCTTGCACCTGTGCTTTTCCAGCAATATTGATTTCATCTCGCTTACCTTTTGAAGAAGCAGCAATTAAGTCAACAGTTGTGTTACCAAATTTCAGCTGTGTGGTTGCTCCGAAAAGCGTTTGAGAACCCTGAATTAGAGAAGTTGGTAATGCCAGAGATACATTTCCCAATTCCAGTTTTTGAATGATTTGATCTTCGTCACCTGCATACTGTAATTTTGTGACATTGTCAAAATCAAACGCTGCTTGTGTATTATAACTAACTCCAAGCTTCAAACGGGTACCGATTTCACCGACCAAATTCAAGTTAATCTGTTGATCAAAATCGAAACGGGTAATTTTTCTTTGCTTTACAGGAAGTAAGGGGTTGTCATAACGCGAAGAGTTCACCCCCAATGAAAGTTCAACAGTTCCCTGCGGTCGTATAGTAATTTGATCTGAACCAAAGAAGCTCTCAAACATTTTGTTGCCAATCTGAATTGGAAATTCCATCGGTTGATTCTCCGCTGTCTGCTCATCGATTTTGTCCTTCCAGTTATCTTGAAGTGATTTTTGGCGCTCATACTCCAAATATTCATCCAGCGTCATCATCGATGGATTTCTATAGTTTAACCCTGTGTTTCCGATCGTCTCACTAAACACGTATGTTCCTGTAACAGGGTCATAGACGATTGTTTGCTTTACGCTGGAAGGATCTCCCAAATCAAAACTTTGAGGTGAAGTCTGCGTTGGATCCACATTATTTTGTATAGGAAACACCAGCGTAGAATCCTGCGAGAATGACCTCGCGGAAATTAGAAGAAATACACCAAGTAGAAACCTCATATGTAGTAACCGAGCCAGTTTCAAAATTTACAATATTTTCAACGCGTCTTTAATCAACTTCTCAACAGACTCCTCACCAGTACTCACCTTATCAATTGCTTTTTCTGCTGATTTTTTGTCGAATCCTAAAGACATCAATGCAGTTAACGCATCATATTGATTTGTATTGCCTACACTAAAAATATTTTCAGTCGAAAATGCCATTTTTAACATTTTGTCCTTCAAATCAACAATAACACGTTGTGCTGTTTTCGCTCCTATGCCTTTAATTCCTTGGATAGTTCTAACATCTTCGGATTGAATTGCAGCGGCAATTTCTTCAGGAACCAAAGATGAAAGCATGATCATCGCCGTGTTGGGACCAATTCCCGAAACAGAAATCAAATGATTAAACATTTCGCGTTCTATCTTTTCGGCAAAACCATACAAAATTTGAGCATCTTCACGCACGATAAACTTTGTATACAGTTTCGTCTTTCCTCCATTGGAAATAGCACTGAAGGTGTTCAATGAGATCTTTACCTCATACCCTACTCCGTTGCAGTCAATAATGACTTCGGTCGGGTTTTTTTCTACTAGTTCACCAAATAGCTGTCCTATCATGATTACTTGTTTTGAGCGTCAACGACTGCCACCTTAACCATATTGATGATTTCACGCACAGAAGACCCCATCTGCAGCACGTGAATAGATTTCTTCAAACCAACAAGCACAGGTCCAACAGCATCTCCTTCGGTCATTTCCTGTAGAAGTTTATAGGCGATGTTTCCAGAAGAGAGATTTGGGAAGATCAGTGTATTCACCTTTTTATTTGCGAGCATTGAAAACGAGAAATTCTCATCCATGAGCGCGCCGTTTAGTGCGAAATTTGCCTGCAATTCACCGTCCACAATTAAGTTAGGATCATTCTGGTGTAATATTTTTACAGCTTCAGACATTTTACGTGCATCCTCGCCTACAGAAGACCCAAAGTTAGAGTAACTCAAAAGCGCTACTCGTGGGATCACCTTAAACTTTCTAATTGTTTTAGCGACGTTGGAAGTAATTTCTGCAATATCTTCTGCGGTGGGATTTAGGTTAATCGTAGTATCTGCTAAAAACAACGGACCTCGTTTTGTACTTAAAATGTACATTCCAGCCACCTTTGTCATTCCCTTTTGCAATCCAACGGTTTGTATCGCTGGTCGCACCACATCTCTGTAGTTTCGTGTTATCCCTGAAATCATCGCGTCAGCATCACCCATCTCTACCATCATCGCACCGAAATGATTTCTCTCGCGCATCAATTGAATTGCTTCGAACTCAGTGACTCCCTTTCGCTTTCGTTTTTCAAAAAATGCCTTGCCAAAATTGATTCGACGGCCTTTTTCCTCGTCTGATTTCGGATCAATTATTTCAACATCTTGGAATTCAATGTTGTATTCTCTAATCAATTCTTCAATCATTAATCTTTTCCCAAGAAGAATTGGGTATGCCACACCTTCTTCCCAAGCAGTCTGAGCCGCTTTCAAAATTTTAATGTTATCCGCTTCTGCAAATACCACTCGTTTGGGCGAACGTTGTGCCTTTTCAGTAATATTTCGGATCAGTTTATTGTCTAACCCCAATCTATTCTTCAATTGCATCTCATACGCTTCCCAATCTTCTATTGGATTCTTTGCTACACCAGATTCCATTGCCGCTTTGGCAACTGCGGGAGCGATGTAATAGATTAATCTTGGATCTAGTGGTTTCGGGATAAACTGCTCACGACCAAACGAAATGTTTTTCTCCCCGTAGGCTTCAATTACCTCTTCGGGAATCGTTTCTTTGGCTAATGAAGAAAGTGCGCGTACTGCAGCTAGTTTCATTTCCTCGTTGATTGTGGTTGCTCTTACGTCCAAAGCACCTCTAAAAATAAAGGGAAATCCTAGCACGTTATTCACTTGATTAGGATGATCGGAACGACCTGTTGCCATAATAATATCCTTACGAACTGACATCGCTTCTTTGTATCCTATTTCTGGATCGGGATTTGCCAATGCGAAAACAATAGGGTCCTTTGCCATGACCTTGATCATTTCTTTTGTGACAATTCCTCCTCGCGACAAACCTAGAAAGACATCTGCCTTTTTGAATGCTGATTCAAAATCAATGGATTTTTTATGTTTTGCAAACGGAATCTTGTTCTCGTCAAGGTCAACTCTTTCTTCGCACAACAATCCCTTTGAATCGTACATAAAAATGTTCTCCGCTTTTGCTCCTAGTGCAGTATATAGCTTAGCGCATGCAAGTGCAGAAGGACCAGCCCCAGAAACAACGATTCTCACCTTTTCTATTCTCTTCTTTGCTAATTCAAGTGCATTCAGCAATGCCGCAGATGAAATAATGGCAGTTCCATGCTGATCATCGTGCATGATAGGAATATCTAACTCTTCTTTTAATCTACGTTCTATTTCAAAAGCTTCAGGTGCTTTAATATCTTCTAAATTAATCCCTCCGAATGTAGGCGCTATGGCTTTTACAGTTTGAATAAAGATCTCTGGGTCTGTGGCATCTACTTCAATATCGAATACATCAATGTCCGCAAATATTTTAAAAAGGAGTCCTTTCCCTTCCATCACTGGTTTTGAGGCTTCTGGACCAATGTCACCTAATCCCAGCACTGCTGTTCCATTAGATATTACCGCAACAAGATTGCCTTTACTGGTATACTTATATACATCATCCTTGTTTTCAGCAATTTTTAAACAAGGCTCTGCAACTCCTGGAGAATAGGCCAACGACAGATCTCGCTGCGAAGAATAGGGTTTAGTCGGAACCACCTCAATTTTTCCAGGTTTCCCCATTGAGTGATAATCTAATGCGTCTTGTTTTCTGATCTTTGACATATGTCTATTTTGGAGCTGGTAAAGATAGGAAAATGCTTGAAACTACAAGCAAGGTTAATAAAAAAGGGGGCTAATCGCCCCCTTTAAATTTTATGATTAAAACCGTAGTTTTTATTTCACTACTACGTGCTCAATATGTACACCACGCTCAGAAGCTATAGAAACAATGTAACTACCTGCATCGATATTAGAAACATCGAACGAAATCTTAGCTACACCATTGACATCGCTGTTTTGCGTTGCAACTGCTCTTCCTGATAAATCAAGCAATGAAACTGTGTAATTTGCTTCCAACCCTTCAAATGCAACATTTAATACACTTGTAGCAGGATTAGGATATACACTAACTTCAGATACACTCAACGTTTCAATTGACGCAGTAGAACCGGCACTTGTAATTTCAGTCGCACCAACTAAATTATCAGTTAAATCATTCTTTGAGTCAATTAGCTTAATTTCAGCGCCTAAAACATTTCCTGTATAATTAAACACTTTGAAATGTGACGTTGTGTTGTAACCCCAACCGTCGCCGTACTCATCATCCAGTTCAAACGTATAGCAATCAACTCCAGCAGGAATTGCTAAATCCCACGTTTTTGTTCCGCTGTTAAGCATTTGCGCTTTTGGAACATTCAACATTACTGCACCAGAACCATCTCTAACGATAAAAGATGATTCTTGAGTCATATAGGCATCTCCCTTTACTTCAATTCTAATTTTATCTGCGTTACCAGCATTACCTCCATTAAAGTTACCAGCGAAGGAGTTATCAGCAACTGTTGGATCCACTTGACCATTAGGTTCAGAGATCTCAACGCTATAGTTATTCGTCGCAGCGTATGTGAAGTTTGAAGCAGCCAATGTAACTGCCTTCTTCTCGCTTGGACTAAGGTTTAGTGCTGTTAAATCATCAGTACTCGCTCCACCGTTCACACCATAGTCAACACTAAGTGTATTTAATACATTCGAACCATTTGATCCAACCAATATTTTAGGCTGATAGTTTCCAGCTGCACCAATACAGTTTTCGTCTTTCAAAGACGATGCATAAAGAATACTTGCATCATCGGTACTTGGCCAATTCATAACGTTTGGAGTAGATTTTCCTGCGGTAATGATGGTACCTTGAGCAGACTGAGACATAAATGCATAAACTCTAATTGCACCTGCCTCTACATCGAAAGTACTAAATGAAGCTGGTAAAGTAACATTGTGAGTAATGATTCCTGTTGATCCAGCCGAAAGCCCGTTTATTGCCTCACCCCATGTACCATTTACCATATCACGGAAACAATGATCAAAATCATAAATACCTTCTTCTATAATATAAAATTGTGCTGGATTAAATCCTGGATCATATTGATAAGCCGGAATATTGTCTTGATAATATCCAATGTGCAAATAGTTGGTACCACTTGAAGGCGCTCCTGTGTAGTAATACTCAACACTAACTGTTAGTTCGCGAGTTGTTGCATCCAAACTTGATTCAACGTACAAATTTACTGGAGATGCCTGAGACTGAATTGTATTAACTGCATTTACCCAGCTTCCACGACCGATTCCGTTAAACCCAGCTCCAGCTCTACTCACTGTTCCATTAGGGTATCCTTGAGAATCAAAAGGCTGAGCAATTAATTCTCCCGTTGCCGTCTCTAATGTTCCTCCAAAAACTGGATCTGGTCCAGCAAAACCTCCTGTTTGTATTTTAATCGTAACTGCACCAGTAGGTTCAATATCGTCGCTTGCAATTAGATGCCCATCTGGACAATAAGTACAAAAGTTTCCTGTGTACTCTTCTAATACTGCAACCCTGTTTGAGGGTGTAGTAGATACATTGACTTGAGCTGAAATCCCTCCAGCCGTAATCAACATTATTCCTAAAAGTAATTGTCTTTTCATAGTTTAAATGATTTTCTTAATTGTTTGACGTAAATATAAAACATACAGCATTAATAGGAACAATAACACAGCTCATTTTTGCCACTAGACTTACTTAGATTGTTGCAAAGCTATTCTGTGTTTCTTATTCTAATATAATCTGTGTTAAGATAATATTATAATTGAGAACTAAACTTATTAATAGAATATAAATAGGTCGCAAAATAAAAAATTGAATTCACCAAATAGGCGGAATAGAAGTATATAGCACGCGGTTTATCTATTATTCGAGAAATCTCTAGTGTTTTTAAATTGCAACAATTATGAGCGGATATGTATCCTCAAATAATCGCAACAACATGTCCCCATCCTTGCGATAAAATATTGGACTGCTATGGTGAGAAAGCACACGAGAAAATATCAGACGAAAGCAGATTGCCAGCTGCAATGTAGCATCTATTTTTTCTTATTATGCTCCTTTACAAAATTCTCAATTGCTCCGGTCATTGACGGGGCATTTGGTTGAGGTGCATGCAAATCCAATCGAAGATTGTTCTTAACAATAGCGTTTGCCGTTGTCGGTCCAAAGGCTGCTATGAAAGTTCCATTCTGCTTAAAATCAGGGAAGTTTTTTAGTAATGACTCAATTCCTCCAGGGCTATAAAAAACCAACATATCGTATGAAACATTCTCAAGATCTGATAAATCAGAAGCTACCGTTCGGTACAATATCGTTTTTGAGAAATCCACATTGTGCTCTTCTAAGGTAAGAGGAATGGTATCTCTTAAGATATCGGTACACGGCAATAAAAATTTTTCCTTTTTGTGTTTCTTCAAGACATCAACTAGTTCTTCTATTGTTTGCTTTCCAAAAAATATCTTTCTCTTTCTATAAGCTACATACTTCTGGAGGTAATACGCGATGGCTTCTGAAATACAAAAATATTTCATGGTGTCAGGAACTTCAAATCGGGTTTCTTCCGCAATTCGAAAAAAATGGTCAACAGCCGTCTTTGAAGTAAAGATGACAGCAGAGTGTGCCTTTAAATCAACCTTCTGTGATCGAAACTCTTGAGCTCCGACACCTTCAATATGAATAAAGGGTCTAAAATCTATCGTTAAGCCATGTTTTTCGGCCAAATCAAAATACGGAGATTTAGCGCCTTCTGGCTTGGGTTGAGAAACCAAAATTGTTTTAATAGCCACTTGACTCTTGTTTAGTTTAAGCAATTCTAAAAACTGAAATCTATCGCCAAATAGTAGTACAATACTAGCAGAGGTAGAATTTCAAGGGTGCAAAGATATATAATAATATAATACCATGAAACACCAGCGGTTAGAACAAATTGAAAACTTCTAATTATTCTCACAATATTCTCAGTGAAAATTCCCCAAATGCACAATTCAACAAATACAATCTGATTAATAAATCCAAGCGCCCACAAAAAAACAAGTACCGAACTATACAAGCCCAGGAGCTGTGCACCGTTAATCTTCATCAAAATTGGCGCTAAAAAAATTTCCTTCTCTCCAGTTAAAAGCATCCCTACCACAAGGGTTCCAATACCAAATAAGAAAAACACTATGGGAGTAAGTGTTACAATTAGAAGTTCACCTGCCATTTCAAACTTAGGTAAACTCAACACGAAATAAAGTAATATGCTAAACGACAACAGGTAATTTGCAAACAATAAAATTGAAGCTCCCTTTAACACTGGAAAAGATTCTCGAATGAATGATGATAATTGTTTTCCTTTCGTGAATGACTTAAGTAAAACGGCATAAACTTCCGGTTGCAATAACTTTGCCAAGGCAATCAATACAAAGGAAAGAAACATCCCCAAACCAACAACCACAGTAATTGGATGCTCTCTTACTGTTAGCTCCGTAGGAATTGTTTCAAATATGGTAAGTAAATATCCTTTAGCAATCATTTCGGTTTGTTATACTTCTATCCATGAACAAAGTTATCTTTTGAAAGTGAATTCTTCTAACACTGAAGAAAAATATCGTTAAATTTGTCACTTCGTATCAAAAAAAAATAAAGAAACATGAGAACTGACTTATATGTGCACCCAGATTACTTCAATATGGATGATTTACTTTCGGAAGAACATAAACTTGTCCGTGATGCTGCCAGAGCATGGGTAAAAAAGGAAGTATCACCAATTATAGATGAGCATTATGAAAAGGCTACCTTTCCAATGCATATTTTACCTGGACTGGGTGAAATCGGTGCGTTTGGACCGTACATTCCAGAAGAATACGGGGGTCCTGGGTTAGATCAGATTTCTTATGGATTAATTATGCAAGAACTAGAAAGATGTGATTCTGGTTTGCGATCAACTGCTTCTGTTCAAAGTTCACTAGTAATGTACCCTATTTGGAAGTACGGAAGCGAGGAGCAGAAACAAAAATACCTACCAAAACTTGCCACGGGCGAAATGATTGGTTGCTTCGGATTAACCGAACCAGATCATGGTTCTAATCCTGGTGGAATGATTACCAATTTTAAAGATGCAGGAGATCATGTAATACTGAATGGTGCTAAAATGTGGATTTCAAACGCTCCATTTGCACAAATTGCAGTGGTATGGGCAAAGGATGAAACTGGTAGAATTCATGGTCTTGTCGTTGAAAGAGGTATGGAAGGATTCTCTACACCAGAAATGCATGGCAAATTATCGTTACGTGCTTCTGCAACTGGAGAGTTGATTTTTGATAATGTTAAAGTCCCTAAAGAAAATATATTGCCTGGACGAAGTGGTCTTGGTGCACCTTTGAGTTGTTTAGACTCAGCGCGATTTGGGATCGCATGGGGAGCACTTGGTGCCGCCATGGATTGCTACGATCAAGCCTTAAGATATTCCAAAGAACGCACGCAGTTCGGTGTTCCGATTGGTGCATTTCAATTGATTCAGAAAAAATTGGCGGAAATGATTACTGAAATCACCAAGGCACAACTCTTAACGTTTCGCCTAGGTCAGCTTAGAAACGAAGGGAAAGCAACATCCGCTCAAATCTCTATGGCGAAGAGAAACAATGTTGAAATTGCGCTCAATATAGCACGAGAGGCACGACAAATTCACGGTGGAATGGGAATTACAAGTGAATACTCAATGATGCGTCACATGGCGAATCTAGAATCGGTGTTAACTTATGAAGGAACGCACGATATTCACCTCCTAATTACTGGAATGGATGTAACTGGGATACCGTCATTTACCCGTGAAATGCCTGAAATGTAGTTTTTCATTAACTTTTTGTTAATTATTTAATTTTTTTTGTAGTTTTGTCGCGTTTGAGGAATTTCCTCACACCCGTGGAAGGGTGATTTATAATATATTATATAAACGAACATACTGCTACTACAATGAAAAAACTACTATTCGGTTTGTGCGTCATTGCACAAGCTATTTCTGGGGTTAACGCTCAACAAAATACGTTTAGAACAGATTATAACGTTGCTTTATTTGACATTCCCGTAACAACTATTGAGTCACTTAGTCCTGATCAATATTTATTCTCTGGAATTCATGCTGATTTTATACCCCTTGCTTCATCACTTTCTGAAGTGGACGCAACTGGTGCATTACTCTGGGGTAAAAGATATTCCTCAGGATTCGCATTTACATTCGGTGATGTTAAAAAGGATGTCGCTTTGAACCGATATTATGCGTGTGGTGGAGGTGAAACAAGCGGTCCTGCATTTCTTTTATTTCTGGATGCGTTAGGAAACGTAACATCAGCGAGAAATTTCTCCATTGCCGAAGCAGACGGGGCCTACTTCAACCGAGTTATAAAAACAAGTGATGGAGGATACCTTTGTGTTGGTTCTGTAACGGGTTACGATCCAGATGGCGCAGGTCCTGATGCAGACTTCAATTCAGTGACCAATAATGATCCTGGCTGTGACAACTCTCATACAGAATACATTCAATCTCCACTAATTGTCAAGTTCGATGTCAACGGGAATCACTTATGGCATCATGTTTTTA
Organism: uncultured Fluviicola sp.; assembly: GCA_964643345.1. Lineage (GTDB taxonomy): Bacteria > Bacteroidota > Bacteroidia > Flavobacteriales_D > Crocinitomicaceae > UBA4466. Next base: position 47,778 of record CAZXRU010000013.1, read on the forward strand.
GATATTACGTCACCTCAGCAATACCCGCAAATCGAATTTATAACGATGCCAGCTTTGTTGATCTTGTCGAAGTGAGCGATGGATATATAGCAATTGGAAATTATGACGTAAACAATGTATTTTCAACTTTTGACGCCGAAGATTGTGACGACACGACGCCTACCGATGCATTTTTCCTGAAAACGACAACTGCTGGAGCCATCACCTATCATCGTCAGATTGATAACCCTAGTAATTCAACAGGACAATCAAGCAAAAGTTTGGTGTCTGCTGAAAAAACGGCGGCGGGAGAACCTCTCATTTCTGGCACCGACGGAAGCGGCAGACCATGTGTTTTAATGCGCCTCCCTAGTTCTGGCGGATGGGCAAATCCATCTTGGATTAGGAAATATGCTGGACTTGAAATTACTCTTTTTGGTTTTCCAACAGGGGATTATTATCCATACTTACCAAGCCGATTTTTTGAAACCAGTGATGGAAATTATGCCGCATGGTTAAACTATTTACCAGTTGTAGGACTTATGCCTCAGTTCAGTAATGCACTTATGAAGGTAAACCCTTCAACCAGTAATCCTATCTGGGCAAAACAACATACGTTCAATTTTGCTTCCTTTTTACCTCAAGGACAACACGTTTCTGATGGTGGATATATTGGGCTTTCTTACACGCTTTCTGGAGCAGGAAACGATATGCACTTTATCAAAACAAATGAAAACGGTGAAACTGCGGTGGCATGTCCTACGAACGACATCACCGTTTCTCATAATGGACCATCATACACATACGGAACTCCTATATACAATAGCTGGAATTCAAACACCGTAACAAATGGCACTTTTACACCAACTGTTACCAATATTAGCCCAGGCTCGACTGTTCAATGTTCTTTTACATCATGCACTGCTCCAACGATCAATACACAACCGACAAATGAAACAATTTGTTCTACAGGAAGTGGAAACCTTACCGTTGCCGCAACTGCAGGACCTTACCAATGGCAATACAACAATGGTGGATCATGGGAAAACGTAACTAATGGCTCACCAGCAGGATTTACCTACAGTGGAGCAACAACAGATAATTTGACAATTACTTCTACAGGAGCAACTCAAGGAACCTACCAATTCCAAGTTATTGCTGGAGACCCAACCTGTGAAGCCATTTCAAGTACGGTTACCGTAACGGTTCCTGGCGCCACTCAGCTTGCACCTGCAAGTCCAACCTGTAGTGGAGTTGCACTCAATTTTAGCGCATTCCCAGCAGCTGGAGCAACTTATTCTTGGGACGTAACAGCCCCTCCTGGGACATCTGCAACGCCGATAAATGGCAGTGGGCAAACATTCTCATATACGCCAACCAATAATACAGCGACAGCTCAGAATTTTACCGTGGACGTGGATATTACGGTCAACAGCGTAACATGTCCAGTACAGTTTATAAATACTGTCAACCCACAGCCTACTGCACCAATTGTTGGTACAATTACACATCCTGACTGCTCAACGCCAACAGGAAGCGTCGCCTTAAGTGGATTGCCTGCCTCTGGCACTTGGACAGTAACCGCTTCACCCGGTGGAGCAACTCTTACCAGTACTGGAACAACAGGAATTATAACTGGACTTGCAGCAAATGCCTCCTACACATTTACAGTGGAAAACAGTTTTGGATGTACATCTGTGGCATCAACAGGTGCAATAATAAACCCACAACCACCAACCCCTTCAGCACCAATCATCGGTACGATTACACAACCAACTTGTACAACACCAACTGGAAGTGTAGCTTTAAGTGGACTCCCTGCCGTTGGAGCGTGGACAGTAACCGTGTCACCAGGCGGTGGGACAATTAATGGAACTGGTACTACAGGTAATTTTACAGGTTTAGCACCAAATGCAACGTATACCTTCACCGTAACAGATAACACAGGTTGTACTTCAGTTGCTTCGACCAATGCAATCATCAATCCTGTTCCTGGGGCACCAACTGCTCCTATAGTTGGGACTGTCACACAACCCACATGTTTTACAGCTACAGGAAGTGTGCAATTAAATGGATTGCCAGCATCTGGAACCTGGACGTTGACTGAATCTCCGGGAGGAGCAACAATAAACGGAAGTGGAACAACGACAACAATTACTGGTCTTACTGGAAGCGCTACGTATACATACACCGTTACGGATAATTTAGGATGTACTTCTGCTGCTTCAGCGAACGTAGCAATCAATGCACAACCTTCGACACCTTCAACACCAATAGTAGGAACAGTGACGCAACCAGACTGTGCGACTTCAACAGGAAGTGTTGCGTTCAGCGGATTACCTGCAACTGGAACGTGGACAATAACCGCATCCCCTGGTGGAGCTACTGAAACGAACACTGGAACAACTGGAACAATTTCTGGTCTTGCTGCCAATGCATCGTATACGTTTACTGTAGAAAACAGTGATGGTTGTACATCGTCAGCGACGACTTCTGTAGTTATTAATGCGCAACCTACAACACCCTCTGCACCAATCGTTGGGACGATCACTCAACCTGATTGTACAACGCCAACTGGTAGTGTCGATTTGAGTGGATTGCCTGCTGGAAACTGGACGGTTACTGTATCACCTGGTGGTGGAACAATTAACGGAACTGGAACTACAACAACAATTACTGGTCTTGCTCAAAATGCAACTTATACATTCACAGTAACCAACGACCAAGGGTGTACTTCAGTAGTTTCGGCGAATGCAACAGTCGACCCTGTTCCAGGAGCGCCAACTGCACCAATCGTTGGAACAATTACTCAACCTACATGTGCAACAGCAACAGGAAGTGTGGAATTGAGTGGACTGCCAGCAACTGGAACGTGGACGTTGACTGAAACTCCTGGTGGAGCAACAATTAACGGAACTGGAACTACAACAACTATTACTGGTCTTGCTGGAAGTACAACATACACTTACACTGTTACAAATGATTTAGGGTGTACTTCTTCTGCTTCATCAAACGTAGTAATCAATGCTCAACCCACTACACCTTCAACCCCAGTGGTTGGAACAGTAACGCAACCAGATTGTGCAACTGCAACTGGAAGTGTTGCGTTTAGTGGATTACCTGCCACTGGAACATGGACTATCACCGCGTCGCCAAGCGGTGCAACTGAAACTAACACTGGAACAATAGGAACAATTTCTGGTTTAGCTGCAAACACATCGTACACATTTACCGTTGAAAACAGTGACGGATGTACATCTTCAGCGACTGTTTCTGTGGATATTGATCCACAACCAACCACGCCTTCAGCACCAATCGCTGGGACCGTTACTCAACCTGATTGTACAACTCCAACAGGTAGCGTTGATTTGAGTGGATTACCTGTTGGAAACTGGACAGTGACAGTATCACCTGGTGGTGGAACGGTTAACGGAACTGGAACAACGACAACAATTACTGGATTAGCTCAAGGGAACACGTATACTTTTACAGTGACCAATGATGAAGGATGTACTTCCGTTTCTTCTACCACAGTGGATGTTGATCCTGTAGCTGGGGCGCCAATAATTACACTTGACGATCAAACAAATGTTACATGTAATGGTGGTAGTGATGGTGAACTCGTTATTTCTGTAGCAGGAGGTCAAGCGCCATACGATTACAGTTGGACACCAAATGTTGGAACAACTCCAACAGTATCTGGTCTTTCAGCTGGAAGTTATACTGTGATCGTAACGGATGACCTTGGATGTACTTCAACAGATACATACACGGTTACCGAACCTGATGCACTCTTAATTGGAGAAACAGTAACGAACGTAACTTGCGATGCTTCTTTGGGTAGTATCACAACGGGTGTTACAGGAGGAAATGGACCTTATTCGTATGAGTGGACACCAAACGGTGAAACAACCTCTGGGTTGACAGACCTTGTTGCTGGAAACTATGGACTGGAAGTAACCGATGCTAACGGATGTACCGTGATCGATAATTTTACAGTTGTAACCGTTGGTTCGTTGTCTATTGATGTAGATCCAGAATACAGCCTAATTGAAGAAGGTGAATCTGTTCAACTTACCGCAACTGGAGGTCAAAACTACTCATGGACACCTTCCACTGGACTTAGTTGTACTAACTGTGCAGACCCAATTGCAAGTCCAACAGAAACCACAACGTACTATGTTACCGCAATGGACTCTTCAGGTTGTACTGGCGGTGATACTGCACTTATCGAAATCAGAATTAACTGTGGAGAATTATTTGTTCCAAACATATTTTCACCGAATGGAGATATGAATAATGATTACTTGTGTCTGTACGGAAGCTGTGTTACCAAAGTAGTCTACACTGTTTACGACAGATGGGGAGAGCTTGTTTTCGAAACTGAATCGACCGTCAATTTAGAAACTGGAAACTTTCAAGAAGTTTGTTGGGATGGAACGTTTAGAGGTAAACCTTTGAATAGTGGCGTATTTGCTTATAAGCTCTATGCCGAACTATTTGACGGTGAGATAATTGAAGAGTCAGGAAACATCACATTAGTTCGTTAATATTAAAGGGATAAAATCATGAAAAAAACATTAAAATACATCATCATTGCAACTGGATTTGCACTTTCGACTAGTGGATTTGCACAAGATGTGCATTTCTCTCAAATGTCATTTTCTCCACTCAATTTAAATCCCGCTCTTGCTGGTGCTAATTCTACACTGCAGGGAATTGTAAACTATAGATCACAGTGGAACAGTGTTGCAGAACCATATCAAACAATTGGGGCATCGGTAGATGGTCGATTCAACGAAAACAAGCGAAATAAAAAGGGTATCATTGCTGGTGGTTTGAATTTCTTCAATGATCAAGCGGGTGATTTAAAAATTTCCACAACGATTGTCAATTTGAATTTGGCCTACCACCTTATCCTCGACAAAAAAAGCACGTTAGGTTTAGGAATCTACGGTGGTTTTGGACAGCGCGCAATTGACCCATCAGACGGTCGCTGGGGCTCACAATATGACGGCAACAGCTACAACGAAGCGCTTCCGAGTAACGAAGTGTTTGATTCTCCAAGCTTTTCATTTTTAGACGCTGGAGCTGGATTACTGTATACGTTTAAAAAGTTTGAGGGCTATATGACCCAAAACAACCAACGACAATTCAATGTTGGAGCAGCCTTCTTTCATGTGAACAATCCAAATTATTCATTTATCGACAATGGTACAGAAAAACTGTACATGAGGTGGTCCATCTTTGCAAATGCCGTGATAGGAGTAAATAACTCGCGGGGAGCATTTTTACCAGGAGTCTACTTTAACAGGCAGAAGTCAACGATGGAGATTTTGTACGGTACATACTATAGAATCACCTTATCCGAAGGGTCAAAAGTGACTGGATTTAACAAACCTTTCTTTTTGCATTTTGGTCTCTTCAATCGATGGGGCGATGCACTTGTTGGAAAAGCTATGTTAGAATGGTCAGATATTTCCGCTGGATTTGCATACGATATTAATATCTCATCTTTAAATGAGGTTTCCAGCGCAAGAGGAGGTTTTGAAATCTTCCTACGATACAATTTGCTTTCCACTGGTGGTTCAATGTCACGATCAAGAGTGAGATAGCAATCGAACTAAGGGTAACACATTTGTAAAGGAGACTTAGGTCTCCTTTTTTTCGCCATAATATCAACTAAAGCATCTCGCGAATGTCTTTGATGTTTAATTGAACGGTCTCTTTTCCATTCCAGCGATTAGATTCTAAGGTATACGCAATTTGAAACGGCAGTCCAGAAGCAACAGTGTTCATTCTATCAGCCATATTAAACGCTATACCTTCGACTATTACATCGGAGGCTGGCTGGGTCATCGACAGTTTCAGATGGGCTTCTTTGAGCAATCGAACATCTGTACTAAACACGTTATCGGAGACAAAAACAGGTTTCATGTTTCCAGGTCCATGGGGTTCAAATTGATTCAAAATCCGCTTTAAACGAGGGATCTGCAATCGATTTTCTTCAGGTGTAAACAATTGATTAAACGATAAATTAAGGTCGATTTTTTGCTCTGGAACGAGGATTTCTGCAGTGATTGATTTCGAAACAACCTCTTCGAACCTAGCGATGAATTCATTCAAATTTTCCCTTTTCAACGTCAGTCCAGCTGCGTACATGTGACCACCAAATTGCTCCAATAAATCTTCACATGCAGCAATTGCCTGGTAAATGTCAAATCCTTCTATGGAACGCGCCGAACCAGTAATGAGACCATTGGATTCAGTAAGCACAATCGTTGGTCTATAATACGTTTCTATTAAACGAGAAGCGACAATCCCAACGACACCCTTGTGCCAATTCTCTTTAAAAACGACTGTGGTCACTTTCTCCACTTCCTCTTGCTCAATTAACTCAAGTGCTTCAGCAGTAATTTCCTTATCAAGCAATCGTCGTTCACTGTTGTCTTCATTTATTTCTTCTGCCAAGACACTAATTTCATTGACCGCATCGCTGATCATTAAATCAACCGCAAACTTTCCAGATCTAAGTCGACCTGCGGCATTGATACGTGGGGCAATTGTAAAAACGACATCTGTTAACGTTACTGGAAACGGACGATTCGCCAATAGCAATAATTCCTGAAACGCCTTCCGCGGTTTTCTGTTCAATAATTCCATTCCATGGTAACACAAAATCCTGTTTTCGCCTGTAACGGGCACGATATCAGCACCGATGCTGATTGCCAAGAAATCGAGCAAAGAAAATAACTGATCATACGACCAATTGTTGTAATCGCAGAGACCTTGTAACAGTTTAAATCCAACACCGCATCCTGAGAGTTCATCGTAGGGATAATTACAATCAATTTGTTTCGGATCTAAAATGATTCCATCTGGCAATTGATCTCCAGGAGTGTGGTGATCACAAACAATAAAGTCGATGCCTTTTTCTCTTGCATACGCAACAAGTTCAACAGATTTTATTCCGCAGTCGAGTGAAATAATTAAATCGACTTGATGCTCACTTGCGAAATCTATCCCTTGTTTACTCAATCCATAGCCTTCAGTGTATCTATTCGGAATGTAAAAATCAACCAAAGCAGTCTCTTTCAAAAAGGAATACATCATTGCGACAGCCGTCGTGCCGTCCACATCATAATCTCCAAACAACAAAATGCGTTGTTGCTGTTCAATAGCTTCCTGCAAACGCTCCACCGCCTCTTTCATGTTCTTCATTAAAAAAGGGTCATGCAAATCGTCCAACCTTGGACGAAAAAAAGCCTCCGCTTCGTCAAAAGTTGTAATTCCGCGTTGCAATAATAACTCTGCTACGACTGCGTCTACTTTAAGTGTTGAACGAAAGCTCTCAACAGCTGTACTGTCGATTGTTTTATTAACGAGCCATCTTTTCTGCATGATTGTGTTTTTCATCGATTGTGTTTTGTAAATTTAGGTTCTCTTTTATTAAGTTATGAAAATAGTTGGTTTAATTGCAAGTCTCTCTCTGACTTTTTTTTCAATAGGACAAAAGTCCTATTATTTTTCAGGTTCTCTTCCTTCTGGTGAAGCGTCACTTGTAACCGTGGATAAAAAATGGCATGGAAAATATGCCTTGGGTGCAGGAAATCTAGTGTTAGAAGTCAGTGAAACTGGAATTGCAATGATCTCAACCACCATTTCGTCTATCAGTCGGGAAGAAATCCGTGAGTCGTCGATCTATGACGTACGCAACGGGTATATTTTTGGGGTTGTCCTAAATGACTCTCTTCCCTGTGTTTTAGAGAATGACCGCTATTTTTTCGGAATTCGAAACAAAGATCAAATTGTAGGAGGAAGTTCTAAAAATGTGCTCTGTGCTTCTGGAAGGGTAACCAATGAATATGTTCTAAATACATACGAAAACGGCTATTACATCCCTTCATTACTGATCTTTGAAAGTAAAATGTTTACCTCAAAACAGTTGGATTACGACTTGGAAACTTCTGTTTTTGATTTTGTTGCTTCTCAGAAAAATGTACAAGGCGCTCAATTAGATCTGGTGGTACTTTCCCCAACCAACGAAGAATTTAAATCCTTATTGAACACGGTTTTCCTCATTGTTGATGTGTACAAAAAGACTAAATAACCTGAATTAGACAATCAAAGAAGCCTGATAAAGCTTCAACTCTTCCCAAGAGAATTCCTCCCCGACTTGCTCTTTTAAAGGTGTTAGGGACATTCCATTGTACTTGCTGAACAGTTCTTCCAATTCGTTAATTCTGTCGCGTTCTAAGACCTCATCCAGTTCCAATTTTTCCAGACGAATTAATCGTTCACAATGTCCGTAAATAGTCTTGGGGCTCAATTGTCGCTCATTGGCTATTTCTTCAACCGTCTTACCGCTTTTCAACATCTCCAGCGTTTGTTCATAGGTGGACACCTTTGTTTTCTTTGGTTCAGATTTACGCGATTTTTTCGTTTTGACTTCAACAAAATCAGTGTCAAAATCAAATGTTGTTTTCGATTCCCGCAATTCGTTCTTGACCAAATTAACCTTCGTCAACTTATAATGCTTGATCTCTTCTGTCATTACAACACCTTTATCCAAAGGTCTTCCCGTAAGAAGCGCTTCGTTTAAAATGCGCGCCTTCTTAAGTCGCAACACAACGTCCGTGCTCAACTGATCGAGTTCTTCGAGTTCCTCGTTGTAATTCTTGCTGTTTTTCTTTTGTTGGATTTCACCCATCTTCTTTAAGGTTGCATAGACAATTCCATCCAACGGTTTGATGAAATAATTGTAGCCAGCTTCTACTCGCTCAAGAACTAGATCGACATTTATGTTTTTTTCTTGAAACAAACGTTCTATTTGATGTCTAAACTTCCGCGCAGCATCCATCGTTCCACTTAAGATCTGAAGTTGTTGAGCTGCCCATGAAGCATTCCCGCCTTTGAGTGATTTTGCTCCTAACGTGGTGTGTGACGCAGCGTGACTCTTCCATGCATTGTACAACTCCACCCAATCAAACGCTCTGACTAGAACTCCGCTCAGGTATTGATACGTTGCATCGTCTAGTTTTTCGTTCAACCCACTCTCATTTTCCTTCGAGCGCGCGTAATCAATCACGTGTTGATCGCTGGTCAGTCCATTTAACCGAATCGGATTCAACAGTACCAACCCATCCAATGAGCGAAGTCTCGACAAAGCGACATACGCCTGTCCAGCGACAAAAACCTTGGACACATCAATTACCGCCTTGTCAAAAGTTAAACCTTGACTTTTATGCACAGTTATCGCCCAAGCAAGCTTTAACGGATAGTGAACAAATGTTCCCAAGATCTCTTCTTCCACTTCGCCCGTTGCAGCGTTTAGATTGTATTTGATGTTGTTCCACTCGTAGCGGTCAACAGTAATGGTCTTTCGTTCTTCAGGAAAATTGACTTTAATTTCATTTGCTTCCAGCGCAACAATCTTCCCCATCTTCCCATTGTAGAAATCCTTTTCTTGGGAAAGATCATTTTTGATAAACATCACTTGCGCGCCAATTTTCAACTCTAGAACACTTTCAATTGGATACAAATGCTCCGGGAAATTGCCCGTAATTTCTGCCTCATAGCTCACTTTGTTTGTCTTCAGTCTGTCCAGTGCGCTTCTGTTCATCTCATCGGCGGCGTTATTGTGAGTGGTCAACGTGATGTAATCGTCGTGTTCAGAAGCATCGAAATTTAGTTGAACGTGCGCATTTAATGCATCAACGTCACTTTGCGTGATCGCGTTCATTCTCAAATTGTTCAAAATGGAAATAAACGCTTGATTGTCTTGTCGGTAAACCTTTTCAAGTTCAATATACACAGGCGCACTTTCTTCAATCACCTTAGCATTGAAAAAGTAAATTCCTTTGTAATAATTCCTCAAAAAATGCCACTCATTCTGCTTTATAACAGGTGGAAGTTGCAACAAATCGCCAATAAACAATACTTGCACTGCGCCAAAAGGTTGATTGATTTTACGCACGTTCCGCAACGTCCAGTCCATGGCATCCAGCACGTCAGCACGCAACATACTGACCTCATCAATAATGAGCAACTCCAAATTTTGCATGATACTTTTTTGGCGTGCGTTCATTCTGAAGTGGCGCATCAATGAGCTTTTAGATTCAAGCTTGACGTGCTCAGAAAATTCGGGACTCACATTAAAATCGGGAATAAATCCTCCAAAAGGCAATTGAAAAAAGGAGTGAATAGTCACACCACCAGCATTTAAAGCAGCAATTCCCGTCGGTGCCACAATCACCGTCTGCTTATAGGTCGACTTGACAATTTTTTGAAGTAAGGTAGTTTTACCCGTTCCAGCTTTCCCAGTTAGAAAAATAGACTGGTCGGTTTGATTGATAAATCGCTCGACAAATTGGGCGATTTCATTCGTTTCGATAGGTTGGTTTTTTGTCATCATTTACCTTAAGTTATACAAAAAGTTGAAATTTATCATCCAAAAAGTGAAAAAAAATTCAATTTTATTGAGCACCCAGATTCTACTAAAACTGATCGAACTACAGGACTTTTTCTCCTTGATTAATTCTATTGAGCCTGATCTCAAATCCAATAAACGCTGCACAAAAGACCCAAACTGGCACAGCGGCTTTATCGGCATCGAGGTAATTATTCAAAAATCCATGAACAAAGTAAGTGACAAGTGCAAGGATCATCGCGAGGATCATCGTGCGCATAAATTTGTCTTCAACTGGCCATTTATAGTACAGCGTAATACTCTTGTAGAAAATCGCACTGACGATAAAAATCATTGCCAGCAGTCCGAAAACACCCATTTCAGCAAGAGGACCCAAGTATTCGCTGTGAGCATTTCCCATATCTCCAAAATTGGTCGAGATGATTGTAAGCTTCTCTGGATCCTGAAAACGCGCATACTCAAACGCATAAGTTCCCGGACCAAAACCGAACACGGGACGTTCCTGGAACATATCAATCGCGCTCGACCAACGATTCAAGCGTTCCAAATTGGAAGCATCCGAAGTGATGTTTGTCGCACTTTGCAGTCGTTCCCCAAATTCTTCTGTCGTGTGCTCCGATTTGTTTCGCTCGAGCTCCATTTGAATAGTATCCCAAGAAAAATACAAGGTTACCAAACTTATGACAGCAATGCTCGCAAGAATACTGAACTTGATACGAAGCTTAATCACTGCGAGTACCATCAATGCGGCTACGACACTTAGCCATGCTGCGCGGGTATATGAAAAATACAAACCAATCAGAACAATGACAATCATAAAAATGATGACCAACTGCACCAAGGGACTGTATTTCTTAGCGAAATAGATTCCAAAAATGAGAGGTGTCACCAAGGCGATCGTTGCGCCATAAATAGTATGATCCTTGAAGAATGGCCACATGACCCAGTGACCTTCTTTTTCACCAAAATTGTACCCCGCGTGCATCACAAGCGTGTAGCAAATTGCAATACACATGGCAATGCAAAACAACCAAATAAAGCGTGTAATGTTTTTCGCTGTGTTGAATATTCTCGTCCCAAAAAACAGCAGTGGAACAATAAACCAAAGTCGTGCTAGTAAAAATTTAAACGAAACGAGTGGCGAACTGCTGGTGATGGATGTGACAAACACCCAAAATAAATAAAATCCAACAGCCCAAATGATCGGATTTTTCCAAATTTCTTTGTCCAAGGTGTTTCGCTGAAGCTGCTGAAAAACAAGCAAAAGCATTAATCCAAAAAGTAAGGGTTCGGTGGGAAGATACAGTCCAAAACTTTCGGTATACTTCTCAATATTGATAGATAAGGGTGTTAAAAATGCAATCGCTAAAAAGGTGTACTCTGTGAAAAAAATGGCGAAATACACTGCCATCAAACCTAAAGGAAGTAAGGTTAAATAACTGAGGTCAATCCAAATAAAGAAACAAGAAAGCGCTATGAAGAGCAGGCTTAAACCCGTAATAACTTTATTTTGCCCCAATTCTCGCACCTAGGCTGCTTTACGAAGTTCAGAAATTCGTTCTTTGACGAGCAATGCAAAAATGGCAAAGATGAAAGCACCAAGTGTAGAAATAATCACGATAATCGCGCGCTTTGGCTTGTCTTTACGGTCAGCGACAACGGCAGGTTCTACGACAAACTTATGGTTGAAATTAGTATTTGCATCCGACTCCGCCTGTTCGTAAGCCTCTTCAAATTTTGAAAGTTTCACAAGCTTCTCGTCACGCATCATTTCCAGTCCATCGTAGGTTGCACCATAAAGCAAGTTGACATCTATTTGACGTTTAAAAAATCTTCGATCTTCTTCGTTCTTCGATTGATTGTATGCTGAAAACAAATTTGCTCGACCTTCTATCGATACAACACCTATTTCTGATAGGCTGTCCATTTTTGCTAAAATTACTTCTTTCTCAGTCTGCAACATGTCCATTTTACGCTGATTGATCTCAAACGCAGGAAGCGTTCTTTCTCTTACCATTTCGTTCTTCACGGTATCAATCAAATCGACAATTTTGTTTGCTATTTGCGCAGCAAGTTCACGATCTCTGTCCAATACATCAATTTGAATGGAGCCGTAACGCGTACGTTGAAAGGTGATGTGCTTATCCCATTCTTTCCCCAATTTGTAATATTTATTGACATCATCAGGTTCAATTTCGTAGTGATTCATCAAATCAAACTGTTGTACAATTCTATTTCGAATGCGTGATGATTGTAAAATTTGAACCAACTGCTCTGCCTGTTCTTCTTCACCAAAATCCATGGATGATGCTTTCGCATTTCTTTGTTCGGAAAAGGATACTGTGCTTGTCGCGGCGGGGAAAACAATAGCTGTTGACTTGAAAATAGGCGTTAAAAGCAATGAAACAACAATCGATGCAACGAAGGCAATGGCTGTAATAATCAGAATCACTTTTCTTTTGACCCAAATGAACAACAAGAGGGATTGTCTTTCCTGGTCGAATTCATTCGTGTTTTCAATCATAGCTTTTTATTTAAGTTGTCAAAGTTAATTTTTCTAGCCGAATCTAATAACTGTGAAACTTGTAATTTATTTTGTTGCGGATATTTTTAAGTTACTTCGATTATTCTTCCGAAGTACTTTTGATGATAGCGCGCATGGATTTGACGTCAATAAATCGAAAAACGATCATGGAAATGAATGTCAAAAGCAACAATAATAAAAATAGCGCTAATGAACTCACTTCCAGATAATAGCTGATGGCAATCAAACTCGTCAAAAACAGCACAAACTGCACCAGAAAAATCGGTGAGAACTGAATTTTCAACTCTCGAATACAGTAAATCAATTGCGTGAGCGAAACAACTGTTTGGGTTATGCATGTCGCAATAGCCGCACCTGTCGCCCCGTAGATTGGAATGAGATAGAGGTTAATGATGAAATTAACGCCAATCCCAATTCCCGCTACCACATTTAAGAAGAACATGTTTCCCTTTGCTGTTAAGAGCGTTCCAAAAATAATGGTGGCGCACATGCCAACAAAGCTGATCATCAGTAATTGAAATGCATGCTTACTTTCTTCAATATCGCCGTTGTACACGAGGTCAAGAATAAATTCGCTGTTGTAAAAACTCACCACCGCCAACAAAATGGCTCCGCCGATCAATAGTCGCGATGCTGTTGAAAACAACGGAGTAGTATCTTCTTTTCGTTTGAACATTTTCGAGAAAATCGGAAACAACAAATTGGAAAAAAGCATGGCAAACATAAAAAACGCATTCACCAATCGAAATCCTTGTGCATAATATCCTGCCTCCGCCTTTCCGTTTACGTGCATTCGTTCAATCATCACAGAATCCACGCGTGTGTAGATCATCATAAGCATAATCAACAGTGCATACGGAAAGCTTTTTCTAACAATCACCATAGAAAACGCCGTCGTATACTTGAACTTCGGTATTCCAATTTTCCCAAACAGCAATATAAATCCTATGAACAGTGTAATCCCGTAGCACAGGGTTTGAATCCAGATAAACCATTCTATTTTAAAGGGAGTGTCTGTCATTGGGAAATACAGGACAGCTCCACAGATAAAGATCAACAGGACTCTGTCCAAAACACCAATAAACGCTTCTGTTTTAAAAAAGAGGAGACCACCAAAGTGACTTCTAACATAGGCGATCAATGTCACCAATAGTTGATTTAACACTAGAAAGCTTAACAAATAAAGTTCGTAACTGTTCCAGTTCAATGCAAATGCAATGGAGTAGCTGAACACGGCGTAGAATACAAACAGAATCAAGCGGAAAACGAGTATTTTCCCTATGTATTTGGAAGCAATTTGAGGATGTTGCGCAATGTTTTTAGTCGTGAAGTTATTGATGCCAAAATCGAGCAAAATATTGAAGAGCATCGAGAAATTCAGCAGAGAAAAGTAAATACCATAACTCTCGGCACCCACTTCATTCTGAACAGCAGCATCAATTCCAAATATAGCCACAGGTTTCACCAACAGGTTCAATAGAACCAAAAAGGCAAGATTGGAAATAAACTTTTTCTGCATCTGTTAATTAACGACGCAAATTTAACAAAAGTTGGAAGTAGTCGCTCTAGTTATTCAACGCGTTGCTATTTAAAGATTGAAAAAATCAATTAGTTTGTGAACTTCGATATCTCGGCATTTCGACATCTCGATGACCGATGCTCAATGTCCGAGACGTTACCATCCAAGTTGGTATTACGGTTCCCAGTCACTAGCGAGCTAGGAAAAGATAAGAGTTGACGAAAGGACGAAGACGTTTCAAATAGAATAAGTCTTAACGTCCTGAAGTCTTAATATCTTAATATCCGCTACTTGACAATCAACTTAAACCCCTTTCCATGAACATTCATAATCTCAATAGCTGGATCCTCTTTCAACGCCTTTCTTAGCTTCGCGATATACACATCCATGCTTCGACCGTTGAAATAGTTGTCATCTCCCCAAATTGCGCGTAACGTAGCGTTTCTGTCTAGAATTTCATTCTGATTTTTTACCAACAACTGAAGCAACTGGTTCTCTTTGGTAGTCAGTTTCTTTTCACCTTCTTTTAAGTGCAACAAACGGTATTCTGGCTCGTACTTTATCTTACCGACTTGTACTTCACCGTTCTCCGATTCTTCAGATACTGTCTCTGAGCGTCTTAAAATCGCCGTAATTCGCGCCAAAAGTTCTTCCATGGAGAAAGGTTTGGTCAAATAATCATCTGCACCAATTGAAAAACCTTCCAGTTTATCTTCCTTCATCGACTTAGCGCTGAGGAAAAGAATCGGCACCTTCTTATCAATCTCTCTGACTTCCTTGGCAAGCGTAAAGCCATCCATTTCGGGCATCATGATATCGAAAATACAAAAGTCGTATTCCTGCTGATTAAACTTTTCAAAAGCGATTTTTCCATTCTGTGCGAGTGAAACCTCAAATCCTTTTGATTTCAAAAATGTATGAAGTAGTTGACCCAAATTGATGTCATCTTCCGCTAATAGTATACGTGTTACGTTTTTCATTTCTCTTCAACTTTAATTATCAATGTAAACACTGATCCTTGATCAATTTTACTTTTTACTTGAATTTCCCAGTTATGCAACTCCGCAATGGCTTTGACATAGCTCAGTCCTAATCCAAAGCCTTTTACGTTGTGGACATTTCCTGTTGGAATACGGTACAATTTATCAAATATTTTGTCCAAATGCTCTTTTTTAATCCCAATTCCTTTATCTGCGACACTCAAATAAATCTTTTTACCTTCTCTTTTCAACGTAATAAGTATATCTGGTGCACCATTGCTGTATTTAATGGAATTGTCTAATAAATTAGAGATCGCATTGGTAATGTGCATTTTATCCCCGTTGATGTGAATTAATTCGGAACATAAGTCGAGATGGATTTTGCCACCAGCGCTTCCAACTCTTAATTCCGCACTTTGCACGATCGTGTGAATGACCTCATTCAGCAACACTGATTCCGACTGAAGTTTTAAATCGCCTTTATCCAACGAAGCACTCTGCAAAATCCGCTCAACGAGCAAACTCAAACGATTATTTTCATCGTTGATCATTTTTACATACGGTTGCACACTGGTGCTATCCGAGCCAATCATGTCCTTGTCATTCATCGCCTCACAAGCCAATGAAATGGTAGAAATTGGCGTTCTAAACTCGTGCGTCATGTTCGAAATGAAATCATTCTTTAATTCAGAAAATTTCTTTTGTGTTAGAATTGTTCTAAACATAAACACCATTGCTACTACAATAATCAGAATCAAAATGAGACTGATCGCAAGTGGTAAACCCATTTGTTTAATCAAAAAGTACTCTTGGCGCGGGAATCGAATATGTAGGAACAGGTCTTCATCTAAAGGATTGCTAGGGAACAACATCGCCTTATGTGACCATGAAGTGTCTATGGATGAGCCGTAATTACTAGGCGCCTTATCGAACTTAACAAGGTTGTTGTTTTCATCGCTTATCACAAATTCATATTGACTGGGTAAATCATGTCCCTTCAACTCATGTTGAATAATGGAGTCCAGTAAATCAATCGTTAAGCGCTTCGAAGGATCTTCGTACACATTGTTTCGAAAAGCCTCTAACATCATCTCGTTTACGAAGCGAGCCTTTTTAAAAATCTGCTGAATTACGCGTTGATCGAGTTGAATCGCCAGTTTTAATGAATCCTTGCTGACGTGCGCATTGTTCTGAAACAAATCCCGCAATTGACGAACATCTCGCGCCAAAACTCGTTGCTCCGCCGTTAATCCAGAAATAGAATCATACGTTTTACCTTTTATGATGAGATAATTCACCATTTCGCCGTTCTCAAAAACAGAAGTATCTTGAATGGAAATCGACTCTTGTGCCGACAATAAATTTTGAAATTCTTCCTTTAAAATGTCCTTGTACTGACCGCTAAAATCCTTATTTGCCAACTGCATGAACTTGCGCATGTCCTCGGCTTTCTCGTGACGGAGCGTAATGCTTTCCATGGTCGTAGAGAATAACTTCGTAAACTCATTGGATTTCCTGTAATAGATTTGAGCAGATTGAAATGCTTGTATTAAAAGCAGTGCAATCATTGCAACAATAACTAAGACAAGAATGAAGTTAACACGTATCTTTTTCACTAAAATGGATTTTCACGAATGTAAATCAAACCCATCTGCAAATGAAGGCGCTTAACGTTTTTTAACACCAAAAAACAATCAAAACATACGCCTTACTGAATGAAATCGCTTTGGATAGCCTGATGTCTCATAGTGAGTTACGACAACACCATAATGTTTCTTTGAACTTGAACAATGAATGAAATAGATACCTCGCTGGTCGTTTGAAACGATGATTCCCACATGACCTGGAGTCGTACTTCCAGCTTCCGTTCCTGTAAAAACCATACAGTCGCCCGGTCTAGCTTCCGAGAATGGAATCTCTACTCCTGAATCGGCATACCCACTGGAACTTCTCGGTGCGTTTACATCAATCGTGCTGTAAGCATAGCAGGCAAATCCAGAACAGTCAAAGCTCACAAACGGGTCACTGGTTCCCCATTTGTAAGTTGTGCCCAATTGCTCAAACGAACAAAACAGAAGAGTGTCCACTTTCTCTTCGCGACTCAACTCTTGTGCATTAGCATCCACCAAAGCAAAAAATAGTATGAAAACTAAAACCCACCGCCTCATAGTTTCAAAGATACAACATTCGTGGAACATTTTTTTTGTGAAAATCCCACTTTAATCGCCAAAAAACACGATTTTTCTAAGTTCTACGTTGTACATTCGTGATAATGTCATTCAACACAGGGCGTTTTATAGTTCTTCTGCTGCTTGTGATTCCCTTTTTCGGAATGACGCAAACCTCCAATATCCATAAAAAAAAGGTCTACAACTCCGGAAATCCTATTAAACTGGACACGCTAAGTATCTACCCAAACTCCTTCAAGGTGAGTTGCAATGGACAGGCATTAGCGCTAGAAGATTACTACCTCAACTATGCGGCTTCGGAGCTTCAAATTTACTCAGAATGCGTTGAATTAGAAGTTGAATACCGCGTTCTCCCTATGGATTTATCCAAGGTATATGCCGTAAGAGACACAAGCATGGTTTACTCAGAAGAAAAGGGTTTTAGAGAACGGTTTTTAATCGGAACGCAAAACACCAATGCTGATATTTTTGGAGGAGTGGGACTTAATAAATCTGGAAGTATTTCACGTGGTATTACGTTTGGAAATAGTCAAGATCTTGGGGTTAATTCATCGTTAAATCTCGAATTGTCAGGACAAATTGCACCGAATTTAAAACTATTGGCTTCGGTTTCAGACGATAATCTACCTATTCAACCTGAAGGAAATACGAACCAGTTGCGCGAGTTTGATCAAGTTTTCATCCAAGTGTACAACGACCGATTTAAATTGATCGCTGGGGATTTTTGGTTGGATAAGCCGAAGGGATATTTTATGAAGTACAAAAAGCGAGGACAAGGACTCACCGTGAACTACCAGTGGAATGCAGATACCAACAAGGTGTGGAGTACGCAAGTCAGCGGTGCACTCTCAAAAGGTAAGTTTCAACGACAAATAATTCCTGGAGTTGAAGGGAATCAAGGTCCGTACCGCTTGCGAGGATCCGAAAACGAGCCTTTTATCATTGTTCTTTCTGGTACAGAAAAAGTCTTCATTGATGGAAAACTGATGGAACGCGGTCAGGAATTCGACTACGTGATTGACTACAACACTTCTGAGGTGACCTTCACCGCTAGAAATCAAATCACAAAAGATTCGAGAATTGTCGTGGAGTTTCAGTACTCCGACCAGAATTACGCGCGCTCATTGCTTCAAACATCCACAACCTATTCCTCGAAAAAGTTTAATTTCTGGTTGAATGCCTATTCCGAACAAGACGCTAAAAATCAAACCTTGCAGCAAGAACTTTCTCCATCACAGAAAAAAATGTTATCCAATATTGGTGATACACTCTCTCTTGCGCGAATTTCCAGTATCGATTCAGTGGGTTATTTCGAAAATCAGAACTTGTACCGGTTGACCGACTCGCTCGGTTACGATTCAGTCCTTGTTTATTCTGTGAATTCTGCAGTTGCCAACTTTAGCGCCACTTTCGAGTTTGTGGGCACTGGAAATGGAGATTATGTCCTGAACAATTACAATGCATTGGGAAAGGTCTTTAAATGGGTGCCACCTGTTGCTGGAGTATCGCAGGGAGATCATCAACCATCACGACTCATCATCACCCCGAAGCAGCGACAAATGGTCACGATGGGTGTCAACGCTCAACTCACCAAATATTTAACGCTAGAATCAGAAATAGCCTATACCAAAAATGATATCAATACCTTTTCAAAATTTGATGCACGCGACGATAGAAGCTTTGGGGGACGAGCTAAGCTCATTGGTGATTTACCGCTTTCCAAAGATTCCCTTCCTAAATGGCGACTTCGAACTGGATTAGAAGTTGAAACCCGCGATCGGTACTTTACTCCGATTGAAGAATATCGAGCGGTAGAGTTTGATCGTGATTGGAATACACGGAATCAAGGATTTGAAGGAAATCAGTTGGCGACAACGTTGAGCACCAATTTCATCCATAAAAACTATGGAAATTTCAATTTAGAAGGACAGCAATTCCTTATTGGTAGTGATTATACCGGTCTCAGAGGCGCATTTGACGGTCGATGGAATCAAAAAGGGTTCGCTGCTGTTTGGGACTTCAGTTATTTATCAAGCGATGCTCTCAATACCAATGAATTTATACGACACCGCGCTGATATCTCTCAGAAATTAGGTTGGTTTAGAATTGGATATAAAGATGATCACGAAATGAACCGTTACCGAAGTGATATTTTGAATACGAACAGCTATCAATTTTTTGATTATCAATTTTACATCGCAAACGGTGACACCAGTAAGAATGAGTACAAGTTATTCTACCGAGAGCGTTACGATCAACTTTCCGATAGCACACGGTTAAGAGGTGCTGCCAAAGCTACCTCCGTTGGTGGCGAAGTTCGATTCAATGGTTGGAAAAATCAGAAATTAAACATTGTGGCAAGCTACCGTGAACTAAAAATTAGAGACTCCATATTGATTACCCAAGCACCCGAAAATACACTTTTGGGAAGAATTGAACACGAAATCAATCTGTTCAAAGGAGCGCTTTCACTCACTACTTTTTATGAAATTGGCTCTGGGCTAGAGCTAAAACGTGAATTTCTCTATATCGAAGTAAATGCGGGACAAGGAATTTACACTTGGATCGATTACAACAATGATGGAATTAAAGATTTGAATGAATTCGAGGTCGCACAGTTTGTGGATCAAGCCAAGTACATTCGCGTGTTCACTCCAAGCGATGAGTACGTAAAAACGTATTCCAATGAGTACAATCAATCTCTTTATTGGCGACCAGAGCGCATTTGGGCTTCTAAAAAAGGGTTTCTCAAGTTTCTTTCGCGCTTCTCTGATCAGGCTCGTGGAAGGATCAATCGTAAAACCAGCATCTTTGACGGCGCTGAAACATTTAACCCATTCGCAACCGTTATCAATGACCCAAGTTTGATTTCTACCACGTCCAACTTGCGAAATACGCTTTTCTTTAATCGAACTTCCAGTATTTTTGGAGCTGATTACAGTTATCAAAACGTTCGAAGTAAATCGTTGTTAGCAAGTGGGTTTGATTCACGTGCAGATGAATTCAACCAAATCTCATTGCGTTGGAACATTCGACGCAAATTCACCATCAAAACTTCAGGGAAAGTTGGAAACAAAGAATCTAAAGCAGATTACACCTCAGGAAGGGATTTTGAACTGAGTTATTACTTCATCGAACCAAGCTTTATTTACCAACCCAACACCAAGTTCAGAGTCACCCTAGACGGACGAATCTCAGAAAAAACCAACGCAGAAATATTCGGAGGAGAAGTCGCCAAAGTCGCTGAAATTGGATCCACGTTTAAATTCAATCAAGCGGAAAAAGGAAGTTTACAGGGTGGAATAAAAATGCTTCAAATTGCGTATACGGGAATTCAGAACTCGACGCTAGGCTTTGAAATGCTAGAGGGACTGAGACCTGGAATCAACTATACATGGAATTTGGGTTATCAGCGCTCCATTTCGAAGAATCTTCAACTTTCCATTCAGTACAACGGAAGAAAATCAGAGGAAAGTAAATTTATCCATGCGGGAGGAATGGAAGTCCGCGCATTTTTCTAATTGAACCAATTCATAACCTTTGTTGTATACAGTAAAAACAACTGAGCTATGAAGTTACATATCAACGAACCCTGCCACGAAGATTGGGACAAAATGAAAATCGGTGTGATCTCGCGCCATTGCGATTCCTGCAATAAAAGCGTAATGGATTTCACCAAAATGAACCGTGCTGAAATCATCACCTACATCCTTTCTAATCCGAACGATCAGGTATGCGGTAGAATGAATCGGGATCAATTCGACTTTCACCATGAGGACATTCCTGTCTTAATCGAAACGTTGAAAAAGTCAAAAAACCCCAATCCCTTTTTAATTATTGCATTGGTTTGCCTTAGTTTGTCGGCGTGTGCACAAGATCAAGGAGCAATTAAAACTCCTCCCGTAGTTGAGCAGCACATACTGGGAGAAATAGCGCCTCCTGTGCCAAAAGACACAATTCCGAAGGATACCACAAAAACGATCAAACGTCCAGTAAAAGGCAAGGTCGCTTGCGAACCAACAACCATCGAAACAGGAAAGGTAGAGCCGAAACCAACTTATATTGGAGACGTGGTACCTGTCGCTGGAGGAATTGGAATTGAGCCATACGACCCACCCATTTCAAATGAACGTTACGTATTTCAATTTGCAGAAAAAATGCCCGAATACAAAGGTGGAATGGACGCAATGTTTGCATTCATAAAGAAAAATTTAAACTACCCTGATTACGAAAAACGCAATGGAATACAGGGAAATGTATACGTTCGTTTTGTTGTGGAAAAAGACGGTACACTTACTCGACCAGAAATTTTAAGTTCGGTTGAGGGCGCTAAGAACTTCGATTCAGAAGTACTACGAATAGTCAGAAAGATGCCAAAATGGACACCTGGAGAAAACAACGGTGAAAAGGTGCCTGTTTACATGACGATTCCCTTTCTGTTCAAGTTGAACTAGTCTATTTCTTCCTGAAAAATATTTTGATCGGAACTCCTGTAAAATGGAATTCATCCCTAAGTCGATTCTCCAAAAATCGCTTGTAACTATCTGGAATGTACTGTGGTAAATTACAGAAAAACGCAAATGCAGGAGAATGTGTCGGCAACTGTTGCACGTACTTAATCTTGATGTATTTTCCTTTCGTAGATGGTGGTGGCGTTCCTTCAATAATTGGTAACATCACCTCATTGATTTCTGATGTTGGAATTTTACGGATACGATTTTCGTACACTTCCATCGCAGATTCGAGCGCTTTGTGAATCCGCTGTTTTGTCACCGTAGAAGTAAAAATAATTGGCACATCATTGAAAGGTGCCAGTTGTTCTCTAATTTTCTCTTCGTAAGCAAGCATTGTTTTGTGGTCCTTCTCGACTAAATCCCATTTGTTTACCAAAACAACAACCCCTTTTGAGTTCTTCTCGATGATGTAAAAAATATTCAGGTCTTGCTTTTGAATTCCTTCTTCAGCATCAATCATGAAAATGCACACATCCGAATTTTCAATCGCACGAACAGATCTTAAAACTGAGTAATACTCAATATCTTCCGTCACTTTTGCCTTTTTTCGAATTCCCGCTGTATCAATCAGCATAAAATCAAAACCATAAGCGTTGTAACGCGTGTTGATCGTGTCTCTCGTCGTTCCAGATATATTGGTGACGATGTTTCGTTCTTGTCCTGTCAACGCATTAACCAACGACGATTTTCCAACGTTTGGTTTTCCAATAACGGCGATATGAGGTAAATCATCACCCACACGAACAGATGAATCCTCTGCATCAAATTCTTTAACAATCTCATCGAGTAATTCGCCCGTTCCACTTCCGTTTGCTGCGGAGAGATCAAATACCTCACCCAATCCAAGCGACCAAAATTCAGCCGATAAGCCAAATCGTTGGGTATTGTCAACCTTGTTGGCAACAATGAAAACTTTTTTCTTCGCCTTTCTCAACAGCTGCGCAACCACCTCATCCAAATCAACAATCCCCGTCGTTACGTCCAGCATGAAAATGATCACGTGCGCTTCGTCAATCGCAATTTCTACTTGTTTACGAATTTCCTCTTCAAAAATATCGTCTGAACCTTTTACGTATCCACCAGTATCAATGACTGAAAAGTCGACACCGTTCCACTCACCACGACCATAGATTCTGTCGCGCGTAACACCACTCACCTCTTTGACGATTGCTGTTTGCGATTCAGTTAAACGATTAAAAAGGGTTGATTTCCCTACGTTGGGACGTCCAACTATTGCGATTATGTTGCTCATTTTTTTCAATTGCAGATTGCAGATTTCAAATTGCAGATGGATTCAATTTGAAATCTGCAATTTGTAATTTGTAATCTAGTATCCGTATTTCTTAAGTTTTTGTGCAGATCCTCTCCAATCCTTATCAACTTTCACAAAGCTTTCCAAAAACACTTTTTTATCTATAAATTTTTCCATTTCAATGCGCGCTTCTCTTCCGATGCGTTTCAGCATTTCACCACCTTTTCCAATGATAATTCCCTTCTGAGAATCGCGCTCAACGATAATAATCGCACGAATTCGCACAATATCATCCTCTTCGAGGTATTCTTCAATCTCCACTTGGCATGAATAAGGAATCTCCTTTTTGCAGTGAATAAAGATCTTTTCACGAATCATTTCTGAGATAAAGAAGCGCATAGGACGATCTGAGATAGCGTCCTTATCGAAATAAGGTGGACTCTCTGGAATATTCTTTAAAATTTCTTCCCAAACACCATCGATGTTAAAACCGTGTAAAGCTGAAATTGGAAAAACATTTGCGTTAGGTAGACGTGACTGCCAATAATCCAGTTTCTCTTTCACTGCTTCTTGATCAGAAAGGTCCATTTTATTGATCAAACACAAAACAGGTACTTTTAAGCGTTGAATGCGCTCCAAAGTTTCTTTGTGATTCATCTCGGTTTCTTTGATATCGGTAATAAAAAGCAAAACATCAGCATCTGATATAGATGCGTTGACATATTCCATCATGTTTTCATGCAACTTATACGCTGCGTTGACAACACCTGGGGTGTCCGAAAATACAATTTGATGGTCGTCATCATTTACAATTCCTAGAATTCTGTGGCGAGTCGTTTGTGCTTTTGATGTAACGATCGACAGTTTTTCTCCCACCAAACGATTCATCAACGTTGATTTACCAACATTTGGACTTCCAACAATATTCACAAAACCTGATTTATGCGCCATTTCTACAAATTAGAACTGCAAAGTAACGGAATTTTAATTGATTAGAAAGGAATCTGAGAGGCTAAAAGCAATAATAATGATTCCCAGATTCATCAAAAAAAGTGAAACTGGGAATCATTTGTGTATTATGGTCTTCTCTGCGGAGTTGTCCTTGTCGGAGTAACACGCGGAGGTGAACTTGGTCGCACTTGTGGATTACGTTGCGGTGTTGGTGCAGGTCTCACTTGTGGACTTCGATTCTGAGAAGGCGGTGGACTATACTGCGGTGGTCGACTTGGCGACGTACGTGTGTCCATACGAGGTGTCGGGTTCGGGTTATTCATCGTTGGATTCGTTCTTGGAGTGCGCTCTGGTGAAGTGCTCTGCGGACGATCCATATCGCGCTCCTTCGAAACAGGTTTGTGCGTTGGCGTGGCTTCCTGTCTCACAGGTTTACCTGTGTTCATGGGAACAGAACTCACCTTCGCCGCTTGTTTGTTCTTGGGCAAAGTGCTTTGCGCCGCTATATGCTTTTGACTTTGGTAATACGTTTTCGAATAATTCTTGTTCTTGTAATAAAACGTATGTGCATGGTACGAGCGGTAAAATCCACATGGTCGGTAGAAACCATAGTAGGGATGTACATATCCGTAGTACATATCCCAATGGTATGGTCGCCAAGGATTGTGCCAGTGCGGATAGAACCCGTAGTGCCAAGGGGAAACCCAGATTACATACTGGGGACCATACATGTATTGTACCGTAGGCCAGTGACTCACATTCGCAGCCATTCTGTCCGACTCCGTTCTAGGTTCAATGATATAATCTCGTCCGTACAAAGCCTCATCACCTACAATTTGAACTACAGTCTTGTTGTCATCAGGTTTGTCCAAATGAATTACTGCGACATCCTGGATATCGTCAGCACTAAATGCTACTTGCAACGTTACTAAATGAATATTTCCACTTGAGTAATTTACAACGCGGATGTAATCGACAAATCCATCATCGTTTAGGTCGAGGTTGTTTACTTTTGATTTTTCCGAATTCAACTCGCGTTCGAAATCTTCGAGATTCTTCGATTTTTTAAACAATTCTAATACCGCATTCAAATCCAAATTAGCTCCGGGCAATCTAGTATTTGCCGCAGCAGAAAAACTGGAGAGTGAGAAGGCGATAAGTCCGAGAAATAAGATAAATGCTTTCATGACGTTTGATTTTTACTGTTCTTAACTATTTTGACCGATGAAACCTTCATTGGTTTAATCGAAAATTTCAATTTCTGTGCCAGTGCTCTGTAAAATGACATTTTTTAACTCTTTTTGTCTTTTTGTAGAGCTTAGTAAAGCGGTACACTGAAAATATAACGATTTTTTTGGAGGGAACGTGTGGAATAACGCTGGAAAGTTGCTAAAGAACGTTAAAAGTGAAGGGTGTTGGGATTACTCCGTGATCCCCAAAGTGAGAGGTTCAAGACAGTTCCCTGCTTATTATTGAATTAGAGAAGATGTATTTGTTCGAAACAGAAAAATAATTTACCATTATTCCATCTATTCCGTATGCTCCAATGTTGAATCACTTTTGTCGTAGAATACATCGAATATACCTAGCATATTCTTTTTGTTTCAAAGTTTAAAAACAATACTCCTAAACTAAATTCTATACCATAATTAATGACAATTTGTGTTATTTTACAATCTTTCGAATCAGGTTCTCACCATTCGCTACCTGAATAACCAGAAAATAAATACCACTTTCAAAAGGATCCATTGAAATTATTGTTCCTCCATTGATTTCATTTTTTGAGACTAGAGACTTACCTTTTGAATCATAAAGTACAAATTCATATTTTTGGTTGTAGGTTGTTTCAATATGTAATTCTGAACTTACAGGATTCGGAAAAATAGTGAATTCATTTAATAAGTGTAAAGAACTTAAGCCAGTATGATCCAAGTGCACTTCTATATTTAATATGCTATCACAACCAACATTATTAGTGAACAATTGAATATAATCTCCGGATTGATAATATGTAACATCATTTACTATCAATGAATCTAATCCTGTAAGTTGAATCGATTCAGAAGTTGATTCAAGAATACTTACATCTAACGTTAAAGTACTATCACATCCCATTGAATTCAATTCTTGTTGGATATAAGTTCCAGTGCTGTTATACGTAATTCCATTGATTATCACATTATCGCATTCAATAAAACTTAATACTGAATCAGTTGAATGCAAAACACTCAAATCAATAGTCGTGAGGCTATCACATCCAAATTGATTAGATAAAATTTGGCTGTAGATTCCAGAACTAGTATACCACTGACCATTCCATTGTAATGAATCACAATCATTCATCTGAATTGAAACCGCACTATTATGATGACTTCCGTCAGTAATGGTGTTTAAAACTTTGTTTGTGTAGATAGGATCGTTGAAGTCAAAGTAAATACTTACGCTATTATTTATTTCATCTCCTAAGGATAAGTTGTCTATAGGCAAGACACTAAAAATCACGTACCCGTGACTGGTAATTTCATTTGATGAACTGTCAGCAAGCATAATATCATCAAAACGGAATTTAAATATGGAATCATTCACTAATTCTACCACCATTGGATGACTGGAACCATGTAACTTAAATGACGTTGGATCGATTCGATGACTCAAAGTATCAAGGATATAAATATTAATAGCTTCAGCATTTCCTGTGTTTTGGAACCGAACGGTATAGGTTAATCTTTGGTTTGTATCAACATAATTGGGAACACACTCACCTATCGGGTATACTTTTTTGTCATTCGGATCGTAACTATTAATAATTGGAAACATATAGTTTCTAATATTGTCGGTAGAATCGAAATCTCCAGCTATTGGTTCAATTATTAAATCAAGGTTAGCGTCAATTCCAAATGGAGTAATACTAGGAGTGTGAACAGCGATTTGAGCTGTGAAGTTAGTAGGATCATAAATCATATTGGTGAAATTCCAAACTAATGTATCACCTGAAATGGTAGTTGGTGGTGGTGATGAACTAAGGAAATTGAGTATGGGGTCAATTCTAAGTTTAATTTGACCGTCTACAGGCACACAAGATTGATTATAAGCATTTAAAAAGAGATAAGAATCTATGCCTGGACGAAATGTCGAAGCCACCAAATTAGCTGTAAGGTCATGTGTATTTAATGTATCTGGTCCATTGAGAAAAATGGTTGTGGAAGCCGAATTTCCAATGGAATCAACAATTGAGACTTGATGCAAGCCACTTGTCGTATAATTAAATACAGGGTTTGTGGTTAGAGGTAATGTATCCCAACTATAAAGGAAAGGAGGAACACCGTTAACTGGCAATATCGTTGAAACCCCAGAATTTGAGCAGGTTGCTAAAGTATTTGTCTGTACAGAAACATCTAGCAAAGATTCGAAATTGTCACTTTTTACACGATAAACTCCTTTAGGACCAACAAAATCATTTTCAGTTGTATTAAAAGCATTTCTACTTCCAATAATTACATTACCACCGGGTTGGAGAGCCAGACTTTTTACACTTGGGAACGATGTCGCAGGAAAAAGTGTTTGAATACTGTCAATAGAGCCATCATAATTCAAGCATATTACATTCGATACTGTTGTACCATTTAGGGTTAAATTAGGGAAAAACCCTCCAAGTAATATTTTTCCATCGGGCTGAAGAAGCTTATCGTGACATCGAACATTAATGCTTCCACTAACGAAAATTCCATTATCAGTGACGAAAGTTGAATCCATAGAGCCATCATGATTTAATCGTACTATGCCATTTACTGGAGTTCCATTAAAATGATCAAAATATCCTAAAACAATGACTTGACCATTTGGCAAAGGAAGTATTTCATAAACCCGTGAGGATGCACCACCAGTCAGATCTTGGAAACCAATCGAAGTCTGAAAAGTTGTGTCAATTGTTCCATTTGGTAAAATACGTACTATGTCCTTATAAGGATTCCCCAAAAAACTACCGAATTTCCCGCCCAAATATACCTCTTCATTAGGTCCAAGTTGTACGTCATTTATTTCAATTCCACCCCCAGAGGTACCAATATAAAAACTTGTATCGATTTCTCCATTAGGAAGAATCCTGGCAAGGCATCTAGTAGTAAATCCAGTACTTATCGAAGTGAAGTGGCCAGGACCTCCAAGTAACATACTTCCATCTGATCGTTTCATTATATTCACAACCGCATTTTGAGTGACATTTAAATCACTAAAATAATTGAAGTCAGGAGTTCCATCCGGCGATATTTTAACAATATTATCAACTGGTGTTCCATCATATGAGTCAAACACGCCTGCCAAAATTATAGAGCCATCAGTTTGCTCGAATAGCGCGGAGACCTTTGGCGTCATAACACTCGATTCTTCCAGTCCATCTCCAATATGAAACGAAGTATCCATATAACCATCTGCTGTGAGCAATGCCAAATTAGGTGATACTATATCATTATATTTATAAAAATCACCACCAATGACAATTCTACCATCATGAAGTACTATTAAGTCCAATATTTCATTTGTAGCAGCTCCATACCCTCTCAAACCTAAACCTTGAACTTGTCCTGTTGGGAGCATAAGATCTGGTGTAAGAAAAGCAATGCCATCAGCCATTGAAAAACTTCCTGAAGGATAGTCAAATAGACCGCCAAAAATTATTTCTCCAGTCGAATTAACATCTACTGCATGTATAGGGATTGATGTGTAATCTGGTGGAAAATTAAAACCACCTCCAGAATTATAAAGTCCATCTGGTGTAAGTTTTATAACTGCAGGATAATATGGTGCTGGCCAATAACCATTGGTTGTATACAAAATACTTGAATCATCCAGTACTTTTATACTTGTTATTCCCCAATGGACAGGAAGTGTTCCAGTGTTAAAAGTTGGATCAACGTAACCAAGAGTATCACAACGAATCATATCGTGTTCGTACTGAGCGGCAATAATTTTTTCACCTTGAATTGCAATTGATTGATACATCGAAGCATTAATATTAATAAAGTTATTATTCACATTACCATTTGTGTCCAAGCGAACCATTCCTTTATAAACATTTCCACTAAAACCTAAAAATGATCCAACAACATAAATATCACCAGAAGGATGCAGTTCGAAATCGAAGATCAACTCTGATGCTCCTGTTGGCCCGGTACCAATATCAAATGAATTATCTACGCTGCCATCTGGCAGTAATCTTACCATTAGATTTTTTCCAATACCATTGAACTCATCAAATTTACCTTGTAACACTAAACAACCGTTTGTTTGCTCTTTGACATTAACAACTTCTGCGTTGTTTCCATTAGATAATGTACATCCAAGTCCTACCATAAATGTAGGATCTGGGGTTCCATCAGATAGAAGCCGAATGATGCCTGGGGAAAAAACACCATTAAAATACTCAAAATCACCGACTACAATAATGCTTTCATTAGGTAATAGTAAAATTTGATTAATTTGACCGTCCACATTTAACCCTCCAACAAAGGAAGTATCAAGAGTTCTGTCCGCATTTATTCTACATAGGTTTTGTCTATAAGGATTATTCGTAGTATAGTCACCAGCAACTATCACTTTGTCGTCGGGCTGCACTTTAACATCCAATACTTCACCAGTTATTGTTTTATTATATGGGCGAATATTAAACGTAACATCCTCATTTTCAAATTGTGATTGGCTTATTGATAAAAAAGAAATTAGCAAGAATAAAATTAGGATAAATTGATTCATAGTGTTCTAATTATTTAAGGACAGATCTTATAACATCATCAAATTATTATATAAAAATACAAATTTATGTGAAACAGCACTATATATCAGCATAATGAGTCAATAGGTGTTGAATTAATCGGGTAGGATCATCTCTCAACTAGGTACATAATCTGACCTCTCGCAATAATTAATAATCTAGGACAAAAGCTTAGCCGACTGCGAAGTTCTTTGTTAATTTTGGATCGAGAGAGGGGATTACTCCGCTGCGCTCCATGCTTTCGTCGTGCCTCCTCAGGTCGAACCCCGGGTTCTCATCTCACCTCTCTAAACCTAAAAAGTCCAACCTTTCGGTTGGACTCTTCGCGGAGAGAGGGGGATTCGAACCCCCGTTACGTTTCCGTAAACACGCTTTCCAAGCGTGCGCGTTCAGCCACTCTGCCACCTCTCCGTATATTGTTGCACGCTTTCAATAAGGCCGCGCGTTTCCCGAAACTTCGGGACCACCTCTCCTTTTACTTTTGAGGACGCTAAATTACTAATTCAATTGAGATAGCTAATGGAATGATAAAATCTTTTTAAAATGATACGGATTGACTGACATTCAAAATCCGTCGTTTAGCGTATTTTGGAAGTCACCATAAAATGCAATATTTGCATTGTACAATTAATTTAAGAAGATGATCAAAATATTAATAGCAGAAGACATATCTAAACTTGCATTGGCTCTTAAGGAAAAGATTGAATTTGGAGTAGAATTTAAAGTCACGGATATTTCTTCCAACGGAAAAGAGTTAATAGATCGCTTGGAAAAAAATCACGCTGTTGACGTTGTAATTATGGATATAAATATGCCTCTGATGAATGGCGTTGAAGCAACTGAAATAATTGCTAACCGTTGGCCACACATCAAAGTAATCATGAGTACTGTTTTTGATGATGAACAAAATATTTTTGATGCAATTATGGCAGGTGCAAGTGGTTATATGCTAAAGGATGAGCCCCCAGCAAAGGTGCACCGATCAATTTACGAAGCGCTGGAAGGAGGTGCTCCGATGAGTCCTATGATTGCTAAAAAAGCATTATCTTTACTTCGCAATGGCATTCCAAAGCAAGAAATCACTGAAGACTACGAGCTGACGAAACGTGAATTAGAAATACTCGAACAAGTAGCAAAAGGTTTAAGTTACGATCAAATCTCCGTTAATTTGTTCATAAGCTATGGCACCGCTAGAAAACATGTGGAGAACATTTACAAAAAAATGAAAGTTCACAACAAAATTGAAGCAATTGAAAAAGCAAAAAAAGGTGGGATACTTTGAACTCAACTTTCGGTTGAAAATACCATCGCTCCTACTTCTATTCTTCGTGTCTTTTTCCTCCGTTTCGCAAGTTGAGGAATTAAAGAAAAAATACCCCAAACAAAAAGGTAAAGAACGAATTCTTACATTACTAGATATTTGTTATTACCAAGCGATAAGTGACAACGTTGATGCAGTTCGCTACGGAAAAATGGCAGAAACAGAAGCTAAAAAATTAGGTGATTCTGCACTTTTGGCAACCGTATGGAACGATTGGAGTATCCCTTATTTTTATAGCGGCAACCTTGATTCCTCACTTTTGCTTAACCGACAGGCTCTAAAGTATCGGACGCAATTGAACGATACGCTTGGAATGGCCAAGTCGCTTAATAAGATTGCCAACACCTATTATGAAATGGGCATACACGATAAATCTTTGAACGCGCATTTTGAGTCCTTAAAATACTTTAAACAGCAAAATGTAACTCAGTATTTTGGCCAGGTGTATACGAACATCGGCAATATCTATGACCGCATTAACAACCCCGAAAAAGGTTTAAAATACCATACGCTCTCTGTGAACGAAGCAAAAAAACACAATAATCCTCAGGCCGAGTCGATTGCTCGATTAAATAAAGCGAATAGCTTAAGAGCACTTAAAAGAACAGAGGAATCAAAGAAAGAATACTTCGATGTTTTGCCTTTATTAGAAGAACTTCAAATGGTAGAACATAAAGCTGGCGTTTATCAAGGGTTGGGAGTAATTGAAAGAGACGCAAAGAATTTGAATGCAGCGATTGAATATTATGAACTTGCTTTAAAGTACTATAGAGAGGCAAATACAAAGGGGGGAATTTCGTTGGTTTTAGTAAACCTTGGAAATTGTTATACCGATAAAAAAGATTATGAAAAGGCCGAGAAAATGTTAAAAGAGGGGTTGGATTTGGCATTAGAAATGCAATCTTACTATAATATTCGACATGCTTATAAATTCTTAACTCGTCTAGAAAATTTAAAGGGAAATTACGAAGAGGCTGAACAGTATTTTCAATTGTACGTCGAAAATATGGATTCTATATACAATGATAAAAGCACCAAAGCACTTGCGGATATGCAAGTCAAATACGATACAGAACAAAAGGAGCTAGAGCTGGCACAAGAAAAAATAAAAACAAAGAATGTAACAATTTGGTTGTTAATTGCAAGTGTTTCCATCTTTCTGTTAATCGTTATTGTGTGGTACATTAATCAACGGAAACGATCTGAAAAAAGAAGTGCAGAACTTCAAAACTTGAAAAATTTAGAACGAGAAAGAATTCGCATCGCCCGTGATTTACACGATAACCTAGGAGCAGAGTTAATGATGATTACTTCAAAAGTAGATGCCAAATCTTTTAAATCAACCAACGACGCTGAAAAACTCGAATTAGAAGAATTGAGCGCGATTTCTAGAAATGCCAATTTAGTTTTACGAGAAACCATTTGGTCGATTCATAAAGAAGTAATTAGGCTAGATGAACTCGTTACTAAAGTAAAGGAATACTGTGAGCGCGTTTTTTCGGACAGCTCCATCCAAATTGACATCATTGGAAAAGACCTGGATGCAGAAATTTCACCGGCAATCGCTCTGCACTTATTTAGAATAATTCAAGAATCTAGCAGTAATGCCTTTAAATATGCGAATTGTACTAAAATTTTCATTCAAATTGGTCCCAATGAAGTCGCGATCATTGATGATGGAAAAGGATTTGATAAAGCTACTGTAAAGAAGGGATACGGTTTACAAAATATTGAAGTTCGAACACAGGAAATGGGTGCCAATTTAACAATTCATTCTTCAGAAGAAAATGGGACATCCATTCGCATAAGGTATTCCTAATTCAGTGTCAACTCCCCTCTTAAATTATCGGTTAAAAGTTCTTTGGTATTCGGTGAATTCAATGTTACCATAAGTTTTGTTACGGCCGCTTCAGTTGTCATATCCCTTCCACTGATAACACCTAGATCGTTAAACACTGCACTTGTGGCATACATACCTTGTTTAACGCTCCCAGAATTGCACTGAGTGATGTTGAGTACAATTCCACCGTTTCCAATAAAATCGCTCAACAATCTTTTGAAAACTGGCGATGTGGGTGCGTTCCCAGCACCAAATGTTTCAAGGATTACTGCGCTGACGTTGTTTGGGTCAAAAAGTCCTTTGTACAACTCAAAATCAATTCCTGGGTAAAGCTTCAACAGAACGACCTTTGTGTTGATGTCCATATTGACAGTAAGATCTTGACTTTTCGTTTGGTAAAATTTGTCCTCATTGTAGACAATGTGCACACCAGCGACACCCAGTGGAACGAAGTTCGGTGAACGAAACGCTTCAAAATTTTCGGCTGAATCTTTGGTGCAACGGTTTCCTCTGAAAAGTTGATAATCAAAGTAGACCGCAACTTCTTGAATCAATGGAGCTCCATTTTTATTTTTCGCTGCGGCAATCTCAATAGCAGTAATCAAGTTTTCTTTACCGTCGGTGCGAATGGTTCCAATGGGTAGTTGTGACCCCGTGAAAATAATAGGTTTCTTCAAACCATCGAACATGAAACTTAGTGCTGATGCTGAATATGCCATTGTATCTGAACCGTGCAACACGACAAAACCGTCAAATTGGGCATAGCGATCGAGAATAATCGTGGCTAATGCTTTCCAATTTTCCACACCAATTTCCGAGGAATCAATTGGGTGCTCAAAACTGATCGTTTCTAAATCAACGTTCAAGCGTTTCAATTCAGGAACATGGTTGTAAATCAGATTGAAATCAACGCTTTTTAGTTGCGCCGTTTCAGGATCTTTCATCATTCCGATGGTTCCTCCTGTGTATATGACAAGTATGTTCGCTTTCTGATTCATCTCCCTTATTTATCAAGTTGAAACAATTCAACTGCATTTTTTGTCGTTTGTTCTTCGATTTGCTTCAGCGAACATCCATAAATTTCAGCCAATTTCTCAGCAATGTGCAACAGATATGCACTTTCATTGCGCTTCCCACGATGTGGAACTGGGGGAAGATAAGGCGAATCTGTTTCAAGAACAATGTACTCCAACGGAACGTTTTTAAGTGATTCGTCGAGTTTGGCGTTTTTATAGGTCAGTACGCCGCCCAATCCTAATTTAAATCCCCCGTATCCAATAATCTTTGCTGCATCATCAGCTGTTCCTGTGAAACAGTGAAATACACCTGTTAAACGTTCATCGTTTAGTTCCTCTACAATCTCAAAAATCTCCTGAAACGCTTCGCGTGCGTGGATGACAATCGGCAATTTCAACTCCTTCGCCCATTCGATATGCGTTCGGAATACTTTCTTTTGCGCTTCGATGTGTGTTTTATCCCAGTACAGATCCATTCCAATTTCACCCACGGCAACGTATTTTCCCGAAAACAAATGGGTGCGAATCGTTTCAAGTTTACTTTCCCACGTATCGTCCACAGAACCGGGATGAAGTCCCATCATGGGAAAACAATTTTTCGGAAACGCTTGTGCCAACTGATCCATCGCTTCAACGGTATCGACATCAATGTTCGGCAATAACATCATCTCAACCCCAGCATCTATTGCTCGTTGGACAACAAGATTTCTGTCTTCGTTAAACTCGTCTACAAAAAGATGTGTGTGTGTGTCAATAAACATTCGATCAGCTTAATAAAGTGACAAGCTCAATCCCATCTGTACTAGATTCAACTGTGTACTCTGTTTATTAGAGAAAAGTGTATTGAAATTATAACTCGCAAAAAGCGCCCAATTTCTCATCCCAATGCGCACATGTGCTGAATAAATAAGTCGATTTACGTCGTAAAACTCGTTGCTTTTGATAATTTTCGTGTGACCGTTGGAGTGAACGCGGTATTTGGAGTTCATGGTCGCCTGGTAACCAATTTTACCTCCCACGTGGAATTTAAAGTGTTTCCAACTTGCATTTCTGAATCGAAGTTCAATTGGCATAGAGAAACTATTTCCTGTCAGTGAACTACGTGAAAAAACATCGTTTGGATCTTTTTGATAAAAAGTAGTCGTCTTTTCTACCTGATCTGAAACAAGATGCGCATTATGTCGAATAGTTGTAAACTGATGAGAAACACCAATTGCAAATGCTACTGTATTTCCTTTGGAAAGCGGAATATCAAACATCACATTCGTATTCAGTCCAAGAGACGCCCAGTGGTTCTTAAAAAGGTCTCTATCTCCTAACCAATCGTTGTAAGTCAGGTCGAAAATCAGTCGATCATATTTACGGGGTTTACCCTCGCTTCCAGGTCGCACACCTGTATAAAACCAGAATGCTCCAGGACGAAAACGCGAAATTTCATCCCTACCCTTTCCGTCGTATTGGGCATTAGCTTCTGTGAACAAAAGGCAGGTTATCAGCGCAATTATATACTTAATCATTATTTCTTTTTAACTCCCAATTCCATGCATCGAAAATGGCATCTTTCACATTTCTTTTTGCTTTCCAATCTAACAATTGTTCTGCCTTTGTAACATCAGCGTAAATCTCGGGGACATCACCCTCTCTTCTGTTTCCAAATTCCCAATTCAGCTGTTGTTCCGAAATTTTTTCGAAAATATGAATTATTTCTAAAACACTGGTTCCCTTTCCTGTACCAATATTCACCGTATCTGTCATGTTTGGGTTTTGCTTCATCAGCCATTCTAACCCTTTGACATGCGCATTCGCAACATCGCAGACATGCACGTAATCGCGCACGCAGGTACCGTCTTGGGTGGAGTAATCATTTCCGAAAACCGTCAGTTTTTCAAGCTTACCTATGGCTGTTTGCGTTACATAGGGCAATAGGTTGTTCGGTTTCCCAATGGGGAGTTCGCCAATTAGTCCCGTATCGTGTGCACCAATGGGATTAAAGTAGCGCAGTTTTAAAATTTTCAATTCGGAACCACTTTGGATCACATCGTTTATGATTTCTTCTCCAATCTGTTTCGTGTTTCCATAGGGAGAGTTTGCTGGTTGCACAGAAGTATTTTCTGTCACCACGTTTACTCCTTTTGGTTCACCATACACCGTGCAAGATGAAGAAAATACGATATTATGAACCTTATATGTCTGGGCCAGTTCTAAACAATTCAGAAGTCCAACTAGGTTGTTACGGTAATATTTGATTGGTTCCTGAACAGATTCACCGACCGCTTTGTAGGCTGCAAAGTGAATAATTCCAACAAATGAAAACTCGATAAACACATTTTCAAACTCCTTAAAATTGCACACGTCAATTTTGCGGTAAATGATGTCTTCATGTGTGATTTTCTTTAACCCGTCAATGACAGAAAGATGCGAGTTTCGGAAGTCATCAACAATTACTGGGATAAATCCATTTTCATATAGTTCAACAACAGTATGAGAGCCGATGTATCCAGCTCCTCCCGTTACTAATATGTATTTTGAATCGTTCATTGTTCAAAGGTAAGAGAAATGAATTAATTTTAAGGTATGGAAGAAGAACGTAAGATTGATTTTAAAAAATATACCTCCTCGCCTGTTTCGAAGATGTATTTGCTTCGGATTGTCTTCTACATTGTCTTGTTAGTGGTTCTCTTATCGATCTTCTTTTCGCAGCGACCCGACAAGCACCAACCAAAAAAATCAATCGAAACGATTGAGAACATCACAATTGACGTTGAATGATACGAAAAAAGGCAAAAAATCAGTTCATGTTGCCACGACGTCATTTTTGCCTTTAAATAAATTTAGCTTCTTTCGCTACTACACTTTCATTCCTTTTACAACGCGATCTTTACGCTTCGTTTTCTGAAGTTTCTTACGGATTACTTGCAAGTAAGCTGTAGCGCTTGCCTGTGTAGCGGTGTACAGTTCATTTCCATAGGAAACAGTTCCTCTTGCCGCACCGTTGTTCCAGTCTGCGACTAGGTAATATTTTCCATTTACAGAATTATCACGCATCGCAAAAGTGATTGTTTTTCCAACCCCAACTTCGAATCTTAGCACTAAAGCTCCTCCCTCACCGTAACTTTCAAAAACACATTTTGTTCCAGCGGGAATAATTACTCTGTCTTGTGTATTACTTGAAGATTCAACCAAAGTTCCATCTTCATTCGTACCTACATTTCCTGACTTTTTATTCTTTTCAAAAATAATTGTCGAGGAAGTCAAAAACTGGACTTTTTTGATTGTTTTTTCAGAATCCAAACCGAATTCGTCTCGGATTTCATTTGTATAAGGTACACGAGCACCACAACTAGTTAAAAGAATGCCGATAATTGCTATTACTACGTACTTCATATGTCTATTTTTTTTCAAATATAATGAATAGATTTCGTCAAAAACAATGCCTAAATGATATCATTCTTAAAAACATTCTATTTTTGTGCTAAAGTTCGTAAGTAATGAGTGTGACTGTCCAAAAATTTTGCTTTAATCCTTTTCAAGAAAATACGTACATCGTGCATAACTCAAGGTCGTGTGTAATAATTGATCCGGGTTGTTATGAAAAGTCTGAGCAGACTGAATTACTCGATTATATTTCCTCCAATAATTTAACTCCTGTCGCACTTTTGTTGACACATGCGCATATCGATCATGTTCTTGGTTGTGCCTTTGTGCTTTCACAATTTGACATTGATTTTTACATCCATAAAGAAGATTTACCAACGCTCTATGCGGTTCCAAATTATGCACATGTGTATGGATTTCCAGGATATACACCGCCCTCTGAACCAAACAAGATTTTGAACGGTGGTGAGCAATTGAACTTTGACGGGATAACATTTGACGTGCTATTTACGCCTGGACATTCGGTTGGACATGTTGTCTATTACAATGCCGAACAAGGTTTTGTGATTAATGGAGATGTTCTTTTCGCAGGCAGTTTTGGACGGGTTGATTTACCAGGTGGTGATATGGACACCTTGAAAGACAGTATTTTCAATACGATGTTTAAACTTCCAGATACTACTGTAGTTTATTGTGGGCACGGTGGAGAAACGACGATAGGTCAAGAGAAAAAGACCAATTACATCCACCAGTTTTAATGAGAATAGCGGTCAATACTCGGTTTTTGCTTTCCAATAAAATGGAGGGGTTTGGCTGGTACACCTATGAAGTGACTAAACGACTTGTTGAGCAGCACCCAGAACAGGAATTTGTGTTCTTTTTTGACCGTGCATTTGATGAAAAATTCATTTTTGGAAAAAACGTAACACCTGTTGTTTTAAATCCACCAGCGCGACATCCAATTCTATTCTACATTTGGAACGAAATTTCAGTGCGTAAAGCGCTGAAAAAATATAAAATTGATGTCTATTTTTCACCCGACGGTTACTTGTCGTTGAAAAGTGATGTGCCTCAGGTAAACGTTATTCACGATATCAACTTCGAACATAATCCGTTGGATGTACCAAAACGATTGCGAAACTATCTTTGTCACTATTTTCCCAAATTCGCTAAAAAGGCAAAACACATTCTAACGGTTTCAGAGTATTCAAAACAGGATATTTGTGACACGTACGGAATTTCACCTGATAAAATTACCGTCGCTTGGAATGGCGCCTCAGAAGTATTTCAACCCATTGATGCGAACGCGAAGAAAGAAATCGAACAGAAGTATTCTGACGGTAAGCCCTATTTTTTATTCGTTGGTGCTATCCATCCTCGAAAGAACGTGCATCGATTAATTCAAGCCTTTGAGCAGTTTAAAAACAATCATCCTACAAGTGAACATCGGCTTCTAATTGTAGGTGAAGCATTATTTTCTAAATCATTTGATGCATTGAAATTATCCGCTAAGGTTCAGCAAGACATTAAATTTACGGGGCATTTGGCGCTAGATGAACTGGCAAAAGTAATGGCGGCGGCAGATATTTTTACGTTTGTTCCCTATTTCGAGGGATTTGGAATTCCACTTGTTGAAGCTATGCGCTGTGGGACACCAATTTTATCGGGGAATTTAACTTCTCTTCCCGAAGTTGGTGGCGATGCTGTCTTGTATTGCGATCCAATGAACGTAAACGACATCACTGAGAAGTTAACCTTGCTTGCATTCGACACTGAACTGCAAGCGATACTGCGCAGAAAAGGACTGGAACGAAGTCAACTTTTTTCTTGGGATACCACAGCAAAGGTTGCTTGGGCGGTGATAGAAAAGGCTGCGAAGAAATAGATGAATTAGCGTTAAATTGCAAAGCAATAGGGGTAATTTTTACCCTTTTTTGTGTAACCCTATTTTTAGGACAAGTCAGTTCAGTATTAAATACTATCAAGAAACTATCAACAGCCCTGAAGGGGCGATATATTTTAACATTGGGCGCAGCCCGATGTTAAAATATAGGGAAATCCTTCTAGCCCGCCTCAGGCGGGCGAGACACTGCAAAAACGATATGTAGGTTTTTACGAGCGATGTAACTTGTCCCATTTTATATTCCACCCCTTCAGGGCTACGTCCTTTTCTGTTTTCCAACGATGGACTAAAGTCCATCGTTGATAGATTTCACCCTTTCAGGGCTTTAATAACGTTAATCACAAGTTTATAAAATGAACCCCAGCAATCTGCTCTTCTGGCAGGGAAGATAATTTTTTTAACTTTGTCCAAAAAACATTCATTGTGGCTAAAATCTCTACTATTATTCTCGTCCTTTTCGTTTTAATTTCTTGCGGATCTGTAAAAAAAATTGACATTACTACAATCAGAACAATCTATTTGGAGCATAATCCTGTATTGCCTTTGAATTATGGCGGTAAGATTGAAGGGAAAA
Source organism: uncultured Fluviicola sp. (assembly GCA_964643345.1). Lineage (GTDB taxonomy): Bacteria > Bacteroidota > Bacteroidia > Flavobacteriales_D > Crocinitomicaceae > UBA4466. The sequence continues at coordinate 87,932 of CAZXRU010000013.1, forward strand.
TAAAGGCAATTACCACGGACGGTGAAGAAATTGACATAACAAATAATATACATTTGAAAATTGCTTCCAATGATGTCGTTCAACGGGGTAAAACATTTGAAATTGTAAAGCATCCCACTTCTTTTGATGACTATTTTGTTCGTCTTTCATATACCTATGTAAACAAAGAAGAGGTGTTGGTTATTTCGGATTCCATTCAACTTAACTTGCGCGGAGATTTACGTATTGATGGAAGCGGAGCTGATGGAGAAGCAGGAGCCAATCAAACTAACAGAAGTAGACCGTTAGTGCTTAGAGATGGAAAGGATGGTGAAGATGGTGCTAATGGACAACATGGAAGTCCTGCAGGTGACTACATCGCATACGTTTGGAAAGAAGGAAGCGATTATTTCATCTATGTTCAAAATATCCAAACAAAAGAAGAATGGAGATATGTAAGTCGAAGTCCAGGTACAATTCTGTTCGACATTTCTGGAGGTGATGGCGGCAGTGGTGGCAATGGTGGAGACGGAAGCAATGGAAAAGATGGGGAACTGGATGGAGACAAATCAATACGACCAGGTCACGGTGGGAATGCTGGAAACGGTGGAAGTGGAGGAAACGGTGGAAACGCTGGTTCCATTGTACTTTTTCTGCATGCGAATGCCGCAGAACTGGAATCAAAAATCGCGTTTAACATGTCAGCAGGAAGTGCTGGAAAAGCGGGTGAAATGGGTAAACCTGGGTTACCTGGAAAACCACAAGTCGGTCAAGCAGCGGGAATCAAAGGTAGAACAGGAGTTAACGGATTAACCGGAATGCGCGGACAAGATGGTCAAGTTCCAGAAATTGCAATTCAAGAGTTTGATTTTAGTGGGTATAAGTAAAATGATTACTTCGCGTAAAACGGCGAAATCATCAAATACACAATCACACCTGTCGTAGCGACATAAAACCAGATAGGCCAAGCGAAACGTGTCCATTTTTTATGACGTTCAAAGTTTCCTTGCCAAGCAAAAAGATACGTGAAAAGGACAATTGGAATAACGGCTACACTCAAAAGGATGTGCGAAATCAAAATAGCGTAGTAAACAGTTGCGTAATCGCCGAGATACTCTGTCGGATCAGAAGTCATGTGATACGCCACGTAAAGCGCTAAAAACAGTAATGAAAGCAACAATGAAAAGCGAATCAATGCTCTATGCAGTGACTGATTCTTTTTCTTAATGGCAATCAACGCTACAACCAAAGTCACAGCTGTTATTCCATTGATGGTTGCGTAAATAGCGGGTAAAAATGATAAATCAACTCCTTCGATTTTAACACCGAACAACACAGCTACGACTAAAGGAACTACTATGGACAAAGCATAAATTCCAATCTTTGCTTGTTTTAATTTATTTGGATCCTGTAAAGTTGTACTCATGTTCTAATAATTTGCGTAAATCGTTTTGCAGCGAATCTACCTGGTCAACATCTGTTCCTCTGTAAATTCCACGCACATGTCCTTTGGTATCAACCAACGCAAAATAGTCAGTGTGACCAAATCCACCATCGGCATCCTCATCGCGTTCGGCTCCATTAAAAAACTCTTTCGCTAACAGATGTGTTTCCTCTTCATCCCCTGTCATAAAATGCCAGTTGGAGGTCTTAATTTCATACATTCCCATGTACTCTCTCAATCGACTTGGTGTATCTCTTCTTGGATCGATGGAAAAGCTCAAGTACTGCACCTTTTCGGATAAATCTTGCGTTGCGTCGTGCAAACGTTTCATTTGAGAAGTCATTGGTGGACAGATCGTAGGACAGTGTGTAAAAAAGAAATCCACCACCCAAACTTTATCCTTCAAATCGGTTGATTCAATTCGCAGAGAGTCCTGATTGATATACGAAAACTCAGGAACAACATGGTAAATTGTATCAGCGACTTCTTTGCCATCGACCATTTTGTAGTCAACGTCACGTTCTCCCAAAATAGGTAGAATTAACCCTTCTTTCTCCTCAGTACATGCAACAGCACTCAAAACAAGGATTGCTAGAAAAAAACTATTTCTTCTTCTCTTCATCTGCTTGCTGCTTATCGTACTGTTTTCTCAACAACGCCATGTGCTCTTTCATTCTGCGGATCATTCCTTCGGAATTACCTTTTAGCACCATTCGTAAATGGTTCTTAGTATCCACTAACAATTGTAGTTCTTGGTAGGCCTCACCTCCAAAATATTCTTCTCCTGTTTGACTCAACTCCTCCCCATTGTGGCGCATATCAAAAATAGCTCGTGCATCGCCTGAAGCCACGTACCAAATTTCTGGATCATAGCCTTCCACATTATCGTACAGCATGTCATTCACCGAAGATAAATCACTGAGTGGTTTTCCCTCTCCATCAGTTACGAAAGAAATGATGCGCACAGAACCTAGCTTTTTCTTGTTCTTGCGCACATGTTGGTAGATCAGTTGATCCAAATGCCAAAAAGAAATCGCGCAACTGTCGGGACAAGTTGGTTGCAGGGTATTAATGATTACAACTTTGTCGCTAAAATCTTCTGCCGTGCGTTTTACTCCACCAGCGTCAATGAATGAATAGTCCACGACTTTACCATAATCGTCTAGTTCCAAGAACTTATGGTTACAGCCTCGGGTAGCGATGAACAACAAAATAAAAGCCGGACCGAACAAAATAAACAACGCTAGCCATTTTCTTGTTCGTCCGGCAGTACTTTTTACAGCCATAATAATGTGTTAACTACCGTAAATTCTTAACGTTTCTCCAACGGCTGTGCCTTCAACAAGGAGAATAAAGATCAAGTAGATAATGAAAATAAAATAAGGAACTAAGATTGAATACTTCAACGCCTTTCTTTCATCTCCAAGGTGCATAAATACTAAAACAATGTAACCTGCTTTTATAAGAGTCATAATAATGAAAGACCATTTCACGACTGGCCATGCAGCTGAATCTTGTTTAATTAGTGCTCCTAGTACAACCTCAACAATGGTGATTGCAGTAAGCAATACTGTAACAAAAATAATTTTCTTACGAATTTTAACTCCCGCTTCTTCGCTATGATGTGCATCCAAAGAATATTCTATAATATCGTCTCTTTCCATAATAGATGTTTTTGAATCTTTTAATTAAACCAAGTAGAAGAATGTAAATACGAATACCCAAACTAAATCGACAAAGTGCCAGTAAAGTCCAGTTTTTTCTACCATTTCATAGTGTCCTCGTTTGTGATAAACACCGCGAAGTACACCAAACAAAATTAAAATATTGATGATTACCCCTGAAAATACGTGGAATCCGTGGAATCCAGTAATGAAGAAGAAAAACTGTCCGTATTGTTGTGGACCGTATTCGTTTTGTTGAAGGTTAGCACCGTAAACAACGCGACCAGCTTCTCCTGAGTTAACAATACCCTCATACATTGCAATGGCTTCATCACCTTCGATAACAGCACCGATAGCGTATTTTCCACCTTTTTCTTTTACAACCAACTGTAAATCTTCGTTCGCTTTCTTTGCAATTTTTGCTTTTGATCCATCGTGTAAATGAATAAATCCATTTTCAACATGTCCCAAAGCCACTGCGTGCTGGTACTCATGCATCAAGTCGTCTGTAATAACATCTCCTTTCTTATGGTGACTTCCAGCCTCTTCAACTCTGAAGTTTTCAATTTCACCGAAGGTACCTTTAACGATTGCAAGTGAACCGTCAGCTAATTCAACTTTTCCAAATTTAGAACCGTGAATAAAGTGAGACCATTCCCACGCTTGTGATCCAACGAAGAAGAAACCACCAATAATGGTAGCAATCATCCACTTGACAACACCTTTTTTATCCATTCGATGTCCAGCTTCAACAGCCAAAACCATTGTTACCGACGAAACGATAAGAATAAACGTCATTAACGCCACGTACAAAAGTGGGTATCCGCTTCCCAAGAAAGGCATCGAATTAAACGTTTCCTCACCGATAGGCCAAGAACCTAAATAATCGTGTCTGGTAAATCCGTAAGATACCAGTAATCCCCCAAAAGTCAATGCATCAGAGACAAGGAAGAACCACATCATTAACTTTCCGTAGCTTGTGCTAAACGGGGAAATTTTCCCTCCCCACAGTGTTTTAGCATCAATTTCTTTAGTAGCGTGTCCAGCCATTTGTAAAAAATTTTATTTGCAAGTTTAATGAATAAAAAGTAAAAATAGTAATAAATAGATCCACAAAACACCCAAAAAGTGCCAGAAAATTGATCCGACGCGAATGCTAATGTTATTTTGTTGATTAATAGCTCCTGTAAATGAACGAATTACAAGTTTTACGACAAAAATCAAAGTCACCAAAATATGTAGTAAATGGACAAAAGTTATGATATATAAGTACGATGATGCTGTGTCGGCCGATGACATCGATTTTACCTGTAAATAACTGTCCAATTTTTTACCGTCGAGTTGCAACTGGCGATCTTTGTAGGTCAACTCCTTTCCTTTGTAATAAATGTGGAAGTCCTTGCCAAGTGTTCCTTTTGCGAAGAAATCGCCACGTAAATCTTGTACGTTGACTGCCAAATCTCTCAATCGTGCATTGTCCAAAAACTTTAATTCTTCTCCTTCTTCGGTTTGCAAAACGCCATTCTTTACAATCAACGGAGTATTTTGAAAGTACAAAATGAAATCTTTTCCGTATTGGTTCACTTTAAAGGGTTTCTTCTCATCCAACACCAAGAACTGTGACATAAATTTTTGATACGCCGCCAGTTCATCCGCTTTCATTTTTTTACCCTTCAGCAAAAAATCATTTCCATTGATTTCAATAAAATCACCTTTGTATTTGACCTCAAAATAATCGCCGTATTTTCCATCGGTTACAATGATATGGTTGGAAGAAGCGTGAATTCCACTGTCCACCAATTCACCGTATCCTTTGAACTGAAAATAGATAAAGCTAATTCCAAGGACAAGTACCAACGAAATCGAAGTCTTTAGCGCACCTGTATTTCCCTTTTTCGCAAACGAAACTGCCAATTGAAAGACAATACTGCTGGCGATGATAATCCCAGTACTAATCCAAAACGGGGTCGGTAAACCAATTTTCAACCAGAAAGAATCTCCCATTGAAACAATGTAGCCCGAAGTCAACCCTGCAAACAACATGGCAACACTGAGCATTCCAACGTATGCTAAATTCTTTTTCGCTTTTTCGATCTGTTCTTTATTGTCGTCTGACGGAAGAATGTCGTTCATAATTACAAGTTAATTAATTTATAAATCATTTCATCTACGCTATCAAAAACGTACACGAATTGAATAATAGGAAGGTAAATAAATGAGGCAAACATGAGTTTTCGTGCGTCTTTGTCATCACATGTTAAAAACAAGCGAAACGCGTAATAAAAAAACCAAACGCCCAAGATCAATGCGATGAAAAAAGAATAGATTCCTGTCATACCCATCATCCATGGCAATAAACTAAATGGAATTAACGCAAGTGAATAGACAACGATTTGAAATGCTGAATTTTTTGATTTTCCATGTTTAGAGGGAAGTAATGAAAATCCACCTGCTTTGTAATCATCGTGAGAAACCCACGCAATTGCCCAAAAATGAGGAAACTGCCATGTAAATTGAACAAAGAACAATACACCGGGTACCAATCCGAAATCACCTGTGTAAGCAATTGCTCCTAACATGGGCGGAATGGCTCCTGGAATTGCTCCGACAAACACAGCCCAAGGCGACTTTCGTTTCATGGGAGTGTACATAAATACGTACGAGACAAAAGCAAGTAAACCAAGAAGTGCGGAGTAAATGTTGAGCAAATAAAGTAAATAAGTCCCGACGATTAGGCAGACGATAACAATAGTATATGCTTCTGCGAGCGACATTTTTCCAGTTGGAAGCGGACGATTTAATGTGCGCTTCATCAAAATATCGTATTCTCTTTCCCAAATTTGGTTAGAACCGTTGGATGCTGCTGTGACCAATAAACCACCTACGAGGAGGTATGTTAACTCCAATCCATCTCTTCCGCCAACAAATAAATAACCTGATAATGCCGAGACGATCACCAACGCTGATAACCTGAATTTCGTGAAAACCATGTAGCTTTTTACTTTGCCTCCCACGGTTAATCTATTTTCGGCGCTTCCCATAATGAAATTTTGCTGTACAAAAATAATGATTATTTGATGTTAGCAACCACGAATGAGTAGGAATGTGGTGGGGGAATTAATTTATCAGCCGTTAGAGTTTCACAAGTTGTTTTATTAATGAATGCCCATCCTCTAGTGTAATGAGTAACCGATAAGATCCAGCACTGAGGTTTTCTGCGTTATAAGTTTCGAGTTCTTGGGTAGTTCCTTTAAACAGCACTGTCCCTAAATTGTCAGTGAGGTGCACAAATGCACCATTTTCATTTACACCGCTTAAATGAATCGTACTAGTAAATGGATTTGGAAAAACACTGAGATTGTTTAAATCATTCTTACCAAGCCCTAAAGTTGATAAGAAATCACAGTCCAGATCGTAGACAAGGTTGTCGTCCGAAAAACAATGAAAAACATAGTCAAGATTGAACTCTGGCCCCCAACAATAGTTGTTTTTTGCAGGAAACAAAAAGCCATAATCCATGGCCCCAAATCTCTCATTAACAGTCCACATTAAATTGTACGCATTATGATTAGTAGTTGGAAAAATCTGTTGAGCTCTATAATTTACTCCATCTATATTAACTATCTCATTGGAAGCAATAATAGCGTAGGAGGAGTCATTGCAGTTATTAAAAGTTGGAACCACAGAATTAACATGGTACAAAGTGGAATCTCCTACTAGTTTGCTAAAATCATACAACACTCGAAACACACCGTCCTGTTCATACATGATGGAATCTCCTGACACCGACAGGCACGTGTAATTTGTGTCAATAATAACGGAATCCAAAGGATTCACCGTAAGATCATACTCATAAGTTAGCAGCTCATCGCACAGGTGTGAGCCCCTAATCACGTTGCCTGTTTTGTGTATCCTATACCCTGCTACGAGAAAACCTGAAGATTCAGAATGAAACAGCCAAACAGCGTTATTCCCCACCCACGGTTGCCCCTGAGAAAAGCCTAATTTCGAGATAAACAGTACAAGAAAAAGTAGAATAATGCGCATAGTAGTATTAAGTC